>JAAVAA010000058.1 GCA_014804285.1 Lachnospiraceae bacterium | reverse complement strand
ATCATAAAACATATCAATATCTAAGTCTCTCATGAAGCAGGAGGGACACCTGTAATTTAATTTGCCTTTGCCAGATTGAGCCATGTCGCAAATACCTCCTTATCTTTTAACTTGGTCGTATAACCTAATGTGAACATCGGTGAGAATGCATAGCCTTCCTTGATGTAGCCTGCCGCATCCTTCTTCTCACAGCTAATAGATACTCTCGTCTCGATCTGAGGTACGACAGCAGCCGCTTCCGTTGCACCCTGCATCTGTGCCTCACGACACTTATATGCATAATCAATCTTCTCTGTGTTTGCCCCGTCTGTAACAGACAGAACGATGCCTGTCATATCCTCGGAATACTCTGTAGTACCGTAACATGCTACCATGTATTCGTTAATCTCCACCTCGGCATCAGGGTCGCTCATCTCTAAAATGCTTCTCTCAATCTTAATATTGGAACTGCCTTCCTCGAAGTACATCTTCGTCTGCAGCTTTACTGTCAGGTCATAAAACTCGATATCCACAGGGTCAAGCGTAAGAATTCGCGTATTGCCTTCCTGTGAAAAATGAGCTTTCGTCCTGCACAGACATAAATCCACTTCTTCCCCGTTATGTGTCAGCTTCGCGCTTCTGATCGTTCCCTCTCCGGCATAGTGAGTGAAGTAGCCCGCTCTGTACTTCTCTTGGATCAAGAAAGGGTAAGAAGCATCTGTTACATGCTTTGTACCGATACCTACCGGCCACTCTAATTTTGCCGCATAAGGACGCAGGTCTACGATTGCACCGCCCTGATCCATGTTTGCGCAGACTCTCATATAAGGATCACAGTACCAGAATAACTGCTTGTCCGAACCGTATAAAATATCTCTCCACAGTGCGCATTCAGGCTCTGTCAGTCTTCTGTTCTCACGATAGAAGTCTGCAAACTCCGCCATGGTCATGTCATCCAGCTTGCCTTCCTTCTTGAGCTGACCGTAATATGCCATGCCGTCCTCGTAAGATTTAAGGAGCAGTTCATAAGGTGCTTCCCAACGTCCCATCTTGTTCATCCAGCCGGGACCTACAAACATCATATTGTATGCGTAACCATTGTTATATTTTGCCAGATCACGGTACTGATCGATCAGATTGTATAGATACGGATATTCCCATGTCTTGGAATCATAGCTCATGCTTCTAAGTACATTCTGCGGATGCGTGCCGAAGTTAGAGCCGTTACCGTCATAACATGCAATCAAGTCGCGGGACAAATGGGGAATTGCCACGATTCCGCTGTCCTCCGCTTCATTGGCCGCCGGAGCATGTACATTCTGTTTACTTGGAATCCATGGTGCCCACGGACCGCCATCCATAAAGGTATACCATGAATTGTTACAGGTGTGATATGCCTTCGGTCCCTCTTCCCAACAGGTCGCTACGGCACATTTCACCATAGGATATTTCTCTTTCACATAATTTACCAGGTCGGCATCCATATAGTAGGAACCCGTAGATTCCGGGTAAAAGCCAAACTTGTCATAGAATTTGCCGAACACATCATCAACAATGGATTTCTTGTCTTCCATGGAAAACATCCAGATACAGAAATCCTTAGTCTTATATTTCTCACGGAACTCCTCACAAGGAAGCCCAAGTAAAGTTAATGCAATCTCGTCGCCGTACTTCTCATGGTCTACCTTGGCAAGTTCCACCGCCTCATCATTAAATAGAGAAGCGTATGTCATCTGAATCGTTGTCTTAAGTCCGTTCTTGTGCGCAATTGCCTGCTGTGTCTTAAAGATATCCAAAGATTCTGTCAAAAGCTCTTTTCTTCCGATATCTTCTTCTTTGCCGTGTCCGGTCACCTTTTCCGCGTACTCAGGTACCATCTCCGGACGATGGATGATGTTAACAATAAACTTATCCATGTTGTCCTGCCCTCCATTTTCATTCAGTGATTATCGTCGTTCCGTCATACCGCTGCGTTTCTTAAAGTCTTGAAAAATACTGACACCNTAAATTTATGTCATGATTTGGTGNTTTTTACTTTGCGCAATCGGTTGTTCATGCTAAAATGATAACAAAATGCACAGATACTGTCAATTGTATTTTTACTAAAAGTGGGAAAATATTGAAAAGTGAATTCTTTCATTTCGCNGATTCTTTTATACACATCTCATATCCAAGCAATGTCCGCTTCTCCACCTCTTCCTCGTCGAGCAGCCGTAATAGNAGCTCGCACGCCCTGTGTCCCAATTCCTCCACATTAAAACGGACTGATGAGATGGAAGGTATACGGTATTTCAGCATGCTGCTGTCATAAAANGATGCTACCTGAATCTGCCGGGGTACCGCAATCTGCCTCTGCTGCAAAGCATTCAGTACNCANACGCATAAAAAGTCATCCATACTGACAATGCATTCAACTTGTTCCGTCAAAAGCTTCTCCACGATCTGATCTACTTCATGANTGNTTTTTANATTCAGAAAAGTCAGTTTTGTTCCGTTCCATTCTTTTCTTCCGGTAAAAGCATCCTCAAAACCACNCAGTCTGCTGCGGGTGACAATATAACTCTCATCTCCACCAATCAGAGCAATCTTCTTTANGCCGCGTTCCAACAGTTTATCNGTCAATTCCCTGCATGCACTTCTATGNTCATTGTCGATCTGCACCGCCATGTCATCATCGGTACTTCCGATTGCTACAAAAGGTACTCCGTTCTCTTTCAGATATTTCATGGGGGCATCGTCCGTCAGTGTTCTTGTCAGTATCGCGCCATCAATCTTCCGGTTAGTCACCGCCCTCTTAAGCTGTGTGATATCTTCCGGTGTCACCATGGAGATCAACACGTCATACCCATGTGAAGACGCTGCTCTGCTGATACCCAGCATACAATTCTGGAAAAAGGGCAGTTCCACGATATTATAGTCCCACGGCAGNACCAGTCCCAGNTTAAAAGTTTTATTCTGGGCAAGCCCTTTGGCTACGACATTNGGACTNTAATGGTGTTCCTCTATATANGCTAANACTCTTTTGCGNGTCTGCTCCCCNATTCTTCCTTTCCCAGATATGGCTCTTGAAACGGTAGTCTTGGAAACTCCCAGTTCTTCCGCAATATCTCCTATCGTTAAATTTCTATCGTCCATAATTCTCTTCCCCACTGTATACGTTCTATCTTTTTAAGAGTATTCATTTCCCCGGAAAGTACCTTGATCATTTTGATTAATGCCGCTTTATGCACAAAATTGAAATACCTTTACAAATATATTATTTGAATCTGCAATCGAAATCAAGACAATTAGGATCTGCCCCTGTATAATTACTATAGAGCAATCAAAAAAGGAGCGAAGAGGGATGAGCGAATGGTATCGTTTGGTACAGACAATCGTAGAAGAAGTTGATGAGTGTATCAAAAAACATAATGATGAAACGTTGACACTGTCTTCTCTTTCTCAAAAATTAGGCTATTCGGAATTTTATATTTCCCGTAAATTCATAGAAATCTCCGGAATGCATTTTCGTGATTACTTGCGACACCGGACGCTTGCTTTTGCGTTAAAAGAAGTTCGGGACAGCTCTAAAAGCCTTTTAGAAATCGCGCTAAATTACGGTTTTTCCAGTCATGAAGCCTTTTCCCGTTCTTTTAAAGAAGCCTATGGTATAACACCCAGCGAATACCGTAATAACCCCGTTCCTGTTGTCCTTCGCTCTATCATTAAGCCGTTTGATTGTTACTTAATAAGTATTGGAGGAACAAGTATGGAAAATACTACAAATGATGTAAAAGTATATTTTGTGACAATACCTGCACACAAGTACCTGCACATCAGAAATTATGAGAGTAATGGTTATTGGGATTTTTGGCAAAAGCAAAGTCAGATTCCGGNACAAGACTGNGAGACAATNTGCGGANTGCTTGACAGNATACAAGGAAAACTGGATGATATGGGCGGNNCNGNNGCCAATAGCGGAAGNGGTCAAATTATGGCATTTATTAACGAACCGACGGGCAGAATTTGCAGTTGGGGTATTCCAATGGCCGAAAGTTATGGTGTGCGGCTTCCTGTGGATTATTGTGGTGAAATTCCAAAACAGATGCAAATAATGGATGTTCCAGAGGGAGAATATATCGTATTTGAACATGGTCCGTTCAACTATCAAACGCAAAATCAGAGTGTTGAACATAAAATTGAGGAGGCGATGAAAAATTTCGACTACAACGCATCTGGTTATTGCCTTGACACTACACAAGGCAGATTGTTCTATTTTTATCATGATCCTGAAAGGTTTTGGAAATATGTCAGACCGGTTAAAAAGCTGTAAGATTGTTAATTCACTCAGGCGGGACAATTCTCATCTGCCTTTGCAGCCTCGCTTTCAATTCGCTTAAAAATCTTTCATTTTCGAGCACAGTAAGCATAGGACCAAAGGACATGACTTCAATCAGCAGTTCGGTCTCCATATTCTTGTTATAATAGATGAGGCATTCATAAGTGTCCTCATCTATTTTTGTCGTATTCTTTTCATAGTTTGCAAAGTGCAGCATCGCACGCTCAAGGGCATTGCGTTTGTTGACAATGCGCAGTCGGAGAGGTTCTTTATAGTAAGAACGCTGAATCATTGCGTCTAAGTCCACAGGAGAGGATAAAGTTTTTTGCATCAGCTTAACGCTCTGAATGCGTGAAACATTCAGAATCTCCAGTTTCATTCTTTTGCCCGTTTGACCTTGTCTGTGACGGCGTCCATGTAAGTCCTTAGCCGGCTGGGCAGGCTTCAGGGCGAGAATCCGGAATTTGTCATTTTTGACCGAGTATTCCAGACGGGCGGGGATATAGTGGTGATGTACGCGGCTCCCGTTCGGTGAGGTGTAGTCAATGTCCACATACCGGTTCTGTTTCTGTGCCTGAAGCAGAATCCGGAAGCAGTTTCGGTAATTTTCATCCTCATAAGGATCGCTGTCTACAAACCGGTCGAAGTAATAGAACTGTTCCGGTCTCCAAAGCGGAGCCACCAAAGCCAGCATCTTATTCAATGCTTCTGATTGCTCCTTTTCCAGGAACAACCCTATACGCGGGTCGGCCAGCAGCGCCTTAAGATAGGCCTTCTCAAGATCGGAAACAGGGGTGATAAAGGAGGATGAGAGCCGGGAACGGTATAACTTCCCATCCTTTTCAAATAAATTCCATGTACCGTCTTCCAGCTTGGGGATTATGGATAGCAGACTCTCTTCAAAGCCTTCGCCGCAGATTTGGCGGCGGATGTCCTGTATGGTCAGCGTGTCCTGACTGCATAGTAAATGTCTTAACACCTGATAGTAGCAGCTATATATTTCTGAGAATAATTCCATAAGCTTTCTCCCTATATCTGATACATCTGATACATCGTCTGTAGATCCCGATAAAAGCGCTGTTCCACAGATTTGTCCGTACATTTCAGGGATAGAATCCTACCTGTGAAGGTGCGNATCCAGGGCANCATCTCATTACANTCAAATACTTCAATTTCGTACTGNTAAACATTNCGTTCTATTCTTGTGACCGTACCGCCTCTGCCNTCACGCTTTAAACGCTCAACAATATANTGTTCNGAGGGTTCCAGGNCCTGTATTNTCATAGTCAGCCTGTTAAGTCGGGATCGNTCATTTCCNTGGAAGGATACGCCCCACAGATAGCANCGNTTCCGGTCCANCCGTGCCAACAGCTCCTCATACTCCTNCGATTGGTCTAAGGGAACGACGGTTTTGATAGTGTCCAGGCGGTAGCAGGTGAANCGCTTACCTNTTTTCACATATCCACACAGAAAACGGCGGCCGCTTCTGGTACTGATAAAAATCTGCAAGGGTGTACAGTCGNCAGTATTCAGGGTTCCGTTTTTGGAGCTTTTTATTTCTAAGTGTACATCTNTCTTCTGNTTCATGGCAGCCAGAAGGTCGAAAAGGATTTCTTCCTCCAGCGTATGTATGCAGAAGCTGTGTTTCACCCGGAAGGTCCGGTTGTGATGATCCAACTGTTCCGAAAGATGGTTTCCAACAATCCCGAAGATACCAGCCATCTGATAAAAAGCGAGGGCGTCCAGCACACCTTCATTGGATTTTATCCAGACCGCAAGAGAATTGTCGATGGAATAAACGATGGTTTTCCCAGATTTTGATTTATTCAGCAGCCCTTCTTTTTCATAGGCGTTGCACTTCCGGCGGACAATCTGGATATCGAACAGCGCCTCATATTCCTCAAGCAGGCGCCNCGTTATTTCCTCCACAGTTAATTCCGNACCGTCCTGAAGCAGNTCCAGTATCAGGAAATGAAGTACGATATCGTTGTCNGTAAAGCTTTTCGTCTTCCAAACCCTAAACAAAGGATTGGTGTCCAGAAGATTACTNTCTATGGCAAGGGAAATGTTGGAACCGCNAGATACATGATCTTTCCGCACATGATTCCCAAGCCAGCTTTCCAGACGTCTCCTCTCATTGTCGTAGGTTCTGGGGCTTTTGTCCTTGAATTCNTCCCTGGTNTTGAATCCGTAGACAAAAAAATCACGCACATATTCTCTTGTTTTGGGAAAGCTTTTAACCAGCTCCTGAAAATCAGACATATTNTCTCCAATTAATTGCNGTTTATGGNAGTTTTTTCTTNTTGGAATAAATATAGCACACTTCGCAACTTTTTTGAAATGATTATCTGGAAAATGTTTCATATAATGATTTCAGTTCATCACACAAGATACAAAACGAAAGGATGAAGAGAATATGTTTGTATTATATAATGAAAAAACAAAATTTCCGGTGAAGATATGGCTGGAAGATGAGAGTCAGCTGGATGAAAACTGTCTGGAGCAGGCATACAACCTGTCGCAGCTTCCTTTCATACATAAATGGGTNTGCCTAATGCCCGATACCCATGCGGGCAAGGGAATGCCCATCGGCGGAGTGATCGCCACAAAAGATGTGATCATCCCAAANGCGGTGGGAGTGGATATCGGATGCGGTATGGATTTTATTCCTACCAATATCCGTGTGGNGGACATAAAAGGCATTCAGACCGGAAANGGCACCCTGATTCAGTCCATCATCGGCAGNNTCATGCGGGCAATTCCCTTAAATACAGAGAGACACAAGACCCCNCAGGCGTCGGAAGTGCTTGACCGNGCGCAGCGGGAAATAGAAAAGTATGAGGAGAATGCAGAGCTGGTGCCATTGATTGAGGACGGATATTTTCAGGTGGGAAGTCTGGGCGGCGGNAATCATTTTATTGAGCTTCAGAAAGATCAGGAAGGTTATCTNTGCATTATGATCCACTCCGGAAGCCGCCATCTCGGAAAGGCAATCTGNGATTACTTTCATGAGAAGGCAAGAGAGCTTAACAGAATGTGGTACAGCGAGGTCAGGGATGAGTACCGTCTGCCTTTCCTGCCCGTCCNGTCTAAAGNAGGACAGCAGTATATCAACTGGATGAATCTGGCTATGGATTATGCTTTTGAGAACCGCGCCCGTATGTTGGATAAGACCTGTGCCATTGTGAAAGAGCAGATTGAAAAACACACNGATCTCACAGTGGAATTTGGAGAGGAAATCAACTGCCATCACAACTATGCGNCATTGGAAAATCACTATGACGCCAATGTCTGGGTNCATAGGAAAGGCGCCACCAGAGTGAGNGAAGGAGAAATGGCTGTGATACCGGGAGCTATGGGATCTTACAGCTATGTGGTGGAAGGGAAAGGAAATAAGGAATCCTTNTGTACCTCATCCCACGGTGCCGGCAGAAGCTACTCCAGATCCGGTGCCATGCGGGCATTCAGCACTGAGCAGGTCATATTGGATCTAAAGNAACAGGATGTTGTNCTTGGAAAGCGCAAGAAAAATGATGTTGCAGAGGAGTGNCGGTTTGCNTATAAGGATATCGACCAGGTCATGGCACAGCAGCTGGATATGGTCACNCCGGTNAGNAAGNTGAAGACAGTGGGNGTNGTGAAAGGNTGAGNNNAGGTTTATTTCTGTGGTGGTCAAGTACCCCGCAGTCTNCTGAACANAAANNCNGATATGGNGTCAGTATNCTGCGGGATATTTGACANGGCACGGGTATTGGAAGTCACTTCCTGCCCGGCGGTGCCGACAGCGTACTGTACGGTATTCCACGNATATTCCAAACAGNTTAANGGNNNNAGACTTGTAAAGTCTGCGGTTCGAATCCGCTCCAAGCAATGCTTTTATCCCGATTTCGGGCACATTCCGCGTTCCTGCGAAGGCGCAAGGACTTCCGAAGCTGTTTCACCATAGGGCGGACCAGCGGGGAGATGGTAGCTGAAGCAGTGAAAACGCGAGAACGCCGAATCAGTCTGTGGCCTGAAGGTTGGGGATACCGCAGATTGGAAGGAGGAACAACACTCTGTAAAAGATATTTGAAAACGACGATAATATCCGTCTGCAAAGTGCCCTTCCTCCCTACAGTCTGCTGAACAAAGCTTCCGCACCAGACTGATGAATGAGGGATAAAAGCATTACCAAAACATATTTAACAGCATTCGCCCGGACTGTGCCATATATGGCAGAGCGGATGCCAAGCCAGAATAGGAGGAGTAAGTCATGAAGTATATTATCAAGGACAATCAGGCAGGATTTGTATTAAGAAACGGCGTATTTCAGAAGATGATCACCGCAGGGACCTGGCATTTTCCCAAAATAGCAGGTTACACGGTTGTGATTGAGGAGATGTCGGATGAACTGGAATATCTGGAGGTTCCCTATCAGGTGCTTTCCAAGGATGCCACATTCCGTAACGCCACTGTACATACAGAAATACCGGATGGCTCTGTGGGCTTCATCTATATGAATGGAAAGCTGACATCCTTTGCGAGCAGGAAGGACTATGTATTCTGGAATGTATTTGATAAGTATGAGGTCAAAATCGTGTCCATGGCTGAAACGTTCATCGGAGCGGAAGTAACGAAGCAGATGCTTTCACTGGTGCCGAAGCATCTCTATACAGAAGTATCGGTGGGTGAGGGAGAAGTCGGCCTGGTATACTATGACAACGTAATGCAGAACCAACTGTCCAAAGGAGTATACCATTTCTGGAATTACCATCATGTCGTTTCCTGCCGTGTGGTTGATATGAAGCAGATGGAACTGGATATCGTGGGTCAGGAAATTCTGACCAAAGACAAGATCGGTATTAGAATGAATGTTGCATCTATGTATAAAATACGGGATGCGGTGGAATTCGCTGCAACAATCTCCGATTTAAAGGGACAGCTTTACCCTGCGATACAGCTTGTGATCAGAGAAATCGTGGGCAATTACAAGCTGGACGAAATACTGGAGGCAAAGGAGCAGATTTCTAAGGAAATCCACGAGGCGCTTAAGGGACGGGAAGAAATGTTCTGCGTAAACTTTCTCACCGCAGGAATCAAGGATATCATACTGCCCGGCGAAATCCGGGAGATCATGAATTCTGTCCTTGTGGCGGAAAAGGCGGCGCAGGCAAACGTGATCGCCAGACGGGAAGAAGTGGCCTCCACCAGATCCCTGCTCAACACAGCGAAGCTCATGGACGAAAACCAGACTCTCTACAAGCTGAAGGAGCTTGAGTATCTGGAGAAGATTTGTGAGAAGGTCGGCGAAATATCTGTTAATGGCAATATGGGAATCATGGAGCAATTGGGCAAAATGATGGGAACGAGACAGCCGCAGTAATTTTTTGCGGCTGTTTTTCCGGTTTGGCTATGTTTCGATGCTCAACAGCATCGTTCTGTCATATTTCTTATATCTTTCCAATCTTCTTCATCAAGTTCTCCTTCCATATATTCTTCATATTTTTCAACATAATCTATCAAAGCCTGCTTGAATCCAAGTCTGTATAATAAATGCCATGAATAATGAAATACTGCTTTATCTTTTAAATTATTTTCCGTATAAAAAATTACTAGTTGGATTATTTTATTCTTCCACTTTTTCATGCTTAAATGATTTAATGCACCTACTGCCCCACCAACGCATTCCTCATACCCTGTTGTGGCAATTTCTACAACTTCATCCAAAACCAACTCAATTGAATCTGAATATATATATCCTTCTTTCATCATTTTTATCACAGGCCACTGCTCCAAAACGTTTGATTCTTTTAGTGCTTTTCTTAAATCTTGTCTCCTTTGGTTTTCATTTACTTTATTGTATAAAAAAGAAGCTTTTTCATACTCCTCTCTCTTATGTATAAGTTCCAACCATTCCTCTGAATATTTCTCTTTCATATATACTTCACCTCTTTTTCTTTCCAACCTTTCCTGATTTTATAAAAAGGCAAAAAAACATGCCACTAAAAGCGGCGTCACTTTATTTCATGGCGTATAGTTACGCTTATGCAAAGCCTCTGCTATAGCTCTAATTGTTGCTTCGCCATAATCTCCACCAATTGAATATGCTATACTAAAAATATTGTTAGCATATTTCTCACACTCAGAATTGTCATCTATTTTATATATCTCTTTAACTATACGAATACAATTATTTCTTTCACTTTCCGTAGGTTTGTACATTATCTCCTCCAACTATTATTTAGGTAATTCTCCTGCTCTTTCCTTCCAGAGTCTTAACATAGCTAAGGAGAATCTGTCTATAAGTGAACACCATCCCATATTTTTTCAAACTCCTTCTTAGTTATATATTTTGCATAAAATTGCTTATCCCGATTTATTTCATCAATATTTTCAGGAAATGCTATATCCGCTAATTCAATTGGTGAATTTAATATTTCTTCACCGCATTTTAAACACGTCCCATTTTTAAATACTTCTATTTTTCTAGTTTCATAACGTTGATAATCAATTTCAGAGTAAATTAAATATGGCTCATCTTCTATGTCATGAAACCATTCAAGCAAAATATATTCCATCATCTTCTCACTTTCATCTTTTTCCACTGATACTATTACAGGTTATTGTTATTCTAATGTATGCAATAAATCCATTCCACATTTTCGACATGTATCCCATTCTATAGAGCTTATCAATGCAGCATCACTCCATAATTCCTTTTTCTGTGACATTTCATCCAACTTTTTATCTATATTCTGAGCCATATCAAACTGCTCCTGAGTAATCCAACCATACTCTAATAATTCTTGTGCATATGGTATTCCATTATCTGAAAAATCCAAAGCTATTTCATCAGTTACAACAAATCCTCTTAACATCTTTATTTGCTCTTCCGCACTCGCAGAAAGCTGCCTAACAATTTGAATAAAGCTATCATACAATTGCATTATTTCATCTATATCTTTCATTACTTAATCCCTCCCATAAAAAACTAAAAATGCCATCTTGTTCCGATGATACTTTATAATATGATACAAACTGCTAAAACACAGAATTTGTTATACTTTCTTGTATTTAAATTATTGCTTTGAATGGCGGGTGTCCCGTTTCAGCATTTCTTAATAAAGATGGCTTTCTAAATCTCAAGCTTGTTTCAAAATTGAAAACCAGTTTTTCTCCTTTTATTTCATTTAAAGAAATATTAATCCATATAGGAACGAATGGTGAGTTACATGCAACTAATTTTACCGTTTCTTCAACTGTCAATAATCTATTTCCCACATTTTTTTCACTTAAAGCAACTAAGCGCATTAAATCATCCATACCACTAAATGATTTCTCTTTCTCATAAACAGGCAAAATTTTAAACCTGATCTTACTCTCATCCACATTTTTTGCATCCATAATTTCATGTATTGTCATCATAAGATTTTCATAAAAAATAGTTTTATTCATATCTCTAACTTTTTCCATCTTTTTTCATCCAATAACATTTGATATTTCTCACAGAAAAGCTTTGCAGAATTTATGAGTTATCTTATTTATGCTCTTCCTAATTCTTCATCAGCCTTTATTTGAAGTACTGTGGTTTTTGTTCCCATATACTGTTTTGCGTTCTCTAAAATCAGCTTATCATTTCCTAAAATTTCTAAAACAGTAATCACAAATATTTTTATTAAGTGTATATCATCACTATTTACTATTTCTTCAAAATACTTAAATATATCTTCTAATAGTTGCTGTTCCTTATTTTCACTTAATAATTTTAATATCGGGGGCATAAAAACATCTTCTATCACAACTATCTCCAATACTTCCCCATACTCCTTTATGCTTTCGATATACGCTTCTTTCGTTGAAGGAAGAAACTCTTGCATTTTTTCAAAAAAAATTTAGTTTTTTCGCTCATAATCAATACTCTCTTATAAATTATGCAGACTTATTGCACTCTCAAGGTTGTCAATTACAGCCTCAACCCTCTGCTCTGCTTTCAATAGCTCCGGCGGTTTTCCTCTTTCTCACCGAACAGTCCTGAAAACATTGCCCCCATGTTCCGTCTCTCCTTTATCTTACCACAAATCCCTCAATTCCCATACCAATAGCTTCACACCGATAAGCACTTTTCCCTGCTTGTGCAGCTGGCAAATTTAAGGTGACAGAAAACAGGCGGTATTCCATAACCTTTTAAGTTTATGAAATACCACCGGTATTGTGTTTTTTTAAGTATTACGGGAGTTTTTATCCCCCTGATGCATGCCACTGAAACATAGACAGTTTGGGATTGTCAAAAAAATGTTATAATTTTATTACGTGAGGATGCTAAAAACCTTATTCCCTCTCAACGCTTAATATTCGTTTTGCCATTAAGGCACATTGTTCCAAGTCTTCATCATAAACATCTGTTCCAAATGTTTCTACAAATATTTTATTTATTGCTTGTGCCAATGATTGAACTTGCAAATTATGATTAGAGCAAACAAATTCACTTATTCTCTTTATTTCATTAATATATTCATCTTTTGGAGCCATCGGAAAAAATCCAATAGGATCCCAATCATTTACAATTTGTGTTATATAAGCAAATTTATTACCATTATTTTGTGAAAGGACTTTACCGTTTTCAACAATATTATTAACCATTTTCCCAGCAGCTCCATGAACTCGCATTGTGTTAGTTCTTATACTTTACGCATTTTCCATAATAACTCCCAAACAAGGGTATTTTTTTATCACTAAACGTTTTTTGTTTTCCATTTCCACAAGTAGAACATCTTCACTTTTTCTGATTTCAAGCACATTATCAAATTCTCCTGCAAAAATAGTATTATCGCTATACATAACGGAAATATCTACTTTTTTTGCATATGCATCAACCGTTAATGTCATTGAAAATTGGTGTCTGTCTTTTATAGAATATATAAATTGTGCTTCGCCTTCTTCTCCAATCGGTATTGGCTGATTTTCAAAAAAATCCACCATGTCCAAATCATCAAATTTAATAAACATTATCTCGTCCTCCTACTTCGGTGCAACGATGATGACCTTACCAGTTTCATTTACTATAACAGTTCTTTGTGCATTACAACCCTAAACTGATATATTTTTTGAAAATTCGAAGTATCTAATATGTAGATTTTATCAAAAAGAGTTTTAACAGCGTCTGCTAAATTCTACTTTTCAGTAGATTCCTTTCAGCACCCAAAAAACCTGCATTATCCATCGGAAATATGGATACATCTTTGATAGGAACCCCTCTTTAATTTGCTCTATCATTATTCTTTTCCTTGATCGCCCTAATCAGTATTTTATAAAATTCGTCTTTCACACATTTTTCCATGAACGGACTGTGCCCACACCTTTCTAAAACGTAAGTCTCACATTGAACTCCATTTTCTTGCAAAGGTATTGTCACACCATTTACCGGATGCGAATCGGATTCCCCTTGTATCAAATATATTTTGCTCTTAATATTTTTAAAAGATATTAGTAACTGCCCACTACTTCTCAGCTTAGCCGCTTCACTCCAAACTTTGTTGTGCATTTCACTGTCTGTTTTATCCGCTCTATGTTTTTCTCTATTCTCAAGACAATAATTATCTGCTTGATCAAATATTCGGGGGATTTTCTCCATATCCTCAGCCGTTGCCTGATTGCTCATCAGCCTTTGAAATATTGCACCATCTTCGTCCGATAAATTTTGAAGTCTTCGAGAACCGATTTCTGAAACATATTTGTCTTCAAGCGGAGGACAGCCAATCAGAATTACATTTTTTACTACCTCAGGATATTTTTCTGTAAATAGCACTACTAACCATGCGCCCCAGGAATGTCCAATAAGCGATATTTTGTTGGTACAATGACTTTTAATTTGACCATATAACTCCTCAATCAACTCCGCTATAGAATATTTCGACTGAATCGCTTCAACAACACCAATATGAGATATTTCATACAGTTCCTCTGCAAATCCTTTTAATGACCCTATCGCCCCCGGACCGCCATGAACCAAGACCGCTTCGTAAGGAGCTTTACCGTATAAACGTACCATTCTTTCACCTTTCAATTCATTGTTATAATTCTACAGTTTTAACTTATAGTTACATTTAAGACAATTTAGCTTCAAAAATCTGATTTTATTACTATATCATAGATTTATTTGAAGGAAATCCTTTATTTCATAGAGCTTATAAATCACAAAATCACCTTCTTCTAAATATCTCTTTTGTGAACATTCCACTTTTTTTAATGACTCTCTAAGCTTAACAAAATTCATAATACTCTCATATGTTTCAAAAAGCCCGTACTCATTTAAATGTATATCAGTAAACTGAGGTATCCTTTTTGAAATCACATCATTTAATACTGCTGAATAATAACTTCCACCAGAATCAGCATAATCATACCCCAAAAAACTCATGTTCAATTCTTTTGTTAAAACCATTTGTGGCATATTTTTTGTTGTCATACATAATAGGATTCTATAGTTTATATTTTCCTTTTTCGATATATCAATATAATTCTGTATAAATCTTGTATTATTACATGCATCAATATAATCCTCATTCCACCATGCTTTTTCTATATTTTCTTCAAAAAAAGTATCTATCTCTTTAGAAAATTTATAATTTAAATACCAATTATCTCCCTCAACACCTTGATAATATGTGCCACTCCTTTTTTGCATTATAAATCCATTTACATTCATTTACCGCTCCCTCTATCCTGCTTCTGTTTCCTGCTAAGTCATAGCTATCTTTATCGCCATTCTCTTCATGTTTTTCTTCATGCTGGAAATTCTCTATATTCCCATCTGATTTGTGATGCGCAGCCTTTTCCAATGTATAATCCAAACAACTGATGATGCCTCTGATAGTATATAAAAACTACCAGAGGCATTTATTATATTTTGCGATACGAATGGCTCCCAAGCTTTCTCTCTAGTTTTACTTTACTCTATCTTTTCAATCTACAGCTTTATCTTATAGTTACATTTAAGACAATTTAACTTCCATATACAGCTGTTCCCTGTAGCTCCGGTCAGAAATAGCTCTCCGCAAGTCATCATTCCTACCACTATCCATAAGCATTTGTGCCAACATGGCAAAACGATTTTCGCCCCTTTCCATGCCTCTCCTCATGCCTCTTCTCTCGCCCTCTTCAATTCCAGCGGCCCTTCCCCTTCTCTCGTATTGGTCAAATAATTCACACACTGTTACCTCATCCTCCTCCCTGATTTCCTGTTCTTTCATCCATTTTTCAACATCT
>JAAVAA010000057.1 GCA_014804285.1 Lachnospiraceae bacterium | reverse complement strand
TGAAAAGAAATCCTAAAGGAACCAATTCGCGAACGCTTTATCGAGCGTGGTGACGTAGGATTTCTTTTCATCTGAGCGGACGTTTTACATACACATACCCTATCTAAACGTTAATTTAAATAAGTTTCATTGCAATCCCCGGCATCTTATGTTATTCTGACGGAAAGTAAATTTTAACCAGATGGATATAATACATATGGCAGGAAAGAAGACAAGGATATGTACCGATTTGCAATATGTGACGATGATGCAGCAGATCTTTTATATGTGAAGAATCAGATTATAGAGTGGGTAAAAAGGCAGAGCTTAGAAGTATCTATCAGGGAGTTTTCTTCAGCGGAAAGCTTCCTTTTTGCCTATGCAGCGGAAAAAGAATTTGATGTGCTTTTCCTTGATATTGAGATGGGCAAGATGAGCGGTGTGGAACTGGCGAAGAAGATCAGAGACCAAAACAAAAGTATCCAGATTGTGTTTATCACAGGCTATATGGAATATATTTCGGAGGGCTATGATGTGGAAGCGCTCCATTATCTGCTAAAGCCGGTAAAGAGGGAAAAATTAGAAGAGGTGCTCTGCAGGGCAGTGGAGCGCATTGGGATGCAGGAAAGGGCATTGCTTTTACAAAGTGCCGGGGAGACGGTGCGTGTGCCGTTGTATGAGATTCGTTTCATGGAAGTTCAGAAAAATTATGTCACCATCCATGGAATGGAAGATTACAGCATAAAGCGGACTCTCCGGGAAATGCAAAAAGAACTGGATGGTCGTTTTTTTCAGACGCATCGTTCTTATATCGTGAATCTGGGGTTTGTGAAAAAGATCACTAAGAATGATGTTGTCTTGAAGGATGGAACGGTGATTCCTTTGGCAAGAGGGCTTTATGACAAGATCAATCAAGCATTTATTAACTGTTTTTAGGAGACAGATATGTTTGGGTTAAATAAACGAATTGATAAGCGGATTGCAGGATATCAAGGAGATTTGCTAGCCACCCATTATGCCGAGGTGGAAAATATGTACCGGCAGATCCGGGGCTGGCGGCATGATTACCGGAACCATATTCAGGTATTAAAAAGCTTTGCGGCAATGGGAGATCTGGAAGCATTGAAAAAGTATCTGGACGAGCTGGATGAAGATTTGAATACTGTGGATATGGTGATAAAGACCGGAAATCAGATGACGGACGTGATCCTAAACAGCAAGATTTCTCTGGCAAAATCTAAGGGAATTCAAGTGATTGCAGATGCCAGCGTGCCGGTGGCGCTTACCACGGCGGAGATCGATCTTTGCATCATTATAGGGAATCTGCTTGACAATGCCATTGAAGCAAGTATGGAGCTTCCTGAGGAAGAGAGGATGATCCGGGTTTATATGGATATGAAGAATACGCAGCTTTACATGTCTTTCACCAATCGGACAGCAGGGAAAAAGCTGAAAAAGCAGCAGGGAAGGTTTTTAACCTCCAAGGGTGCGGGGCATGGTTATGGCCTGGTTCGTATTGATACAATCGTAGAGAGGTATCAAGGGTATTTAAGCCGGAATAGCGAGGAGGGCGCGTTTACCACGGAGATTCTCCTGCCGCAATAAGAGATACCTGCTGTTTGTCACCAAGGATACACATTTCGTCCCCGGAATCGTGTGTCCTTTTTCTTTTATGTTAGAGTATTGGTGGAAGGAGATGAAAGGGAATGCAAAAAGTAAGTGAAAAGAAATACAGTATGGGAAGCAATGTATTGTTTATGATAAAAGAGGCAGCGTGTAATGTCCCTTCTGTTCTTTCTCTGGTGGTGCTTCAGGCTGTTGTGGCGGTAGGGATTTCTTTGCTTGAATTGTTTGTAACACCGGTGCTGCTTTCAGAGATTCAACATCATGCAAAGCTTTCAGAATTGCTGATTCTGATTGGAAGCTTTACCGTGGGGATCTTATTGCTGCGTGCAATTGCTGCATATATTGAAATGAATGTGCATACGGGCAGAATTCAGGTTCGTTTGGGACTAATTGTCCGCTTAGTTAAAAGAAGTGCGAGTTATTCCTATCCTCTTATGGAGGATTCAAAGATCCAGAGCAAACAGGCAAAATCATGGGAGCCGTTAAGCGGCAATAACCAGGCGGGAGAGGCTGTCTGGGAAACTCTTTGCGAAATTATGAAAAGCGTTATGGGATTTGTCATTTATTTGTTTCTGCTTAAGGATGTCAGCCTGTTTTTAATTTTAGTTACCCTGGCTACCACAATTTGTGGATATTGGGTTACTAATTATATTGGCGGCTGGGAATACCGGCACAGGGAAGAAAAGGCAGAGCTGTTAAAAAAGTTTTTTTATACCATGGGAAAGGGGAAAGACCGTCTGTTTGCAAAAGATATCAGAATCTTTGGGATGGAAGCATGGCTTGGGGATTTAATGGATAAGTATCAGCGCCTTTTATGGGAATTTTCAGGAAAAGGACAAAGAAAATACTTTCTGGCGGATATCGTTGATATTTTGCTTGCCATTTTGCGGAACGGTGTTGCTTATGGATATTTGCTGGCAATGATGCTGCAAGGAGAGCTGGAGGTATCCCGGTTTTTGCTTTTATTTACTGCTGTAGGCGGTTTTACGGAGTGGATTAGCCGAATACTGACCAATTTTACTGTTTTACACAGGCAGAGTCTGGAATTGTCTACTTTAAGAGAATTTTTAGATCAGGAAGAATTGTTCCGGATGGAAGACGGGATAGTGCCTCAGATTCAGGAAGGGATGGGTTATACCATTGAACTTAGAGATGTAACCTTTTGTTACCCGGAATCGGAAAATCCTATTTTTGAGCATTTGAATCTGACTATTCCGGCAGGGCAGAAATTGGCAGTGGTAGGACTAAACGGTGCGGGAAAGACCACATTGGTGAAGCTGATTTGCGGATTTTATGATCCTGACCAAGGGGAAGTGCTGATAAACGGCATTAATGTGAAGGAATTTAATCGAAGGGAATACTATCAGTTGTTTGCAGGAGTATTTCAAAACTTTTCTATTTTGGCGGGAAGTATCCTGCTAAATATTTCCCAGACTGTACAGGGAGCTGATCGTGAGAAGGCGCTTGATTGTATAGAAAAGGCAGGTCTTACGGAAAAGATCAACAGTCTTCCGGATGGTCTTGACAGCTTGATGGATAAAACGGTATTTAATGAGGCGGTAGAGCTGTCAGGCGGCGAAATGCAGCGTCTGATGCTGGCAAGGCTTTTATATAGGGATAGCCCTATCATTGTGCTGGATGAGCCTACGGCAGCGTTGGATGCCATAGCGGAAAGCGATATTTATAACCGATATCAGGAGCTTACCAGAGGGCGGACTTCTATTTATATTTCCCATAGGCTTGCCTCCACCAGATTCTGTGACAGAGTCATTTTGATCGAGAACGGAAAGATCATGCAGGAGGGGGCTCACCAGGAGCTTATGGAGAAAGGCGGACGCTATGCGGAGCTTTTTGAGATTCAAAGCAAGTATTATCAGGAAGGAGTAAAAACAGATGCGGAAAGAAAAGAAGCCTTCGGCTGATAAGNCCGGCAGTNGANCCTGCTCTTTCAAGGAGACATTTATACTTTATAAACGTGCGGTATTACTTTGGTGCCGCGAATATCCGAAACAGTTTCTTTATACAGGGCTTCATGCATTAATAACGGCAGGCAGTCCCTGCTTTGCGCTTTACTTTACCGCAAGACTCTTAAATGAACTTGCTGGAGCAGGACGCAGGGCAGAACTGATAAAATGGGTCGTGATCATCTTAACTGTTACGGCAGCGTTGTCGCTNCTTAGGGTGATATTGTTTCGGGCAAAAGAAACTTATGCGGCAGTTCAATGGAACTGTCTGCCTTCTATCTATACCAAAAAGATTCTGTCCATGGATTATAGCGCTGTGGATGACGCACGTACCTACGAAAAGCTGGCATGGGTGGAGCAGTCTGAAAACTGGGGCGGANACGGAATGAACAAGGTGTTCTGGCAGTATGAGCGGTTTTTAGNAGAATTATTTAAATTGATTGGCGGGATTGNNNTATCGGTAACTTTNTTTTCTNTTANAATNNCTGAANNNNCAGNCGGTCTGACTTTTTTAAANCACCCAATNTGNCCNTTGATTCTGNTNGGNTGTATGGTGGGNGCGGCAGCAGTCAATTCGTCATTAGAAAANGTGCTTCAGGATCGGCAAAATCAATGTGCGGAGAGNGCAAAGCTGGGAAATCGNATTTTCTTTTTTATGCATGAGTTTGCATNTAACNGGAAACGGGATTTGGATATTCGNATGTACCNNCAGGAGGATNGNTGTATNNANCTNTTTACNNCNNNCCATNNTTTTGANACNAAATCCTATTTTGCAAAGNTGGCAANGGGAATTGCCGGNATTTTAACAGCNNTNCAGACGGTGCTGCCCAGTCTTCTTATGGGTATTGTTTATCTGTATGTATGCCTGAAAGCATGGGCAGGAGCCTTNGATGTNGGGATGATCACTCANTATNTAGGGGCGGTNACNNCATTNTCCAGNGCAGTTACNGGAATTTTTATGNTAGCGGCNGANGCAGNNGGAAATGCNTATTATTTAAGNGNAGTCTTNNGNTTTTTGGATATTCCNAATNANATGTATCAGGGCANCTCTGACNGTANAAAAAAGAGCGGANCGAAATTACGAAATTGAATTCCGNAATGTAAGCTTTCGGTATCCGGGAGCGGAAGACTATGCNCTNCGCCATGTGTCGCTGAAATTTCAGGTTGGAAAGCGCATGGCAGTAGTGGGGCAGAACGGTTCGGGAAAAACTACTTTTATTAAGCTGCTGTGCCGGTTGTATGACCCNACGGAAGGGGTGATTCTGTTAAACGGAATTGATATCCGCAAGTACAACTACAGGGAATATATGTCNGTATTTTCCGTAGTGTTCCANGATTTTCAGCTATTGTCCTTATCCCTTGCCCAAAATGTGGCGGCAGGAGAAAANTTTGACGCCAAGCGGGTACAGGACTGCCTGCAAAAAGCCGGATTTACGGAAATAGAAGAGAAATTTCCAAAGGGACTTGATACCAATATCGGAAAAGACTTTGAGGAGGACGGAATCTGGGTTTCCGGCGGAGAAGGGCAGAAGATTGCCATAGCAAGAAGCTTATACCGGGATGCGCCCTTTATTATCTTAGATGAGCCTACGGCAGCCCTTGATCCGGTAGCGGAGTATGAGATTTATTCAAAATTTAATGAGATTGTTGGGGACCGGACGGCCGTCTATATCAGCCACAGACTGTCTTCNTGCCGGTTCTGTGATAAGATATTGGTTTTCCATAATGGAGAAATGATTCAGCAGGGAAGCCATGAAGAGNTGCTTGCAAANCAGGACGGAAAGTATGCGCAGCTTTGGAATGCACAGGNAAAGTATTATACAAAATGAGGCAAAGTGGAATTTAGTTTTGCAAATGAGATTTTTTTTAGAAATGTGACAAAAACGGTTGACAGGAGGAGAAAAAAAAGATAGAATAACATTTGTTCGCAGGAATGGCGGAATTGGCAGACGCGCACGGTTCAGGTCCGTGTGGTAGCAATACCATGAGAGTTCAAGTCTCTTTTCCTGCATGGAAAGAAGCCTTAGAAATANGGCTTCTTTTTTGTCGTGGGAATTTTNNTGNANGNAGTCATTAAACTGTCACTTATGNCTGNTATAATACANACTGGAGGAAGTTTNCTATGGTTGATTTATATTATATCGAAGATGACCCTAATATTGCNTTTTCTGTGAAAGAATATCTGGAACAGAAGAACTTTAAGGTAACGATCTGTGTAACGCTCACGCAGGCAAGACAGGCATTAAAAGAGCATGTNCCGACTTTTGTTTTGTTGGACTGGAATATGCCTGACGGTCATGGAGACAGCTTGTGTCAGTGGATTCGCAGTAATTGGAAGGAATTGCCCATTATTTTTCTAACCGTTCGTGGAGACAGTGCGGATATTGTTNCGGGTTTTAAAAGCGGTGCAGATGATTATGTTGTGAAGCCTTTNGCGTTAGAGGTACTNTATTCACGGATTTTGGCATTANTGCGTAGAACTGGNAATGTNGCAGAACAATATCTTTCCTGTGATGGAATCATGATTGACCANAACCGCCATACAGTTTCCTGTCATTCTGAGGAAATAGCGTTAAGCGCAATGGAATATCAGCTGCTTTTGTATTTGATGCAAAACAAAGGGAAGACGGTTACCAGAGAAAAAATACTGGAGCGGATATGGGATGCAAATGGAAACTATGTGAACAATAATACTTTAACAGTTACCATGAAAAGACTGCGGGATAAGCTTTATCAGCCGGAATGTCTGAAAACAGTCAGAAGTGTGGGCTATCGCATGGAGGATACCATATGAGCGGAAAAAGAAATATTTTAGTTACTTTTGGATTTGTATTATCCGTAAGTCTGATAACCGCCGCTGTTTCTATCTTGCTTGTTTCTTACCNNTACAGTAAGCTTCAGTTTGATCTGTTAAATGCGGTCTGCGGCAAAGTGGCAGAACAGGAACCCGAAGCTCAAAAAATAATTTCTGCGGCGTTAAAGGAATATATAAGTGGAAATTCTGACAGTGCCACGGAAGATGATATTTTATCCGCATTGGGATACCATATATCTGATTTTTCGGGGCTCACTTATGGACAAAACATTCTATTTATGGCAATGGGTTTTATGATGGGGATTTCACTTTTCTTTTGTACTTTTTTGTATCGGAATAGATTGGAAACTATACGTATCCGAGCATTAGCAGAGTATCTGGAACAGGTGAACACCGGAAAGGCGGTCATTCTCTCCACTTCCGGTGAGGATGATTTTTCCAAACTGGAAGATGAAATCTATAAGACAGTGACATTTCTCTATCAGACGAAGGATTCGGCGGTGCAGGCAAAGAATGATTTTGCAGAAAATCTGTCTAATATTGCACATCAGATTAAAACGCCGATTACTGCTATTTCCTTGTCTATTCAGATGATGAAACAGGATTACGGAAGTAAGCATTTGGGTCAGGTAGAAAAACAGCTTTCGCGCCTGACGCATTTGGAGGAAGCCCTGTTGGTTTTATCCCGGATTGATGCCGGTACATTGCATTTACAAAAGGAGGAGGTAGATGTCTTTACCCTTCTTGTCCTTGCAGCAGATAATCTGCAGGAATTGTTTGTCAGCTCCGGCACTTCTATTGATATACCTGAGTTGGGTGAAATGCCGGTTATTGCAGATTTGGACTGGACTATGGAGGCAATAATGAACCTGATGAAAAATTGTATGGAGCATAGCCCTGGGGGAACAATCCATTGTTCCTATGCCCAGAATCCGCTATATACAGAAATTTTGATATGGGATGACGGGGAAGGATTTGCAAAAGAAGATATTCCTCATCTCTTTGAACGGTTCTATCGAGGACAGAATGCCAGAGAGGGTGGTATCGGAATAGGCTTGTCCCTGACAAAAGAAATTGTTGAACGCCAGAACGGAACCATACGGGCTCAAAATAAGCCTGGTGGCGGCGCTTTTTTTGAAATTCGCTTCTACAGTCACTGAGCTGTAACTTTCGCTTGTTATACTGCTAATTGTAAAAGCTGTGAGGATCAGTCTTCACAGATGACAGGAAACACCAAAAGAGCATATTGTATTATGCCCGGAAGGTACAGAGTAATGTAGACGAAAGGAGAAATTTGGAATGGAGATTTTGAAATGTGAGGGAGTCAGGAAGATATATGGCTCTGGCAGCAATCAGGTAACAGCGCTGGACGGGATTGACTTGTCAGTCAGCAAAGGGGAGTTTGTGGCGATTATCGGAGCATCCGGTTCCGGTAAATCTACTCTGCTTCATATTCTTGGCAGTGTGGATAAGCCCACAGGTGGAAAAGTTATTATAGACGGAATCGACCTTTCTAAGCTAAACCCGACACAGGCAGCGATTTTCCGGCGTAGAAAGGTTGGGCTGGTATATCAGTTTTATAACCTGATTCCTACCCTCACAGTGCGGAAAAATATCCTCATGCCTCTTGCCCTTGACAAGAAAAAACCAAATCAGGAATATTTTGAGAAGGTTGTCAGTTCGCTTGGCATTGCGCAGAGGCTTGAAGCCTTGCCGAACCAGTTATCCGGCGGTCAGCAGCAAAGAGTGGCGATTGCACGTTCATTGATTTATCGTCCGGCTTTGCTTCTGGCGGACGAGCCAACCGGAAATCTGGATCAGAAAAATTCCAAAGAAATAATTGACATGCTGAAGCTCTCTAACCGTAATCTGGAGCAGACAATTTTGCTGATTACTCACGATGAAAAAGTGGCTTTGGAAGCAGAGCGTATTATTACGGTTGAAGATGGGCGTATTATCAGCGACGAGCGGAGGAGGTAATGGATATGTGGAAAGATTATTCATCAGGTTATATTAAAAACAACCGTTCCGCTGGCTTGTCTGTTATGATTGCAGCATTTATTTCAGCCCTGCTTTTATCTTTATTATGCGGCTTGTTTTATAATGCATGGAAATATGAGGTTGAGAGGATCAAGCAGGAGGAAGGCGGATGGCAGAGCCGGATTATTGGAGAACTTGCCGGGGAGGATATAGAAGCCATAAAAAATTTCGCTAATGTTAAAGATACAGTAGTAAATAAAAAAGGATATGAGGAGGTAGAAACAACAATAGATATTTATTTTGACGATTATAAGTTTGTTTTTTCTGATACTCCCTATATTGCGGAGCAGATCGGGATTCAGCCGGAAAAAATTGTTTATAACTATGAACTTTTAGCAATGTATTTGATCCGTGGCGAAGGAGATACGGCTCCAAGGCTGTTGTTTCCGATGTTTATTTTGATAACGCTGGCAGCATCGTTTTCGCTGATCATCATTATCCATAATTCTTTTGCTGTATCCATGAATGCAAGAATTCATCAGTTTGGTATTTTTTCGAGTATTGGAGCTACACCAAAGCAGATTCGGATATGTCTTTTGCAGGAAGCGGCTGTTCTTTGTACAGTGCCGATAGTGGTGGGAAATTTGTTTGGTATTGCAGGGAGTATGGGACTGACGAAGTTATCCAATACTTGGCTTGGAAGCGATATTTCGGGAAGGCATAAAGCGGTACCTGTCTATCATCCGCTGGTTTTGTTAGTGACATTGCTTATAACTGTGCTGACCATATGGATTTCCGCATGGCTGCCGGCCAGAAAATTAAGCAGGCTGACACCGCTGGAAGCAATCAAAAATACTGGCGAATTACAGTTAAAGCGAAAGAAGAACTCTTATTTACTTGCACGATTATTTGGAGTGGAGGGAGAGTTGGCGGGTAATGCGTTAAAGGCGCAGAGAAAAGCTTTACGGACGGCATCTCTATCGCTTATATTTTCATTCATGGCATTTGCAGTCATGCAGTGTTTCTTTTCCCTTTCCGGGATCAGCACAAGGGAAACTTATTTTGAACGGTATCAGGAAGTATGGGATGTAATGGTTACCATTAAGGAGGCGCAAGTAGAGATATTTGAAAAAGCAGAGGCTGTTCAGGAACTTACCGGGGTGGAAAGTGCCATTGTATATCAGAAGGCAACAGCAAAGAGGATCATTGCAGAGGAAGAAATGAGTGAAGATATGAAATCCTTTGGCGGATTTTCCGGGGCTTCCGGTAACTATGTAACGCAGGCCCCCGGAGGCTGGCTGGTAAATGCTCCGATTGTTATACTGGATGATAACAGTTTTTCCGCGTATTGTGAGCAGATAGGCATTACGCCGCGACTTGACGGTGCAGTGATATTAAACCGGATTCGTGATGTAACAAATCCTGACTTCAGACATCCTGATTTTATGCCTTATCTAAAAGGAGAAAATGCCACAAGTGTTTTAAGGCAGTCTGGTAATGAAGAAATGACAGCAGAGATACCGGTACTGTCTTATACAGAAGCGGTTCCTGAATTAAGGGAGGAATATGCAACGCTTGACTATTATGAGTTGGTGCATTTTGTTCCGGTATCTTTATGGAAAGAGATAAAAGGGCAGTTAGGAGGAACGGCGGAAGATGGTTACATCTGTATCCGGGGTGGAGAAAATGTAACATTGGAAGAACTGGTTACGCTGCAGAGAACGATAGTTCAGCTTGTCGGTGAGAAATACAACATAGAATATGAAAACCGAATTCAGGAATATGAAACAAATAACAAGCAGATTCAGGGAATAAAGGCTGTCTTCGGCGGTTTCTGTGTTCTGCTTGCAATAATAGGGATTGGCAATGTGTTTTCAAATACATTGGGATTTGTGCGTCAAAGGAAACGGGAATTCGCCAGGTATATGTCAGTTGGTCTAACGTCTGAAGATATCAGAAAGATGTTTTGTATAGAGGCAATGGTTTTGGTCGGGCGTCCTATTTTGCTTACCCTTCCTCTGGCAATCGTGGCAGTAGGGTATATGCTGAAGCTAAGTTATGTTGAAATAGGAGAATTCATGATGGAGATGCCGTTAATTCCAATTATTCTTTTCACGCTGGCCATTTTGAGCTTTGTGGCGCTGGCATACTATCTTGCATGGCGGAATGTACGCAAAATAAGTCTGGCAGAGGTTCTTAGGGATGATACGATGATGTAAAATTTGGAAGTTAAATTACGGAATTTCATTGGCTGGATTAGCTAGTTCTTCCTTACTCATTTTTTTCAGTAATTGACGTGTGCTTTTTTCCTGCGTATAATTTTAGCAGATAAGAAATCCGTTGTAAATGAACAAATAAGAGTGAAAGAGAAGGAGAGATATCTATGCAGGCAATTATGGAAACACTGTTTGATATTGTGTATTTAACGCTTGTTATTACCGTTGGGATCAGAATGATGATCAAAGGGCGCAAAGAAAAGCAATACTTTCTGTTTGGGGTGATGGCAGTCATTCTTGGAACCGGCGATGCGTTCCACCTTCTTCCTCGTGCCTATGCACTATGCACGACCGGCCTGGAGAACTTCACAGCGGCGCTTGGTGTTGGAAAACTGGTTACTTCGATCACTATGACAGTGTTCTATGTGCTGCTCTATTATGTATGGCGGATTCGTTACCATGTGCAGAGCGGAACCGGTTTGAGTGCCTGTATTTGCCTGCTGGCTGCTTCAAGGATTGTTCTGTGTCTGTTCCCGCAAAATGAATGGACATCTGCAGATGCGCCGTTGTCATGGGGGATATATAGAAATATTCCGTTTGTATTGCTTGGGGTGCTTATAATTGTTCTCTTTTACCAAAAGACACGCGAAACAAACGATCGGGCATTCCGGTTTATGGGGCTGTCGATTGTGTTAAGCTTCGGATTTTATATTCCGGTAGTGCTTTTTGCGGATGCAGTTCCTATGATTGGTATGCTTATGATACCCAAAACATGCGCTTATGTGTGGGCAGTCTTAACCGGATATTATGATATGAAAAGAAATCTGTAGCAGATAGATATTGCATCGTAGCTGCTCACGCAGTAGAAACGTTATTAAGAACAGAAAGAAACACTATGAGCATTTTAGAGGAGATTTTTATAATCCGATAGACATAGAGAATGTTGTTGAAAATCTATATGAGGGGAGATAGAAATGGATTTAGATTATAAAGAATTTGAAAATAAATCACTGTTATACGCTTATCTGCACGAGCAACTGCGTCTGATCGGAGCGGAAACATCTGACTTTGGCGCAGTGCTTGCTAATGCGGCGGCGTTGTTGAAATTGCAGCTGAAAAGCGTCAATTGGGCAGGTTTTTATTTATTAAAAAAGACGCGGTTGGTGCTGGGGCCTTTTCAAGGCAAGCCTGCCGTAGCTGAAATTGCTGTGGGAACCGGGGTTTGTGGTACTGCGGTACAGGAACGCAAAACCCAGCTGGTGGCAGATGTGCATGCCTGTTGTAATCATATCGCCTGTGACCTTGCAACTAATTCAGAGATTGTGACGCCAATTTTTGTTCACAACGAGGTGGTGGGTGTGATTGATATTGACAGCCCGGAGCCAGCTCGCTTTGATCATGAGGATGTTGTCGGGCTGGAGGAATTTGCCGTCATTCTGGCAAGCTTTATGGAATCAGAACTAACATAAAGGAGCAGTGGGATGAAGGAGAAAGAGATTTACCTGGCAGGCGGATGTTGTTGGGGCGTAGAGAAGTATGTTTCACAGATAAAAGGAGTAACGTCAACCAAGGTGGGATTTGCAAATGGAAATTATCGGGCATCAGTATCGTACGGGTGTATGGATTGATGGAAAATATGCATCAAGGAGGTTACAAAGGGAGACAGGTATGAAATACAGACTTGACCGATATGGTAATTAGTTTTCACGGTTAGGTTATGGCTGTATGAGATTCATCAGTAAAATTTGGAATGTGAGTCGGATAATACTATTTAATATCTATTTTTATTTTAAATGTATTCTTGTTATATTCAATCAGGCCGTCATTCTTCATTTTTCCCAGTTCCTTTGACAAAGCGCTGCGGTCCAGATTCAGATAGTCTGCCAGTTGCTGGCGGTCAAACGGGATTGTTATTTTGTTACTTCCCTGTGCAGAAACCTGCTGCGAAAAATAAGAAAACAGCCGTCCCCGTATTGTTTTGGGTGATGTGTGCAGGCTGCGCTTGGAAAGCTGTATATTTTTTCCTGCACTGATCATGACAAGATTTTGAATAAGCCTGTTTTGGCTGCAGCAGGCGGGACAGGGCATAAAAAGCCTTGGAACGCTTATGAACAGAATATCACAGTCCTCATTAGCCACCGCATCTACTATCATTGGCTCATTCGGTATACAGGCATAGGATTCCGCAAATACGCCTCCGGCAGGGGTGATGCCAAGGAGGCTTTTATTCCCCCAGAGATCCGTATGTTCAATCTGGACACTCCCGGAAAGGACAAGACCGATATCCGTCACGATGCTTCCAGCGCCGAAAATCACATCCCCCTTTCCATATCTGGATGTCCGAAAATCCAGATGCTCTGCCATATTCTGAATATCTTCTTCTGTGCAGCCCCGAAAAAGGGGTGTTTTGGAAATAAAACTCAAAATAATAAAACCTCATTTCCGTGGTTATAACCACATACTACCCAAAATTATTATAGTATAATCAGAAACATAAGGTCAAGGAGGGTTCACTTTGAGAGAAGATAGAATTATAAGTGCATTGATCGGGCTGGTCGGTGCCTGCAACAACAATCCCAAAACGGCTAACACAGATAGTCTGGTGATAAAAGCCTTGGCTTTCCCGTTGCTCCGCCCGGAATTTGATGACAAGGAGCTTCAGGAAATGATAAATGATATTTATTCGGAGAAAAATTCCATAGCTCCCGGCTGTGCTACATGTATGGCTCCATGCGGAAATACATCAGATTATGATATGCGCCGGATTTATGAAGCTGACGATGCAATCCGCAAGGTGAAGCTGCGGATACTGGAAAAGCTTCAGAAGCTGGCGGCCTATGCTTACAGTAACCAGGAAACCGGAATTATCCCATATACGGACAGTGGGTTTTTCTATAAAGCCCTTTCATATGTGAGCTATGACCTGGACGAGGCGGAACTGCTTGGGCTTTTGAATGAAGTAGAAAAGATAGAACGTGATCTCAGGTCAGGAGGAGTACAAAATGATCAGGAAGATTATAAAAATTGATGAGAGCAGGTGCAACGGATGTGGTGCGTGTGCTGCTGCCTGCCACGAAGGAGCGATTGAAATCACCCACGGTAAAGCAGTGCTGACCCGTGAGGATTACTGTGATGGTCTGGGCGACTGCCTGCCGGAGTGCCCTGCCGGCGCCATCAGCTTTGAAGAACGGGAAGCGCCTGCATACGATGAGACTGCTGTTCTTGCTGCCAAACAAAAGAAGACAAAGGGGCAGGACATTTCTTCATCTCGTGTATATACAGGAGTTTCACAGCTTGGTCAGTGGCCCTGTCAAATTAAGCTGGCTCCTGTGAATGCTCCTTATTTTAATGGGGCAAAGCTGCTGATTGCGGCTGACTGTACGGCATACGCTTATGCAAATATCCACGAGGACTTTATGAAAGGCAAAGTCACGCTGATTGGATGTCCAAAACTTGATTCAGTTGATTACAGCGAAAAGCTGACGCAAATAATAAAGAATAATGATATAAAAAGCGTTGCCATCCTGCGGATGGAAGTTCCCTGCTGCGGAGGACTTGAGATGGCAGTAAAGAAAGCCTTACAGGAGAGTGGGAAGCTCATTCCGTGGCAGGTCATAACCATATCCATTGANGGAAAAATTCTTNANNATTAGGAAAGGAAATGTATTATGTACAAAAACATTGAAAAGCAAANAAAGTTACANTTGAANGANCAGATTGANTACCAGCCCGGNCAGGTNGTCAGTAAGACNCTTGTGCAGAATGATAAAGTCGGCATGACAATTTTTTCATTTGANAAAGGAGAAGAAATATCCACCCANGCATCAGGCGGNGACGCAATGGTAACNGTTCTGGAGGGAACCGGACGTTTTACCGTTGGCGGTGAAGTCTTTTTCCTAAATGAAGGGGAAACGCTGATCATGCCGAAGGATATTCCGCATGCCGTATACGGTGAAGAAAGATTTAAAATGCAGCTTATCGTTTCGTTTTGACCATTGCTGGGGATCTTCTATTTTAATTCAAAGTCGATACCGACTTTGAAAGATTATTATAATTATCCATAATCTCATCCATGGAGATACTTTGCAGACTGCTGCGAAGATCTTCATGGATTTTCACATAGGAGGAATTTAAAACGCTATGGATGTTCTTTCCTATCGGACACAGGGGAGAAGGCATTGGATGGATTCCAATTAATTTACCTAGAAAATCCGGTTCTAACGCATTACAGATCCGGTACAATGTGATNTCATTCAAAGGGCAGTTGAGNTTTGTACCGCCTGTGCCNAANTTTACAGAGAGNATNCCTTCTTTTTTTAATGCNCTNATAATNTTCCGGATGGTGACAGGATTGGTTCCGGTGGAAAGTGACAGCAGTTCGCTGGTAACTTTTTGAGTTTCTCCATATTCACTGATAAAAATAAGGCAATGNATAGCAATAGANCATTTCGTGCTGATATGCATGATAAGTATTCTCCTTTTGANNATNTATGTCATTTTANCATANAAGNCCNATGGTGTAAATCTTGACATTACACCTACTGNCTGTTATACTNGATTAGTTGTAAGATTAAAGTTTACAGGAGGATACAGCATGGCATTGGTACAGATTACTTTTAGTCCGACAGGCGGAACCGGGAAAGTTGCTGACATTATNNCAGNGGAATGGGAAGGANCGGTTACCCGNNTTGACTTATCAGANGCAAAAACGGACTGTTCAAAGATTAANTTAGGACAGGNAGATGCGGNNCTGATNGCNGTNCCTTCCTATGGAGGCCGTGTCCCGGAGCTTGCCGCAAAAAGACTTATGAAAATAAACGGTAANCAGGCNAGATGCGTGATTGTATGTGTATATGGAAACCGTGCATATGAAGATNCTCTCGTTGAACTGCGGGACATAGTGGAAAGCTGCGGCTTCCGTGTCATAGCTGCTATTTCTGCGGTAGCAGAACATTCCATTATACATCAGTACGCTGCTGGGAGACCGGATGAAAAGGATGCGGAAGTNCTGCGTGGATTTGCNAAAAAGATTTACNGGAAATTTATNGATGATGAGCCGTCAGCGTCCGNGTTTGAAGTACCGGGCAATCGGCCTTACAGGAAGGCAGGAGGAGCAGGTCTTGTNCCNAAAGCGACAAAAGAATGCGTNAGNTGCGGNTTATGTGCNAANAACTGTCCGGCNCANGCAATCAGCAGNGACAGCNTGAAANCNGCNGATTCTAAAAANTGNATNTCNTGTATGCGGTGTGTTNCCGGGTGTCCCCGNTCTGCACGTAAGGTAAACGGAGCGATGGTATCCGCNGCCGCACTGGCAATCAAAAAGGCNTGCAGCGAGAGAAAAGAAGCTGAACTTTTTTGTTNATACAAAGANAGAGGCATTATGGATTTATTAANGGNTATNGGAAGAGGNAACTGGTCATGAAAACAGGTGTTATAGATGTAGGCGGAGGTTTCCGGGGNATCTATGCTGCAGGTGTGTTCGATTACTGCATGGATCAGGAGATTTCTTTTGATCTNGGTATTGGCATATCGGCGGGAAGTGCGAATTTATGCTCCTACGCTGCCGGACAGAAAGGGCGGAACTANTGNTTTTACACAGAGTACGGNTTTCGGAAGCAGTATATGAGTCTCGGAAATTTTATTAAGAAAGGCTCCTATGTGGATATGGATTATATTTATGGGACGCTCAGCAACAGCGGAGGNGAAAACCCCTTAGATTATGCGGCATTCCAAAATAACCGGATGGAGTTTTATGTTGTTGCCGCAAATGCGCTGACAGGACAAGCACNATTTTTTGATAAAACAGACATATGCCAAGATTGTTACGACATCTTAAAAGCGTCTTCATCTATCCCCTTTGCTTGTAAGCCTTATCAGATTAATGGAATCCCTTACTATGACGGCGCGCTGGGCGATCCTGTCCCGATAGAAAAAGCATTTGAGCTTNGCTGTGACCGGGTTGTCCTGATTCTGACGAAACCGGAGCATGTCCTCCGTACGCCCAAGCAGGATGTACGTTTGTCTGCCGGAATCCGAAAAAGATATCCACTGGCTGCAGAAAAACTGTGTGAGCGGGCGGGGCGGTATAACGAAAGCGTTGCGAAGGCGCAGGAGTACGCAAAACAGGGGCGGGNGCTGATCATNGCNCCGGATGATACCTGCGGGATCAATACNNTNAGACGTGATAAAAATGCTTTGNAGAANNTNTATCANAAGGGATANCACGATGCACAAAGNATATCAGCNTTTATAAANGATTTCNNGAGTGAGTAGNGCCNTTTTCCNGTTTTGCACTTGACAAAAAAGTTTTTTGCCTTAAAATAGTTCTAAAAAGAACAAAAGGAGAATGCAATGATTCCANTAAATCCATGGGAACANCAAAATGCAATCAAGNCACTTTACTCAAAATGTGTGGAANGAGTNTGNGTNAAGCATANCATNACCCGGATGGAATTGGACATTCTTCTCTTTTTAGCCAATAATCCATGTTTTGATACTGCAACAGATATTATTGAGGTAAGATATCTGTCAAAATCGCANGTATCATCTTCCATAAAACTGCTGGAACAGTACGGTTATCTAAGAAAAGAGTATTTGGAAAGCAACCGGAAGACAGCACATTTGAGGATATGCAAAGAAGCTATGGATATCATTCACGATGGACAGGCTGCGCAGGAGAAATTTATTTCTATCATGCTGGATGGTTTTTCACAGGAGGAAATCAACAGTATGAAGCAGTATAATGACCAAATCCTGCGCAATATTAATGCTTGTTTGAAGGGAAATGAGGTAGAATAATGTTTAAATTTATTATCTGTTTTATCGCAGGAATTGGAGCCGGACTCGGAACGGGATTCGCGGGGATGAGTGCTGCCGCCGTAATAAGTCCTATGCTGATTACTTTTCTGGGACTTCCGGCATATGAGGCAGTGGGCATTGCCCTTGCAAGCGATGTTCTTGCAAGCGCCATAAGCGCATATACCTATGGGAAAAATAAAAACCTTGATATNCGAAATGGGCTTGTAATGATGGTGACAGTTCTGTTGTTTACATTGGTGGGGAGCTTTGCCGCAAGCCGCGTTCCCAATANNACNATGGGCAGNTTCTCCGTATTNATGACANTNCTNCTCGGAATCAAATTNATTGTAAAGCCTGTTATGACAACGAAGGAATCTATGCAGGCGGTCAGCGCCAAAAAGCGCATTATACAGTCTATTGCCAGCGGAATGGCCGTCGGGTTTATCTGCGGTTTTGTGGGTGCGGGCGGCGGAATGATGATGCTTCTGCTCTTAACCAGCCTGTTAGGGTATGAACTAAAGACAGCCGTTGGAACCAGCGTGTTCATCATGGCTTTTACAGCCTTTACAGGCGCTGCCAGCCATTTTGTCATTGGCGGTATGCCTGATGTATGGTGTCTGTTGTTTTGTGTGGCTTCCACACTGCTTTGGGCGAGGATTGCCGCCAAATTCGCAAATAAAGCCAGTGCAGCGACATTAAATCGTGCAACTGGCGTTGTGCTTGCTGTTCTGGGAGCGGTCATTCTGGCAGTAAATTATCTGAAATAATGAAATAAGGTGAAGTGGGCTATAAAAGATGTAGCCTCTATGAGACGGATTTACAAAAAATAATTGTAAATCCGTTAATTTAATGTTAAAATACTTTCAAAGCGTACGATTTCTATTGCGATGACTGCGGATGCATAGTCGTGTCTGAAAGATCTATTTCACTATTCTTGAAATCCTGCTTGAAAACCCAACGATATGAATATGGCAGGAAGTGTAGTGAAAT
>JAAVAA010000056.1 GCA_014804285.1 Lachnospiraceae bacterium | reverse complement strand
GATTAACTTTGGCTAATTTAACCGTTCGTTCTTTACTGTTCTTAGGTTCTCTTTGTTCTCTGAATTTTCTCTTGAATTTTCAGGGTTGCATTGCTGTTCATTTGTCAAGGTTCTNTTTTATCGCGCGCTCAAAACNGGCAACGTGCGACTTTCATATAATAGCAGATGTGCCAATTCTTGTCAACAGATTTTTNAAATTTTTTAATTCAAAAANATGCCTTTTTTNAAGAACACTAATTCCTCTNCTTTTACTTTTATGTAAGAAATGATAATCCCCAGTTTTTTAGCAAATATACCAGTATGCCCACGATCAGTGCTGCNTCCGCACATCCAATCAGAGCCCCCAGNAATTTGTCTACCCCCTTAATAATNGGAAGCTTTGAGATCAACTTCAAAGACGTAAACAGAATATGCACCAGTCGGTACACAAGGCACACTACNAAAAGTACGACTATGATCTGAACCATTTTTCCAATTTCATGGNTCANGTAATTTCCCACNGCTCCCATGATCAGAAAAATACAAACTCCTGCAACAGCCATGGCGATCAGTGAAACAATCTCCTGNNCCATTCCCTTTCGAAATCCTGTCGCAACTCTCCATATAAATATTAATGCAATTATGATCAACGCAATATAATACATTTGTTTTTCCTATTTAAGTTCTATCGTATCTACTGAATCNGCTGTTACTATAACGTATCTGTACACAGAAGTTGTCGGTATTAATAAAGAAGTATTTTTTTCNAAATTTCCAATAAATTTGTCCACTCCCTTAATATTACTGATCTGGCAATCNGTGTCACTGTAAATAATAATCTGATCCTTATTGAAAACAATATCCGTGTAGTCAATATCAAAAAACTGAGAACCGACCTTACTGCCTGAGCTATTGTATACATCTAACCGGTAGGCNGACTCCCCGCTCTGATTATTGAACACAAGNCCTACATAATTTTCATTATAATAAATGCTCTGTATTTCCTCTTCCAAAAGATTAGAAGCNATNTTTGTAGGTCTTTCCGCTCCTGAAAAAAANACAATTCTGTCATCCGAAACGGCAAACGCGGAATCATTGTCCATAAAGCGTACATAGGGAATCACTGTGTTCAAATAATCATATCCGCTGACATAATTATCTGTCTCATTTTGNCCCACTTCCCCAAAATTGTAAAANGCAACGGANGATTTCATATTTCCACTATCTNCATATAAATANGNCACTGCCATGATTTTCCCATTGGGNGTTAANGAAATNCTCATCGGATANCCGCTTTTATCCATANNNGCNGTNNNANTNNCAATNGTTTCCTCCGTATTTTCATTTCCNTTATAAAGNTTGATTCGAACNAAATTTGAATCATCCAAAACAGCTGCNACAACACCGTTANCNGAAACNCAAAANTCCCTGATCGGAAGGTTCGTATTAATCGTTCCCTTTTCTCCGCTTTTGTCCATCACATAAATAGATCGTCCGTTGTAATCGCCAATTGCTGCCGTCTGACCGGAAATCGAAATCAGAGGTGTCTGCATCTCATAGGTTCTGTTCCACACNGCTTTCCCTTTTGCGTCCACACAGCTTGCTCCATCCTTACTGTACAACAGGATATTCCCACCCAGATTTTTCACATCAGCGCCCTGAACAATGGTGATCGGTGCTGTTCCCGTCACCAGACTTTCCGTAAAAACCTTATCTCTCCACTGAATGATCAGAAANGCAATAATTGCCACAATCAATGCCACGCCAAGAACAACTCTGTAAAAAATGGCCAATTTATGACTTCGGATTTTTTCTTTATAATCAACTTTTTTTGAAGTTTCTTTCCGTTTTTCTCTTTCTTTCAAATAATCTCGTATATTGGCCATACCGATATCTCCAAATCTTTCGTTCCGCCATCTGCACTTTTGTGCGGTCAATCTTCCGCTTCCAGCCCTCGGGCTGCTTCTCCTGTCATTTCAACAAAACCGGACATTTTATCGTAGTCATTAACAGCACATACTGCTATTGCCAGAATAATTACACAAGCCAAAGCGACAACCTGCCTGATCATTTCTCCTGCATATGCTCTTCTTTTCTCCTGACAAGGTTTCATGAAATCCTCAATCATTCCATCTTTTTTCTTTGTCTTCTTTTCTCTTTCATAGCAGAAGGTTAAATAATTCTGCATCGCCTCGTTTGATTCGTAAAAAACAAAATATCCTTTACCGGGTTCCGGCACCGGCCGTTTATTTTTGATGATATTAACGTATCCGATCAGTTCATAGTCTTCAAAAAATTCTTTTCGAATCTGTTCTTCATTTCTGCCGTATTCGAGTTCCTCCACTACGCTGCTTGCACCATAGATCATATAGTAACATGCATTTTCTTTTTGAATTACATGTCCAAACAAAGCTGCCCTAAGCGGAAGAATATCTGTTTTTGCCTGAAGTCCGTTCAGATAACTATATACATAGTCTTCTATGTATACACGATTCGTTTCATCTACGCAGCCGATTCGCCTTACAATGTCTGGAATTTTCACTCCTGCTCTCCCTTACCATTGACTTTATTTTAAGTCTAACATAAATAAAAGATGAGCAGTTCCTTAATTCATCGTCAAAATAATGCCTGAAAGACATGAGACATGTATCTTATATCTCTCAGGCAATCAGTGCTTTCACTTAACTGAACTTATAAATTGTTGTGCTGTCATATTCCCTGTCCGGCCCGAAAACTGCTGATGGAAACTCCGCTTTATTTGCCGTATCCGGATAATATTGTGTCTCCAGACAAATGCCTCCTCTGAAATCATAGGTTGCGTTTCCTTTTGCTTTCTGTCTGCTCATGCCATTTCCGGCATAAATCTGTACTCCCGGGAGATCGGTAAACGCCTCCATATGTCTTCCTGATACCGGCTCTGTCACATCTGCAAATTTCTGGAGGCTGCCGTCCGCACCATCAATCACCCAGTTATGATCATATCCGTTGGTCATTTTCAGTTGTTCGTTATCGGCATCAATTTCTTCTCCAACTCTCTTTCCTTCCGTAAAATCAAAAGGTGTTCCTGCCACTGCAGCTATTTCACCGGTGGGAATTGCCCCCATAACAATCGGCGTATAATGAGATGCTTTCAATTTCAATATATGATCATAAATTGCCCCTTTGTCGTGACCCGCCAAATTAAAATAGGAATGATTTGTCATATTAATGATCGTATTTTTGTCACTCNGCACCTGATAATGAATCTTAAGTTCATTCTCCTCCGTTAATNTGTAGGTTACCCACACCTTTTTATTTCCNGGGAATCCCATGTTTCCNTCTGCATCCTCCAGGAAAAAGGTTACGCTCTCCTGATCCTCTTTTGCNTCCCAAATTCTGGCATGATACCCTTCGGTCGAATGACTGTGGAGATTGTTTTCTCCATCATTAGCCTCCAACTGATAACGCTNTCCGTCAAGCTCAAAGCTGGCTCCTCCAATGCGGTTTGCATTNGGTCCTACGGTAGCNCCAAAAAAGTTNCCTTTTTCAACATATTCTTCCAGNGTATCATAACCAAGNACCACATCATCCACNTTTCCGTTTTTATCCGGAACAAAAAGNTTCACNAGGATAGCACCNTAGTTGATCACTCCGGCTTTCATCCCATTTGAATTCTCCATCCAATACCTGTAAATTTCTTTTCCATCTGCTGTCTTTCCAAACAATTCCCTATTCATCGNAATACCTCTTGTCTTCTTTTATAGTTCTGTTCTGCCCTCTAANGCCCGCAGAAGNGTTACNTCATCGATNTATTCCAAATCTCCGCCNACCGGAACCCCACTGGCNATCCTTGTNACTCTGATACCTGTGGGNTTGATCAGCTTGNTGATGTACATTGCCGTGGTTTCCCCTTCCANACTGGAATTGGTGGCAATGATCACTTCCGATACATCTCCCTCCAAACGGGCAATCAATTCCTTCANCCGAATATCTCCCGGTCCGATTCCCAGCATAGGAGAAATAGCGCCATGAAGAACATGNTAAACACCTTCATACTTNCCGGTCTTCTCATAGGCCGCCAGATCCCTTGCATTTTCCACCACCATAATCGTACTGTGNTCCCGTNTGGAATTNGCGCANACCGGACANATTTCATGATCAGTCAGCGTAAAGCACTTCTCACAATATCTGACATTTTCTTTNGCTTCCAGTATCGTTTTTGCCAGCCTGTTTACTTTATCCTTCGGCATATTGATCAAGTGNAATGCCAATCTTTGCGCAGACTTTNATCCAATTCCCGGCAGTCCGGACAATTCATCTATTAACTTATTAATATGCCCGCTGTACAAATCCATTAGAAGGGAANTCCTCCTCCCAATCCTAATCCGCCTGTCATCTTATTCATCGCCTCGGAGCTGGCTTCCTCCGCCATACGAAGAGCTTCATTTGNTGCNGCCATAACAAGATCCTCCAGCATTTCAANNTCNTCCGGATCCACAACCTCCTGCGAAAGCTTTACTTTNGTGACCTCCTTCTTACCNGTCACTGTAACTTCTACAGCTCCGCCCCCNGCTTTAGCAGTAAATTCCTTTGCCTCCAGTTCTTTCTGATTCTCCTCCATCTGGCGCTGCATTCTCTGAGCCTGCTTCATCAGATTATTCATGTTACCGGGCATNCCTCCCGGAAATCCTCCGCGCTTTGCCATTTTAGTCCTCCATTTCTTCTATTTCTATTTCCATATTAATTGCCTGACTGACCACCTGTGTCAGATCAGGAAATGTATCTCGTGGATNTCTCCCTTGCTGCGNGCTTTGNACAGTAACCCGGATCTCTTTTCCCACAGANTCTGAAATCAGGTTTTCNAACTCCTCTTTATGGGACTGCTCCCTGAAATAATCNGCCGGNAGTCCATCCTCTACCACGATAAGCATNCTGCCATCTCCCGCGAGACTGGGATATGCNGATTTCAAATANGCCTTCATAGGCATGGCCGCCTGCGANACGAGCATNGACCATCTGCCAACTGCCTGCTCCACATCTTCCGGTACTGCCGTCGGAAGCTCCATCTTGACAGCGGNNTTNNCNTCTGCCTNAACNTNATTTATACTTGCCGGAGCAGNTACAACNGTAAANCTGCCNCTCTCNAACTTNTCTTCAATTTGNCTGATNCGATCNGNAAGNGACTNTGTATCTGTTTCCATNGAAGGNCTGCAAAGTTTGATCAGACCAATCTCCACCATAATNCGCTTTTGAGCGGCATAACGAANCTGCCCNGAAAGCTCNGACANGACACGAATATANCGCATGATCACATCATTTTCCGCCATCTGTGCCTCTTCCTTAAGCCGTGCCANNTTCTCAGTGGANACATCAATAATATCCTCTATTCCATCGGCTGTTTTGACAAGAAGCAAATTTCTNANATACCACGTNAAGTCNNAAATAAACTGNGTCAGCTCTCTGCCCTGCNNGATNATCTCTTCCAAAAGNCCGATGGCTTCCGTTACGTTTCCATTAAGCACAATTCNAAGGAGNCTGCTGAAAACCTCCGTATCNACTGCTCCCAGCACCTCCANAACTTTGTCATAGGTAAGCTCCTGTCCAAAATGAAAAGCTATACACTGATCCAATAGNCTTAACGCATCTCTCATNGANCCGTCAGCANTTTTNGCAATATAACGGACAGCCTTTTCCTCNATCTGAACCTNNTCTTTTTGAGTCAGTTCTTTNAGGCGNTNCGCTATGGTNTCAATGCTGATCCNCTTGAAATCATACCGCTGACATCTGGANAAAATNGTAATTGGNATCTTGTGCACTTCTGTTGTTGCCAATATAAAAATCACATAAGAAGGCGGTTCCTCCANNGTNTTTAAAAGCGCATTAAACGCNCCCGTAGACANCATATGGACCTCGTCAATNATATAGACCTTATANTTTCCTTCCGCAGGAGAGTAAGACACTTCATCCACGATTTCACGTATGTTATCCACGCCNTTATTGGAGGCCGCATCAATTTCTATCACATTCATACTTGCCCCTGCGGAAATTGCCCTGCAAATGGCACACTCTCCGCATGGGCTGCCTTCTTGCGGATTTTCACAGTTAACTGCTTTAGCAAATATTTTTGCAATGGTAGTNTTTCCNGTTCCCCGTGTTCCGCAAAAAAGGTAAGCATGACCAATACGTTCNGCTTTNATCTGATTTCTCAGAGTTGTAACAATATGATCCTGTCCCTTCACATCTTCAAATGCAGCAGGTCGGAATTTTCTGTAAAGGGCTGTATATGACATAACTGTTCTATCCTTCCATGGTGTCTGTAGACACCCTGTTAATCACCAAAGCTGATTCCCAAAAGCTTTGCTTCCTTTACAATCGACGCATCGGGGGAGATCATCTTCAGCTTACCCGCTACTTCTTCAAGCGGTACTTTAACTACTTCACGGTTTTTGTATCCTACCATGAATCCATATTCCCCTTTCAGAATCAGCTCGCCGGCTTCTGCTCCAAGACGGCTTGCAAATACTCTGTCATAAGGACAGGGACTTCCTCCTCTTTGTGTATGCCCGGGAACCGTAACTCTCACTTCATGCCCTGTTTTCTTCAGAATCTGGTCCGCAAGCTCATAAGAAACAGANGGNNANTTNTANTTNTTCATNTTTTCTTTATATTCCTTCTTGGAGAGTTTTGCGTCTTCCTTAGAAATTGCGCCNTCTGCCACTGCAAGAATGGTAAATCTGCTGCCATTTTTGTTGCGCTCCTCGATTTTGTTTACTACCTTTTTAATATCGTAAGGAATTTCCGGAATCAGGATAATGTCCGCTCCGCCTGCCATACCCGCATTCAGGGTAAGCCATCCTACCTTATGNCCCATAACTTCCACGATAAATACTCTTCCATGGGATGCTGCCGTTGTATGAATACAATCAATAGCGTCGGTTGCAATATTCACCGCACTCTGGAAGCCAAAAGTCATATCGGTTCCCCAAAGGTCATTGTCAATTGTTTTGGGAAGAGTGATCACATTTAATCCTTCTTCTCTCAAAAGATTCGCTGTCTTATGCGTTCCGTTTCCACCCAGAATCACCAGACAGTCCAANCGAAGCTTATAAAAATTCTGCTTCATNGCGTCGATTTTATCCAGCCCGTTCTCATCAGGGTCTTTGATGGTCTTAAAAGGAGTACGNGAGCTTCCGAGAATGGTGCCGCCCTTGGTAAGAATACCNGAAAAGTCCCTGCCGGTAAGCATTCGGAAGTTTCCATAAATCAGTCCTTTATANCCTTCCAGAAAACCATAAATCTCAACATCCTCTTTGCTGTTCGTNAGGCACTTNACTACTCCCCTCATCGCTGCATTTAATGCCTGGCAATCACCGCCGCTTGTTAACATACCAATTCTCTTCACTTTCACGTTCCTCCTTGTCTTAGTTTCATGAACTCCGGTTTTGATATATATCTTTATCTATTATACCTAATTTAAAGTTTATCTACAACCTGCAAATTTAAAGGATTGACTTGTAATTTTGAAAACAGTATAATGAGTAGAGTCACACGGAGTCGTATCGAAGTGGTCATAACGGGGCGCACTCGAAATGCGTTAGCCCTCCGGGGCACGAGGGTTCGAATCCCTCCGACTCCGCTAAAAGCATCAAGGCATAAGCCAAGATGCTTTTTTATCTCTTATGACTTTGGAGGCCGNNTATGCTGTACCANTACACAGATTTTGCTGCATTTGACGGAATCATCCGCTGTGCGGAGCTTAGACTGAACAATATTCTCAACATGAATGACGCTTCTGAAATGCGGTTATTTATGAAAGGCATTTGTAAAGCAGTTATTGATAAATTAAGTATTGATGGAGAACAGGAGAAAATCCGCAGAACTGAAGCCTTTTTTCAAAAAGAAATGGCCGAAGAATTTCATTATTCCGCGTATGCCGCCTGCTTTTCACGCTATCGTGATGATGCAGCTCAGTGGGAAAGATATGGACATCTTGGACAAGGGGTCTGCATTGCTTTTCACGAAAATCTGATGCAGAAAATAGTGGGCGGCATTGCTTCCCTTCAAGAAGTGTACTATCAGGAAGACATGCATGAGCACCGCCTTGTTAACGAGTTCTATCAGGTTATCAAAGAAGCACAGGAATTTTCTGAAAATCTCCCCAAACTGCAGGAGCTTATGAATGATGCCTGGGTGCAGTCCGCCGCCTTCAAGCATCCTTCTTTTGCAAGCGAGCGGGAATTCCGTCTGGTAGTCTCACCGTTTATATTAAACGAATTTACCGTAGAACCCAAATATCATGTATCCACGAGCCGGATCAAAAAGTATTACCCCCTTGATTTAAACCGCATGTGCGGTAAGCTGCAAATGCATCTGGTAGATCTGGTGGGTGAAATAATAATCGGTCCCACCTCTTCCCAATCCCTGCCTATCCTACAGGATTATCTGGAAGACTGCGGCCTAAATATTTTGCGGGACAAAATCAGCATGTCGCAATGTCCCTTGCGTAAGCCTACCTCCTGACGTTACATGTATTTACTATGGGCAATCTGCTCTCTGCGTATCTGATTGCCCTCCGAATCATATACNATTCGGTANGCAAGCANCTCCAAAGGTTCNCCNGNGGNNCTTATGGTTTCNCTTTCCAGCTCCACGGTTTTGTCACTTGTCTTTGTCCCCCATAGGTTTACCGTCAAATACCCATTCGCATTGATGATTTCCATTTCTATCGGATAATCCGTATTATTTGCNATNCGNAAATCAAGCTCTCCCCANGCNACTGCNGCATCCAGTCCNGCCGGNACATATCTGGCAACCAGATCGTGATTCCAGCGTTCCACAATCTCTAAATCCGCATACAANGCNGCCANAAACATAGTAGAAGANAGCTGACAAATACCACCGCCGTACGCAGGGACCACTTTGCCGTTTTCCACACCGGACGAAATGAGGAAACCGGTTTCCTCATTCTGATCCCCAACCGTATCGTTAAAAGAAAATTCCTCTCCTGCAAGCAAAATCGTATCTTCGCATTTTTCTACGGCAAGCTGAATGTTAAAAAGGCGGTTATAAGATCCCGTCACCGTTGTGGAATAAGATCCAAGCAGATCCATAAAAAGATTTTCCGCCAAATCTTCCGCCGAAATATCCGGTTCCGTATAAATAAGGTCAATGCTGACTGTATCTCCTTCCCCCGCAGCATCTAAAGCTCTCTGCGCCTTTTCCTTGTCGAAGCCAATACCCTGAATTCCTTCTACAATCTCATAATCATTGGAAGGATCCAGTGTGGCATTTGCCATCTCTACATGAATTTCCCAATATACCTGTTCCAGATCCACCGGTTTAACCACACCCGGAACCTTAGGACATTCTATGATATCCTGATAATTTTCTGCCCTGACTGCCTCCAGTATCTCCTCTGCAAGCTTCTTCGCATCAACAGCCTCCCCGGCAGTTCCTATTTGGAAAATCAGTTGTTTTCCCTCTCGGCGGTAAGATGTCTGAACGCTGTCATCTACCTCCAAAAGCCCGGAGGCTTCTATCTCCTTGTAAAGGGNATCCATACTCTTTATCTCCGGCAGCACTTCTATTTCATATCCTCTCAAAAGAGCACCAAGATAAAGGATTCCGCCCTTCCAGAAGCTGCTCTTGCTTCGTGCCAGAATTTCTCTCGCCAATGCATCCCCGTCAAATTCCATTGCGTTGCCAGCCGCTACCGTATAAATTTCCCCGTCAAAATCTACCCTGATCACAGCCTCATTTTTCCTGCTATCCGCATCTTTATCCAGCTTCGCTGATGCCTCTTCCCATGTCATGCCGCCNAGGTCTTTACCGTTTACCACCGTTCTTGGCAATATATGCTCACTGTCAGCTTCAAAGCAGAGAATCACGTAGGCAATAAACAATAATGCTGCTATTTCTCCAAGTATAAGCGGTATATATTTTTTTCGCTTTCCTCTTTCTTTCATAGTCCCACACCCTTTATGTCCGGATAGAAATCCCTATTTAACGCAAAACACCCTGAATACCAGATAAAGTCTGACATTCAGGGTGTGTTTACCGTTTCAGATTATTTTGCTGCTTTTACAGAAGTAATGTGAGGATTTACACCCTCATACCAATATAAGAAGCCTTCCATGTCAATCTTATCGCCGATATTTAAAGCTTTTACTGCTGCATAAACATCCGTTGTGTTATCACACAGATAAGACTCTACGGTAAAAGTATAAGTATTTCCGTTCAGAGAAACATTGAAGTACAAATCATCTCCATCCTGTCCGGAACCGTCCCAGCTATAAAGGTATGCTACGTCATTTCCACTCTCATCCTGTCCTGCCGCTTCAACGGTCATACCCTTGAAGGATACGAATTTATTCTGATGTTTAATCAGATCATCAGTTCCAAGAAGTGAAGTAACGTCTTCTGCTTGCGCAACATAATTTCCATCTTCGATCTCAAAGGTTGCATCCATGATCTCAACTTCACCGGACCATTCGCCCTTATAACCTGTAACCTTGATCTTGGTTCCGGGAGTCAGCCTGGCATAATCCTCTTCAGAACAAGCCATGTTATAAACAAAGTAAGCGCCGTCCTTATCCTGGGTATAAACAGTAGCCTTATCATCCCACCATGACTGCTTTGCCTGTACATAAGTCTCCACAACGACCTCTGTATCCAGCGCTGCCGCTACGTATTCATCATAAGTCATAACGCCTTCTGACTTCACATCTGCCTTTCCTGCGGAGTCTCCGCCTTTCGAACCGCAGCCTGCACACGCAAGCATAAGTGTCAATGCCAACAATACCGATGTAATCTTTTTCATTTTCCTCTCCTCTTTGATTTTACTGTGTAATTTACAAAATTGTTAGTCAACATCAAAATAAGTATACATGAAATTTTCAAGAAATCAATAGCATTATTGCTGATTTCTCTTCTTTTTTACTGCTTGAATGACCACATACGAGAGAATCAGTACCCACGCGCCTGCCAATGATGTCAACAAAATCACCGCGGTTTTCGGCAACCTTCCCAGATCCGTCTTACCAGAAGAGATCTGACCTGTTCCGGTGCCGATCTGATCCAGACGGTACAGAGATGTTATATCGTTATAAAGCTTATCAATATAGGCATCGTTAACTGCCTGTCCCCTCCGGACTGACTTTACCGTATTTTCAATCAGCTGCCCGGAAGCGTCCCGAAGAGACGTTGATCCTACAAACACCGGTGTAACAAAGGTATTGTCCACATTGTCCAGCAAAAGCTCTGATGCCTTAATCTTAACATCATAATATAAAGTGTCGTCTTCACCGCCTCTGGACAGATAATCCTGATATTCCGCCGATTTCTGAGCCTTTAACGTTACAGGAACGTACCCCTCTGTCTCTGCGTATGCGATCTGCACCTGATTGGTCAGCAAATACTGTGTAAACAGCCAGGAAGCCATAACCTCCTGAGGATCTCTTTTATTAAAAATACAGACCGAAGGTCCCTGGGAGATCATCTGGGGATTAGAAGCATCAAACTGCGGAATCGTCATGACTTCTGTCTCAAAGCTTACAATCTTATCCTCGCTGATATCGCATAAGGGCGCATCCGTTCCCATCCACGTTGCCCCTGCGGTAGAATCTATTGCAAAAATACACTGTCCCGCATTTAAAAAATTAGCAGGATAGCTTGAGATCTTAAATGTGGAAAAAGCGCCGGTTGCCGCATGCTCTGCAATACCGGTCAAAAGGTCTTCCGTGGCATCATTAAAAAGCAAAATTTCCCCCTCGTCCGTAGAATATCCGGCTCCCTGCTGCTTCAACATCTGAATCATCATATTGTCGGTAGATTTGTAAATAAACGGAATCAATACCTTCTGCCCGTTAACTAAGAAATTACCGTCTGCACCCTTTTCCATGGCTGCTTCCGAAACCTCCCAGATAAAATCCCAAGTCAGTGTTTCCGGCAGTTCATATCCTAATTTTTCCACATAAGTCTTGTTAATATAGCATGCCTCCGTAGACCGCATGTAAGGAAGCGCATAATAGTGCCCTCCAAAAGCGCATTCCTCCAGAAATTGAGGTACAATTTCCTCATCTCTTGGCGAGTCAAATCGAACCTCGCTTCCTCCAAGACCGTACCTTGTATCCGCAAACAAATCCTCCAACGGAACCACCTGATTGCTTCCCGTCAGATAGGTCGCAATGTGATCCGGATAGGTGATACAGACATTGGGCGTGGTATTGGTGGCAATATTCGTGATCACATCATTATAAATCTTGCCATAGTCCGTATAAAGACGCAGATTCACCTTAATATTAGGATACAGCTCTTCAAAATCCGCAATGGCCTTCTCGTAAATCGCCGTCTGGGTTTTGTTGGTATCATTCTTTGCCCAAAATGTGATTTCATATTCTCTGGAAAGATCAAACTCCTCCGGAATCTCAAACGCATTCAGTCCTGCCTGTCCGTGGCATCCGGTCAACAAAAGTGTCCCACAAAGCATAAGTACTGCCAATGACAAAAATTTTCTACTCATCCTTTTGTTCCTCCTCTGGATACCCCTTCCATTACCTTCTTCCGGAATATCAAAAATAAAACGATCAGCGGAACCGAAATCACCACCACCGCCGCCATCATTGCCGGAATGTTTTCACGTCCGAAGCCGTTTTCCCGAATCTCCTGAATTCCGTTTGATACCAGAAAATAATTCTCATCATCCGTGATCAGCCTTGGCCATACGTAGGAATTCCAGCACTCGATCACCTTCAATATAGTTATGGTGATCAGCGTAGGCTTGGATATGGGAATCATCACCTTCATGAGATATTTCAAATCCGAAGTTCCATCTACCTTTGCCGCGAAATAAAGACTGTCCGGAATCTGCTCAAAATTCTCCTTTAAAAGATAAATATAAAACACCGAAGTGACAGAGGGCAGAATCAGCCCCGGGAACGAATTTCTCATGTCCAGATTGGTAACCGTGACAAAATTGGTGATGATCACAAGCTCATTGGGAATCATCATCAGAGAAAGAAAAACAAGAAACGCAATATTTTTCCCTTTAAAATCAAGCCTTGCAAAGGCAAATGCCGCAAGGGTGATCACAAACAGCATAATGATTGTCGTTACCACCGTAAAAATAGTCGTATTGACCAGATACCTTCCAAGTGAAACCGTTGTGAAAGCATCTGCATAATTTTGCAAGGTAGGAGACAACGTAAAAAACTTTGGAATATACTCCGAGTTGTATGCTCCATAGCTTTTCAGTGAAGTCAAAATCATCCAGTAAAAAGGAAATAAAACAATAACCGCCCATACCGTCAAAAGCACATAAGTAATTGTACTTATCACGGTTTTCTTCCTTTTGGCAGTCTTTTCTATTTGTTTGTAGTCAGTCCCGTTTTCCATCATTCATTCCCATTCTTATCATTAATAATGAACGTTCTTTTTGCTGATCAACAGATTGATACATGTAATCGTAAGCACAATAGCAAAAAGGATGATTGCCGCTGCCGATGCATAGGAAGGATAACCGCCGCTGTCCCCATACAGCATATCATAAACATAACCCACAATGGTATTCATCTCCGCCGCATTTAAATCCGTTCCAAACAGAGCCACCACATCACTGTATGCCTTAAACGCACCAATAAATCCCGTGATGATCAGATAAAAGATCATAGGGGAGATCATGGGAAGCGTAATCCGCATAAATGTCCTGAATTTGGACGTGCCGTCCACCTTCGCCGCATTGTAATATTCCTGATTCACCGATGAAAGCGCACTGGTCAGGATCAGGATCTTAAACGGCATAACCACCCAGATCGTATAAAAGCATAAGACAAACATCTTCGCCCAATAAGGTCCGTCAATAAAGTCCACACTGCTTCCGCCAAACCATGTGATCAGCAGATTGATCAGCCCATCCGAGTACGCCGTCTTTTTAAACAGGATCATAAACACCAGACCTACCGCCAGCGTATTGGTCACATAGGGCAAAAAGTAAACCGTCTGGAACAAATCCCTGAGCGGCTTAATGGAGTTTAACCCGGTAGAGATCAGGAGCGCAATCCCTGTTGACAGCGGGACCGTAATAATAACCAGAATAAAAGTATTCTTTACCGCCTGCAAAAAGTAAGGATCATGCAAAACATAAGAATAATTGTAACCACCTACTCCAAAGTAAGTCTGAGAAGCGGAATTGTATCCTTCCTCAAAAGAATAAATAAACACATCGATCAGCGGATACACCATAAAGACGATCAAAAAGAGCATCGCCGGTAAAAGATACAACCAGCCCTTCAGGCTGCTGTCACTTAGCTTTTTCTTTTTCATTACACGAACCTCCTGCCGCAACCAAAAACAATATAGAGCCAAAACTCTGTTGAACAAGGATATCGGATAACACCAACGATACAATACCCTAACTATTTGACATTTTGAGTATCTATCTCTTTATATACCTGAAACATAATATCAGCATTACGTTCTGGATCGGCAATCTTCATCATATTTTTAACTGAACTACCAGAAAGCTTTGAGCATAAATCATCTTTATTTTCAAACACTTTACAAATATAATATGCCAACAAAGCTGGTTCATCATACGGATATAAAAGTCCCTCCACACCAAAAGACATCTTACTATAAACCCCCCCTACATAAGATGCCACGCAGGGAACACCTAATATCATTGCTTCGCCCACTGAATTTGATGTATTTTCAATTAGAGATGCCGAAACATATACATTTGACTTTAGGTATTTCTGGATCATCACTCTTTCATTCAGCATGCCCAAAAATGATATATGAGACTGTATATCTAACTCTTCCATAAGCGCTTCAAGATAAACCGCATAAGGACTTTTTTCTCCAACAAAAATATTCGGCCCTGTTACATATACATGCACATCCGGGTATTTTTTGATAATGACAGGCAAAGCTTGTAATATATAGTGAAATCCTTTAACAGGATACGATGCCTGACTTACAAAGATACTGTGCTTTTCACATTCATTATATTTCCACTTGCCCGCATATTCATAAAAACAGCTCCTTAAAATTCTATCACACATATGATACTGGATATCAGCATTTATTGCCTCAGCGCATGCTCTGTCCCAATCCGACCGTCCCATTACATGCCGCACCATTTTTATACTTTCAATTTCATATTTTCCGCGTTTTTCAAATGAGGCCATATCTTCTTCCATACTTGTGAATCTTCCATATTTAAAAGTTCTACACTCCTCTGGTATTCCATGCAGAAAATGTTTTGAATAAACTGATACCAACCCCTGAATATCTATAACACACCTATCCAACAAACCGCTATTTTTACACGCCAGCACCATAGCCATTGAATGCGGATATTCTGTACCCCATATGTGAACAATGTCCGGCTCTGCCTTTTTTAAGATCTGTTCAAATGTTTCAACCAGTTCAGGATTAAAAATTTCCGCATTTCTATTACCCAAAAACGCATAATAGTCATGCCCTTTACACTTTCCTTCTTTCAATTGGCTTTCCTCATAAACCGGAAAACACACATCGATGTCTATTCCTTCTCTTTTTTCCAGTTCATGCAGCATGGCAGTCATCCATCCGCCAAATATAAATTTTCCCAATCCAAATTCTTGACTGAAATCCGGAAGTATTAAATTACACAGCCATAATACTTTCATAATATTCTTACCCTCCATGTTTTCCTATAAAATTTATTATCACTTTCTCCAAACCATTCGATTTACAATTGACACATAACTTTGTATTAGCTTTACGACCTTCATACTGACATTTTCTTCTTTATAATCCGGAACTTCAGATGCCAGAGCACATGCTTCGTTCATCTGTATCGCAACATCAATCCCCTGCAATACGCCCTCCTTCCCAATTCCTGCAAGAATAAAGTTTCCTTTGTCCATTGCTTCAGGTCTTTCCGTAGATGTCCGGATGCAGACAGCCGAAAATGGATATCCTTTTGCAGCAAAAAATGTACTCTCCTCTGGCAGCGTTCCACTATCTGACACTACACACTTTGCGTTTATTTGGAGAAAATTATAATCGATAAATCCAAATGGTTCCATCTCTCGTATCAAAGGATTAAATTGAAATCTCCGCCGCTCTATAAACTGCCTGCTTCGGGGATGCATGCTGTATATCACCGGTACCTGATATGTATCCGCCATACAATTGACCGCATCCATCAATTCATAAAAATTGACTTCATTATCGATATTCTCTTCTCTATGAGCTGATAGTAAAATATACTCTTTGGACTTTAATCCAAGTTTATCTAAAACATTACTTGCAAGAATTTTATCCAAATGTGTATTTAAAACCTCTGCCATCGGAGAACCGGTTACATAGGTTCTCTCCTTTGCCGTCCCTTCAGCATTTAAATACCTTCTTGCATGCTCCGAATAGCACATATTAACGTCTGAAATATGATCTACAATACGCCGATTTGTCTCCTCCGGCAGATTTTCATCAAAGCACCGATTCCCCGCTTCCATATGGAAAATAGGAATTTTTAATCGTTTCGCTGATATTGCTGAAAGCGCAGAATTTGTATCTCCCAGTATCAAAATCGCATCCGGTTTCTGATCAAGCATCAAATCGTAGCTCTTACTGATAATATTCCCTATGGTTTCCCCTAAATTTTTACCAACAACATTTAAATAGAAATCCGGCTTTCTTAACCCTAATTCTTCAAAAAAAATCTGATTTAACAAATAGTCATAATTTTGGCCTGTATGAACTAAAATGTGTTCAAAATACAAATCACACTTTTTTATCACTTCTGAAAGCCTGATAATTTCCGGTCTTGTTCCTATGATTGTCATTAACTTTAATTTTTTCATATACTATACTTCCTCATAATATGTGTCCGGCCTGTCCTTATCAAACGTCTCATTTGCCCATATAATCGTAACCAAGTCCTCAGTCCCAATATTCATAATATTATGTGTATACCCTACAGGGATGTCCACTACCTCCAGCTTCTGATCTGATACGATATATTCAATTACTCTGCCTGTTATTATATGGCGAAATTTAATGGAGGCCTTGCCTTTCACTACCAGAAATTTTTCAACTTTCGTATGATGCCAATGGTTTCCTTTTACAACTCCGGGTTTTGCAACATTAACCGACACCTGCCCAAAATTCTGTGAGCGCAGGAATTCTGTAAATGAACCACGGGCATCTATATTCATTTTAAGCTCATAACGGTAAGCCTCAGGCTCCATGTAACTCAAATATGTGCTATACAACCTTTTTAACAGTGGATTTCCAACATATGGCATTTCAAGCTGCTCCCGCCCTTGCTTAAAAGACATAATTGCCTGTGCCACTTCCCCGACAGTTGTTTGATAAGATTGAGAAATCTCCACATATTCACTCGCAGCTTCGCTTCCCCTATCGACGCAGGAAATAAATTCATTTACAACATCATCTATATAAACTAAATTCATCCGTGCATCCGGGTCGTTCACTTTGATATCCAAGCCGTGCGAAACATTATAGCAAAAGGTTGCTACAACACTATTGTAATTAGGTCTGCACCACTTCCCAAATACATTCGGCAAGCGAAAAATAAACAGAGACGAACCTGACTCTCTTGCATATTCTTGCAATATTTTTTCTCCCTGCTGCTTACTCTCCTCATAACATTTATGCCGTCCCGTATGAATAGTTGACGAAAAAAGCATACATATCTTTTTATGATTGTTCTCCAGTAATTTTATGAGCTTTTCCGTAAACACGACATTTTCTATATAATATTCTTCTTCTCTAAGCGGCCGATTTACCCCCGCAAGATGTACTAATACATCGCATTTCTCAATATACCTCTCTAATTCTTCCATAGATGTATCCCGATTGCAAAGCATCAAATCCTCATATCCCCTGCTTCGCAATTCCACAATCAGATTTTTGGCAATAAAGCCATTTGATCCGGTAACTAAAATTTTCAACTCATCTGCCTCCATTTTTTAATTTTTCTACATAAGGTTCAACATCAAAGATCTCACTTATCGCCTGTGCCAAAATCTCAATAGTGCAGACCGATACCTTTTGTACCATAATGTCACCTGTGTTCGCATTTAGGAATGCATATATAACCAATTCTACTGCCTCTTCCAAACTCATCAGAAAACGTGTCATTTTAGGATCTGTAATCATCAGTTCTTTTTCTGCTATCCGTGATTTTGCGGCAAACACCTTTTCCAATTTCATTGTTCATAATCAGCGCTCCCCGAAATAAATTCTTTCTTCTGTTTCTTTATGGAAAAGGAATACCTTATGGGGCAAAAGATGAAACCGAACTAAAGTATTCTCCTTATACTGATCCATATTAATTTCATTTTCCGTTCCAATGATGGCGCGGAGCGTTGAATTTAAGGATGCCTTATTTTCGGAAACCATGCTGATATCCCGTCCCATGACCTCCACACGGCTTAATTTACAGCTAAACTCTCCGTCTTCCTGCAAACGAAAGCCCTCCGGCCGTATTCCCACATACACCTCCTGATCGAGTACTTCTTTCACTTCCATAACATCTTCTTCCCCTATCAAAAGTCTGCCGCCCTTCACCTGTCCCTCAAAAACATTGACAGGCGGTGTCCCAAGAAACTTTGCAACAAATAAATTGGCAGGGCTGTCGTAAACCTCCTGGGGCTTGCCGATCTGCTGTACAATTCCCTCCTTCATCACTACGATCATATCCGAAATGCTCATAGCCTCTTCCTGATCGTGAGTGACAAAAATCGTTGTGATCTTCGTTTCCCTCTGAATCCTCCGGATCTCTTCTCTGGTCTGTAGCCGCAGGCGGGCATCCAAATTGGAAAGCGGCTCGTCAAGCAGAAGAACCTTCGGCATTTTCACTAGCGCCCGGGCAATCGCCACACGCTGCTGCTGCCCGCCGGACAGCTCCTTGGGTTTGCGATCCATCAGCTCATCTATCTGAACCAGCTTTGCCGCTTCCATTGCCTTATTAAGCATTTCCGCCTTGGTCAGCTTGTCCTTTCCCTTAAGATTCTCAAGCGGAAACAAAATATTCTGTTTCACAGTCAGGTGTGGGTAAAGCGCATAGTTTTGGAAGACCAGCCCGATCCCCCGGTTTTCCGGCGGAAGCTCCGTCACATCATCCTCTCCAAAAAATATTCTGCCGCTGGTGGGCTTTTGCAATCCGCTGATCAAATTGAGCGTGGTGCTTTTCCCACAGCCGGAAGGTCCGAGAAGCCCGATCAGCTTGCCGTCCTGAATTTCAAAATTAAAGTCATTGACAGCGATCACGTCTTCGTGATTCTTTCTGTCACGGCTGGGAAACCTTTTTGTCAGATTCCGTAATACAACTTCCATGCTTATAACCATACCTTTCCATAACCTGCCATATTGTATTTCTACATTATACTGAAAAAAGAAAGTGATGTCCAGATGATTGCATCATCCGTTCATCACTAATCTTTGCTCGTCAATGTAAGAATCAATGTCTTCTATAATGTAATTCGCACCTGTGGTGTGCAGGGATTCAAAACAGGAATACACATAATCCCATACCATGTATCTGTTAAACAATGAAGAGACTTCTCTGCCATTAAGTCTCTTCGCAGACTTGTATATTTCAATGCAATAGATTAGAAACTTTCCTTCTCTGCTCATAGTCATGCCTCCTCGGGGAAAGATATGATGCCTGTTTCCTTTTCTTCCTGAAACATAGTGAATAATGTCAATGCGCTCAAATGCCACAACTTTGTATCTTCCTCTTCCAAAAGCGAATATACTTCGGAATTATAAAATTCTTTTGACGCGGTTAGTTCATCCATGGAAAGCCGCTCTGCAATCAGCTCTATTACTTGTGGAATGATAAGAATCAACATCGCTTCAAACTTTTGAGGTTCCATAAAATTCTTCCTCCGGCATAATGCCAATAAATTTCAGGCAGCTTAATGATCGTTCTGATTTCAGTACTAATTGGTCATAAAGGTTTTTAATGCGTAAGGTCTCCAACGTCTGTTCTTTCGTTAATGCACCGGAAAACAGAGGGTGAGTGTTGTATAAACATCATCATTCGCAACCGGACCATATACAAAATCATATGAATCCCCCTGATAATTTCCTAATCTGTTTCTTGATACAAAGTCAAGCCACGCCTCATCAAGAGTATCAAAACGCAAAACGGAACATTCCTCAAATGCCTTCTTCTCATCAATTTCATAAAGATTGACAATTCTACCGCCTTCCTTTCGGCGTTTGTATACCTTATCAGCAAAGACCATCGCTTGTTTTTGATTTGTTGTTGTGTAAAATCCAAAGCCAAAATCCAGAAAGCGATTCTGTCGAATCAGCTTTGGTTCAGAAACAACTACATTACTTCCATGATATAAGAGCATATGATTCCTTTCTGTAACTTTCCAGCGCCTGTGTTTGTTTTTTATTATACACGGAGTGTGAAATATATTTCAATAAGTTGAGGGACTCTTTTTAAGCTCATTATGGTGTTTTTAATTGATAATTAAATATTATCGATTCGATTTTAGAATAAATGCTCAGAGGCGATCCATTGGATTTGAGTCTAAAGAATTATATTAATAATCTTTTATTTTCCATAATATATAATTTTGCTGTTTTAAACTTTCGGAGAAGAAATGAATTATTACGAAAAAGAAAATATTAGCTTATATGAGGCTGTAAAAAATCTTGTGTCTATG
>JAAVAA010000055.1 GCA_014804285.1 Lachnospiraceae bacterium | reverse complement strand
TTATATCATATATTACTATATAATACTATCATACAATACAAAATATTTGACATAAAAAAAGCAGGTACTTTGCGGCCTGCAGGGTATTTTTATATTATTTAACTGTCAAACTTCCGAGCTGCCCGTTAAGGGCAGCAGACTTTCGGATGGCTATAGACTGACGAGAGGGATGGGCGCTTTCAAAGTGCAGGATTGTTGACTTGCGAAAATGCCGATAGTATAATAAATATTATCATTAGATTTAAGTGAATAGTGTAAGACTTGGGAAAGTTAATCGGGGAGGATATATTCGATGAAAAAGAAATCACTGCAGGACATTGTGTATGTCTTTTTTCTTTTGGCGGCTATAATCGTCTTATTTCATTGGTATACAACGAGAAATCAGGAGCGTATTGAGGAGCGTAACAAAAATTATGCGGCGGATTCTGCGCAGATCAAAGCGGATCAGATTGATAAAGAGTTAAGCAATGCCCTGAATCGGATCAGGACATATTCCTACTTTGTGGGAGAGGGGCTGAACGAGCCTGTGATCACTGCACAGATGCTGAAAAGAATGGAAGAAAATTCAACGTTTGATGCAATGATATTTACAGACGTTGAGGGAACGGATTACGCTTCGGATGGACGTACGGCGGATGTGACGGAACGGATTTTTTATTCGGATGGCATCAATGGGGGGAGTGGTATTGAAATTGTATTTGATTCTCACTTTTTTGATGAGATCATGGCATGTTTTTATACGCCTGTCCGGTATGAAGGAGAAATCATAGGTGTGCTGCGGGGCGCCTTTCTGGCGGAAGAATACCTGCAAAGCATGCTTTCTACTACATATTTTGGGGAAGCAGCGGAGGTTTTTCTCTGTACACCGGATGGAAGGGTGATTGCAGAATCCGGAGATAATGTCTATTCGGAACATTTATTGGAGGAATTGACAAACGCCGGTGTGATTGATGCGGAGACTGCCGTCCAGGCAGGGGAGGTTTTTACAAACGAGGGCAAAGGAGCTTTTGTCTGTGATTCGGGCAGCAAAACAGATAATATTTGTGTGACTTATCTGACGGAGAATGATTTTTTTCTGGTGCAGACATTTCCGAAACATGTTACACAGAGTATGGTAAGGGAAGAAAATCTGGTTGGCATTCGGCTGGAAGCAATGCTGATCGGTCTGTTTGTTATTTACATTATTTTGGTGCTGCTTCGGGCAGGAAGGAGAAGGAAGCTTTTAGAGAAGGAAAACAGGGAGATGGGGTATATTATCAGCGGAGTCACTACCCTGTTTACCCGATTTGCGATGGTGGATTTTGAAACGGATACTTATCAATATCTTGCAGGAACAAAGCCGGAGTACAATGAGGTTGCGGTCAGCGGGCGCTATGAGGATTTAAAGGCTCATCTTTCTGCTATTTTGTATAAGGAAGAAGACCGGAGGGAATTTGCACGGCAGATCACAAAAGAAGCTCTTATACAGGCTCTGGAAAATCATAACGATGTACGATTTGAGTGCTATGTATGGCGGAATGGTCATACACAATGGGAACATGTGAATGTAATCTGTCTGGAGAGAAAGGATGGCAGGGCAGTCAAGGTTCTTTTTACCCGGCAGAATATTACAGAAATCAAGGAAAAAGAACTGCGGATTCAAGCAGAAATGGCAATTGCGAACCGGAAGGAAAGTCAGTACCGGATTGCGATTACTTCCAGTGCTTTTAGTACCTTTGAGTTTAATCTGACCAGAGATCTGATCGAGCAGGACATTATTTGTACGCTGGGCGGAGAGCAGACCTCCCTGCTTGAAAAGGCGGGGCTTTCGGCGCCTTGTAAAGCTTCGGAATGTTTTGAGCGGTGGAAAACATTCGTGGCGGCTGAGTCTGCAGAGGATTACGACGAAACGGTTAATATTGAGAGCCTGAAGACACGTTTTGAGCAGGGCGAGGCGGAAGTTGATGTGGATTACTGGGGAAAGGGCAGCACAGAGGCTGTATGCGTCCGGCAGTCTTTCATCATGACTCAGGATAAAGATACGGATGATATTTTGGTCATGGTGGTATCAAAAGAGATTACAGAGCAGGTGCGCAAGCAAAGAGAGCAGACACAGGCATTGCAGGATGCTCTGATGCAGGCACAGCATGCCAACCGGGCAAAAACCACTTTTCTATCCAATATGTCTCATGATATCCGTACCCCGATGAATGCGATTATTGGATTTGCAACCATCGCAGCCAGCCATATTGATAATAAAGATCAGGTAAGGGATTGTCTGCAGAAAGTTCTTTCTTCCAGTAATCATCTGCTTAGCCTGATCAATGATATTCTGGATATGAGCCGCATCGAAAGCGGGAAGGTGCAGATCAAAGAGCAGGAATGCAATATTTCCGAGCTGATGCACAACCTGGTGAATATTATTCAGCCGCAGGTTAAGGCAAAACAGCTGGAATTGTTTATTGACACCTTTGAGGTTGCCAATGAGGATGTAATAGCGGACTCACTGAAGCTGAATCAGGTATTTATCAATCTGCTTAGTAATGCTGTTAAATATACTCCGGCAGGCGGAACCATTTCTTTCCGTATCATGCAGAAGACTACGTTCCGGCATGGGTACGGCGATTATGTTTTTGTTGTGAAGGATAACGGAACAGGCATGTCCAAGGAATTCGTGGAGCATATTTTTGAACCCTTTGAGCGCGAGACAACGGTAACGCAGTCAGGCATCCAGGGTACGGGGCTTGGTATGGCGATCACCAAAAATATTGTTGAGATGATGAACGGCAGTATTGAGGTTGAAAGTGAATTGGGTAAAGGCAGTACCTTTACCGTAGAACTCAGTCTGAGATTGCAGGATGTGGAAAAGAACGCTGAGCAGATCAAGGAACTGGAAGGGTTAAGAGCATTGGTGGTAGATGATGATTTCCATGTCTGTGACAGTGTAAGTAAGATGCTTAAGAAGATTGGAATGCGCGCTGAATGGACGACCTCAGGCAGAGAAGCGTCATACCGGGCAAAGATTGCTTATGATGAAGGAGATTCTTTCCATACTTATATTATCGACTGGCAGATGCCGGAGACCAGCGGGGTGGAAACTGCAAGAAAGATTCGGAGTGTAGTGGGAAATGAGGCGCCTATTATCATACTGACGGCTTATGATTGGACGGATATTGAGGAAGAGGCAAAAGCAGCGGGAGTTACGGCTTTCTGCGCAAAGCCGCTTTTTATGTCAGACTTAAAATCAGCGCTTCTGGCGGCTAACAATATGGCGGAGGATGAGGAAACGGCAGCGCCTTGGACGCTGGCTGATTTTGACGGCAAGAGGATCCTTCTGGTGGAAGATATCGAGTTGAACCGTGAGATCGCACAGGTTATTTTAACGGAAGCAGGATTTGAAGTGGAAACCGCTCCGGATGGAACCGATGCAGTGGATATGGTAAAGAAGGCGGAAGAATATTATTACGATGCTGTTTTAATGGATGTGCAGATGCCCATTATGGACGGCTATGAGGCAACAAGAACCATTCGCGCCCTGCCGCGGAAGGATGTAAAAGACCTTCCGATCATTGCAATGACGGCGAATGCCCTTGAAGAGGATAAAGAAGCGGCGTTAAAGAATGGAATGAATGCCCATATTGCAAAGCCGCTTGACATGGAGATTTTCATGGAAGTGCTTGGAAAATTCCTTAAGTGATAGGAGTACAATTAGCTAAATTGTACTCAATTGAGATCAATTGTACTCAATTGAAGTCGATTGAGGTCGATGAAAGAGGTGGAGCACAGGAAACGAAAACGTTACCTGTGCTCCATAATGTAATCAAGCAGCCGGTGAGCAACTTCGTCTTTGCTCAGAATAGGAAGCTGAAGAGTATCTTCTTTGGATAGAAGAGTAACTATATTGGTGTCGGTTCCAAAACCGGCGCCTTTTTCTTTTAAATTGTTAGCAACGATGAGATCCAGATTCTTTTTATCTAATTTGCTGCGGGAATTTTCAATCATATTTTCCGTTTCCATGGAAAAACCGCAAAGAAACTGGCCTTCCCGCTTATTAGCTCCAAGAAATCCCAGAATGTCCTCCGTGCGTTCCAGTTCAATACAAAGGTCGGAGTCCTTTTTCTTCATCTTTTCATCGGTAGTATGCCTAGGGCGGTAATCCGCAACAGCAGCAGCCTTGATGATAATGTCCTGAGTTTCGGCGCATGCTTTAACTGCCTGTGCCATATCAGCAGCAGACAAAACGTCAACGGTGTGAACGCCCATAGGAGGCGTGATATCGGTTTTGCCGCTTACCAGAGTTACTTCACCGCCGCGCATCATAGCAGCCTTGGCGATGGCATAACCCATTTTTCCGGTGGAGTGGTTGCTGATATAGCGGACCGGATCGATTTTCTCTCTTGTGGGACCTGCTGTTACCAGTACCCGGACACCGGCCATATCCTTGGGATAAAGCGCTTTTAAAATGAATTCATATAAAAGCTCCGGTTCCGGCATTTTGCCCTCCCCGGTATCCCCGCATGCCAGATAGCCTACAGCAGGGGTTATCACCTCCATACCGTAATGCTGCAGGGTTTTGATATTGTCCTGGACAATAGGATTTTGATACATCCGCGTATTCATGGCGGGAGCAATAATCTTCGGACATTGGCAGGCAAGCAGGGTAGTAGTCAGCATATCATCGGCAAGTCCATGCGCCGCTTTGGCAATCACATTTGCAGATGCCGGAGCAAGCAGAAATACATCAGTCTGCTTTGCCAGAGATACATGTTCCACACTGAACTGAAAATTCCGGTCAAAGGTATCCACCAGACATTTATTTCCAGTCAATGTTTCAAAGGTGATGGGATTGATAAAGTTTGTTGCGTTAGGGGTCATGATAACGGTGATATCAGCCCCCTGTTTTTTCAGCATGCTTGCTAGTGAAGCAATTTTATAAGCCGCAATACTGCCTGTGACACCAAGTACAATGTGTTTTCCCTGTAACATGTTACGGTTCTCCTTCCCGAAATCAAACAGCAGACTCTGCATTTTTGCGGTAGATAATATCCAGTCCCTTTAAAGTCAGTTCATTGTCGCAAATAATCTCTTTCTTGCAGTAAGGTACGATACAGCCTGCAAGACCTCCGGTGGCAACCACACTTGCCTGATAACCAAGTTCTTCCCAGATACGTTCGATCATGCCGTCCATGCAGGCAGCCTGTCCCATGATAATACCGCTTTTCATACAGTCGATGGTATTTGTGCCGATAATCTTCTTCGGAGCTTCCAGACTGATCCTGGGAAGCTGGGAAGTACGGTTTACCAGTGACTCCAGAGACACTTTGACGCCCGGAAGAATCATACCGCCGATATAATTCTTATTTTTGTCCACCACACTGATGGTGGTTGCAGTTCCCATATCAATCATTATGATTGGGGCTCCGTAATATTTCAATCCGGCTACTGCATTGACGATCAGGTCAGAGCCGACCTGCCCGGGGTTATCCATCAGAATATTTAAGCCGGTCTTGATCCCCGGTCCCACAATGAGAGGAGAGGTATGAAGGAGCTTCTCCATGGCGGTGCTTACGATATTGTTAAGGGGAGGCACCACCGAAGAGATGATGCATCCCGTAATTTCCTCTACGTTGATGTGATACAGGTCAAAAAGTGTTTTGAACTCTACAACGTATTCCAATTCCGTTTTGGAAATGTTCGTGGAAACTCTTTCCACAAAATGAACTTTTTCTTTTTTGGTACAGCCAATAACGATGTTGGTGTTTCCAATATCAATTGCTAAAATCATTTTTTCTCCTTTAATTCCTTAATGGGTTTTACATGTGTAAGCGCCAGTCCCACACCGGTTATGATGATGGCGGCAACTACGGCTTCCACGATTCCGTTGAAGCTTATGATACCCATGATTACATCAATGACGGTATCACCGGCAATTCCAAGTGCATTTGCATAGGCATCCTTATACAGAATAAAAATACCGCTCATAACAAACAGGGTATTAGTGAAAGCGCCGGTAAGGCCGGCATAGGCAAGAGCAATACCGGCAGAGCCTTTCTTCTGTGTGCTAAGGGAAAGGACAATAAACAGCAGAACGCCCACAAGCAGACCGATCAGGGTGCTGATTAGTCCATTGATTCCTTTCACCAGATTATTGATAAATGCTCTTACGGAAATAAATAAAATGACTGCCGCCGCAGCATGAATCACAACACGCCATATTTTCTGTTCGCCCTTTAATGCTTTTCGAATCAGAATATAGACAAAATACGGAACAATCCCCACTAAAATCCGGGGGACAAAGCAGATATACATGCTTTTGAATATGCCGGATACGCCGACTACATTTGCTGCCAGAACCGGCGAAAATACAAATGCGGAAGCCGTGGCAGCCTTAAAGGTGTTGTTGATGAAGCTGGTTAAGCCAAATACGAATCCCAAAAATGCACCTTTCTTTGGTCCAAGAAATAGTGCTCCAAGGATTACCGGGATATGAATGATGGTTGCGTTGATCACAACTAATGGGATATATCCCAGCGGGGTGAATGCCATTATGACAATAATGGCGGTGAACAGTGCCGTCAGCACGAGTTCATAGGTCTTTTCATTTTTCATGGTACATTTCCTCCTGTTATTATTCTCGTTAATGAGATACAATACAACATCATAATATCACATTGATATTTTTTTGACAATGTTTTGTTTTCGAGAAATGATGTTTGCCAGTTACGGGCGGATGTTATAAAATGGATTCAGAGGCTGAACAGAGAGGAGATAGAAGATGGCAGTGGAAATGGAAAAAAAGATAGAAGAACTGGGAATTGTACCGGTAGTTGTTTTGCAGGATATCAAAGATGCAAAGCCTCTTGCGCAGGCACTTTGTGAGGGCGGTCTTCCCTGCGCGGAGGTTACTTTCCGCACGGAAGCGGCCGAGGAAAGTATTCGTATTATGACGGAGGCATTTCCCCAGATGCTGGTGGGGGCAGGCACTGTTCTCACTAAAGCGCAGGTGGATGCGGCAGTTGAGGCGGGCGCTAAATTTATTGTCAGTCCCGGTTTTGATCCTGAGATCGTGGATTACTGTCTGGAAAAGCAGATTCCTGTTTTCCCAGGATGTATTACCCCTTCGGAGATTGCGCAGGCAGTCAAGAGAGGACTTCGGGTGGTAAAATTCTTTCCTGCTGAGCAGTTTGGAGGAGTGGCAGCGATCAAGGCATTGTCGGCACCCTATGTGGGACTTAAATTTATGCCTACAGGCGGCGTGAGTGCGGCCAATCTGAAAGATTATTTTGGATGTAAATCAATAATTGCCTGTGGCGGAAGCTGGATGGTAAAGGGAGATTTGATTGCTTCCGGAAAATTTGATGAGATCCGTCAGATGACAGCGGAAGCGGTAAAACTTGCCGGAGAAATTCGCAGATAGAAACGGAGGGCATATAGGATGAACTTAAACTTAAAACCAGCAGCAGAATGTAAATATGATGCAGTGTCATTAGGAGAGGTGATGCTTCGGCTCGATCCGGGAGAGGGGCGGATCCGTACGGCAAGAAGCTTTCGGGCATGGGAAGGCGGCGGCGAATACAACGTGATCCGCGGACTTCGTAAATGCTTCAAAATGAATACGGCTGTGATCACTGCCTTTGCGGATAATGAAATCGGTATGCTGATGGAAGATTTCATCATGCAGGGCGGAGTGGATACTTCGCTGATCAAGTGGATGAAGACCGATGGGATCGGGAGAACCTGTCGGAACGGAATTAATTTTACGGAAAGGGGCTTTGGCATCCGAGGTGCAGTGGGATGTTCAGACCGTGCCAATACGGCGATTTCTAAGGCGACGCCAGAGGATTTTGATTTTGAGTACATTTTTGGAGAGCTGGGCGTTCGCTGGCTGCACACCGGCGGTATTTATGCGGCACTTTCCGAACAGTCCTGTAAGACTGTTATTGAAGCAATCAAAGCGGCCAAGAAATACGGAACCGTGGTTTCCTATGACCTGAATTACCGGCCATCCATGTGGAGCGCTATAGGCGGTCAGGCAAAGGCGCAGGAAGTAAATAAAGAGATTGCTTCTTATGTGGACGTAATGATCGGAAATGAAGAGGATTTTACGGCCTGCCTTGGCTTTGAAGTGGAAGGAAACGATGCCGACTTAAAGGAACTGAACTTGGAAGGATATAAGAAGATGATCGGGAAGGCTGCCGAAGCTTATCCTAATTTTAAGGCAGTGGCAACTACTCTTCGTGAAGTAAAGACGGCGACTGTAAACGATTGGAGTGCTATCTGCTGGGCGGATGGAGAAATTTATAAGGCAAAGGATTATAAAGGATTGGAGATTATGGACCGGGTAGGCGGCGGAGATTCTTTTGCTTCCGGACTGATCTATGGTCTGATGATGACGGGAGATGCCGAACTGGCAGTGAATTATGGAGCTGCTCACGGGGCATTGGCAATGACCACGCCAGGGGATACTACAATGGCAAGTAAAAAGGAAGTAGAAGCCATTATGGGTGGAGCTGGAGCCAGAGTACAGAGATAAGTAAGACCAGCAAATACAGAGTATGTAATAGCAGGGGAGTCTGCGGAGAGAAACCGCAGGCTCCCCTAAAAGTCATAAGCATGCAGAAAGGATTACAGATGAAAATGTCGGAAGCGGATTGCTTACAATTATTTGATACAGGGACAGCAGATTGGTTTCAAAGTACCTTGGGAAAGCCGACGCCGGTTCAGGAGGAGGCATGGTCGGCAATTTCCCAAGGGGCACATGTGCTTGTGTCAGCGCCTACAGGAACCGGCAAAACCCTTTCGGCGTTTCTGGTGTTTTTAGACAAGCTGAAGAAGGAGGCGGAAGAAGGCAGACTGAAACCGGAATTGCAGCTTATTTATGTGTCGCCTTTAAAATCGCTGGCGGCGGATATTCGCGAAAATCTGAAAAAACCGCTTAAGGGAATAGGCGGAGAGGAATTGATCAGCGTAGGTATCCGCACCGGTGATACCACATCGGCGCAGAGACAAAAGATGGTACGGAAGCCGCCGCATATTCTGATTATTACGCCGGAATCCCTGTATTTGATGCTGACAAGTAAAACCGGACAAGGCGTGCTTTGTACGGCAAAGGCTGTGATCATTGATGAACTCCATGCACTTATTGACACAAAGCGTGGAGCACATCTTATGCTATCGCTGGCCAGGCTGGATGCGCTTTGTGGAAACACATTGCAGCGTATCGGCTTGTCTGCCACGATTTCGCCTCTTCAGACAGCTGCAAGTTATCTGGCGCCGGAGCCGGTTCAGATTATAGCGCCTCCCATGAATAAGGAGATACAGATTCAGGTTCTGGGATCTTATGTGGACAGCAGTAAAAGGCGGAAAGATCCGCTCTGGCAGGAGCTTTCGGAATTGGTTTACCAATATTGTCAGGGAAATCAGAGTGTGATTGCTTTTGTGGAGGGCAGGCGGTATGCGGAAAAATTGGCATATTATGTAAACCTTGTCGGCGGGGAGGATTTTGCCCGTGTTCATCATGGAAGCCTTTCCAAAGAACAGAGGCAGGAAACAGAACAAGCCTTAAGGGAGGGAAGGCTTCGGCTTTTGTGTGCAACCTCGTCCATGGAGCTGGGAATTGATGTGGGAGAGATCGATCAGGTGCTGCAGGTGGGATGCCCGCGCACGATTTCCGGGACGATGCAGCGATTGGGAAGAGCCGGACATAATCCGGGAAGGACAAGCGTCATGTATATGTTTCCAAGGACACCGGCAGAAAGTATTCTCTGCGGAATGACGGCGCGGCTTGCCGGAGAGGGGCGGGTGGAAAGAACCAATCCTCCACAGGGATGTTTGGACGTGCTGGCGCAGCATTTGGTTTCCATGGCGGCATTTCAAAGCTACGAAGTAGACGAAGTGATGGGAATCCTGCCCAGAGCGTGGCCTTTCCGCAATGTAACGAAGGAGGATGTGAAATCGGTGCTCGGGATGCTGGCAGGAGATTATGAGCATAAACGGGAGATTCCTGTCCGTCCCAGAATTTTGTATGACAGAATTCATGAAAAGGTAGAGGGGGATGGCTATAGCCGGATGCTTGCGGTTTCTGCGGGAGGAACCATTCCGGATAAAGGACTTTATACCGTAAGGACAGAAAGTGGTGTAAAAGTAGGCGAGGCGGACGAGGAATTTGTATACGAGACCCAGAGGGGGGATCGGTTTATTCTGGGAGCTTTTGCGTGGAAAGTAACGAGTATCGGGAGAGATACGGTGACGGTAACCCAGGCTCCCGTGGAGGGAGCAAGACTTCCTTTTTGGAAGGGAGAACTGAAAGGGAGAGATAAGGAAACCGGGAAGCTTTTTGGAAGAATGCTTCGGAATCTGAATGAGGCGGAGGATGAAGAGAGGCTTCCTGAGGCGCTTGAGAATATGGGGCTTGATGTGTCCGCCGGCAGACAGGCTGCAGAATATCTGAGGAGGCAGATTGCATCAACAGGTGTGTTGCCCAGTGACCGGGTGGTGATAGCGGAGCATTTTACGGATGCCTCCGGAAACAGTCAGTTGATGTTCCATTCCATTTTCGGACGGCGGATCAATGCGCCGCTGGCTATGCTGGCGGCCCGGCAGGCAGGGGCGGAGCTTGGCATCAATGTGAGCAGTGTGGATGAGGAGGACGGTTTTTTGCTTTATGCCTACGGTGACAGGACGATGCCGGAAGGACTGTTATATCGACTGGATCCGGAGACGGCGGAAGGGATTCTGGCAGCTCTTCTTCCGGCAGCGCCTGTTTTTAATATGGCCTTTCGTTATAACTGCGGGCGCGCACTGATGATGGGGGTTAGAGGGAAAGGACGGCAGCCTTTATGGATGCAGCGCCTGCGGAGTGCAGAGATGCTGGACCAGGTGGCAGGAGAGGAGGAGCATCCTCTGATTCGTGAGACAAAACGGGAATGTATGCGACAGCTTTGGGATACGGAGGGAGTACGGGAATTATTGGAACAAATCCGCTCCGGAGAAATCCTGATTCATGAGGTATACACAAAGACTCCGTCGCCCATGTCTCTGCCGCTTCAATGGAGTCAGGAAGCGGCGGTCATGTATGATTATACGCCGACTCCGGAAGGAATACACAGGACAGTGGAAGAAGCCTTAAAGAAGGAGAAGGGATTGATACGCCCGGAGGAATCGGAACTTTCCCGTCTTCAAATAAGAGATAAGCTGCCGGAGGATGAAAAACAGCTTCATGTTCTTTTGATGACAGAGGGGGATTTGGCGGCGGAAGAGATGGAGATTCCCGTAAAATGGTTGGAAAGTTTATATGTCCAGGGGCGTGCGGCTTATCTGGAACAGGGACTTTGGATTGCAGCAGAACAGGCTGAGGAATACCGGGAGGCGCTGGAAGAGGACAATCAGGAGAGGATACTGCCGATTATCCGGCGGATGTTAAGGTATCGGGGCGGAGCGGACAAAGAACAGATTGCCCTTCGTTACGGTCTTGACGATGAAATTGTCAGAGCGGCACTGGAAATTTTGTGTCAAAGGGGAGAGGTGGTAGAGCAGAAAAAAAGGGAAGATGGGCAGGAGACGGTCATCTATTATCATGCACAGCTTTATCAGCGTGCCGGGATAGCTACATTGAAAAAGCGCAGACAGGAAATCAAAACCAGTCCGGCATCTGCCTATGCAGCCCTTCTGCTTTCGGGAATCAATTCGCCAGTGCCTGGAAAAGAAAGTATGGAATCAGCTTTGTCATTTTTTGAGGGGACGGCTTTTCTGGCGGCCATGTGGGAAGAGCAGATTCTGCCTGCGCGGGTAAAAAATTATCGGGAAAGTCTGCTGGATACTTTACTTTCTAATGGAGAGTATTTCTGGCATATGGAGGAAAAAGGCAGGCTTCGCTTTGACCGTACCGACCGAATCGATTGGGAGAAAAAGCCGGAAATTGATATAAAACAGCTGACAGAAAAGGAAAGAATTCTTGTGGAGGCGCTTTCTAAGCGGGGAGCCAGTTTCATGCAGGCTTTAAATGGGGTATTGGAAGGTGAATCGCCTTATGATACGCTTCTTTCTCTGATGGAAAAAGGGATTGTGTGCGCAGACAGCTTTGTACCGGTACGGCAGTGGCTGGATCGGGAGAAACTGAAAAAATCCACGGCCAGATACCGGGTAGGAGTGAGAGTGAAAGCACTGCAGTCAGGACGTTTTGATCTGGTCAGACCGGTCAGAGAGTTCACTCTTGAGGAAAAGATGAAGAACTGTTTTGACAGATACCGGGTGCTATGCAGGGAAACAGCCGCTTTCTGCGGACTTTCCTGGCAGGAAGCGTTGTCGGTTCTTCGTGTCCAGGAGTATACGGGGCAAGTGAGAAGGGGATATTTTGTGGAAGGGTTTTCCGGCGCTCAGTTTATCCGGCAGGAGGAGTTTGGCGGTGTAACCTCCATGCTTTTACACCCTAATAAAGAAACCCTATGGATCAATGCTGCGGATCCTCTACAGCCATGGGGGAAACTGATTCCTCATAAAGAAGGCAGAGAATTTGTCAATATATCTGGCAATGTGGCAGCTTTGCAGGGAGGCATGCCCATAGCGGTTTTTGAAAGGCAGGGACAGGTACTGCGCGTTTTTGAGCAGACTTCTTTAGAAGAGGATTCGTTAGAGGAGGCGCTGCACTTGTTTGTGGAGAGTTATAAGAGGGGAAGGATCTTTACGGATAAGAAACGGATTCTGGTGAAGGAATATCCGAAGGAAATTGCTTCTTTGCTGGAAGGATGCGGTTTTGGAAGGGAAGTATCCGGTTATGCCTTGTATCGATGAAAGAGGTCTCAATATTGACATAATTTCCTCCCCTTGTTAGAATAAACACATAGGCGGATTATGTAAGACACAGGGGGAAACGGTATGTATCATTGCCATATTCATTTCTATTTAGCAGGTCATTTTTGCAGGGTATATGAGATTATGAAAACAATGTCCCCGCTGGAGCAGTTTACGCATGAGTTTATGGAAAGCCATGACCCGGATGAAGCATTGGCATTGAAGGCGGATGTGATTTTTGTTAATATAGAGGATAAAGATACTCAGGGAATGGAAATTCTTAGCAGGCTTCTTGCTGTCAAAAGACAGGATACGCAGGTAATTGTGCTTGCAGGTGAAGAACAGATTCCTTTGCTGGATAAACATCTTTCAGAAATCAGGGATATCTGGATCGTGCCTATGCTGGATATGGAGATTCGTTTCCGGTTTCTAAGATGGCAGCAGAATTTTCAGATGAAAAAAGATTTCTGGCAGACAGGTCAGTATCTGGAAGCTACTATAAATAATGTTCCCCATTTAATTTGGTATAAGGATAAAGACGGAGTACACGAAAAGGTAAATGACAGCTTCTGCAGGACGGTCAATAAGACCAAAAAGCAGGTGGAGGGACAAAAACATGCTTATATATGGGATGTGGAAGAGGATGATCCTGCCTGTATAGAATCTGAGCGTGAAGTCATGGAAAAGAGAGATACCTGTATCGCAGATGAGGTTATAAAAACCGGCGATGGCATGAGAACTCTCACTACATATAAATCACCTTTGTACAATGTAGATGGAAGTGTGATGGGAACGGTAGGCGTAGCGGTGGATGTGACACAGGAGCGTGCCTATGAACAGGATATTCTGAAAAAGAACCGGATTTTGGAAACAATCTTTACAACTCTGGACTGCGGGGTGATTACCCACACTTTAGATGGAAGACGTATCCTGAGCATTAACAGGGCGGCACTTAAAATTTTAGGATATGAGACGTTGGAAGAGCTTGAAGCAAGCGGATTTGATATGGTTGCTTCTTCCGTGCTTGAGGAAGATAAGGAGAAACTGCGGCAAAGCATTGAACAGCTGAAAAATGAAGGAGACAGTGTCAGTGTGGAGTATCGGGTACGGCACAAAGACGGTGAGTTACTTCACGTTGCTGGAAATGTTATGCTCTTTAAGGAAAGCGGGGAATTGCTGTATCGGCGGTTCCTGTTGGACTGTACTGAGCAGAGGCTGCGGGAAGAGAAAAGCAGACGGCATCAGATCGAATTGGTTCAGGCACTGAGCATAGATTATAATTTGGTGTGCTTTTTTGAATTAGATACCGGCATGGGAACAGTACTTCAAAGTGATAAAAGCAGCGAACCGGTGCTTGGAGAAATTTTTCATGATGAGATATCGCTGAAGGACAGCTTTGANCAGTATATACAGAAATTGGTGTTTGTGGAAGATCAGGAGATGCTGCGTAAGGCTATATCCCCTGANAACATCAAAAANGAGCTTGCAGAAAAAAAACTGTTCAGCGTATATTACCGNACTGTCAAAAACGGAGAGATGGAATATTTTCAGGTTAAGGTCGTGCGGGCAGGAGTGTGGGGGATNCATCGNGGAATCGTACTTGGCTTTCACAGTGTGGATGAGGAGATCCGCAGCGAAATGGAAAAGAAGAACCTGCTTGAGGAAGCGTTGCAGCAGGCTAATCAGGCAAGTAAGGCTAAGAGCGCATTTCTTTCCAANATGTCTCATGATATCCGTACACCCATGAATGCCATTGTGGGATTTACCTCACTGGCAATCTCTCGTATCGATCAAAAAGAGCAGGTGGAAGAATATCTGGGCAAGATCATGACATCGGGAAATCATCTGCTGAATCTGATCAATGATGTNCTGGATATGAGCCGTATCGAAAGCGGAAAGATTCGCCTGGATGAAAAGCCTTGTAGTCTATTGGATATTGTAAACGGGCTGCGCAATATCCTGCAGGCGGATGTTCATGCAAAGCAGATGGAAATGTACATCAATATGGAAGATATCCGCAATGAAGAGATCTATTGTGACAGGCTGCGTTTAAATCAGGTGCTTTTAAATCTGCTCAGTAATTCCGTGAAGTATACGGAAGCAGGCGGAATGATTCATATGTGTGTGACAGAAAAGGACGGAGCGCCGGAAGGGTATGCGAATTATGAATTCAGCATTAAAGATAATGGTATCGGTATGAGTGAGGAATTTGTAAAGCNTATTTTTGAACCTTTTGAGCGGGAAGAAAATTCAACGATCAGTGGAATTCAGGGAACCGGGCTGGGGATGGCCATAACCAAAAATATTGTGGATATGATGGGAGGAACCATTGAGGTGGCCAGCCAACAGGGTGTGGGAACGGAATTTAAGGTTTCCTTTGTTTTCCGTATCTGCTCCGATCTGCAGGAACGGCAGGAAAAGGAGAAAAGCAGGAAGAATACCGCAGAAAAGGGATCAAGGGTTCAAACCGGCCGCATTTTACTGGCTGAGGATGTGGAATTGAATCAGGAAATTGCAGTAACTATTTTAGGCGATGCNGGATTTGAGACAGAAGTGGCAAAGAACGGACAGGTCGCAGTAGAGATGCTCCAAAAATCGGAACCGGGATATTATAAGGTGATTCTGATGGATATTCAGATGCCGGTGATGAACGGTTACGAAGCGACCAGGGAGATTCGGCAGCTCCAGAATAAGGAACTTGCGTCCATACCGATTATTGCCATGTCCGCNAANGCCTTTGAGGAGGANCGNCAGGANGCNTTAAANAGCGGNATGAACGGTCANATTGCAAAACCNATTGATGTNGGGAANTTATTTGAAACNTTNGATGAGATANTGGGNTNAGNNTNCNGNANCNCTATGAANATNANATATGACCGGTCANCTTNTGACCGTAATCATATAGNCACAAAACAAACAAATTTCTAGGAGGATGAGTACTTATGAAAAAGAGACTTATTGCAATGATNCTTGCNGCCGTGATGGCTTTNTCACTGGCAGCATGTGGTGGATCNGGCAGTGGAAACGATGGATCCGGCGGNGGAACGGAGGCNGCCGGAACAGATATGAATATTGCCATGATCACCGACTCAGGTGATATCACCGACCAGAGTTTTAATCAGACAACCTATGAATCCTGTAAGGCATGGGCAGAGGCAAACGGCGCAAAATTTACATATTACAAGCCGGACAGCGATTCTGACGAGGCAAGAAATGCTAGCGTGGATCAGGCAGTGGCAGGCGGTGCAAACGTAATCGTTATGCCGGGATATATGTTTGCGGCAGCAGTTGTTTCACAGTCCAAGCTTTATCCGGAAGTCAAATTCGTAGCGCTGGATGTAAGTGCAGGTGACATCTGTGAAAAGGGCGTGGGTGAAGGTTATGACTATAATCCCGCTAACTGGAATGTATCAGATTATTACAACACAGATAATGTTTACTGCTGTACCTATCAGGAAGAGATTTCCGGCTATATGGCAGGATATGCAGCAGTAAAACTGGGTTACAAGCATCTTGGATTCCTGGGCGGCATGTCTGTTCCTGCGGTTACCCGTTTTGGATACGGCTATGTACAGGGAATCGATGCGGCAGCAAAGGAACTTGGAATTGAAGGCGAAGTGGAAGTAGAGTATGTATGCGGCGGACAGTTCTACGGCGATGCTGATATTACCGCAGCTATGGATACCTGGTATGGCACCAAAAACGTGGAAGTAGTGTTTGCATGCGGCGGCGGTATCTTTACATCTGCAGTAGAGGCAGCAGTGAAGGCTGACGGCAAGGTGATCGGCGTTGACTCTGATCAGGCTCCTGTTATTGATCAGAATAAGGATGGTCTCACAGTTACTTCTGCAATGAAGGGTCTTGCTGCTACCGTTAATACAGTTCTTACAGACATTAAGGCTGGAAACTGGAGCAATTATGCAGGAAAGATCGACAACCTCGGTCTTGTTTCCGATAATCCGGAAGAGAATTATGTTCAGCTTCCTATCGGAAGCACCCAGTGGAGCGACGGATTTACAGAAGATGATTACCGCACACTGGTAAAGGCTTTGCATGCGGGAGANATCAAAGTTTCTAATGACATTACGGCAATGCCTTCCGTTTCAGTCAAAGTAACAGACTACGGCAGCATCAAATAAGGAATGAGTTTTTATGGCAAAGGGAGTGGGCAATGCCTGCTCCCTTTCCTTAACATAAGAAGAAGCGGTGGCTTATGCACTGCACAGGAATGAGAGGAGGTAGGTAAAGGATGGAAAAGTATGCCATTGAGATGCTGAACATCACCAAAAGATTTCCCGGCATCATAGCAAACGACAATATCACTTTACAACTGAAAAAGGGAGAAATCCATGCACTATTGGGGGAAAACGGTGCGGGAAAATCAACCCTGATGAGTGTTCTTTTCGGACTGTACCAGCCTGAGGAAGGGGAAATACGAAAGGATGGAAAACCAGTTACGATCAATGACCCCAACGATGCCAATGAACTGGGAATCGGAATGGTTCATCAGCACTTTAAACTGGTAGAATGCTTCAGCGTTCTGGACAATATTATCCTGGGCGTGGAGACAACCAANGGCGGGTTCCTCCAAAAGGATGAGGCNAGAAAAAAGGTTATGGAGTTGTCCGAGAAATANGGTCTGTCCGTAGATCCTGATGCTNTGATCGAGGACATTACAGTAGGAATGCAACAGAGAACAGAAATCTTAAAAATGCTGTATCGAGATAATGAAATTTTGATCTTTGATGAGCCTACGGCGGTGCTGACGCCNCAGGAGATTCAGGAGCTTATGACAATTATGAAGAACCTGGCGGCAGAGGGGAAGAGNATTTTGTTTATCACCCATAAGCTGGCAGAAATCATGCAGGTTGCAGATCGCTGCAGTGTTCTCCGTAAAGGAAAATACATNGGAACNGTGGATATTAAGGATGCGACTCCNGAGAAGCTTTCTGCNATGATGGTAGGAAGGGATGTAAATTTTGTAGTGGAGAAGAAGCCGGCAAAGCCGGGGGATGTTGTTTTGGATATTCAGGGAATGACGGTGGCTTCCAAGCGTCACAAAAATAATGCTGTCAATAANGTGTCTTTACAGGTGAAGAGAGGTGAGATCGTCTGTATCGCAGGTATTGACGGAAACGGACAGACNGAGTTTGTTTATGGTCTGTCGGGCTTAGAGCCGTTAAANAGCGGTACCATTACCATGAATGGAAAGGATATTACCCATATGCCTATCCGGAGCCGCCTGGTTTCCGGAATGAGTCATATTCCCGAAGACCGGCATAAGCATGGACTGGTGCTGGATTATTCGCTGGAGGACAATATTGTTCTTCAACGATATTTTGAACCGCAGTTTACCAACAAATACGGCTTTTTGAAACGGAAGGAAATANGNGAATATGCNAACGGNCTGATNGAGCAGTATGACATTCGTTCCGGTCAGGGGGCAGTGACCATAGCGCGCTCCATGTCAGGCGGTAATCAGCAGAAAGCGATCATCGCCCGTGAGATTGACAAGAATCCGGAGCTTTTGATTGCTGTTCAGCCTACCCGCGGACTGGATGTGGGAGCTATTGAATACATACACAANCAGCTGGTGGCACAGAGAGACGCAGGAAAAGGCGTTTTACTCATCAGNCTGGAGCTTGATGAGGTAATGAACGTATCGGATCGTATTTTAGTCATGTATGAGGGTGAGATTGTAGGAGAATTTGATCCGAAGCATGTTACGGTGGAAGAACTGGGACTTTATATGGCNGGTTCTAAGAGAAAGGAGGCAGGTGCAAATGCATAATAAGGAGCAAAAGAAAGAGAATATTCTGCGGAATAACGGATTTCANACGATCATAGCCTCTTTGCTTTGTATTATCATCGGTCTTCTGATCGGGTATATTGTTCTTCTGATCATTAATCCGGGGGGAGCAGGAAAAGCGATTCTGGCAATCATAAAGAATTTCCTTTATTATCCCAGTGCGGCAGCGGCAATGAAGTACTTCGGAACCACTCTGGTAAAGGCTTCCGCACTTTTAATGTGTTCTTTGTCAGTNTTATTTGCGTACAAAGTCGGGCTGTTTAATATCGGTGCAGCGGGACAGTATGTGGTAGGAGCGGGCGCATGCCTTTATTTTGGATTAGCTTTGGGTATGCCTTGGTATGTCTGTCTGNNNGCAGCAATTTTGNTNGCGGCTCTGGTGGGNGGAATTTCCGGAGCNNTGAAAGCATATTTNAATGTCAATGAAGTAATCTCNTGTATTATGNTGAACTGGATCGGANTGTANTGCGTGAATATGCTGCTTACCCAGGTAAANGAGCAGTCCACNCCTTACACGAAATCNCTGACAAGNACNAACAAAAGCGCCCTGCTTCCAACNCTGGGGCTTGATAAGCTNTTTTCGGNNAATGAGTTTGTNACGCTGGGAGTTCTGCTTGCGGTGATTATGGCTATNGTNGTATGGGTNATTTTNGAGAAGACGAAGTTCGGTTATGAGCTGAAAGCGACAGGNATGAATAAGCAGGCNGCAAAATACTGNGGTATGCGNGAAAANAGAAATATTATTCTGACGATGATGATTGCCGGCGGNTTGTCCGGATTNGGGGCNGGAATTTTTTANCTGACAGGTATTGAACAGTGGATGGTTCAGCAGACCTCTGTTCCGGCNATGGGCTTTAACGGAATTGCNGCGGCATTTTTAGGNGGTCTTCATCCCATAGGAACTGTTTTTGCTTCCTACTTTATCCAGCACATTACCAGCGGCGGTACTTATGTGGACAAAACCATGTATTGTACGCAGATTTCAGACCTGATTTCAGCGTTTATCATTTATCTGTGCGGCTTTGTACTTTTCTTTAAAATCTGGTTAAACCGGTTTTTGGATAAGAGAGAAGAAAAACAGGCGGCAAAAGAGCAGAAAGGAGGCGAAGCATAATGTTGTTATTAATTCAGTATACATTAATATTTGCTTCTGTGCTGGTGCTTGTGGCACTTGGCGGATGCTTCTCNGAACACAGCGGAGTGATCAATATCGGTCTGGAAGGAATCATGGTCATGGGAGCTTTAGGCGGAGCGCTTATGATGAAATATCTTCCCGCAGGGATGCCGGCTNTTCTNCGTNATNCTTNTGGTGATCATTGCCAGTGTGCTGGTTGGNATGGTATTTTCCCTGTTTCTCGGAGTTGCGGCCATTCAGTTTAAGGCGGATCAGACTCTGGTGGGAACGGCTCTNAATCTTCTCGGACCGGCAGCGGCAGTTGTTCTGGTAAGAGCGATCAATACGGCGGAGAGNGTGGATAATGTGTCCTCCACAGTTGCTTACGGACAGGCCAAAAAGGCATTTATNATGAACATTGGAAGATTTGAGTTTAACTGGTTTATGTTAGTAGCGCTGCTNCTGCTGATCGCAGCCTATGTGGTGCTTTATAAGACCAGATTTGGATTAAGACTCTGCGCATGCGGCGAGCATCCTCAGGCGGCGGATTCCGTGGGAATCAATGTTTATAAGATGCGTTATGCGGGTGTTCTCATATCCGGCGGTCTTGGCGGTCTTGGAGGATTGGTTTACATAACAGCAGGTGTCAGCGAGTGGAAATTTGAAAACGGCGTGGCTGGATTTGGATTCCTTGCTCTTGCAGTAATGATCTTTGGACAGTGGAAACCGGTGAATATCGGACTTGCAGCGCTTTTGTTCGGTTTATTCCGGGCGCTTTCCAATGTCTATACGGGATTTGATGTGCTGGTGGCATTGAAAATTCCAAGTACCGTATACAACATGCTTCCCTATATTATTTCCCTGGTGGTGCTTGTGTTTGTATCCGGAAAATCCAGAGCACCCAAGGCAGAAGGAATTCCTTATGATAAGGGGCAGCGTTAAATGGGCGGAGACTTGCTTGTAAAGGTTTGCACTTTGAGCAGAAAGGAAGGAGAGATGAGATCCTATGAGAAAATATTCTGAAGATCCGACCAGAGAATATCATATACAGGTAGCGGACGGAGAGGTTGGCCGCTATGTGATCATGCCGGGGGATCCCAAACGGTGTGTGAAGATTGCACAGTATTTTGATAATCCGGTTTTGATTGCTGATAACAGAGAGTATGTGACCTACACCGGAACCTTGGACGGTGTAAAGGTGAGTGTCACTTCCACCGGGATTGGCGGGCCGTCCGCAGCAATTGCTATGGAGGAACTGCGTTTGGTGGGAGCAGATACCTTTATCCGCGTGGGAACCTGCGGCGGAATGCAGCCGGAGGTAAAGAGCGGAGATATCGTGATTGCTACAGGGGCAATACGAATGGAGGGAACCAGCAGGGAATATGCACCTATGGAGTTCCCGGCAGTGGCAGATCTTTCCGTGACAAACGCATTGGTAGCTGCGGCCAGAGATAAAGGTTATCCTACCCATACGGGTGTAGTGCAATGTAAGGATTCCTTTTATGGTCAGCATGAACCGGAGACAAAGCCGGTCAGCTACGAACTGATGAATAAGTGGGAGGCATGGAAACGTTTAGGCTGCCTTGCCTCGGAAATGGAATCAGCAGCATTATTTATTGTGGCAAGTTATCTTCGGGTGAGAGTCGGTTCTTGTTTTTTGGTGGTTGCCAATCAGGAAAGGGAAAAGCTGGGGCTGGAAAACCCCATAGCGCATGATACAGATATGGCAATTAAGGTGGCAGTGGAAGGAATAAGGAACCTGATTCGTGAAGATGCCAAATAGAAAAGAGGAGAACGAAAAATGGACATTAAAGAAATTTTAAAGCATGTAGATCATACCCTGCTGTTGCAGCCTTCCACATGGGAGGAGATCAAACAGATCTGTGATGATGCGGTGAAATATCAGACAGCTTCCGTGTGCATTCCGCCAAGCTATGTAAAGCAGGCAAGTGAGTATGTACAGGGAAAGATGGCAATTTGTACGGTGATCGGATTTCCCAACGGCTATATGACAACAAAGACCAAGGAATTTGAGACCAAGGATGCCATTGCAAATGGTGCTTCCGAAATCGATATGGTCATCAATATCGGTTGGATGAAGGATAAGAAATATGATCTGATCGAAGAAGAAATACGTACCTTAAAGACTGCATGTGGGGAAAAGATTCTGAAAGTGATTATTGAAACCTGCCTTCTTACAGAGGAAGAAAAAATTAAAATGTGTGAGATTGTGACCAGAGCGGGTGCGGATTATATTAAGACCTCCACCGGTTTTTCCACCGGCGGAGCTACCTTTGATGATGTAAAGCTGTTTGCGGAGCATGTGGGAGAGAAGGTAAAAATCAAGGCAGCGGGAGGCATTTCATCTTTAGAAGATGCGGAAAAATTCCTTTCTCTGGGGGCTGACCGCCTGGGAACCAGCCGGATTATCAAGATTATCAAAAGTGAAGAGGCAACCGGTTACTAAACGGAGGTGATGGAAATGGAGAAATACAGGAGAATATTTGTGATTGTTTTGGACTCTCTTGGAATCGGCGCTATGCCGGATTCTCCAAGGTTTGGTGATGAGGGCGTGGATACCTTTGGCCATATTCTGGAAAAAATGGAAACCCTTGAGATACCTTATCTTCGAAAGCTGGGTATGTTAAATCTCCATGCGGCAGGAAAGATGAAAGGCATAGAGAAGCCTATGGGACGCTATATGCGTCTCGGGGAGGCAAGCAACGGCAAGGATACCATGACCGGACATTGGGAAATGATGGGAATTAAGACAGAAAAACCGTTTATAACCTTTACAGATACGGGATTTCCGCCGGAGCTGATTGCCGAGCTGGAGCGTCAATGCGGGAAACGGGTGATTGGCAACAAGAGTGCCAGCGGGACAGCGATCATTGAAGAGCTTGGTGAAGAAGAAATAAATACGGGAGCGATGATCGTTTACACTTCGGCGGATTCCGTACTTCAGATCTGTGGAAATGAAGAGACCTTTGATCTTGAAAACCTGTACCGCTGTTGTGAGATCGCAAGAGAGATCACCATGAAGGATGAGTGGAAAGTAGGACGGGTCATAGCAAGACCCTATGTTGGGAAAAGGAAAGGTGAATTTAAGAGAACCAGCAATCGTCATGATTATGCTTTAAAGCCCACCGGCCTTACAGCGCTGAATGCCTTAAAGGATTCGGGGCTTGATGTGATCGGCGTGGGCAAGATTAACGATATTTTCTGCGGGGAAGGTATTACGAAAACCTACCATTCGGACAGCTCGGTTCACGGAATGGAGCAGACCATAGAGATCTGCAATGAGGATTTTCACGGACTATGCTTTACCAATCTTGTGGATTTTGACGCTTTATGGGGACACCGCAGGAATGTGGAAGGGTACGGGCATGAGATTGAGAAATTTGACAAAAATCTGGGAGTGCTTCTTGATAAGCTTCGGGAGGACGATCTGCTGATCCTGACGGCGGATCACGGAAATGATCCCACTTACAGCGGAACCGACCACACCAGAGAATATGTACCGTTTATTGCTTATTCAAAGAAGATGGAAGGCGGCGGTGAACTGGAAAATGAAGATACCTTTGCGGTGATCGGAGCATCGGTGGCGGAGAATTTTGGTGTTTCTATGCCGGAAGGAACCATTGGCAGTTCTATCTTGGAGAAGCTGTAGAGCCTTGCCGGCGCAGGAGGAATTTTGATGGATTATCGGTATCTGGACATGGAAACCTATAAGAGAAAAGATCACTTTGCGTACTTTAGCAGTATGGCGTACCCCTATGTGGGACTAACCGTAAATGTGGATATCACAGAGTTATTGACAGAGAAAAAAGGGCGGAATCTGCCCTTTTTTCTCACAATCTGTTATTGTGTTTCCAAAGCGGCAAATAAGGTGACGGAGTTCAGGCAGAGGATTTTAGATAATAAGATCATTGAATTTGCTCATTGTCAGACATCTCATACCGTTGCGCTGGAAGACGGAACCTATTGCTATTGTACACTGGATGACAACCGTCCTTTTGATGAGTATATTCCCTATGCACAAAAGGCACAGGAGGCGGCAAGGCGGGCAAATACCATTGAGGAGGAAGATGCGGATATCTATGATAAGTTCTTTATCTCCACACTTCCCTGGGTTTCCTATACCGCTTTGGTGCAGCCGGTTCCCGCTCCGGCGGACAGTAATCCAAGGATCACATGGGGAAAGTATTTTATCCAGGGTGAGAGGGTGTTATTGCCGGTAACGGTATTGTGCAATCATGCGTTAGTTGACGGGATACACATAGCGGACTTTTATGAGAAGTTGGATGAGCAGATCCGGCTATTGACCAACAAACAGGAAAAATAAAAAGAATCAATGGGGAAAAGAAAGTTTTCACCTTTGATTCGCGGAGGCAGAAATGAATAAATGGCAGAGAGTGAAATATCAGCCGAATCTTCCCTTGGGAGAAGGCGGCAAAAAGATTACGGCATGTAAGGAACATAGAGAACTGTCCAAAAATGCCGCGAAGGAAGGCATGGTGCTTTTAAAAAATGAAAAAGCGCTGCTTCCGCTGGAAAAGGGCAGCAGGCTGGCACTTTTTGGCAAGGCTTGCTTTGATTATGTAAAAGGAGGCGGCGGAAGCGGAGATGTGACCGTGGATTATGTGGTAAATCTCTATGACGGTCTGAAATCCCTTAGAGATCAGGTGAGTCTGTGCGAAAGCCTGGCTGATTTTTACCGTAAGGATGTGGATAGACAGTATAGCGAGGGAACGGAACCGGGAATGTGCGTTGAGCCGGTTCTTCCGGAGGAGCTGATAAGAGAGGCCAGAGCTTTTGCAGACACGGCGGTTATCAGTATCTGCCGCTTTTCCGGCGAAGGCTGGGACAGAAAAAGCCGTTTTGATGAGAACAAGGAGACAGATCAAAACGAAGAATCACTGCTGGCAAAGGCAGGGGCTTTGTTTGAAAAGGGAGATTTTTACTTATCCGAAAAAGAGGCCGAGATGGTACGCCGGGTAAAACAGCACTTTGACAGGATCATTGTTGTGCTGAATGCAGGCGGAGTGGTGGATACTTCCTGGTTTGCGGAGGACGATGGGATATCCTCAGTACTGATGGCATGGCAGGCGGGAATGGAAGGCGGACGCGCAGCAGCGGAGCTCCTTTGCGGAATAGGAAATCCTTCCGGGAAGCTCACTGACACCTTTGCGGATCTGGAGGATTATCCTTCTACAGCAGGTTTCCATGAGTCCGATGATTATGTGAATTACAAAGAAGATATTTATGTGGGCTACCGCTATTTTGAGACCATACCCGGAGCCGGGGAGAAGGTTCGTTATCCCTTTGGGTATGGGCTTTCCTATACGGATTTCTCATGGAAGGTTAAAGGCGTAGAAGATACAGATGGACAGATCTGTATCCGGGTGGAGGTTACGAACAGCGGAAAGCGTGCAGGAAAAGAGGTTATTCAGGTTTACGGCAGTGCGCCGGAAGGAAAGCTTGGAAAACCCAAAAAAGTGCTGGTTGCTTTTGAAAAGACAAAAGAGCTTGAGCTGGGAGAGATGCAGACACTGTTTCTGGATTTTTCCGTTCAGGCGCTTGCTTCCTATGATGATTTGGGAAAGGTACACAAATCGGCTTATGTTCTGGAGGCGGGAGATTATAATTTCTATGTGGGAAATTCTGTTCGGAACGCAAAGGAACCGGAGTATGTCTGGCATTTAAATGAGGACAAGATTACGCAGCAGTTGTCGGCAAAGCTGGTACCTACGGATCTGCCGGAGCGGATGTGCTCGGACGGCAGCATGGAAGCGCTTCCTACCGCACCCGGAAATGATCCCAATGCTTCTTTGATTGAACGTACGGAAGAAGGAAAGCTGGATGGCTGTGCGCCGTCTGTGCGGGCACAGGAGGGAAGGAATCTGTGGAAGCAGCCTTACAAAGAGGGAGTCCGCCCACTTATTGATGTGGTAGAAGGAAAGCTTACGACAGAAGAATTTATTAAGCAGTTGACGGATGAGGAATTGATACATCTTCTCGGCGGACAGCCTAATACCGGAGTAGCCAATACCTTCGGCTTTGGAAATCTTCCGGAATATGGTGTTCCCAATGTGATGACGGCCGACGGGCCTGCCGGACTGCGTATAACACCGGAATGCGGCATCCATACTACTGCCTGGCCATGTGCTATATTGCTGGCATGCACCTTTAACCGGGAGCTGGTTTATCAGGTAGGAGAAGCCGGGGCAAAGGAAGTGAAGGAGAATAATATCGGCATCTGGTTAACGCCTGCTGTAAATATTCATAGGAGTCCTCTTTGCGGACGAAATTTTGAATATTATTCCGAGGATCCTTTCCTTGCCGGTGAACTTGCGGTGCAGATGGTAAAAGGAATCCAGTCCCAGCATATAGCAGCATCGGTAAAACACTTTGTCTGCAATAATAAGGAAACAAATCGGAGAAACAGTGATTCCAGAGTTTCGGAGAGAGCCGTGAGGGAGATCTACCTGAAGCCTTTTGAGATTATTGTTAAAAAGGCGAACCCATGGACCATTATGTCCTCTTACAACATTGTGAATGGACACAGAGCTTCCGAGTGCAGAGAGCTTTTAGAAGATATCCTCCGGGGAGAGTGGGGATACCAGGGAATGGTCACTACAGACTGGTGGACGCTGGGAGAGCATTACAAGGAAGTGAAGGCGGGCAATGACATTAAGATGGGATGCGGCGCGCCGGAGAGCTTATCCCGTGCAGTGGAAGCAGGAGTGCTGGATCGTGAGGAAATGGAGATCTGCGGAAGACGGATCTTGGAGTTGATTTTAAAAATCGATTAATTTAACGTTTAGCTGGTTTACTCATAGGACTTAAACGACCACTCGGCTAAGAAACAAAATTCTACGTCACCACGCTCGATAAAGCGTTCGCGAATTGGTTCCTTTAGAATTTTGTTTCTTAGCCGAGTTAGTTTTTGGCTGGCGTGAAAC
>JAAVAA010000054.1 GCA_014804285.1 Lachnospiraceae bacterium | reverse complement strand
TCGATAAAGCGTTCGCGAATTGGTTCCTTTAGAATTTTGTTTCTTAGCCGAGTTAGTTTTTGGCTGACGGAAAACCAGCTAATGACTCCACTATAGTCGCCTAATTCACTGACTGACCGCTAAAGAGTGAACCATTTCGCGCACGCTTTATCAAGCGTGGTGACGTAGGATTTGTTTTATTATGAGCGGCCGTTTCACATACACATACCCAATCTAAACGTTAAATTAATCTGTACCCCTATTTTAAGGAATTTGCATATTTACAAGCTCTGTTATATGGTGCTATACTTAAGCAGTTTGAGAAAAAATAGTCACAATCTGGAGGCTGACAATGAAACAAAATCGAGAAGATGTAAGAAATATAGCAATCATAGCCCATGTAGATCACGGCAAAACCACTCTGGTTGATGAGCTTTTAAAGCAGAGCGGCGTGTTCCGCGAAAATCAGGAAGTTGCCGAACGCGTCATGGACTCCAACGATATTGAACGGGAAAGAGGTATCACAATCCTCTCCAAAAACACTGCTGTCACATATAAAGGAACGAAGATCAATATCATTGATACCCCTGGCCATGCTGATTTTGGCGGTGAAGTGGAACGTGTCCTTAAAATGGTAAACGGCGTTATCCTTGTAGTGGATGCCTTTGAGGGCGCTATGCCCCAGACCAAATTTGTTCTCCGCAAGGCGTTGGAACTGAAGCTGCCTGTTATTGTCTGTGTAAACAAAATTGATCGTCCTGAGGCGCGTCCTGCGGAAGTTGTGGATGAAGTTCTTGAGCTTTTCCTTGACCTGGATGCGGACGAGGCGCAGCTTGACTGCCCCTTTGTATATGCTTCCGCTAAGACCGGGACTGCTTCCCTTGAGATGGATCAGCCCGGCACTAACATGGTTCCCCTGTTTGAAACGATCCTTGATTACATTCCGGCCCCGGCCGGTGATCCCGATGCGGGAACACAGGTACTGATCAGTACCATTGATTACAACGAATATGTAGGCCGGATCGGTGTGGGGAAGGTGGATAACGGCACTGTGAAGGTCAATCAGGAGGTGGTGATTGTCAACCATCATGAACCTGACAAACAAAAGAAAGTTAAGATCAGCAAACTATACGAATTTGACGGATTAAATAAAGTAGATGTCACGGAAGCACAAATCGGCTCTATTGTTGCTATTTCCGGCATTTCCGACATCCATATCGGCGATACCTTGTGCTCTCCTGAGAATCCTGCTCCGATTCCCTTTCAAAAAATTTCGGAGCCTACCATTGCAATGCACTTTGTGGTCAATGACTCACCTCTTGCGGGTCAGGAAGGAAAATATGTGACCAGCCGTCATTTGCGTGATCGTCTATTCCGGGAGTTAAATACGGATGTATCGCTTCGCGTGGAAGAAACGGATACCACCGAAGCTTTTAAAGTATCCGGTCGCGGAGAACTTCATCTCTCTGTCCTGATCGAGAACATGCGCAGAGAAGGCTACGAATTTGCAGTCAGTAAGGCTGAAGTTCTTTACCGTACGGATGAAAACGGTAAAAAACTGGAGCCTATGGAACTTTGCTACATTGATGTTCCCGATGAGTTTTCCGGCTCTGTCATTGATAAGCTGAGTCAGCGTAAAGGGGAACTCCGCAGTATGGGCACTGCCAGCGGCGGTTATACCCGTCTGGAATTTTCCATTCCCTCCAGAGGTCTGATCGGCTATCGCGGCGAATTCATGACAGATACTAAAGGGAACGGCATCATGAACAGTATTTTCGATGGTTACGGCCCTTACAAGGGCGATATCCAATATCGTAAGCAGGGTTCTCTTATCGCTTTTGAATCCGGGGAAGCGATCACTTACGGCCTCTACAATGCCCAGGAGCGAGGCACCTTATTCATCAGTCCCGGAGAAAAGGTTTATTCCGGTATGGTAGTCGGGCAAAACGGAAAGGGAGAGGACATCGAACTGAATGTCTGCAAGAAAAAACAGCTCACTAACACCCGCTCTTCCAGCGCTGATGAGGCTTTGCGTCTCACTCCTCCCAAGATCCTAAGCCTGGAACAGGCCCTGGAGTTTATTGATACCGATGAGCTTTTGGAAATCACTCCTAAGTCTCTTCGCATCCGCAAAAAGATTCTGGATCCTGCCATGCGGAAGCGGGCTGCTATGAGAGCTGCTTCGTTAAATCAAAATTAAAAATTATTATAGCAATTTCCAACAAGAAACCTGCATCCGTTCCCAGAACAGATGCAGGTTTCTTCATTTTCATCGTATAATTATAGAACAAACCCCAATCGATAACTCATGTTATTTATAATTTGTCTATGCAAGATGCAGTATCAGTGTAGCAATCCTGAAATAAATCAAGAGGGACAATGCGTCCACAATGGTTGTAATAAAAGGACTTGCCATTACCGCTGGGTCAAAGCCAATCTTCTTGGCAAGCATGGGGAGTATACACCCTACCACCTTGGCAATCAATACGGCCAACATCAAAGTCAGACACACTACCAAAGCCACGGTAATGGTAACCCGGTCAAACAGTAATAGCTTTGCAAAATTAGCCGTTGCAAGCGTAATTCCACATAAAAGCGCTACCCGTATTTCCTTCCATACCACCGCAAGAGCATCGGAAAACTCAATCTCATTTAAAGATAATCCGCGAATGATCGTTACACTTGCCTGTCCGCCAGCGTTTCCTCCGGTATCCATAAGCATGGGAATATAAGCTGTAAGAATCACGCAGACACTTAGCGCATCCTCAAAGGAAGTGATAATGCTTCCTGTAAATGTCGCCGATATCATCAAAAGAAGCAGCCAGGGGATCCTCTTTTTCCAGGTTTCAAAAACCCCCGTCTTCATATAGGGCTTGTCCGACGGTACGATAGCCGCCATCTTTTCAATATCCTCTGTAGCCTCTTCCTGAAGAATATCCACAACATCATCNACGGTTATAATTCCNACCAGCCGATTTTCNTTATCNACCACCGGCATGGCAGTAAAGTCATANTTCTGAAATTGTCTGGCTACCTCTTCCTGATCCATNANNGTNTTNATATANATCACGTTTTCNTGCATGATCTCCCCGATNACCTCATCCGGCGGATTCGTTAAAAGATAACGAAGCGCCACGGTTCCCACCAGCGTTCGTTTAGCATCCAGAACATAACAAATATTGATTGTCTCACTGTCCAATCCGATCTGCCGTATCCTGTCAATAGCATCCCTGACTGTCATGTTTTCCTTTAAATCTACATACTCCACCGTCATAATGCTTCCGGCGGAATCCTCCGGATAACGAAGCAGGTGATTGATATCCCGTCTGGTCTCCGGATTAGCATTGGCAAGCAGCTTTTTGACAATATTGGCCGGCATTTCCTCCAAAAGATCCGTAGCATCATCCGCCATCAGATTATCAATGATGCCTGCCGCATCTCTTTCAGACAAACTGGTAATGATGAACTGCTGACTGTCCACCTCCAGATAGGAAAATACATCTGCTGCCATGCTTTTGGGTAAAATACGGAAGATTTTCAGCAAATCCTCCTCTTCCAGCTCCTCAAGCGCTGCCGCAATATCGACAGTGTTCATCTCTTCCATTTTTTGACGGAGCCGGGTGTATTGCTTTGTTTCAAGAAGAAGTTTTAACTCTTCAAGTTCCTTGATCTCTTCCATAGCAATTCTCCTTTATATGTGATTTTTATGCTCCGTTCATGAGGAGGAATATCTGTATTGCTGACCGCTATACTCTTTTTCATAAAAACCACCACCTTTCAGAAAATTGCNTGNTATTNNAANTNCAATTATANTNAAATATTTNTTTTACACCCCTNACTTTAGACCCNCANGCNNTGCTTTGTCAATGAATTTATTTCCTTCTGATTAGCCTGCTTATTCACACGCATGCAGTTGTTCCGCCATTTTCGTCAGCTCACCTGCTTTTTCAATAAGCTGCTTTATAATCTTCTCGTTTTCAACACAGGATGCNTAGGTTGTATTGGTGTGCGACGCCACTTCCTCTGAGATTGCCGAAATCGTCTGGATACTATCNGAGATTGCCCGATTGGCNTCTTCCAGATCTTCAATCGCATAAGTGAGACCGTTGGAATTATTTTGAATATCCTCAGCNTTNGTGGAAATTCTCTCAAAGCTCCGTGCCGTTTCTCCCACCGCCTCATTTTGCTTTTTCACCTGCCCGATCATATTTTCAATCATTCCCACCACTTTNCCGATCTGGGCAGATACATTTCGAATTAATTCTTCAATTTTTACGGTGGCCTCCCTGGTCTGCGAAGCCAGNCCGGAAATTTCTGTTGCCACCACTGCAAATCCTCTTCCTGCTGCCCCTGCTCTTGCTGCTTCAATGGAAGCATTGAGCGATAAGAGACTTGTCTGTGATGTGATCTGATTGATCATTTCAATAATGGAAAACATCTGCTCCATATACTCCTTTAACTGTCCAAGCTCTGTTGCCACGTGTACATTCACCTGTTCTGTCTGCGCAACTTGCTCTACCAGATGTCCAACATACTCATTTCCTGAGCTGAGCGCTCCCTGTGTTTCGATCACATTGTCGGCAATCTGTCCGGAAACGCCTTTTACATGATTCAACTTATCGGTGATCACCTCTGTCTGGGTAAGCTGTTTCTGTACAGCCTCAGCAGTGTCACCGGTTCCGCCTGCCAGTTCATTCATGGCATGTCCGGTACTTTGAATCGCCTCACCAAGAACCGAAATTCTTTCCGACACCTGATCGATCACCTGCGTCATCTCTGCTGAGATCTGAAGAACCTTGTCGGTCAGCTCCTTGGAACGATTCTTCTCATCCTCTGCCCGCATGATCTCAACATGATTCATCCTGGAAGATATCTTTGCCGTATATCCGAGAAATGCTACTATTGCAATCAGCACTGCAAGCTGAATTTCCGCTGCCGCAATCTGTTCAGCCCCAAAACCGCCTTTTCCCAAAAAGACAATCACATGGATAATATTCTCAACTATAACAGCTACCCCTATTTTCAGGTTATATCGTACATCATTATACACANTAATCGTAATTATCATAGGAATCACATAAGCAAACGCCATCTGATTATCTGATGTAAAAATAATAATACTATAAACAAGCGCATAACCGTAGGGAACCAGATGTTTCACCATTGGGTGCGTTTTGTTTCTTTTGTAAAAGAAAAAAGCCAATAGTACCGGTCCATAGCCCGCCGCCAGAATTACCAGCAGATACGCAATTGTCTTGACCGCCAAAACAGTTTCTGCCAGATAAGTAACTGCCAGAATCGTAACCATAATCAAATAACAGTTTAGCGCCGCACGGTTTGCTTTTCCCAACCGCTCCGCATAGATCTCTTCTTGTCCCTTTTCCTCTTTGTTCATTGTCATACCTCCCTTTTATCCATTGTTCTATAGTAACCTTCTCCTGTTATTGCGATTCCCACACGTCCTGCCGTTGCTTCCGTCAACGCCTTCTCTACCTCCCGGCACTGATCTGCCGGAATTCGAATATCAAACTCCACTGTGTCCGTATAACGGGATGCCTGTATATCGATTTCTCTGCTTCCCAACAAATATTGCAATTTCCCCACATCGCTATACTCTGCCCTGATCGTAATTTTCTTTCCATAACACATGGTTGCAATTCCCGCATCTGCAAGTCCTGCCTGTGCTGCCTGTGTATAAGAGCGAACCAGTCCGCCGGTTCCAAGAAGCGTTCCCCCAAAATATCTGGTAACCACTATCGCAACATCCGTAACCTCTGCGCCCAAAAGCACCTCCAAGATCGGTTTCCCGGCTGTTCCAGACGGCTCTCCGTCATCACTGCACCTGGTCCCTTCTCTGTTTCTTCCTATTACGAATGCCGAACAATTATGCCGGGCATCGTAATATTTCCTTCGCATGGCTTCAATAAATGCAGCCGCTTCCTCTACGGAAGATACCGGAACCACATTCGCAATGAACCGGGACTTTTTTTCCTCATATTCACCACTTCCTGCGCTGCATACAATCTTATAATCAGGAAATTCCTGCACTTTATTCTCCATCCATATCCTCTCCCGGCACTTGTTTTCCCAAAATATCAGCACATCTTGTGTCTCGTTTTATAGGGTAGAGCCTAAATAAAAGTTTAGCATAACAGGGAATAAAAGTGTATCAATTTGTGAACAATTCTTAATAAATCATAAAAAAACTTTATTTCATACCCACATTTTGGTATACTCTATATGTTGTAAACTTGAAATATGATTGAGTTTTATGGAGGCATATAAATGAATTACACAAAGAAGGGAATACGAGCCAAGCAGAAATCTCTGCATGCTACGTCTGCCAAGTTTGGAAGAAAACTGGTTCTTGCCGTTTTAAATTTATCTTTACTTGGTATTATTGCTGTAGGTGTCATTGGAATCAGCATGGCATTCGGTATTTTTAAAGGCGTAATCGATACTGCTCCGAGTATTGAAAATGTCAAAGTTACTCCTACGGGATTTTCAACCTTTGTATATGATCTGGAAGGGAACCAGACAGCAAAGCTGATCTCCCAGAATTCCAACCGTATCCCGGTAACATGGGATATGATCCCTGAAGATCTGGCACATGCTTTTGTGGCCATTGAAGATGAACGTTTTTATGAACATAACGGCATTGACATTAAGGGAATCTTCCGTGCCGGTTATACCGCACTCGCCACCGGCTTCAAGCGGATGGAGGGTGCCAGCACCATTACCCAGCAGCTCCTGAAAAATAACGTTTTTACTGACTGGACAAGTGAGGACAGCTATGCAGAAAGCATAAAGCGTAAGATTCAGGAACAGTATCTGGCAATCGAACTAAGTAAATCCATGTCTAAAGAAGAAGTTTTATTAAATTACATGAATACCATCAACTTGGGACAGAATACTCTTGGTGTTCAGGCGGCATCCCTGCGTTATTTTAATAAATCAGTAAATAGTCTGACTTTATCTGAATGTGCAGTTATTGCCGGTATTACACAGAATCCTTCCAGATACAATCCCATTTCTCATCCCGACAACAATGCCGACCGTCGAAAAAAAGTTTTGGGTGATATGCTGAGGCAGGGATACATTTCTCAGGCGGAACATGATGAAGCCTTGAATGATGATGTTTACTCCCGTATTCAGATTGTAAATGAAGACTCGGAAGATACCATGGTTAATACATACTTTGTGGACGCATTAACCGATGATGTTATGAATGATCTTCTGGAAGCCGGCTATAACGAAACTCAGGCTTTCACCCTTCTTTACAGCGGCGGCCTGAAAATTTATTCCACGCAGGATCCTCATATACAGGCTATCTGTGATGAAGTATTTTCCAATGAAGAAAATTATCCGGACAATACGCGCTGGTATTTAAATTATGCCCTGACAATCAAAAAGTCAAACGGCGACTTTGAAAACCACAGTACCGAAATGCTGCGGAATTACTTCAAGGAACTAAATTCCTCCTACAATCTGATTTACAATTCTCAGGAGGAAGCCTACGCTGATATCGAGCTTTATCAAAGTGCCGTACTGGAACCGGGAGATGAGGTTTTTGACGAAAATGTTTCTCTCACCCCTCAGCCGCAGGTATCACTGACGGTTGCGGATCAAAGTACCGGTTATGTTGTTGCCATGGTGGGCGGCCGCGGTGCCAAAGAGGGAAGCAAGACCCTGAACAGAGCTACTGATACCATGCGTCAGCCGGGTTCTACCTTTAAAATCGTTGCCGTTTATGCTCCTGCTCTTGACAGCGCCGGTCTTACGCTTGCAACGATGATCAATGACGCCCCTTTTAATTACGTCAACGGACGTCCGGTAAACAATTGGTGGGGAGCCGAATACCGTGGTCTGAATTCCCTCCGAATGGGAATCATACAGTCCATGAACGTTGTTACTGTTAAAGCACTTACCCTGATCTCCCCTCAGCTGGGATATGATTATGTAAAGAATTTTGGATTTACTACGGTTGTTGACCGTGAAGAAATTATGGTAAACGGTGAGATACAAATTTATTCCGACATTCAGCAATCTCTTGCCCTCGGCGGTCTGACCCACGGTGTTACCAATGAGGAATTAAATGCAGCTTATGCCTGCATAGCCAACGGCGGAACTTATATTAAGCCAAAGCTCTATACCAAAGTGGTAGACCACGACGGAAACGTGATTCTGGATAATACCCAGCCGGATTCCAGACAAGTAATCAAAGATACTACTGCCTGGCTTCTCACTGACGCCATGCAGGATGTTGTCACACAGGGAACCGGCGGTTCCGTCAATTTTGGAAATATGGCAATTGCCGGTAAGACAGGTACCACTTCCGATTATAACGATATATGGTTTTCCGGCTATACACCTTACTATACTGCTACTACCTGGGCCGGCTACGACAATAACGTCAAGCTCCGTAAAGGAGATGAGCGAAATCTGGCAAAGAAGCTCTGGCGCGCCGTCATGGCTCGTATTCACGAAGATCTTCCAACCGCCTCCTTCCAGATGCCGCCAAGCGGTATTGTTCAGGCAACAGTATGTGCAAGCTCCGGCAAATTACCGATTGCCGGATTATGTGACGGAACTCTGAAATCTGAGTTTTTTGCAGAAGGAACGGTTCCTACCGAAAGCTGTGATGTTCACTACCAGGGATCTATTTGTCAGTATTCGGGACTTCCTGCCAGTGAGCCCTGTCCTTTCAAGGTAGATGGTGTTTTGAACCTGATGCCTGTGGAAGATCCCGTTTTACAGCAAGGGTCTTCTGTAATGCAGGAGGTAACCAATGAAGATGGAACCACATCAACCGTATTTGTTCCCGGACAGACCACCAACGCCTGCCCTCATAATTATGAATTTATGTCTCAGCCTGAGATAGAAGGCATAATTGAGCAACAGCGAACGGAAATGGCAAATGCGGCAGCGGCTGCTGCGGCCGCTGCCGCTGCGGAAGCTGCTCCGCCTCCTGCTGATCCCGTACCAATGGATGACAGCAACGGTGGGGCACAATAACAAAATATTTCTTATAAAGCAACATCGAATTTTATGCTTTGCGATCCGTCCTTATGTCAACAAAAATACCCCCTGAATTCGGATAACCTCCGAATACAGGGGGCTTATTATTTATGAAAATAAAATCCTGCTTAGGAACGGAATACGATCTCTCCCGTCTCGACATTCATGCTTTCCACAATAGCAAGAGATTCTACACGAACTCCTTTGCCGCGAAGCAACGCTCCTCCCTCCTGAAATCCTTTTTCAATAGCGATACCTACTCCTTCGATAGAAGCTCCGGCACTCTTTACCAGGTCGATCAACCCTGCCGCTGCGCATCCATTGGCAAGGAAATCGTCGATAATCAAAACATGATCATCTTTTCCCAAAAACTTTTTGGCAACAATCACATCGTAAACCCTCTTATGCGTAAAAGATTCAATCTTGGTGGTAAACTGCTCTCCGTCCAGATTAATGCTCTGTGATTTCTTGGCAAACACCACAGGCACCTGAAAATACTGTGCCGTAATACAGGCAATCCCAATTCCCGATGCCTCAATTGTCAAGATCTTGTTGATCTTATCGCTGGGAAAAAGCCTGCGGAACTCCTTTCCCATCTCCTCAAACAATTTCACATCCATCTGATGATTCAAAAAGCTATCCACCTTCAGTACATTTCCCGGCTTAATGATCCCGTCTCTACGGATTCTTTCTTCTAAAAGCTGCACGCCATTGTCCTCCTTTGTCTTTCTGAAAATATTCTACTACGATTCCTGTTCCTGTATCAACTTCTTTCTACTCCACTTACCGGATAAATAACGAATATAGGATACCACAAAATTGGAAGCCCAGCCCATGGGCACGGCAATCCACACTGCCTGCACACCCCAAACCGGTGCAAAAGCAAATGCAACAATCACCCGGATGCTCAGATTCAAAAGATTGGCCAGTGTAAAAACCACCACATCACCGGCTCCCCGCAACACACCGTCTGTAATTGCTTTTAAACCGATGAAAACAAAAAAGAATGCAATAAATGATAAGTAGGCATTTCCTGTCCCAATAGCCGCCTGACCGCTTCCTTCCTCCAAGAATGCATTAATGATTGCCTCATGGAAAAGCGTAAGCACAAGACAAATAATAACAGCAAATGCAGCCACCATCTTTACCGCCGCAACATGCCCCTTTTTTACACGTTCGATTGATCCTGCTCCCAGATTCTGGGCCGTAAAAGTAGATACCGCATTTCCCGACGCAATCATCGGAACGATACAGATTGATTCGATCCGCATTCCGGCTGTGTATCCGGCAAGCACAGAGGAACCAAATCCATTGACCACAGACTGTACCAAAAGCATGCCAATGGATACAATGGACTGCTGCAGCATGGACGGAATTGCCACCTTTACCATATTTCCCAGCATTCGAATGTCAAAGAATACAACTTTTTTCTCTTTCCCGTCCTCCTGCTTTTCATCTGTATTCTTTCCCTTATATTCCTTCAGCGTATGCATAAGAATGCCAAACGAAATCACCGCCGACAATCCCTGTGCTAACACTGTCGCCACTGCTGCTCCCGCAATTCCAAAACCAAATCCCCTCACCAGTACCAGATCCATCAAAATATTAAGTAAGGATGAAAAAATCAAAAGGTACAATGGTGTTCTGGAATTTCCCAATGCATTAAATATGGAAGACAAAATATTATACATAAATAGAAAGGGAAGTCCCAAAAAATAGATTCTCAGATACAGCATGGCATCTGAAAGAATATTTTCCGGCGTATTTAACCCCTGTAAAATCATCCCAGAAAAAGCCAGCCCTACTAAGCCCAGAAAAATACTAACCGTCAAAAAGCTGATTAAAGCCGTATACACAGAGGTCTTCATCTTGTTAAACAGCTCTGCACCCAAATACTGGGAAGTAATGACTGAGGCTCCGATCCCTCCTCCAATGGCAATCATGATAAATACAGTTGTCAATGAATAAGATGCACCTATCGCCGCAAGTGCATCTTCCCCTACAAACTGCCCTACAATAATGGAATCCACAGTCGTGTAAAACTGCTGAAACAGATTTCCAAGAATCATGGGAAGGGCAAAGAAAAAAAGCGATTTTTCCGGAGAATCCGTAAGCATACTATATTTTTTCATGTTTTTTGTTCCTTTTCTACTATCTGATATATAAAATATTACCTAATATTGTTCCAAGAAAATTCCTGCGCATCATGGTCTCATACTCTTTCCAGTTTACATAATATTCCTTCCCCCAAGAAGAAATTACAAAAAATGGAGATCCGCTTTCACGTTCTTCCACAATTTCCGTAATCATCACATAGTGAGCCGAAACTGTCGCCGCCTTTTGCATCTTTCCGTTTTCCATGTGATAAAACGTCAGCCCTGCCTTTTTATTCTTCCTGAAAAGTATCATTGGAATACACAAAATCACCGGCAAATCCTTTGAGAGCATCTCTTCCACCCGCCCATACAGCTTTCTGGCACTGATACCCCAAAAGCCCCTGAGCCCCCACTTTTCTCTTCTAGACAAACGGTTGAATCTCATCGCCAATTTTATTCCGCTTATTCCGCTGCGTTTGGACACTCCACCCAAAAAATCGTAAATACGATTGTAATATTCTTTATAGGTATTTTCTCCGTTTATCCGGTTAACATAACTCTCGCTTTCTGCTGTAATTTTCTTCGGATCCTGATTCCCTAGATAAAGCAAAAGATCACTGAATGCGATTACTCCACAACCCATAGCATTTTTTCGCGCATCATCCGGCTCGCTTCCTCCCCGGAAGAAGCCCTGATCTCCGCCATAAGTCAGTTCTCCGGAATTTCTCCGAACCTGTATATAAGGCTTTTTAAGTTTCAGTCTGGCAGATACTTCCTTTTCCATATATCCTCCGTTCATTTCCTGATCATTCCCATCTGAGGGACATACAACTACACCCACATGAACAAACGCTGCCACACTTTGCGAGCCAGCTTATTGTAACAAAAAATCCCTGATAATCATCAGGGATTTTTAAGCTGCTGACGGGAATCGGACCCGTGACCTCCGCACTACCAATGCGACGCTCTACCGACTGAGCCACAGCAGCCTGCAATGGCTTTCGTGCCACCGAAATGTATTGTACCATAGGTAAAAATGCTTTGTCAACGTCAGAATCAAATTATTCCTTCTGATTTCTTCCCGGCACCCCCGGTTTTAGAAGCAGTATCCCTAAAACACCACATAAAATCCCCACAAATATCATAATCAAAATATCTCCCACAGATAACTGTGCCTTGGTAAGTATAGGTAAAAACCTTTCCATCTGCGACGGATATTCCATAGACGCCATGGAAAGAAAGTTATTTAAAAAGTGCAAAAAACTCCCAATAAAAATGCTTCCCGAGGCGTAGCCGATATACGCAAAGCAGGCTCCCAGCATAGCCGTTGGCAACAGCTTCACAAGGCTCATATGAAAAGCTCCAAATATCAGCGATGAAAGGAGGATTCCCCAAAATGCCCCATGTCTGTGCCTGAGACTTCCGCACAAGAAGCCACGGAAAAACAGTTCTTCTCCGATAGCCGGCATAACCGCCGTCACCAGCAAAATTAAGAAAAAGGGCTGTTTTAAAATATCCTCGAAGGACTGTTCCAGATTCTGCGTACTTTCCGGAAAAATCCTTGTCAATCCGGCACTGACCACAAGCATAAGCAGGAAAGTCCCTATATACAAGAGTCCCCCACCTAAAACACTTTTGGGTGCCGGAGCCTTCAATGAAAACAATGCTTTCACATCTGATTTCATATACCATACTGCCAAAAGAGGAACCGCAAAAATCAAAAGCTGATTTACGACTGTTCCGCCAAAGGGACTTCTTACTGACACCGCAGTCCCCAAATACATGATCAGCAAAAACAAGACCACTACTCCGAGCAGCAGATCTCCTGTCCCCGGAACCGTGCCCTCCTTGATCTCGGAACGCTTTTCAAAAAGCTGAAAGCTCTGAAATCCGTCATTAAACAGCACATTCTCGCTGTCATACATCTTTGCCAAAATCCAGATAATCAGAACACTGTAACAGAAATTAATTCCAATGGTGATTCCCGTAAGCGCTAAATTCATCTGCTGTGCCAATACCTGTTTCATCAGCAGGGATACATTCACAATCGGAATCAGCGCTGTCTTATAATCCAGCTGCAATGACGGAAGCATCGCTGCCATAGAAGCAAACATAACCACAAACATAACGGGCGTAATATAATTATTTGCCTCCTTAAAACTCTTGGCAAATACACAAAAGCACATGGAAAATGCAGTGATCAAAAGGGCGGTTACAATCACTACCACCAACAACAGCGGAATCCATCCGGCCATTGTCAGCGGATCAAAGTGCAGAATTTCCTCTGACGATCCGGCAAGAGCGCTTCCAAGCAAAAATAGTACAGATCCTCCCAGAGAAAGCAGTGACAGAACAGCCGTCACACAGGCAAACAGGGAAACCGCAATATATTTACTCATAATCATCTGAAAATTAGTGACCGGCAGGGTAAGCAGAGTCTCTAATGTTCCCCTCTCCTTTTCTCCTGTCGTGGCATCAATTGCCGGATAAAAGGCTCCCAGCATGATTGTGACTACCAACATCATTCCAATACTGCCGCCCATGCTCATGCCGGCGCTTTCCGAAACTGTCACGCTGTCTTTTGATTCATAAGTCACAGGATAAAGAAAATCCCGTGTCAGACCCCTCTCAGCTAATTGCTCGGTAAGAAGCTCTTCTCTGTATCTGTCTGCCAATTTTTGCAGGGCATTTTCGGTATAATCCGAATTTTGATTAGTGGAAGTATATTCCACCTTAATATGTATCCCCTGTTCGTCTTCTGAAAAATCTATCCACGCATCATAAAAGTCTTTTGACTCTTCCTTATCCGCTACTGCCAAAAATTTAAGCTGTATATCCAGTTCTTCTTTGTTTCTTTCATAAACATCGCAAAAAAGAGAAGCCTCTTCTTTATACTGCTGAGAATATGCTGCAGTATGAACTCTGTCCGCCTGAGACTGCATCGCGTAACTCATGACCAGAACCATACCAATAATAATCGCCGGATAAAGGAGCACAGGAACTGCCACCATGATAATCAGTGTCTTCTTATCACGCAGAATATCCAAAACTTCTTTTCTGACTAATATTCCTATCTTTTTCATGACTTCTATTCCCCCTGCTGTTCTTGCTGCCCACTGACTTCATCAAAAATACTATGAAATGCCTCCCGCAGATTTCCGGTCTTGGTATGCTCCATAAGACCAAGAGGTGTTCCCTCAGCCACGATCCGTCCCTGACAGATCATGTAAATGCGATTACACAAAACCTGTGCTTCTTCCAGATAATGGGTGGAATAAAGAACGGTCTTTCCTTTTTCCTTCTGCTCCTTCATAAAGCGGATAATGGCATCTGCACTTAAAATATCAAGTCCCAGCGTTGGCTCATCCAGAATATAAAGCTGAGGATCTGCCATCAGACACCGGGCAATTGAGGCTCTCTGCGTCTGCCCTGTAGAAAGCTTCTCTATTCGATTATCCGCAAACTCTTCCATGCTAAGAATACGTATGATCTCCTTGGTCCTTTCTTCTGACTCCGGTTTATTATATCCATATAATTCTCCAAGAAAAAGAAGATATTCCCGAATCGAAAACCGTGGATAAAGTTTGGTATTTCCGGAAAGATAACCGATGGTCTCCTTTTTCTTTGTGATCTCTTCAATCAAAACGCCCTCAGCGTCTGTCAGCCTGATCTCTCCGGAGGTAGGCGTCATCAGCATTCCCAGCATACGCAGCAATGTGGTCTTTCCTGCGCCGTTGGGCCCTAATATTCCTACAATTTCTCCCGGCTCCGCCTTTAAGGATACTTGATTAACCGCTAAGAATTCTTCTTTCTTTGATTTTCTCCCCTGCTTCACGGTTCGCTCAAACTGCTTACTTAAATTTATCGCTTCAATCATGATCTATAAGCCCCTTTTATGTATTTCATAATTTCTTTTCTATCTTATCACTTTGCTGCGCTTTCGGCTATCGTAAGTTGATATTTTTTATAAATATACAAAAAAGACGAAGCTGCTCCTTCCGATATCATTCCATAGCTATATAGTCTTCATGCTCCAGGTCATAAAGGTCAATATATCTTTTGGGATAAAAAATTCTACTATGCGAACTATATGTATAATCTCGATAAATTGGTGTGATTATTTCCCATTTTTCAACCACGATTGTATATGGATTTATAAAGTCTTCTTCCGCAGATGGATTATCTGCTTTTTTTTTCAATATTTTCTTCATACCCATATATCAGAAATTCATTTCCGAAATTTCTGAAAACATTACTTAAAGAATGCAAAGGAGTATTACCTTCCAGCTCAACTTCAATTCCTTTGTCACTGCCTTCCGATATTACATAAAATAACCCCGTATTTGCTTCAGAAAATTTTACCATATAACAGTTTTCATTCTTCACACATTTTTCAACAGCAATTTCCCTTTTTATACCCGCCTGAATTTGATTTGCTCTTGACGGAAATAACAAAATTCCCCCTGCAAAGATCCCTGCCACCACTAATATACAACTGCCTAATATCATCATCCGTTTTTTCATTTTCATCTCCAAAATCATATCAGTCAAAATTACAGGCAATTAAAATGTATAACTTTTGGCCTCTGCTATCTTCTGCTCAAACTCCTTAACAGAATTCACCCTTGCTGCCAATTTCAACCATGTACTCAGAGTTTCTTTATTCTTTTCTTTCATAATGATGCCCTTTAAATCCTCACTTATTGGACCATATTCTGAAAGTAATTCTACAATTGCTTCCGCTCGTTCTTCCATACGTTCATCTGCAAGCCATTCTCTTAATCCCTGACACATATTAACTTTCCCACCTTCCTTATACTTTTCTTTCCGCTTAAACATTACCTCTTCCTCTCCCACATACGCCGCTACCATATCATAGGCATCCTCATCAAGCATCTGATAAGCTTCATCTTGGTCAAGCAATTCCCGAAGCTTTTGCTTGTCCTTGGAAAAACGTATAAAATCAAATACTTGCTTTACATCCGTTTGAAACATATTTGTATCCTTAAGCCTACGAACCTCTATGATATGAATCTGATAATTAGATATCTTTTCTCTTAAATCCTTTGGAATACCTGAAAAATCAAGGAGACCATAAAGATCCCTAGCCCCATCCCATTCTTCCTCTCCGTAATACAAAACAAACGTAGTAGTTGGGAACAGTCTGCTGTCCTTCTTAAAACCGTATAAATATTCTCCACTGCTCAAACCGCTGCTATTCCTTCTAATTTGACGACGAATTTCTGCTGCCTGACGCTCATACTCTCCTGCATCATAACACATGATCCGAAGCACCAGTGCATAATCAATCTCTTCCTGATTCTCAATACCAATCATAGCAAAGTTCATGCCGAAAGCTGTTTTTCGCATCAGGTCACGATACTTTGCCGTCTTCTTTTTTCTCTTCCGGACAGACCTCCTGTGTCTTCCAAACAGTAATTTCGTGTCTGCCTCCTGTAAATCCTCTCCCTTCACGAACGGAATTCCATTACAACCGATGCCGTTGATGATATCGGCATACCGTTCGTTGTCAGAAAAGAAGGCACTACTGATAAAATCTTTTTCCATTCTTGTCCTCCTGCCTGAGCAGGAGCTTTCAGAAATCTCCTGCTCTATTTTTGTTTTGTTGGTGATATAAAGCATAGATTTCCTGAAATTCTTTGATATTCCGCTATAGCTGCGTTCTGAAAACAACTATGCAGATAAAGACGGCGAAATGCCTGAATAAATATTTTGCAATTTAAGATTTACAAATATTCAATAGAAATATTTTATGCTTTGATATGATACTATCATACAAAATTGCGATACGCAAGGTGTTTTTGGCAAATATACAAATGTCTCTTATAACATTTCTGATGCATAACATCGTTTGTCATAAATAAGGGATAATTAAATGTTATCGGTCAAAAATTAATTTGGATTTATAATCATATCAAACAACTTATGATACGCATATATAAAATAACAGGAGAATCTTATGCAACTTGTTTTATTAGCAGCAGGAAAAGGCTCACGTTTGAATCTTCCAATTACCAATAAATGCTTTGCAAAAGTTTATAACAAGTATCTATTGGATTATAATTTGGAAATGTTTCTTGCATGTAAGTTAAGTGAAATCATAATAGTTACTGGCTACAATGCTGAATATATCAAGAAATATATCGGTAATACATATCATGGAGTATCCGTTATATATGTGATGCAAGAGCAACTCTTGGGAGTTGCACATGCTTTGAAAATTGCTTCTGATTATATTCATGAAGATTTTATCATGTGCCTTAGTGATGAATTATTTATAAATCCGAAAGTTAATGAAATGTATTGCTATTTTAAGGATAGTCAATGCGACTGTCTATGTGGAGCAGTAAAGGATACGATTGAAAATATACAAAAGGCATACACAATGGATTTAACCATAGATGGAACCATATTACAATTGATTGAAAAACCTCAGTCTGTCTTTAATGAGTGGAAAGGAACTGGTTGCTGTTTCATGAAACAAACTATGCTTACAGTTCTAAAAAAACTGCTTCCTAATGCTAAGCGAAACGAATACGAAATGGGAGACTGGATACAGCTTGCAGTCAACTATGGATTAAAATGTAAAATATACCCAATCGCAGATGCTAACTTTAATATCAATACTACCGATGAAATATTGTTGGTAGAGTCTTATTTTGCCAACCTAAAGGAGGAGAATCACTAATGATAACTCAAAGCATTGTTATGCCATATCACAGAAACAAGCAGATGTTATTATACACTACAAGTCTTTTGTCCAAAATTATTCCTAAGGATGTAGAAATCATTGTAGTAGGAAACAATACTAATCTTGATGAACTAGACGTTGATCTACCAGCAAGATTCACTTATATTAAGTATGGAGAATCCTTATTATATTCTGAAACAGTCAATCGTGGTGTTAATGCTTCACATGGAGAAATCATTACGTTATGCGATCAAGATATTTTCAGTTATCAGGATTGGTATTCCCCTCTGCTAAAAAAGCTGCTTTCTGATGAAAGTATTGGTTCTGTAAGTTCAAAATTGATAAACCCGATTAATAATCGTGTGATTGATTTTGGAATAGAATATTCCCAATATCGTATTTTGCATCCCTTTAGGGGGCAAAAACAAACCCATCCCCTTGTACAGAGGGATTATCCAGTTACTTCTACTACCAGCGCAACTCTGATGATGCGTAAAAAAACATATGATAAGGTTGGTGGTATGGATTTAGATATGCCTTACTGTTGCAGTGATTGTGATATTGGAATTAAAATCGGCAAATTGGGATTATCCAATTGGGTAATAGCGGATTCGGTTGCGTATCACAAAGGAAGCAGCTCAAACCAAAATGGAAAAGCCAGTAGTTTTTCTTACTTGCGTAACGATTCAACCTGTATGTTCTGGGCAAAAAATTATAACTATATTCATAACAGCATTAGCGCTACCATTCATTTTTCCATCGAATACATAAAGCCTCAGATAAATATTGAACCGCTATATTATTTTATCAATCTTTCATCCTTAAGAGAATATGAATGGTATGCTGATTACATTAGACATGATTTGCCATGCGATATATGCGATATCCATACATATCCTCAGAATTTGGCTCACTATTCATTTGCGATTCAAATTTATGATGTGCTACCATATACTTTCATGAACGTCAAAATGCCTATTATCTATTTTGTAGATTATTTTCCTTCATTAACAGATAACAAGATTTGGGCTCATATGAGAAATATCGATAAAGACTTAGTTCTTGACAGTCATGGAAATCTTGTGACTTTAAAAGATATTATTTCAGGACAGGTATAATAATGTCTATAAATAAAAACCCTCCTTATTATTTGGTTTTATCAAAGGCGCGGCTGATTGATAGGTTATGTAAAAGTTTTGAAAAGCATTATTATCCATTTTCAAAATGTGATTGATATGGGATAAGCCCGCGTTTCTTTCCTTTATAAAACTGCATGTTTCATGTAATTGTCTAAATTTAATAGCAAGTTCTTCTAACATGTAATAATCTTTATCCGAATTAGGATTCTGTAACTGGCTAATTATAATATAGTATGATTCAAACAAATCATCAAAAATAACTGTATGATTTAAAGCGAAAGCATATTTTGCTTGCAAAAAAATCCAATCCAGATTCTTTTCTAAATGACCAGTCAATTTTAACAACTGTTCATATTCTTCCATACTCTTATCCAATCTGTTTGTTGTATCCTCTATCAACATTAGATTGATAATCTTGTATTTTATGTATTTTTCACGAAAAAATATATGATAATTTATAAATGAGTTATTATCAAGTTCATTTAGAGCTACCTCTATCATATTCAAGGAATCATTATATTCTCTTTCCAATAGCAAATATAATATTCTTTTAGAGAGGTAATTGACACTATATTTTTGTTTTAAGCTAAAAGAAAGTTGGTTATAATAAAAAAATCCTTTTTTTAAATTATATAAAAGTTTTGCTTTTGCCAACTGCTTATTCAAATATATATTAGCGAGATCAAAATAATTTTCAAACTGTATATCCCAAAATTGACCTTTTTTTGATGTTCTTACTGAAACAGCCCAATTTGACAGATATTGTCTTGGATTTCCGCTTAATTTTCCGCATACGAATATTCTGTTGTTAATATATGCTTCAGCGTACTGACACTCCTTGCTCCAATCCGGATTTTTTTCTTTTAATTTTCTCAATTTATCATTATAAGTATTATATACCGCGAGACATTCCTTTGATTTTAACAAACGAATTTTGTTCTCGCTCAAATGAATGATAAATGAGTAATATAATGACGCTATTTCTTTTGAAGTTATAACAATATTATTCAAATGAGGATATGACAATTCAAACAGATGTTCAGCTTCTACTTCACTTACGTGATCTCTTACATATTTGCAACAATCAATAACCAAAGCCATAAAGTCCTTGTCAGAAAGGGTTTTCTGCAATCGGATCAAATTTTTTATAAAATAGAAATAAAATTTGTAAGTGAATTTGTTGCTAATCTGCAAGGTTTCTCGGTTATTCCATATATCAAGAGTTTTTTCAATGGAAATTTGATTTGAGAATAATTCACATAAAGCAAATTGCTGGTATCGGCTTTTTAAAATTGTATGAAACAAGCAGCTGTTCGACATAACTAAAGAAATTGCATGTTCAAGGATATCTGGATAAATAACCCTGGAAATTGTCATTTCTACAAGATCGTGTTCAAATATATAAGTCGGCTGTGGGGCATAATAATTTTCTTGTAAAATGTTATGTTTGCACAAAAGTGAAACGGCCTCTCTATTTAATCTAAATAGATCTATCATTTCGTTCGATAGAATATCAAAAAAGTAGACATAGGATAAAATGTCTTCAAATTCTTTTTTCAATGACGAATGCGCAGAAAGGAGCGCATTAAAGTTACTTACAAAAGCGTCTTCATATTTGGGAGGGATCTGTTCAAGAACACTTTCAAATTTTTCTTTTTCCGTAATAATTCCTATATTATTATTTATTTGAATACATTCTTCTTGAATCATTCTGCCAGCTATTAGTTCGATATATTTAGGTTTTAATGAAGTTTTTAAAAGTATTTCTTTTAGATAGTTATAGTTTAATGGATATTCATCCAAGCATAATAAGGTTTGTAAATAAGCGATTGCCTGTTCTTCTTTTACAAATCCCTTTATATCTGCACATTCAAAACAAGCATCTCTGTATGAGCCGGATGCTGTCTGGAATGAAGCTGCAAAGTCCAAAAACTCTGTGTCATATACTATTGACGTATTCAATGAAAGCAAAAGTGCAAAGTTCTTCCCTCTTTGATTATGTGCACATAAAAATTGTAGCATTTTTTTCAAAAATTCAAGAATCTCAGGAGAATATGATTGTATGTTGTCGATTATGATTGCATATCTGTTATTCTTCATTTCCGAAAAAATAATATCATAGTATTCTTCTATATTAGCTATTTCCTTTTCATGCTTTAGTAAGTGCAAAAAATCAATAATTTTTATTTTGACCGAATCTGTCATGTTTGGGGTAACAATTTCATCTAATTCGCAAGCAATAATAGAAGTCAAACTTTCTTCTATACCAAATACCTGATATGCAATTTCGAGTACAACATCCTTCCATGAAGCTATTTTGTCAAAACCAATAAAATTAATGATATTATATTGATTTTTTATAAGAAATATCTCGCATTCCTCAAGTATCCTTGTTTTACCGGTACCACTTGATCCATGTACTAACAGTGCACTTACTTTCTTCTGACACATTATCGAAAAGTTTTGAATAATTTTTTCATAATATTCACCAATGAGCACAACCTTTTTATTCCAGTTACAAATATAGTTACTGCATTGATCTGAAATCTTTGTACAGGTACTTCCATCCCTTTCAAAAATAATTTCAATTTTAGGTAGTTGGATATGACTACTTTCTTTTTTGGCACGCACACTATATTTAACCAGCGCCAGTTGATTAGGCTGTAATATAAGTATTTCGTCGGAAAGATTTGAAACTCTATTTAAGTTACTATTTAGAAAATCAAAATATTGATTAAACTCATCATCCTTAATAGAAACCTTTACTTGTACATTTGTATTGAAACGATTAATGAGAATAACATTTAAATCATATATGCATCCCACGTTAAGCTCTTTAATATCATAATTGCCATCGAATGAATGATAACCGGTAACTGAAGGGTTTAATTCATTAAAGAAATATGTTTGCAAAGTCTCTTCAAATATAGTGGAATTTAAATGAAATTCATCATCTAGTTCCTGCTTACCATACAAAAAAATCAGCTGTTCAAGTGCATCATCATCAAAAAGAAAAACTTCCTTATGATATTTGTAGGCATATTGTGCTACTCTTTTTTTTAAATTAGCATTTAATGAGGAATAGCTAAAAAACATTAGATGACTAACCTGATTTATTTCGGCCATCACAAGTGTAGGTGCTAATTGGGTTAGAGATATATTAGGAGTATAGTTTTTACACTCTGCCCACCACAATTTATTTGCATTATCGATTGCCCAAAAATCTTTATTGCCATCATGTGATAACTTTGTTTTTTGGAATGATAAGTCATCTTCACTATACTTATATTTCAATAAACACTCTACTAATACTTCAAATTGTATACCTTTATTTGGATTGGATGGGATATCCTTAATAACGTCCCTTACCATTTCCAAATGCGACTGAAGATATTGTTCCCAGACTTCTGTACTTATATATTTCATACAATTCCCTTACCCTGAAAAACATATCGTAAAACTATTTATGTAGATATGCATAATTTATCAAACCGTTTTTACGAAAAATTTGATGCAATTTTGCATCTACTTCACTATTGACAGATAACATTTAATTATCCCTTATTTATGACAAACGATGTTATGCATCAGAAATGTTATAAGAGACATTTGTATATTTGCCAAAAACACCTTGCGTATCGCAATTTTGTATGATAGTATC
>JAAVAA010000053.1 GCA_014804285.1 Lachnospiraceae bacterium | reverse complement strand
CACGGCTTGTCACATGATTTATTATTTTCTATATCTTAGTACCATTTAATCAACACTCCAAATACAAACCACCTTGATAATTGAATAAACTTTACACTTTTTGCGCAATACGCTATAATAAGGTTGTATCAATAATAATCATCAATCAAAAAGGCGGTGAAAGGATGGTACAAGAGATGTCAGATAAAGAATTAATCACAGTAACTATTGACCGATATACAGATTTACAACAAATCAAAAAGGCAAACGGTGGTCACGAAAATGAGATGCTTGATTATCTAATCAAGGTAACCGTTGCAAAATTATCTTCTTTAGGTGTGAACGTTGAAGATATAACCCTTTAAGCATAATTATGTCCTTTTTTGAACTAATTGCAATATGCAGAACCAGACTCTCTGATTCTGCATATATTGTAAATTATGATCGGGTAAGATTAAACAGCAGATCTGCATTGCCGCTAATAAGGTCATCATCAATATTGACCTTTGCCGTAATGTTATCTGGTTTGAACCATTTATATGGTTTTTCCCCTATCATATCTCCTGCATCTAATGTAATTTCCAATGTATCTCTATTAATTTTACCTGCTACATAATAGCTGTAAGCCTTGTTATACGCAGATCCTTGATCACTATATGTCCCTGATATATTGCCTTCTGCATCCATTTCTGTAATATCCAATTCGCAAATACGACCATAAGCATTAGTGCCCGTCCATTTCCCTGTAATATCTACAGAAGTACATTCTGACGTTACGGAAATCGGCTGTATAATCCATGTATCCGAATAAAGATATGATACCTCGATTGCAAGTGTAAATACTGCATTGGGCTTTGCTAATGTACAATTACAAAAAATTTGTTGAGATGTTCCTTTTGAAGACGATTCCTGTCTGTCAATCGCAAAATCAACCACTTCATCCTTATTGATAGTAATCTCTTGTTTACTATACATGCTAGGTTCCTGTGCATTATATTTGTAGGACTGACCATCAATAGCCTTTAGTAAAATATCTTCCGTAATATTTAATTCCATTCCTGCCTTTGTAGCCGCAGAAAAATTCTCATTTCCTGATATAGAATCCATTTTCCAGCTGCCATGCTCAAAGCTGTAGTTGATAATTAGTTGTCCATCTGCTTCTTCTATCAAATCATCTACTATTAAAGTAACTGCAACAGTATCTTTTTGTTCCTCCAGATTGGTCTCATGGCTGTCTACAAGAATACTTTTCATATTATCCTGTGTAACATACCAGATTTCATTATTTGTTGTAATATTTATTCCACTTAATGATGCAGAAATTTCATCATCATTTACTCCCGTCAGTGGTGTTATCACCCATCCGCTCCTGTCATTGCCAGAAATTTCATCAAGCATCCACCCACCCTCATCATATAAGGAATATGTAAGAACAATGCTCTTCTCATATGCACATCGCTCATCTTCTGTTTGTATTGTACACCAAACTACATCTTTCTTATCATCCTTTTGGGTTTGTCGCTTATCAATCGTGACGGCTAATATTTTTTCATTATCAGCCAAAATGGATTTCTCCGTAGATGTCTCTAAATCTATTTGAATTTGTTCCTCATCCACAACTTTATTTCCGCAAGCTGTAAGTATAAACGCAAGAATCATTCCTATTAATATTTCCATGATAAATTTCTTTTTCCCAGTTGCCTTTTTCATTGTTATTCTCCTTCAATTTTCTATCTCGTATATGTATGAATTATAATTATCGACAGAACCATTATCAAAAGAAATACTATACCTTATCAACAGTTCTCCATTTGAAATATTTCCCAAATCAAAACTATACCAAACAAGCAATGTATCATCACCCCAATTAGCTTTTTCAGCTCCATTATAGCTACCTTTTTTATACAGATATGCATTATAATTGTATTTATCATTGACAGAAAAATCGTAGAAAAAATTTTCTCTGGAAGAAGAAACATCATTTAGCTGAACATTCTTAATCATACATGGTATTTCATCTATATATCTAAATTCCAATGTCTCTTCTCCCTTATAATTTGTTACTGTCTTTCCCATATATTTATATTCTTTAAGCTTCCATACTCCATCCAATTTTGCCCAAAGTTCATCAATCGTTGTCACAACATTAGAATCAGTATATTCAGAAGAACTTTTTGAGAATTGCCTTAACGTTGTTTCGTTTGCAAGTCTAAAACTTGATAAAATCCCTATTACCTCTTTTTCCTCTTCTTCTGTAAACTGCCCGTTGGGTGCTTCAGCAAAAAAGACATATGGTTCAGGATAATTAAAAGAAATCATCTCATGATACCCTGCAAGCGCCCCCATAGCCGATAAGGAACCGCCATACCGATCTATATCATTTTCCGGCATTAATGCATAGGAAATCCATTCACTATCTGGAGACTCAAGATCGGAATCCGCTCCGGCAATCATAGCTCCTTCCTCTGTTAATTTCGCTACTACGAAGTTTGTGGAATCATTTGGCAATATAGATATTGCATCCGTCATTTTTTCAGCCTCATACTCGACATAAAAGTGTCCATTTCCACCAGCTTCAAACAGAAAGCTGTCAAATTTAATAAACGTAATCTTTATGTTTCTTTCATTTGTAAGCTCTACAACTTCCTCCGCATATTCTTCAAAAATATTTGAATTACCATTTACTTCTTCTTTGCTTATGCTCCAATTATCCGGATAGTCAAAAGAAAACACAGGACTGTCCGTCTGATTAACCTCGCCATATCGGGTGTGATAGGTATGAATCGATGGATTTTCTTTCGCATTTTCCGTTTTCTTAATGATCCCTTTTTTCCCCGCTTCACCATAGGTACAATTCTCTACAAACTGTCTCGATTTATCTGGAAGGATCTCATAATGCAACCCAATTTGTATTGGAGCATTTTCCGATGTTATAATTTCCCATTCTGCTGAGAATCCAAGACCGCCAACAAATGTATCTGCCTTATCATCTCCACATGCTGAAATTGTTATCACAGGAAACGAGACAGATATGTCTGCACATATTTGTGAATCTGGATGAGTAATTACTTTCGCAGAGGCTGTCACTCCTATGTCGGCTTCTGCATCTATTATATCCACTCCAAATAATATCAACGTTGGTTCAAAACGAAACATTGCACTTACATCACAATTTGCCTCAATGGTTGGATCACTTATTGAAATATCAGGCATAAAGTTTTTTAATCCTTTATTCTTCTCAAAGCATATGGACATTTCCATGGGTAATTCTGCTTCGAACGATATGCTGCCATCTATTGATAAAACCAAATTAATTTGTACATCTACCCCTGCGGCTCCACTTCCTAACGGAACAGGTGTTTTGAATAAAGGAAATTCCTTTTCTTCATTTAATTTAAAGGATCCATTAATTGTCGCATGAGCATCTACAGCTACATCTGCGTAATTCGGGATGACGCTCAGCGAAGAATAATCTGCTTGTCCTCCGATATATATTTTATCTATATTTATTTCTGCGCTATATTCATCATCGGGTTCTACCTTATATTTCATGGGGAGATCAACAGAGAGCCCAGTGGCATTGTCTATAGCTTGTATCTTCAAATATTTTTCTTCATCTTCCTCCTCTGTGGAAAGAGATAATTTAAATCCTTTACTATCCACCTCGAACGTAAATATTTTTCTATCAATCAGCTTTCCGGTATTTTGCTGGGTATTTAAAGTGTTTATAACATCATAATCTTCCCCTAATCCATAATAATTTACTATATCGGAAAAGGTTAGTTCTGTAATATCCGATACGGTAAGGGATTCTACTACCTGATCCAATTCCACAGAACCTAATGTCAATGTTCCGTCTGAATCTATTTCAGTTATTTCCCTTGCAATTTTCAACCTTGTATTTTTTTGTTCAAATACAATGATTGTTCCTATCTTAAGAGAATCCCGTACATTATCAGCGACTACTATTTCAGAGCAATCAGTATTGCACTGTAATACATCGCCCGAAGATAGTTCAATCACACCACCTTGATATATTACTTGCGAGTAATCATTCTTCCAAAACTCACCGAAGTACAAGCTTTTCAAAGCATTTAAAGCATATTCACATTCCTCTATAGACAATCCCTCTAAGAGCTGTTGCTCTTGTATAAGTCCATGTTCAATTGCTAACTTGATATAATCATCATCTGTTATGTCGTTCCTTGTATCAAGATAGATTTGTAATTTACGTTCACCGATTGTCTTCATTGCTGTCAGCGCAACAAATTTTCCAGATGCATAGTTTTCTCCATCAAAATCAGCAGATGCATCAAGAATTTCCCATTCTACTGCTGACTGCAAATGTGAATAATATGTACTATCCTTTTCTACATCTGAAAAATATGGAGTTTCACTTTGATATTCTGTGATTCCTGTTTGTGTACATAACATTTCTATCCATTCATAGCGGGTAATATTTCCTTCATTAACAAACTCAGCCTTATCTGCCATCCTCATTTTTGAAATACCATATGTAATAACTATTCCAACCAATGTACTGATTGCAACTATAAAAAGCATAAGAATAATTATTCTTTTTTTATTCATTTATATCATCTCCACTTGTAGGTATTAATTAATATTTGTTCTTCTGATACCTTTCCTCTCTTTCCCGCTCTATCTGCAATAATCCTTCCTGTGCCTGCCTACTTCTTCTTTGCTCTTCTTCCATTGCTTTTTGACTATTTAATCTTTCTCGTTCAATAAGCATACGCTCTTGATGCTGCCGCTCTTGATCCCTCCGCATAAGTACAACTTCTCTATGTGCCGGTTCAAGAGTGTCTAAATATAGGTTGTCAATTTTACTTTGAAGGCTATTTACCTCCCTTTCATATCTTGCGGTAATCTGTTTTGATTCGCATTTTAGTTCATCGATGTATGAATCGTATTTCTTTTTCATTAAATTTGATTTTATCTTGAAGAAAATTGTCGCTATCCCCCCTATTAATAACACTAAAATCATTACTAAAGTAACTAGAAGTATAAGGATACTCAGTATACTATAAGAAACAACATCTAAATCTGCAATAAAAATACAAAGCAAAAAAATAACAACAGCTCCAATGCTTAACCATTTGAAAAAAACCTTTTTCTCTTCAGAAGATTTCCATACCGCAAATTTCTCATCTGCTACTGGTTGCACTCGATTGCAAAAGACATCAAATTCCTTACTATATTCCTGCTTTTTNCTTTGAATTATGGTTACATTTTCATTAATTTCAGATGTTACGTTGTATTGCTTTGCCCAATGAATTGCNGATTCAAAACTTGATNCATCATAAAAATTTCTNACATCTACTTTATTNAAANTCTTTTTCTTCATTTGTACNCCGCCTCANACAATATTATATTTTAAGACCGAACGGTCTTATTTCGAATTTGATTATAGCATCTTAGGTATACTTTGTCTATGGATAAATTCATAGATGAGGAGGGCAATTNATTGAATTTTCAGCGCATTCATGATATTCGAATTGATAATGATATTACAATNAAAGAGCTTTCTTCCATATTAGGATTACACAGAGATGTCTATTCACGATACGAACGNGGAGTTCGGGATTTTCCAATTGATATTTTAATAAAATTAGCAGATTTTTATGATTGTTCTATCGATTATTTNGTCGGACGGAGNGATGATAAAAAGTAATTGTTCAATATTTTCTTACACNCTCCTGNGCATAAANACACCCGTCACCACTGNTTNTACAGNGNATGACGGGCATAGNTTNTNACANNNTNTANTATTTTCAGNATATCANNATCANNTCCTTATTNCNTNCTATATTNAGTCGTNTATATCTGATTNCTCTTCAACTGCTTATAAGTANCNNCAATGATAANNGCNGAAATCACAAANGTCAGNATATCCGACACCGGCATNGAATACANAACTCCATCAAGCCCNTAAAACCTNGGNAGGAGAAGNGCNAAGCCAACCCCAAACACNATNTCCCTGACCATGGAAAGCATTGTGGAAGCCACAGCTTTTCCCATTGCCTGCAAAAAGATGAATGCGGCTTTATTCACACAGGCAAACACCACCATGCAAAGATAGATCCGGAATGCTTTNACTGCAAATTCTGTNTAGTAAACGCTTTCATTGGCTGCCCCGAAAATACNGATCANCCCNGTCGGGAAAACCTCNACGATAANGAATGCCAAAGCGCCAACAACAGCCTCTGCNGTCAACAGCTTTGTAAATATCTCCTTTACACGCACATTTAAGCCTGCNCCCATATTATAACCCACAATTGGGATACAGCCCGCTGCCATACCCACTACAATNGAAATGACAATCTGGAAAAACTTCATTACAATNCCTACNACAGCCATNGGAATCTGGGCATACTGCTCTTGCCCGAAGACAGCATCCATTGCTCCATATTTTCTGATCATATTATTGATAGCTGCCATTGCTGCAACAAGTGATATCTGGGACAAAAAGCTGCAAATGCCAAGCACTAATGTCCGTCCCACAACCTCTCCTTTCAGCTTGAAGTCCTCCTTGGACAGCTTTATGATCTTTGTGTGTGTCAGGTACCACACCGCCAGAACCGCCGTCACAATCTGTCCGATCACGGTTGCAACCGCCGCTCCCATCATCCCCCACCTGAATACAAATATAAAAACCGGGTCAAGTATTATGTTAGCGACAGCCCCCGCAAGCGTTGATATCATAGCGAATTTCGGACTTCCATCCGCCCGGATCACCGGGTTCATTGCCTGNCCGAACATATAAAACGGGATTCCCACAGAAATCCAAAAGAAATACTCTTNTGAATGATGAAATGTTTCCTCATTTACCGTTCCCCCAAACATTGCAATGATCTGGTTACTGAATACAAGATAAATCACGCAAAGTACAAGACTGAAAAGTACCGTAAGCAAAATAGAATTTCCTACACTTTTTCCCGCATCCTGCGGTCTTTTTCTACCAAGGCTCAGGCTTACAAATGCACAGCATCCATCTCCTACCATAACGGCTATTGCCAAAGCAATCACTGTCAGCGGAAACACAACTGTATTTGCNGCGTTCCCATAGGAACCTAAATAAGAAGCGTTGGCAATAAATATCTGGTCAACAATATTATACAAAGCGCCCACAAGGAGCGANATAATACAGGGAACCGCATACTTCCCCATCAGCTTTCCCACCGGTTCTGTCATTAAAAATGAATCACTTTTTGTTTCCATGCTTATCCTCCTCAATTTTTATTGCAAAAAGCTTTTTTTACACCAATAAAAAACGCATGGCAGGTAACCGGATTTACGCTCTCTGCCACACGTTCTTAATTATTATATAGCTCTTCTGCCAAAATTTCATAGGTAGTTTTGTACAAAAATTATAAACATTATTTATGAAATTTTCCCCTGCTGATAACACGAATATATTTCAACGTAAGCTTCCAGACTCCCATTCCTGCTGCGAATAGCAGAACACCTAAAATAGCCGCAAGAAAAAATGCCGGAATCGGATGCAAAACATAGGTGCCAAACTGAAAGTTTACCCACGGAACATCAATTCCCACCACATAACCAAGAACTTTAATCAGTCCTGCTATCGGAGCAATCACCCCGCAAAGCATAAATCCTACACCAAGAACGCTGGTAACCGGAAGCACAAACAAACCTCCCACACCGGCAAAGCTATAAAACGCTGCCACTGCACACAACTTCCTGAAGCTAAAACTACTGCTCTTTGAAATTGCGTCTCCCAGATACGCCTTCGCCAGTTCCTTTGGATCTCCCAATCTCTCTATAATCTGTTCCGGAGAAAGCTTTCCCTGTGTCTCCAGATCAACCATCTCGCTTTTTATTTCATTAATGATATCCGCACGTTCACCGGCCTGCATCGGCTTTAAATATTTATCAATCTTATTAAGATATTCATTTAAGCAGTTATTCATGATATTTTCTCTCCTTACCTCAAATGTACAATACAATTTGAAATTAATTATCTTCACTCAAACCTTCAATTGCCACCAAAAGGTTGTTCCACTCCGCTGACATTACACTTAAGTATTCCCTGCCTTTATCCGTAATGGAATAATACTTTCTGGGCGGAAGTCCCTCCGCCGAGTCCTGCCAGAATGAAGAGAGACATTCATCCTTCAAAAGTCTGCGCAAAAGCGGATAGATTGTGCTCTCTTTCGCAGCAAGAATCGGCCACTTTTCCAGTTCGCTGATTATTTCATAGCCATAACACTCCTTCCTGCTGATCATCCTTAAAATACAGTATTCCAGTGTTCCTCTCTTAATCTGTGATTTCCATTCCTCAACATTCATCTACTGTTCCTCCTGATATACATCGTACTACACAGTATATTATTTGTCAACAGTATAACCCTTATTTTGATCAGATTATCGACTGCCTCTATCTTTTTGCCACATACTATACATTTTAGGGATTATGTATAGGACAGGCCATTTTATGTAAGGCAATATTCACAATACAAAATGTTGCATTATATTTTGTATTTTCGTGATTCATCCCCAATATTTTGTATTTCTTATCAGAAAACTCTTAATGCATTAAAAAATTATTTTACACTCACACAATTAAGTATTTGTTGTAATCCATAAATATTTATGGTATAACGCATTTACAAGAGTTTTATCTAAACAATTCTTTCAGATTGGGCTTCTCTCTTTAAAGCCACTACTTGGGAGGAATTAAGAATGCTTGCAGAACAGAATGAATTTATCGCCAACGCTTCCTCTACGGTTTACCAGCTCAGTCAGGAAGAAACCATTCGCCTCCAATGCGAAGCACGGGAGGATTATTACCGCAGACAGCGGTCCGTTCAACACTATATGGACAAACAAAAGGAGATAATTGATTCTCAGCAAAAAGAAATTGATTCTCTTGAAAAGAAAAAAAACGCTCTTGAAAGGGAAAATGACTCTCTCGAAAAGAAAAATGACTCTCTCGAAAAGAAAAATGACTCTCTCGAAAAGAAAAATGACTCTCTCGAAGAGAAAAAGGACTCTCTCGAAAGGGAGAATGACTCTCTTAAAAGAGAAAAGGACTCTCTTAAAAATCAGCTCAACGAGGCTCTAAAACTATTGCATTCTCTACAGGAGAAATAATATTAATTCAATACTATATTTTTTACATCACCAACATGGATACCAGCGGAATCGTCGCTACGGACAGAATAGTCGTCAGCGCCACGCCTTTTGATGCCATCTCATAATCTCCGTCATACTGCTGTGCCAGCATAGCCGTCATACTTCCTACCGGCGTTGCCAGCATCACAAGGCACACACCGCAAATAATCTCATTATCCACAAACTGTCGGATCAGCAGCATTCCTACCATAGGAATCACCAACAGCTTGATCGCCGAAAAGAAGAGCAGCCTTACATCCATAAAGAGTTTTTTCAAGTCAATTGTTGCAAGAGAAGCGCCTATAACCATCATACTTAACGGTGCTGTCANATTGCTCAGATGAGTNATCGTATCTGCCGCCACTTTNGGCACCGGTATCCGGAAAAAGTAAATGATCATGGTTATGATACATGCGATCACACCCACGTTCAAAATCCTCCCAAGCAAAAAGGAAATACCGGAGTTTTCACCTGCTCCNTTTTCATGNTCNCTTTTATCTCCTGNGGACATGGCGGATATNCCATAAGTNTAGATNAGNACATTATANGGAATGGTAAACAGCGCAGCATAAAGAATNGCTCCGTTTCCNTATANNGCGGCAACCACAGGAAATCCCATAAACCCNATATTNGAAAAAACTGTCATAGCNCTATAGGTTCCNCGGCTTCTTTTTTCAACCCGCAANAACATCGGCANAACCTGNGCNATCAAAAGCAGTGNAAGATAAACTGCCGCAATAATAATGACTGTTGTNANCAGTTCCTTTCCCTGNATCTTCTCNTCCCCCAGGCATCCTGTCAGNACAAGCGCCGGATTCGCAATATTTACCACAATAGCCGACAGCTTTTTGCTTACCTCATCNGTAATAATATTTTTCCGATANCATAAGTACCCNATCCCCATCANCANAAANAGCACTGCCATTTGTCCCAAAAGNAACATNACCATTTACTCCTTANTNACATTAATTTTTCCCATAACGNTCAATCAATACATTTAACTTCCCTTTTCGACTGATNCCNGCTTCTCCCCGATACTCAAATTTTCCATATCCTCTTACACTTACCAAATCTCCAGCCTTAAGCATACGACTGCTGTTTTCGCACAACCTTCCTCCCACAAAAACTTTCTTCTGCCGGAACAGCTCTGCCGAATCACTTCGGGACAGCTTATAGACCTTGGCAATTACACCGTCTATTCTCTCTGAGGAAATCTGAATCTTTACTTCCTGAATATCTCGGGTAGAAAAATCAGGCAATTCTTCAGAAATCTCGCATAAAACAGATGTGTGTTTCACTTTTATGAGNTTTTTAGAAATAAAGTCAGACATGCTGTAGTTGCAGAAGATCCATGCATTTTTCTCTTCAATGAGAATATCTCCCAGAATCTCCCTTTCTATCCCCAGATTCATCAATGCNCCCAAATAATCCCTATGGGTCAGTGNATCGGCAAATTTTTCGGACAATGGGCTGATTTTTAAGCANNCAATAGGAAACNCCTCCTCATATCCAAGCATTTCCTCACTTCCAAANCGGATCATTACCCTCTCCGCCTCTTCATANCCTCCCCATATGGTGTAAGGAACATAAGANAGNTCCCGTTCCATCTCATAAAAGCATGCAGCGTCTGCCAGCCCAAGAAACCCGGTAAAAGTAAACTGATTTTTCTGATAACATTTCTCCGCCAGCTCNGCAAAGCGTTTTTTAAGCAGTTCCTCTGTATCCATTGCTCCCTCNTTTCAAAAANNNACTTANAANAAATTNCACTANATTTTCCAAANGTCNGATNNCANNAGNCATTTANCATCATACCACATAACCNGNATTTTGCCTTTAGGCATTTTTAATAAATGAATAATAAATCTATAAGAATCATATGATTATTTTTAGGGAATGCACATCTCTGCGTCACATTTTCCCCCTATAATGAATACCATAATATGAACAGGAGATNATTACATGTTAAAATCATCAAATCATCTGTCTCNGGCAGAAANTAANCAACTAAATAAAGAAAAAGACAGCAAAGACGATTGTTGGGNNGAATATTCCACCCTTCATGATTCATTCNCNGAGCTGCTCTCTTACGAAAGAAGACAAAACACAAATTTTGATTTCTGGCAGCTGAACTATATATAGAAACCCTTTGACCGGACTGTCACTATATTCAAATTTATGGTATACTGTATAAGAAGATAGCATTAAATTACACAAAACACCGTTGCACATAAGGAGAAATGTCATGAATCTTTCAGATGCCATAAAAAGTATTATCCGTCCCCACAAAGATGACAAACTCACACCCCTTACCACTGTTTGGGGTGAGCGNCTTGACTCTTCCAATCTTCTGCGGGAATATCCCCGTCCTCAAATGCGTCGAAGCGGTTTTACCATTTTAAATGGCCNGTGGGACTATGCAATTACCGATATAAACACTCCTCCTTCTTCTTATGACGGCAAGATTCTGGTGCCTTTTTCTCCTGAAAGCAATCTTTCGGGAGTAAACAGACAGCTTCTCCCTCATCAGTTTCTCTGGTATCGGACAAGCCTTCCCTCATTAGAATGTACTCTTTCGGGCAAAGATCATCTTTTGCTTCATTTCGGTGCGGTAGATTATAATGCCGAAGTCTATATCAACAATCACTTGGTAACCTCTCATCNGGGCGGCTATCTTCCTTTTACGGCAGATATTACTGATTTCCTGCAGCCTGAGCAAAATGAACTTACCCTGAAAGTGCAGGATTCTACCGGTGAGAACGATGAATCCAAAGGAAAGCAGACTTTAGAGCGGGGCGGGATTTTTTATACGGCACAGAGCGGAATCTGGCAGAGCGTATGGCTGGAAAAGGTTCCTGTCTCTCACATAGAAACCCTGTGGTTTGACACGGACTTTGACGCGCAAAAGGTCACAATCCACATAACGGCTTCCACTCATGGTTCGANTNCNCCTATCAANGTTTCCCTCTATGCTAAAGATCAGGAGATTGCTACAGGAGCTATAGAACTTGAAACTTCATCTGCATCCCTTACTNTGACTATCCCTNAAGACAAATTTTATCCCTGGAGTCCCGAGNNNCCTTTTCTATATGACGCAAAGATTCAATTTGGTGATGATCAGGTTACCAGCTATTTTGCCATGCGGATCTTTTCTGTGGAAAAGCAGACGAAAGGAGAGCTTTCCGGCAAACCTGTATTTTGCCTGAACCATAAACCATATTTTCTCATGGGAGTTTTGGATCAGGGTTACTGGCCGGATGGTCTGTACACAGCTCCTTCTGATGAAGCCCTTCTTTATGACATTAAAACCATGAAATCACTTGGCTTCAATATGCTGCGCAAGCATATCAAGGTAGAAAGCGCGCGCTGGTACTATCATTGTGACCGGTTGGGAATGATCGTCTGTCAGGATATGGTAAACGGAGGCAGCCGCTATCATATGCCTGTTATCAGCTACCTTCCTACTTTATCTCCTTCTCTGGCTTCCCATTTGAAGGATTCCCATTATTCCCTTTTGTCCCGCAAAAACAAAAATGCACGGGATTTTTGGGAAAAAGAATGTGCAGATACCATTCAGTATCTGAAATTCTTTCCTTCTATTGCCATCTGGGTTCCCTTTAATGAGGGATGGGGTCAGTTCGACACCGTACGTATTACCGAAATGATCCATCAGCTTGATCCAACCAGACTGATTGATTCCGCCAGCGGCTGGTTTGATCAGAATTGCGGCGATTTTGTCAGCGTGCATAATTACTTCCGCCCTCTTTCCGTTTCTGTCAAAAAATGGGAAAANCGNGCCTTTTTCCTCTCCGAATACGGCGGATATGCCTGTGCAGTCAAGGGGCATACCAGCGTGGATCGGGTTTTCGGTTATAAGCGCTATGAAACAATAGGCCAATTCCGCTCCGCCTATAAAGAACTAATTCAAAAATCCCTGCATCCATTAAAGAAACAGGGACTTAGCGGCGCCGTGTATACACAACTTTCCGATGTCGAGGAAGAGGTTAACGGCATTTTGACTTACGACAGAAAGATAAATAAAGCATTATGAAGGTCCGTCAAAGAACTATTACTTACCATCAGGCACCAGCTTCAAACAATCTCTGCAGCTTATGCTTTACATGAATATATGCCGGTATCAGAAAAATATCCGCTGCTATCCATGCTAGCGGGTTTGCGAAGCATGCTCCGATAAATCCAAATCTGGGCACAAGCACCAGCCCTGCCACCGTCCTTGCTGCCATCTCAAATACTCCTGCCAAAATGGCAAATGTGGAGAATCCCATNCCCTGAATCAGGTAGCGGACAATATTTACCAGCGCTAAAGGAATATAGAAGGAAGAATTAACAATCAGAAACATTCTTGCATTCGTAAGCATTTGATCCTCTGCTCCATCTACAAATAAGGCTGCCAGATTATCTCCAAAGAAATATAATATCGCAAAAGCCGCAATAGAGTAAACCGTCCCCATCACAACACAGTCTTTTAAGCCTTTCCCTACCCTGTCTAATTTTTTCGCGCCTACATTTTGTCCTCCATAGGTTGCCATTGTCGAACCCATGGCATCAAACGCGCAGCAGAAGAACATGCTTACCTTACCGCCTGCGGTCACCGATGCCACTGCAAGAGCTCCCAGACCATTCACCGCGGTCTGCAAAATCACAGACCCAATGGCGGTGATGGAATACTGCAGACCCATAGGTATCCCCATACTACACAGAGTCTCCATATGTCCTGTATTTATCTTCCATTCTTCTCTGGATATATGCAGAACTTCAAACTTCTTTACCATATAAATCAGACACAGTAGCCCCGATACAAGCTGGGAAGCAACGGTTGCCACCGCTGCACCTGCCACGCCCATCTGAAACACTAAAATGCATAAAAGATCCAGTCCTATATTCAAAAATGATGATAGTACCAGAAATGCCAGCGGTGTTTTACTGTCCCCCATAGAACGAATAATTCCGGACAACATATTATAAAGGTAAGTTGCCGGTATCCCTATAAAAATGATCAATATGTAGCTGTAAGAATACTGAAAAATATCCTCCGGCGTGTGCATCCATGTGAGAATGTTTCTGCAAAGCAATGCCACAGCCACTGTCATCACAAGTGCAAATGCAGCAGAAAGCCATACGCAGTTTGCAATTATCTGCCGCATCCCTGAATAATCCTTTGCCCCGAACTTATGTGCCACTGGAATTGCAAAGCCGCTGCATACTCCCATGCAAAATCCTATGATCAAAAAGTTGACAGAGCTGGTTGCACCTACCCCTGCCAGCGCATGCATGCCAAGAAACCGTCCTACAATCACAGTATCTACAACACTATAAAACTGCTGAAATAAGAAGCCGCATAAAAGGGGAAGCGAAAATCCCAGAACCAATTTCATGGGCGAACCCACGGTCATGTCCTTCGTTGTATCCTTAGCCATCTCATTTTCCTCCAACATGATAATATTTGTTATATCGTTTACTATAGGTATCTTACAGGTTTTACCANCGTANNCNGATGNCGGNGTGTCCGTAGCNGCCACTGTAAAACCCAAGGATTTAATTTAGAATATATCATGAGGATTGTCAATTGATAGAAGAAATAATTTTAGAAAAGGTAGGATTCTCTCTTATATTAACGTTTAGATGGGGTATGCGTATGAATGACGTCCGCTCCGATGAAAAGAAAGCCTTTCGTCAACACGCTCGATAAAGCGTTCGCGAATTGTTTCCTCAAGGATTTCTTTTCATCGGAGCTGGGTTATCGGATGACGCAAAGCCCAACTGGCAACTCAGCTAATATTAAATGGTCCACTCTTTGGCAGACAGCCGGGCAGTAGATTAGACGACTATAGTGGAACCATAGTTGGTTTCTCGTTAGTCAAAAAAGTAACTCGGATAAGAAATAAATTCTTAAGGAAGCAATTCGCGAACGCTTTATCGAGCGTGCTGACGTAGAATTTATTTCTTATCCGAGTGGTCGTTTAGATATTACATGTAAACCAGCTAAACGT
>JAAVAA010000052.1 GCA_014804285.1 Lachnospiraceae bacterium | reverse complement strand
TCTTAAGGAGCCCTTTAAAAAGCGTCAGCACTTAGTGAGGTTTTTTTTTTTTTTTTGCTGTTACGCTTTTTATAGAACGAGAGTGTGGCGACGTAGAATTTGATTTCTATCCGGGTTTTTATATTGATCTCTGTATCCCAGCTAAACGTTAATTTAGATCACTTATAATGGATTTCCCCTCAAAATCACCTGTTTCAGGGCAAGATCTTCCTTCTCCAGAAGAACCACATCCGCAACTTTGCCGGTTGAAATACTTCCGCAACAGTCATAAATTCCGACACTCTTTGCCGGGTTTACAGCAGCGCATTTTACCGCAGACTCCAATGGAATGCCCATTTTAAGCACCGCCGTACGCATACAATCCAAAAGATTAGTCACGGAACCGGCAATTGTGCCGTCCTTTAACGCTGCAAGATTTCCCGTCACCTTCACATACTGACCGCCCAACGTGTAATCTCCATCTTCTAAGCCGGTAGCTCTCATGCTGTCACTGATCAAAATAATTCTGTCATCCCCAAAGATCTTAAAAGTTGTCCGAACTGATGCCGGGTGAATGTGCACACCGTCACAGATCAATTCAACTTCGACTCCCTTCTTATCGGCCGCCGCACCGATCAAGCCGGGTGCCCGGTGTGTATAAGGATTCATGGCATTATAAAGATGCGTAACATGACTTGCACCTTTTTCAAAAGCTCTGATAGCTGTGTCATAATCTGCACAAGTATGCGCTAATGAAACGACCACTTCCTTATGCCTTTTTTCAATCAGCTCCATAGCTCCTTCCTGCTCCGGCGCTATGGCAAGAAGCTTCACCAGATTTCCGGAAGCTTCATTCAACCGGTCAAACATGACGATATCCGGATTGCAGATATATTCTCCGTTCTGCGCACCCTTTTTGGCTGGTGCCACAAAGGGTCCCTCCATGTTAATCCCCCAGAAATGTGCCCTCTTTTCCTGTACTCCTTCTGCCGCATATGCTTTGACCTCATGGCAGATCGTAAGCAGCATATCCTCAGAAAGTGTCATAGTCGCAGGTACGATATTAGTCACCCCTACCGAAGCCTCATATGCTGCCATAGCATCAATCGCCTCCCGGGTTCCATCGCAAAGATCATGNCTCATGCAACCATGAAAGTGAATATCTGTAAGTCCGGGAATTGCCAGACACCCGNCTGCNTCNATCTCNNTACCNTCNTCNGCNGCTTCCCTGCTATCNACAAAAAAACCGTCTTTTATATATATATCCTTATTCAGAAATATTCCATCTTCTGTATATACACAGGCGTTTTTAATAATCATGGAAATCATCTCCTTTCAACTATTATCCGGACATCGATCTAACTGAGCACAATCCAAATATCTAACNNATTTCAGANAATGCNGCCTCNTCGGCTACNAAAGTTACATCGTTATGAAGCTGCAATACAGATGCCTGTACCTTAGGCGTNATCGGTCCGAAAAATGCTTCTTTTACAATCGCTGCCTTGTCCGCTCCGCTGACNACAATTANAATCTTTTTTGCCTGCATGATNGTTTTGATTCCCATCGTNTATGCCTGGCGGGGCACATCTTCCATGGANGCAAAAAATCTCTGGTTTGCCTTCATGGTTGATTCTGTCANATTGANNCAGTGAGTCTCTGCTTCAAANGCCATTCCNGGCTCATTAAACCCGATATGACCGTTATGNCCCAGNCCCAAAAGCTGCAGATCAACACCNCCNACATCTGCGATNACCTTATTATAATCNNTNCATGCCTTGTCACTGTCNGGCTCCGTTCCATCCGGCAGNAAAGTACGTTCCANATTAATATTAACCTTACTGAAAAGGTTTTCATTCATAAAATAGTAATAACTCTGNTCATTTTCTCTGGTCAGCCCTTTGTACTCGTCCAAATTGACTGTAGTCACTTCCGAAAAATCCAGATCTCCTTTCTGATACCAGTCCACCAACTGAGCATAAGTTCCAATNGGCGTAGATCCGGTAGCAAGTCCCAGCACGCAGTTTGGTTTCATGATNACCTGTGCTGATATAATNTTGGCTGCCTTCCGGCTCATGTCATTGTAGTCTTTTGCTTTAATAATCTTCATATTCTCTCCTTCTCTAAAATAGAAATNTAAAAGAACGGAGACCCGAAGGCCTCCGTTATGCTAGGGGTTTCGGTATTATTGTTCGCTTATAATACCTATAACATTTTCTTCATTTCATCAGCTACAAACTGTACCTTCGTACCTACAATAACCTGTACAGCNGTCTTGCTGGGTCTCATAACACCGGCNACNCCTGCTGATTTAATCTTCTTCTCATNGATCAATGTGTAATCCTTGATNTCCAGACGAAGTCTTGTAATACAGTTNTCAAGAGANGTNATATTNNNNTTTCCGCCAAGTCCTTCCANAATAGTNGAAGCTACTTCTGTATAGTTNCTGTTGGAAAGAACNGCTTTCTTCTCTGNCTCTACATCATCGTCTTCTCTACCGGGTGTCTTTAAGTCNAACTTCACAATTGCGAAACGGAANACCAGATAGAATACTGCAAATGCNGCNATACCAAGAGGAATGATCATCCAAGTNTTCTGTGCNGCAGGCAGTGATGCNGAGAATACAAGATCCGTTGCACCTGCTGANAAGCTGAAGCCCGCTCTGAATCCAACCAATGTTGTAATAACGGTAAAGATACCATATAACAATGCATAAATCAAGTAAAGAAGNGGTGCNAGGAACATGAAACCAAATTCAAAAGGCTCAGTTACACCACAGACAAATGCACAAACTGCAGCGGATGCTACCAGACCGATGGCAACTTTCTTCTTACCCTCTTTTGCTGTCTGAATCATAGCCAGTGCAGCACCGGGGATACCGAACATCATACAAGGGAAGAAACCGGACATATACATACCGAGACTCCANGTAACATCTGCGCTGGTATCGCCTGCCCAGAAGTGCTTCAGNTCACCCAGACCAACTGTGTCAAACCAAAATACATTGTTCAATGCGTGATGTAATCCGGTAGGGATCAACAGTCTGTTTAAGAATGCGTAAATACCTGCGCCTACTGCACCAAGACTAACNATTCCGTTACCGATTGCAAGCAGTACACCGTAAATTACNGGCCATACAAACAGAAGGATAGCTGCAACAACGATAGANACTACGCCGGAAACGATTGCCACACAACGCTTACCGCTGAAGAATGACAGCCAGTCAGGTAATTTCGTTGACTTAAATTTGTTGTAACAGGATGCTCCGATAACGCCTGAGAGAATACCAATAAACGGATTTGCAATCGCAGAAAAAGCAAGCGTCTTATTCGCATTGTCTGCTACGGAAGGCATTAACGTGGTAACAGTGCCCACGGAAAGCAGATTAGTGAGCATCAGCCAGGAAGCAAGCGCTGCAAGACCAGCTGTACCGTCATGATCATCCGCCATACCTACGCCTACACCAATGACAAACAAAAGCGCCATATTGTCGATCAGCGCGCCGCCCGCCTTAACCAGGAAAAATCCAAGCAGATTCAAAAAGCCGTTAATATCGCCGCCCTGCATGGTTGCCGGGCACAGTGCATATCCGATTCCCATCAGGATACCACAGATCGGCAGACATGCTACCGGAAGCATCAATGACTTTCCTAATTTTTGTAAAAATTTCATCATATAAATTAACCCCCTTTTTTATTTTTTGTTCTGCCCTAGCCACAGAACAATACCTTTCATCTATATTCTATGGGAGCATTCCCATGAATATCATTGTTTTCTATTATCTTCCACCGTTTATAGATTGTCTGTGGAAAATTTCTGTAGTGCCTCAGATACTTCATCAAATATCCCGTACTGCTTTACGTACCTTTAATATAGCGGAAGCCGACACACTGAGTTCATCGACTCCCATCGCAAGGAATGTTTCCGTCAGATCCGTATCTGCCGCAAGTTCCCCACAGATTCCTGCCCAGATCCCTTCCTTATGCGCATTTGCCACTGTCATTTCTATCAGCTTCAGAACCGCCGGATGATGCGTATTGCATGTGCTTTCCAATTTCTGATTCTGTCTGTCCACTGCCAGTGTATATTGTGTCAGATCATTAGTTCCGATACTGAAGAAATCAACTTCTTTTGCAAGTTCTCCCGAAATGAGAGCTGCCGCCGGAGTTTCTATCATAATTCCCAGTTCCACATCCCCCATAGCATACCCCTCTACGGAAAGCTCTTCTTTCACCTGCCCGACAATTTCCTTTATTCGGCTTACCTCTTCTACAGACACGATCATGGGAAACATGATGGCTGCCTTTCCGTAAGCAGAAGCTCGGTAAATGGCTCTTAACTGCGTGATAAATATTTCCGGCCGATCCAGACAAATCCGGATAGCCCGATAACCCAGCGCCGGATTTTCTTCCGCATCCAGATTGAAATAATCAACCTTTTTATCTGCTCCGATATCCAGCGTCCGGATCACTACCTTTTTGCCGCCCATCTTCTCCAGAACCGTCTTATAGCTTACATACTGTTCCTCTTCTGTAGGAAAGGTATCTTTCCCCAGATATAGAAACTCACTGCGGAAAAGTCCGATTCCTCCTGCATCCGCCGAGAGGGCTCCTTCCACATCCTCCACTTTTCCGATATTGGCATACACGTCAATCCTTCTGCCGTCGCTTGTAACATTATCCAATCCCTTTAGCTGCTCCAAAGCTTCCAGATCTGCAACCCACTGGTTTTTGCGGCGGATCATTTCATCCAGAAGTTCCTGCTCCGGTTCCACAAGGAATTCCCCGTTAAATCCGTCAACCACTCCAACTTTTCCGTTCCACTCCTCACCCGGCCTCATTTGAGTATTTACAAGTGCCGGAAGATTCATGCTTCTGGCAAGAATTGCCGTATGGGAATTAGCGGATCCCCTTACCGTCACAAATGCAAGAATTTTGTTTTTATCCATTTTTACGGTCTCACTGGGTGTCAGATCATCTGCGACCAAGATCACCGGCTCATCTGTCGGGATTCCGTCTTCGGGTATTCCCATGAGAATACGGATCACCCTCTGAGAAATATCTTTTACATCGGCTGCCCGCGCTTTCATATATTCATCGTCCATGGAAGCAAACAATTCCGAAAATTGGTTCTGTGCCGATTCCAACGCATACTCTGCATTATATCCTTCTGCGATAACCGAACCTATCGCTTCCAGATAATCGTCATCCTCAAGCATCATTCGATGAATATCAAAAATCATTGCATGATCTTCGCCCACATTGGCGAGCGCTTCATCATAAAGAACAGATAATTGATCTTTTGCAGTTTCTATTGCCTCCTCAAACCGGCTTTTTTCCGCATCTGCATCCGCAACTGTTCTTTTAACAACCTCATAACTCTGTTTCTGATACCAGTGAATCCTGCCGACAGCGATTCCCTTCAATACACTTTTTCCAATATATTTGTCCACTTAAACGCCTCCCTCTACTTCTGTAGCTTCAGGATATCGTCTCCCTGCACCACATCCCCCGGTTCCATCATCTGAATCCCGGAAAACTCATCCGAATTACAAATAATCACCGGTGTGATAATATCATAACCTTCCGCCTTAATCTGATCCAAATCTGCTTCCAGAAGAAGATCTCCTTTTTTGACTTCCTGTCCTTCTGCTGCGTGGATTGTAAAATGCTTTCCTTCCAGCTTCACCGTATCAAGTCCGATATGGATCAGGATCTCTACTCCCTCACTGCTGGTAATGGCTGCCGCGTGGCCGGTAGGAAAAATTGTGGAGACCGTACCAGCCGCCGGTGCATAAAACTTACCGTCCGTCGGAATAATAGCGGCTCCCTTTCCCAACACCTCTTCGCTGAATGTCGGATCACTCACTTCTTTGATACTGACTAGTTTTCCTGTAGCGGGCGCTCCAATTTCGATACTGTTGTCTTTGGCAAATAAATTCTGAAATAGCTTCATTTGCTTCCCCCTTTCCGCTTAGCATCTGCTTAACATGTATATAAATCCTTCATACGCTTAATATTCAGCGTAAGATATATCTTTTCTTCCTCCGTCATACTACAATGATACTCTTTTTCAATGTATTCGCTGACACCATTTATGATCTGATATTCCTGCTCATAATTCTCCTTTACAAAATGATACAGGAGGTTATCTTCCCGTCCGCTGAGCGGTTCCTCCGAGACAAGACGGTTGGCAAGCTGCTTTAAATCTGAGATCAGCCGATCCTTCGGATACATTCTTCCCTCAGGAATGGAAATATGTCTTTCAATGATTTCCATCATCTCACGCATCATCTTGATCATGATAAATGTGGTGCCCATAACGGAATTCAATTCCCCATTGACCAAATGCAGCGCAATAGAGGCCGCCTCATCTTCCTGAAGACGATATCCCGTTCTCTCCTCTATCAGCTCCAACGCATACCTTCCCACTGAATATTCCAACGGGTAAAAGAGCCTTACCTCATCATACAAAATATTGCTGAAATCCAGCCCTTCCCTATGCTTGCTGATTACAAAACTGATATGATCCGTCAGCGTCAGATATACGTTTTGTCCAAGCTGTAATCCAAGACTTTCTTTCGCGTAAGTAATGATATCGTTTGACAGACGGATATGCTCCAACGGAAGAGATGCCAGCAATTCTTTAAAATGTTCCGTGTTGTCCATATTTTCCAATCTGAAAATCTTCTCTACCGTCTCATCCGCAATCTCATCACCGGGTCGTTTTCCGAAGCCTATCCCTCTTCCCATAGCCACTAATTCTATATTTTTACTGTCTCTTGCGGCGATAATGTTATTATTGATTACCTTCTCGATACGCAATTTCATTTCCTCATCGTCAATGTACAACTCCCGGCAAAATATCAGTATGCTCTGCAAACTGCTTCATCATACATAAAAAAACCAAATTCTACGAGTCAGCTTCAAAGCCGATTCATAAAATTTGGTTTTGCCCGCTTGTGTGCAGTAACAATCCATAAATTAATCAATTAGTTCATTAATTATTTTGATTATAGCAATCTGCACAATAAAAGTCAATATAGTAAGTATTTTTTCTTGTCACATTGTTGTCGTTTCACTAATTATCGTGTGTTTTTTTAGACATATTGGCTAAACATCAGTACTTTTCGGAACTTTTATCACCGAAACTGATTTCGGTCACTGTCATAAACATAGCCGATTTTTTTCAGCTTTTCCTCGATTTCCTCCCGATTTTCATCCAGATCCTCACATAAAGCATCCAGATCTGGATAAAAATCACGAAGTTTAAGATTTACATAACTAAGAAGCATGTTGATATCATCAGGTAACGGCATCTCATTTCTCCTTTCACAGATCTCAGCCTTTTACATCGGCTGTCAATTCACCATTCTTCTTGAGAATCCGAATGGTATCTCCCTGTTGCACCCGATCTTCCAGAATCAGTCTGGCTGACAGAGTTTCCACATATTTCTGAATATAGCGCTTCAAAGGTCTTGCTCCATAAACGGGATCATATGCCTGTTCTATAATATAACTTTCTGCTTCCGGTTCCAGCTCCACCATCAGCTCCCGATCCGAAAGCCTTCTATTTAAGTCCGCTATGATCAACTTAATAATACCGCCAATATTCTCTTTCGACAATGGCTTAAATAAAATTGTCTCATCAAGCCGGTTTAAAAATTCCGGTCGGAAATGAGCACGCAGGTCATTCATAACCATTGCCTCCGCCTGATCATCAATCTGACCCTTTTGGTCAATCCCTTCCAGCAGATAAGATGCCCCGATATTGGAGGTCATAATCAGTATGGTATTTTTGAAATCTACCGTGCGCCCCTGAGAATCGGTGATACGACCGTCATCCAGTACTTGAAGCAATACATTAAAAACATCAGGATGCGCCTTTTCAATCTCATCAAACAGCACTACCGAATAAGGCTTTCTCCTGACTGCCTCAGTCAGCTGTCCTCCTTCCTCATATCCCACATATCCGGGAGGCGCTCCAATCAGTCTGGATACAGAATATTTCTCCATGTATTCACTCATATCAATACGTACCATATTATTCTCATCATCAAACAACGATGCAGCCAAAGCTTTGGCAAGCTCTGTTTTTCCAACCCCGGTAGGACCCAGAAACAAAAATGACCCGATTGGTTTTGTGGGATCTTTAATTCCTGCCTTTGACCGAATGATTGCTTCCGTAACCTTAGTTACGCCCTCGTCCTGTCCCACAACACGTTTATGAAGTTCTTCATCCAAATGAAGGGTTTTATTCCGCTCGCTTTCCGTCAGCTTCGCTACCGGTATTCCGGTCCATCTGGAAATGATCCGTGCAATTTCCTCTTCCGATACGCTTTCATGTACCAATGAAAGATCCTTGCTTTTAACCCGCTCTTCCTCAAGCTCAAGCTGTTTTTTCAGTGCAGGAAGCTTACTGTAGCTTAATTCCGCCGCTTTTTCGTAATCTCCTTCTCTCTGTGCAATTTCAATCTGACTGCTTACTGCATCAATCTCTTCACGAAGTTTGGAAAGCTTCTCAACAGATGCCTTCTCATTTTCCCATTGGGCTTTTCGATTGTTCAGTTCTTCTTTGAACTCAGCCAGTTCCTTCTGCAGATCTTCCAAACGATCTTGACTCAAACGGTCATCTTCCTTTTTCAGCGCAGTTTCTTCTATTTCCATCTGCATGACCTTACGCTGCAATTCATCCAGTTCCGTAGGCATGGAATCCAACTCTGTCTTAATCAGTGCGCAGGCCTCATCCACCAGGTCAATCGCTTTATCGGGAAGGAAACGGTCTGAAATATACCGGTTAGAAAGTACGGCCGCGCTTACCAGCGCATTATCCATGATCTTGACCCCATGATAGACCTCATAACGCTCTTTCAGTCCTCTCAAAATCGAAATTGTATCTTCCACTGTAGGTTCTTCCACCATTACCGGCTGAAATCGTCTCTCTAATGCCGCATCTTTTTCGATGTACTGTCTATATTCGTCCAGCGTGGTTGCCCCGATGCAGTGAAGTTCTCCCCGAGCCAGCATAGGCTTTAACATGTTGCCGGCATCCAGCGCTCCGTCTGTCTTCCCTGCTCCAACAATAGTATGAAGCTCATCAATAAAGAGAATGATCTGCCCGTCACTGTTTTTCACATCCTCCAAAACTGCTTTCAGCCGCTCCTCAAACTCACCGCGATATTTGGCGCCTGCTACCAGCGCTCCCATATCAAGCGCAAATATCTTCTTATCTTTAAGACCCTGGGGGACATCTCCCCGGACAATCCTCTGAGCCAATCCTTCCACAACTGCGGTTTTGCCCACCCCCGGCTCACCGATAAGAACCGGATTGTTCTTTGTCTTACGGGACAAAATACGTATCACGTTCCGGATTTCACTGTCCCTGCCGATTACCGGATCAAGCTTCTGATCCCGTGCCTTCTCCACCAGATCCTGTCCATACTTAGCAAGCGTGTCATACGTTGCCTCTGGATTATCAGAAGTAACCCTTTGATTTCCTCTCACAGTAGAAAGCACCTGTAAGAAACGTTCTCTGGTGATTCCAAACTCACGAAAAATTTCTTTTACTGCTTTATTCGGATGTTTGATTATGGCAAGGAATAAATGCTCCACCGAAACATATTCATCGGACAATGCTTTTGCTTCTTCCTCCGCGGAAACCAGTACCTTATTCAGATCCTGCCCCACATAGACCTGGCCGCCCTGCACCTTCACTCTCTTATTTAAGGCTTCTTCCACCTTGTTTGAGAAATACTGGGTGTTGATTTCCATTTTTTCTATGAGCTTCAGGATCAGACTGTCATCGATAGTCAGCAGACTGTAAAGCAGATGCTCCTGCTCAATCTCCTGATTGCCATATTCATATGCAAGCTTCTCACAGCCTTCTACTGCCTGCATGGATTTTTGGGTAAACTTGGATATATTCATATGCACTCCTCTCTGCCCGTTTGCAAATGATGCGCCCACAAAAGAACATTCCGCAGGATTTCTCATTCACAGTATATCCGGCCAATCAACTGCTTATTTGCACTTTTCTTTGTTCTAGTGTGAATATAACACTGATTGTTAGCACTGTCAATAGGTGAGTGCTAATATTTTTCAACAATTCGTCAGAATTGTTGTGTAATTATTTTGCAAACCCAGTATTTATGCGGGTTTGCGGGTTCTAAAATTTCTATAAAATCCTTAATAACAGGTGTTATACCCCATTCATACCCCATTTGTGAAAAATTTTGGGGTACGGTTCTGCATCTGATTTCATCAGATATCATCTTGCGGCTTACAACACCATCAGGTCTTCCATCTTCAATATTTCTTTTTCTATTCTCGCATATTCTGTGATATGATTATAAACTTCCATAGTGACTGCTATGTTTGCGTGTCCCATGATATACTGTAATACCTTTACATCCATCCCGCGCTCTGCCATCCTGGTGCATCCGGTATGCCTTAAAATATGTGCTGATATTCTCGGCATCATCTCCGGCTTGCGGTGTTCCTTCTTGGCTTTCGCCGCTTCCTGCTTATTATAGGCATCCACGATATTGTAAAGCACATTGTTGACTGCGCTGGGCTGTAAAGGGCGACCGTTCTTGCTAGTGAAAATGAAGCCTTTCATACCGTCAACCTCATAATCCCTGTCTATCCCCATCATGAACTGATATTCCCTCTGCTTCTCAAAAGCTTTCCTCACGCTTGCAGTCATGGGGATATCCCTTATGCCAGCTTCGGTTTTGGGCGTTGAGACACAGAGCCTGCTCCCCTCTCCCAGATTTTTGTAGATAAGCTGATGCGTGATGTCTCTTCTGTACTATTACCTTTCCTGCATTACTGTAACGTAAACACTTCCTTCTCTCCCGCCATCTCCTTGAAAAACGGATCATTCATCTTCCAAATAATCTCGATCCGTTCTTCGCTGTAAACCAATACTCTGTCAATCAAAGTAGCCAGCTTTTCCTTATCAAAAATATCAAGCACTGCAAGACCTTCCAACTCCGTTTCCTGCTCTTTCATGCACAGCATCTGTTCCTTGATCCGTATAGCCTCGTCCTTCAGTTCCGGTACCCTTTTTTCAATTTCTAAAATCCGGCTGGCTGTATTTTCGTATTCCTTTCGGTACTGTTCTTTCGTGATCCTGTCAGAGCGGTAATCTTCATAAAGCCTGAGTTTTCTTGATGAAAGTTTCTTTTTCTCCGCTTTCATCATCCCTATCTCTTCTTCGATGGCTGCCGTCTGTGAAAATTCCTGTCTCTTTCTGGATGTTTCTTCCGTCACCATGCCCGCCATAGCGCGTATGCAGGACAATACCGCATTTTCTAACCGCTCCTTGTCCACATGAACTGTCTTGCATTCTGCAATGCCTGAAATGGCCGCCTGTCCGCACCGGTAGGCATTCCCCCAACTGGTCAGTGTGAGCCTTCTGCCACAGTACGGACAAATCAGGATGGGTGCGCTTTCCGTCCTGTAGGCACATACTTTTTCTCATGGGTAAACGCCTTTTCATTTGCCATATCAAAAAGCTCCTGCGAAACAAGGGGTTCATGTGTCCCCTCTATAATGAGCCATTCAGACCTGTCATTTTTAATCTGACGCTTTGAACCCACAGCTTCCTGCCTTGTCTTATTCCAGACCGTCCTGCCTAGAAATACCTCGTTTTTTATTATGTCCCCAATGGTAGTAACAGTCCACATTTTTTTCTCTTTCTCCCTATGGCTTTTCCTTTTCAGACCTATGGCTTGGAAATGTTCCATGCAGGTAGGGATTCCCTGCCCGTTGAGGTATCTTGCAATCTCCGGTTTCTTCTTTCCCTCTGCCGCCATGGTGAAGATCAGCCGCACCACTTTTGCTGCTTCCTCATCGGGAATAAGCTGGTGCACATTCTCTGGATTCTTGATATAACCGTAGGGCACAAGCGCGCCCACATATTCGCCGCGGACTACTCTTGTCGCCGTTGCACTTCTTACCTTTTTTGACAAATCCTTGCTGTACATGGCGTTGATAATGTTTTTCAGTGCAACGCTCATGCCTCCTGTCATCCCCATGCAGTCCTCACTGTCAAATTGATCGTTTACGGAAATGAAGCGTATTCCAAGCAGCGGAAATATCCGTTCCAGATAGTTCCCTGTCTCCAAATGGTCCCGCCCGAATCTGGAAAAGTCCTTGACAATAATGCAGTTTATTCTCCCCTTTTTTGCGTCCTCCATCATTCTCCCAAAGGCTTGTCTCTGGAAATTAGAGCCGCTGTACCCATCATTCACGCGCTCGGAAACCACGATAATATCTTCTTTATCTTCCAGGAAATCCTTAATCAGATTTTTCTGGTCGGAAATGCTGTTGCTCTCTGCTTTTGCCGTACCAGAAACATCGCCATCTTCTTTAGAAAGTCTCACATAGATGGCGGCATGGTAGATTCTGTCTACTGTCTTACCCATATGCGTTATCCTCCTTGTTTTCCAAAGGAAACTACTACTGCCTTTTTATAAAAGCAGAGGATTTTCCCCTTAAACTGTTAAGCAGGACAAACGCCAGTAAACTTTATTAGATTTGATGCTGATATGAGTGTATCCTATCCGCGAAACACCCATTTGTCTTTTCTCAAGTCAAATCATACCATAGAATGTGACATTTTTCCACTGCTTTTTATTATATTTATTATCAAAATATAGCAGTCCAGCACATAAAACAATTTGCAAGCTGCGTTTTATGCGCAAACACCCGCGCACAGCCTGCAAATCATTCCATGGCCGAACTGTTACAGCAAAATTTCCGTACTTATCCATCTTTCGTTATCCCATAAGGAGTAAACCCTCAAAGGCATCCTCAAAGCTCACCCCGTTATTAGCAAACCGTATCTTGACCATCGTAGATCCGACCCTTACAAGGTAGGGGTTCCCGACTTTCCCAAGGTACTGTTTTTTCTTTTCCTCCACTGTCCTGCCCCTGTCGATCCTTATTTTGCTTATGTCCTTCAATTCCTCTATCTTTACGTCGTCAAAATCCTGTTCCAGAAATTTCCTATGCTCCTCCGCCGTCATGCAGACACCTCCCGATCCTAAAAATAAAATCCAGCCCCTTTGTGATACCCTGTCTGGCACAATGTATTTTCTCTCGTCTGGTATCATATTTTTATCCAGTGTTCTTCTGCCCCGATACCCGATAGCCCTGTGATATACTGCCGTAAAAATAACTATGTACGGACTGCTTCCTCTAAAATCCGTATCTAAATCTTACTTTCTCCATAAATAAACCCCACACGCCATGCCAGAAACGATGCTGCATATACAGCACATCTCCAGCACGGTTTTTCATTTTCTCTCCCCCGGTGTGGGACGGAATATGCAGGACCGCCCAGCATGGCCGCCTAATACCCTGCAACTCCCTTCCCCGCTGCAACATACCCCGGACGCTGCTCCGGCTGCCAGATTCTCCGGCAGAGGTATCATTATCATTCAGATTTTCAAAGCAGATTGCCACCGCTGCCCCATGTCGGGGATGCCGCTCATACTTTTCCTTCTCCTGTTACGGTTCCTTGTTGCATATGCAAAAAAGCCCTGCCACTTGCCTTTTCGCAGACAAGTATTTCCCTGCGAAGCTCTCCCCTCATCACCTTTTGGTGTTCCGAATGTTTTGTGCCCTTAAATGTATCCCCATAGTTGATTGCCAACATGGAAACCGCCAGATAGCAACAACATAGCGGAGATACCAGCATACTGATATTCTGTTCCGACAGATCTAATTCCATCGAAACATTTATTGTCAAGGTGCTGTGCCCACCATCCGGCATTTATCTTCATAGTAGCTTACCCTTTTCTCCTTTGGTTACGGACCTGCCCGGAAGCATCTTTACAACAGATCATTCCGGGCAGACCGGCAACCACTGGCCTGCTCTTTACTCTAGCGCTTTTATGTTCTGCGCCATAAATTCCAAAACCTGTACCAAAAACATTGCCTGCGATTCTGTACTATCCAAAAATACTTTCTGCGCCCTCGCCGTGCAGTCTCCTATTACGGTTCCCGTCAAATCCTCTATAATAATATCTGCTTCTAGTACTGCTACCATCTTCCGGTATGTGTGGATTCCTGGCTGTCTGGTTCCGGCCTCAATCTTTCTTAAATGTGACTCGCTGATCCCTACCGCCTCCGACAGTTCCACACTGCTCATGCCTTTTGTTTCACGAAGTTTTTTAAATGCCATCCCCAAATTTGTACCTTCCAAAGCTATCATCCTGTACCTCCTGACCAGTGTGTCCATTATAAAGTTGTAATTGTTATTTGAAAAGGGACTGGTTGTGTCCTTTTTTTCGTAAATTGGACAATCAGTCCTTTCAACTTTTTTCACCCGTTTTCGCTTACACCATCTGCCATTTATCAACATAAATTTTTTATTTCCGCAGACGTTTCCCTGATTTTGTCGAACGATTTTTCGCATCTGCATGAAATTTCTGTCCTGTCCAACTACAAAAAGGCTCCTTCCCGACAAGGTTCTATTTATATCCGAACCTGCCAAAAAGAAGCCAAGTCTTCTATTGTTTATTCTTTTTCTGTAAACCAAATACCCTAATACACTGCCTGATATGGTATTTTAATTTCAATCATACCTACACAGAACTAAAACTGTCCCTAATTGTACAGACCACTAATAATACCTGTGACAGCAACCGGAATTGCAGCCGCTATCCACTATAACGAAAAACTCCTTGTTTATTAACAAAATCCTTCTGTTTGACTGTCTCCTTGTTTCATTCCCCGACAAACAAAAGTTATCTTGATACTGTTCCACTCCACAAGGGAATCAAAAGTCGTTATCATTACCTGGTCTATGTCTATTGGTTTTGCAATATACGGCATAGCATCCTCCAAGATCATTATCTGAGATACCTCTATTTTACCAGATGCCAAGGAATAATGCCGTATTCCCCACTTATTTAGTATACTTTATTCAGTTTTCAAGGTGCAGTATCTATATAAATCATCCGCAATAAGACTGGATGGATTTATCATTCAATCAACATGGCAGCTCATGGGTTTTCAGACAGTCTCCCCCGGTGTGGGACGGAATATGTAGGGACCGCCCGGCATGGCTGCCTGAATACCCGGCAGCACCCTTTCACGCCACAGCTATCCCCGGACGCCGCTCCGGCTGCCGTGTTCTCTGGCAGAGGTATCATTATCAACCGGATCCTCAAGGCAGCCTGCCAACGCTACCCCATGCCGGGAATGCCGCTCATATTTTTCCTTCTCCTGTTACGGTTTCTCGTCCCACCTGCATCAAAGTCCTGCCACGAACTCTTAAACGAGCAAATATTTCCCCGCGAAGCTCTCCCCTCATCATCTTCCAATGTTCCGGATATTTTGTATCCTTACATACTGATATTCCATTCCGCAGATAAAGACTGACGGAATATTTGTTGTCAAGGTTCATAGTCTACCATGCGGTATTTATCTTCATCGTAATTTACCTTTCCTCCTTGGTTACAGGCCTGCCCGGAACCATCTCCAAAAAAGAGCATTCCGGGCAGAACCGCAACGGTCAGTCCTTTTCTTTACTCCATCATTTTCATGTTTTCTGCCATATATTCCGGAACCTGTACCAGAAATACCGCCTGTGTCTCCGTACTTTTCAGAAATACCTTCTGCGAACCATTTTTACTACTGCATGAGACTACTGTTATATGTCAACTACAAAAAAGCTCCCTTTTGACAGGTTCTATCTATTCCGAACCTGCCAAAAAGAAGCCATGCCTTCTATATATTTATTCTGTTTTCTGCTACTTGCATTCAGGAACAAGTTCTGAAACGTGTCTCGACAATGTCACAGGTATGTTTTCTCACTGCTCATTCGGGTATTCTATTCTCCAGATATCTACTACCTTCTAACTACTGTTCTATAGCCCTTTTCCTAATTCCGCGCTTCTTTCACATATTCGCTTAACGCCTCTATTATATCATCCTCATTTTCCTTTCCTTCATAAATTCTAAGTATCATTGGTTTCGATAAATCCATACAAAAAATACCCATAATTGATTTTGCACGAATTACATTTCTTCCACTGATTAAATCCATTTCCGCATCAAATTTCCTTGTAATCGAAACAAAACTTTTTACTTTATCAACACTATCCAATAATATTGCCGTTTCACTCATATTCCTTACCTTTTTCTACTTCCGAGAATTCAATCATAATACTTTCATATTCTTCCAGTATACGATTCAGTGTCAATCCCGCATTGTTCCATGTCATACCACAATGCACCTGGCCATTTAAACTGCAGCTGTAATGTTTTTCCGGTGCCAATCCTCTTATTTTAGTATGTACTGGAATGGGATTTCCCTGTGCATCCGTCATAACCATAGTTAATAAAGCATGACTTTTTTCTTTATCCACAAATTCCCATGCCATATATTCCTCTTCTTTCGGAGCCGTCAACCGATAATATGTCCCTTCATGAATCAGATCATAATATTTCTTCGTAAGGGTAATCTGTTCTTTGACCTGTTCCTTCTCATTGTCGGAAATCTTGCTTAAATCCAGTTCATACCCAAAATTTCCTGACATTGCCACCGCTCCTCTTGTCTGAAAAGGAACAGATCGTCCTGTCTGATGATTGGGACATGCAGACACATGAGAACCTACAGTGCTGATTGGATAAAAGAAGGATGTCCCATACTGTATGCTTAAACGGTTTACCGAATCTGTATTGTCACTACACCATATCTGCGGAGAATAATATAACATAGCTGCATCAAATCTTCCGCCTCCGCCACTGCATCCCTCCAGAAGAATCTTCGGAAAACGTTTCAAAAACCGCTCTAACAGGTCATAAACTCCCAAAACATACCGATGGTACAATTCTCCGCTTCGAGAAGCAGGAAGCGTATGCCCAAATACATCACAAATACTCCTGTTCATATCCCATTTTACATATTCGATTTCTGCACTCTCTAAAATTTCCGTCAAACGCTCCAGCAGATAATCCCTGACATCTTCTCTTGACATATCAAGCACTAATTGGTTACGCCCACGGTTCGGCTCCCTTCCGGGAATCCGAAATGCCCATTCCGGATGCGTCCGGTACAGGTCACTGTCCTCTGATATCATTTCCGGCTCAAACCACAGACCAAACTGCATTCCCATCTGATGAATCTGCTTCGACAAATGTGCCAGTGTTCCGTTCATCTTCTTTTCATTCGTAAACCAGTCTCCCAAGCCGCTGTTGTCATCATCCCGCTTACCAAACCAGCCGTCATCCAGCACCAGCATTTCAATACCCTGCCTCGCCGCCTCGGAGGCAAGCTTCAGAATCTTTTCTGCATTAATGTCAAAATAAGCAGCCTCCCAACTATTGATCAGAATCGGCCTTCGTCTATGTTTAAATTCTCCCCTGCACATGTGCTCTTTCAATATCTCATGGTATTGATTTGAAAGTTTGCCAAAACCCTGATCGGAATAGCTTAAGATAACCTGCGGTGCGTCAAATGCTTCTCCTGATTCCAGCACAAACCGAAACTGTACGGGATTGATCCCTATCTGCATTCTGGTCAGCCCTCTCTGATCCTTCTGTGCAGATGCAGTAAAATTACCGCTGTATACAAGACATGCACCAAAACAGGAACCTCTCTCTTCTCCTGCTCCCTGTTCACATAGAATAACAGCCGGATTGTACTGGTGGCTCGACGTTCCCCTGATACTGCCAATCTCAACCTTAGCCCGTCCCACCGGCGTCCTTTCCACGAAGCGTTCCATTGCATGACGCCCGGCCAGATAAACCATCTCATAGTTTCCAAACATAAAATCCAGATTACAGGATAACATTTTTTCAAGTATAACAGCATCCTGCCCTTGATTTTCCAACCGCGCAGCCCGCGTAATAATGTTCTGTCCTTCAAATATGCCATAGTAGAGCCTCAGGTAAATATCAGAAGCCCGCTCTTTCATTGTAATGACCAGTGTGTCTCCTGTTTCCGCTTCTGTATCATAGAGCGCCGGCATACCCGGAACTTTATAAGAACCATTTTGGATTTCATATCCCTCAAACCGAAAATCAGCCGCACAGCTTCCGTCACTGTGCCTGATCCTGATCATATCCTCGCGATAATCACCCACTCCGCTGGATGGTATCTCCTGCGGAAGATAATCTAAGGAATATGTCCTGTCTTCCCCTGCTTCTGACGGTGTCCCGCAAAAACCTATCTCCGTACGGTAAATCAAATCATGGAGATTATCTTCCCCGATCTTTTTTCCGTAATACAAGTGCAGCAACACACCACATGGATCCACACACATCTGGTAGCTGCCATCTTTTGTATGTAATGTAAATAATTTTCCGTCTTCACTCACCCTGATTGCCATATTTGCCTCACTTCCGCACTGTTCTATGCGCATAAATCTAATGATATTTGGAATAACTGCCCAAGAGCCAGAATATCCTTTCCGAATATCTGGCTCCTGAACAAATAGGATATTAAAAAATATTACTGGTCTGCAATTATTCTTTTACAGCTCCGATTGCGATACCTGATACAAAGTATTTCTGTAAGAACGGATAAATTACTAACAGCGGAATCGTTGATACTACAATCTTAGCCGCGTTAAATGTCCTTGTATTCATAGCCGCAAGCTGCTTCAATTGATTGGAGTCGGTCACCTGTGTAAGATCCACCGTCAATTGCTGAATATATGTCTGAAGGGGATAGTTTGAAGCCTTCGTCATATAAATCAGACCTGAGAAATAGTCATTCCAATGCCCGACAATTGCGAACAACGCCACCGTAGCAAGCGCCGGAAGAGACATCGGCAAATATACTTGCAAAAGAATCGTTATAGGCCCTGCCCCGTCAATTCTGGCTGCCTCATCAAGTGCAGGCGGGACGCCTTTGAAAAAATTAATTAACAAGATCACATTAAATACGGGTACTGCCCCCGGCAAAACCAACGCCCATATTGTATTAATCAAATGTAGTCTGCTGACTACCATGAACAGAGGTATGATACCGCTCGTAAACAGCATTGCGAATATAACAAGTTTCATATATACTTCTCTGGCACGAAACCGTAGCTTACTTTTAGAAAGCGGGTATGCCATACTTATTGTAAAGAACATATTGATCAGTGTACCAGCCACTACCCTCATTACTGACACCCATGTGGATTTCCAAAACTGGGTGTCCCCGAGCAATTTCTTATAAGCGGCCGTATTAAAATCCTTGGGAAGAAAGCCGACCTCATTGGCAGCCACCGCCTCACTTCCGCTTAGGGAAAGCGCAACCATATTCAGCAATGGAAGCAAACAACTCAGAGTAAGGCAGATAACAACTGCCCAAATAATTATCTTTGAAATTAACGTTCCCAACTTCATTTTCTTTTTCATTTACATCTGCCCCCTTCTAAAAGATTCCTGATCCTGTAGCCTTTTTCGCACACTTATTTGCACCCAGAATTAATATAAAACTGATAACTGATTTCAGAAGACCAACTGCGGCACCTATGCTGTACTGCCGTTCAACCATACCAATACGATATACATAAG
>JAAVAA010000051.1:14080-23055 GCA_014804285.1 Lachnospiraceae bacterium | reverse complement strand
CGTAGCGCCGCATTTTTTGAGAGGTTTGTCAAGAGGTTTTGATAAAAAAGTGGGTGATTTTTGAAATATAGAGTTGGAAAGCCTTATAAAATAAGGGGTGAAGATTCCGAGAAGTTATTCATTATTGGCAGGAGGATTATCCGGAAGGAAAGGTGCTTTTTTTGGATGCAGACAGCACTCCGGATATTTATGACGGCTATATGCGTTACACGGAAATTTGTATTGTCAACGGCTATGCAAAGAACCAGACAGTATGGGAAGAAAACGGACGGGTGAAACGGCTTCTGATGTATGTAGAGGATAAGCCGTTTGCCTATCTTGATTTGGAAGATACCATATATCCGCAATATTTTACACTGCCGGTGGATGCAATTAAGGCGGCGGATGGGGTGGATATTCATTTTCGGTTTGTGATTGAAGATGTATATCCGGGAACAAAGTATGAGGATACCTGTCTGACAGGGCTTGTAGTGGAGTCTATGGGAAGGCGTTCGCATTAAATAAAGCAGGAAAATGCAGCTCTAGTCAAAATATTTTTTGTGGAAATCATTGACAGTAATGACACAGCTATCTTGCGGAAAAATTTTTTTACTTTCAGTGATGAGTGCCGCATTGCAAAACTTTGCAACTTCATAGAATTTTTTACAAAAATTTTTTCCGCTTCCATCTGTGAAAGAAATATCCGGTAGGGGGTCAGCAACAACAGAAATACCGTTTGCTGTTATGAAGTTGAGAAGGCTTTGAATTTCCCATTCTGTAAAAGTAAACTTTGGTTGTCTGAGGATATGATAATATTCGTTCAAAATGCGATAGTCATAGCAAACGGAAAAGTTACGGGAAAGAACGGCATTCACAATGACAGTAGCTTTACTATTGGCTGACCACAAGGCAGAAATTAGGACGTTATTATCTAAAACGATATTCATATAGTCAGTTCCCTTTCCGTGCAATTTCAATTTCTGTTTCAATTTCTTTATTGCTTAAAAATCCTTTTACAGCAGCACGGCTGTGCATATTGTTGAAAGCAATCATAGCCTTTGCCTGCCGGATAGCCTGAAGTGTAACTTCAAAATTGTCTTCTGAAATGTCGAGCATAAGAGCGGCAGGCTTGCCGTTATTAGTGATGATTGCCTGGCCGTTTTCCTTAAGGCTTGCCCATATGTTTTTGGATTTGGTTCTTAGATCTCGTATAGAATAAAAGTTCATTTAATCACCTCTCAAGTAAATCGTGTTCGATGGACATATAATTATCAGTAAAAATATCCACAATAGAAATGATATGTAAAATAACATAAATCATTCAAAAAAATAATTTTTTTGTAATTTTCATGCCATTATGATGCAACTTTGATGCATTCCTCTGATATAATGCAGTCAAAGAGGAGTATTGCAAAGCCAAAGGAGAGGAATTCATGAAAAGAAAAAGTGTCATAATTTTAATTATGATAATTATTCTGTGCCTGTCGGCAGGGTGCGGTGGGGAGACCATAGATGGGCAAGAGGCACCAGAGCTGTCAGAGATAAGTAGAGAAGTGAAAGAACAGCCTCGCGATAGTGAAAAAACTCCTTCTGATGATGAGCTTTCTGATGAAGAAAATGATTGTTTTGCTTTTAAGTATCAGGATGTGAGTACGACATTTTATCTGAAGGATTGTCAATGTGAATATGACCGGAACAATGTCAAAGTTTATTTTAAATATATAATCGGAAATTATGATAATCAGGATTTTTTGGATGGACAATATCTGTTGTATATCAGAGCGCCTTTTGCCTGGCGGCAGATCTATCCTGTCAGAGAATTTCAGTTGGATGAAGAGACTGGAACAATTTATATACTTCGTGAAACAGAAAAGTTTGAAGCTCTTCAAAAGCTGGAATTACATAACGCGGATGGGAGGTTGGAACCGGAGAATTTGATTGACTGTGGTTTGGCGGAGCAGATGGTCATAGATTTTCATATGCTTTCCGAAAATGAGGAATTGATTAATAGGAATGTAGAACCATATGTGTCAGACCTGCATTTTGAATTTGAAGACGGGGAAGCATGGAAGATTTCAGAAAATGCATATAGGACACATAAGGGCAGTGTATTGAAGGGGTATGTGTGGGGATTTGAAGAACGTCTTGGAAAGAGGTTTTATGTAGATTATGAGTGGGATGATCAGAAAGGAAAGGAAACAATAAGTCCCTGCATTCCCAGAAATTATGACCCACAGACGGATGTTTCAGAGTTTGAAAAATGCCGTGAAGCTTTTGAGCGAATCATGCAGGGGGACTGGTCAGATGTCAGATTAATAGAAAGTTTGAAATATATGTGGGGAATGAGCGGTGAGGAATGGAGGCAGGCGGATGTAAATAAAGATGGAATGCCGGAACTGGTCTGTCAGGGTGGGAGCGGCGACCGGACAGAGCATAAAAAGCCGGTTGACCTTATTTTTGCTTGGAATGGCAAAAATGTTGATTTGGTTTATATGGATATTATCGATCCAATGGAGTTTCTATTTTTGACAGATGAGGGGCAATTGATTTACGAGTGGAGCACTTCCGGAGGACCTAAGAGATCAAACTTTTACCAAAAATATTTTGATGAAAAGTGGAATCTGGAAACGGAGGAAGCTGTAAGAGTACAGTATTTTTGGAGCAAAGAAGAGGCGGAGGAATGTCAGAAATATTATCGGTTGAAAAATCCGGGTGTGGGACTATATTTTATCCGGGATTATAAAAGTGATTATGGCGGGCTTGCCAGTAAGCAAGTAGGATATTATGATTTTTTGAAAGCATATAAAAATATGACCAACCGGGATTTTCTTGATGACAATGCGTCTTATTGGGAAGAAGAATTCAGAGAGACGCTTACTGGGGAAAAGCTTTTTGACTATGAAATCAGAGAAGATGAACAGGGAGAAAAGTATGCCGTTATCAAAGGATTCCGTGAAGAATATAAAGATAGCTTTAAGGAAAATCTACAGTATTTGATGGTGTATGATTGGGCAGTTTCTTTTCCGGAAACGCTGGAAGGGGTGGAAGTTAAAGAACTTGCGGCCTATGCTTTTTCAAATGTTTTGTTAGGCGATTATGGATACGGGAAAATAGAAATATCTCCAAATATTGTTACAATAGGAGAAAGATGCTTTGAAAATTGCGGACTGGTGAAGGCTTTTATGGAAAAAGCAGAATCAGAGGAAAGAGAGTGTGCAGTACTTACTGTTGGAGATGGAGCTTTTGCAGGAAATCCAGAATTGTGGGGAGTTTACATAAGTAACCGGGAATGTAATTTGGGTAATGGTGTTTTTGAAGGCTGTGCTCCCAAACGATACTTCTGTTTTATACCAGGGACAGAGGAGAGAAACTCCGTTTTAAAAACATATGCTTTGGAAAATAATTTTTACGCCGCTGAAATCCCGGCTTATTACAGTGGAACACCGATTGTGGAGTATCCGGAAACACCTCTTATTCTTACACCGGATGTAAGAAACTTTTTCTATGGTGAAAATGCGTGGTCAGATGATGAGGATAACTTTTGCTCGCTTGAGTATGCTGATGATGCACCGGATTATGGTTTCCCGGAGTGGCATCTGCCCTGTGGAGAATTTTGCGCGATGGCGGAAGGACCATGGGCAGAAGGGATAACAGCATCTTCGGAGCTTGCTTCCGTAGATGGACGATATGCGCCGAAGCATTTGCATAGTAGCTATGGACGGGATTATGCATGGGCGGAGGGTGTAGAAGGAAACGGCATCGGGGAAAGTATCAGTATTAACAGTTGCTGCAGCTATCGAGAGTCAAAGGAGGATTATGCGGAAGGATATGTTGGTTTTGGAGAAGGGCAGACAGATCCGGATATTTGTGATGGTTATATGCGCTATACAGAAGTCTGCGTTGTAAACGGTTATGCCAAAAATCAAAAGACTTGGGAAGAAAACGGACGGGTAAAAAGGCTCCTGATGTATGTGGAGGATAAACCCTATGCCTATCTGGAACTGGAAGATACCATATATCCGCAATATTTTACCCTGCCTTTTGATGCAATCAAAGCGGCGGATGGGGTAGTTATTCATTTCCGGTTTGTAATCGAGGATGTATACCCGGGAACTAAATATGAGGATACCTGCCTGACAGGACTTGTAGTGGAGTTTATGGGGAGACATGGGCATTGATAAAAAGCACCGCCTACCGGCGGTGCTTTTAAGATCTTTCTTCATGATATGGGTTTATAGCTTGAATTTACCAACCTCAGCATTTAATTGGTCAACAATTTCCAGATTAAGGTTTGCTTCTTTTTCGATATCGCTGACATTTTCTGTAAGATCCACAGCCGTTTCGGTGACATTCGTGATACCTATTGCACATTCACCAACTGCTGTTTTGACATCATCTAAAGATTCCTTGATTCCGTTCATATTGCGCTTTAACTGTTCACTCTCTGATGCAAAGTGCTGCATCATCTTATGCATGTCTCCGACATTATTTTGATAACTTTCACTGGTTTCCAGAAGCTTTTCGTAACCCTGTATTGCAGTTTTGTTCATGAATGCAATCATTTCTTCAGCTTCGGCTGCCAGTTCGTCAACCGTTTGAATTACTTCGGCTGTTACGTTTTGGATTTCCGTTGCGGAAGCAGCGGAATTTGATGCTAATTTTCCAATTTCATCAGCAACCACCGCAAAGCCTTTGCCGGCTTCTCCGGCTCTGGCAGCTTCAATGCTGGCATTTAGCGCCAGAAGATTTGTAGCACTGGTGATGCTGATAATGTTTTTAGTAAGCTCTTTGATTTTTTCAACATCTTTGGATTTTTCAACTTTTTCCTGAACAGATGCGGCCATGCTGGCAACTTGTGCTGTGGCCTCCTGTTTGGCTTCTATTGCCCGGCTGTGCACTTCAGAAGCATTATTCATAATGTTATCGGAGGAAATTCGTCCGTTTTCAGCCTGTTCATAAATCCCTTCTATTGATACAAAAATATGCTTAGTAGATTCATTAACCTGCTCCAGGGAGGCGCTGGATTGTTCGATGCCGGCACTCATTTCTTCCATTACGGAAGATACATCAGTAATTCCTATTTCAGCGTTTGCCAGTTTACTGGATACTGTGCGGGAGGATTCTCTTAGTTGCTCTGCGTTTGCGGAGATATTTAACATGATTTCACGTATGTGACCAAGCAGATCATTGACATTTTCCGCAATCATTTCCATTTCATCGCCGGTATGAACATCTAAAGTCTGTGTTAAATCACCTTCATTATGTACCAGTTCATAAATTTTGCCGTCTACCATATGTAATTTTTTAATTACAGCGCTGACTAATAGATTAAGTAGGAGCAAAGCAACGATNAGGCAGATGACCGAAATCTGGATCACCCTCTGTAATGCAAGGTCTAATCGTTCCACTACTCCGGAAGCGTCATAGTCACAGCCTACAATACCCACGATAGTACCATTGCTGCCGGTAAGGGGCATATAGGCTGAAATTAAATCGCCATCTTCGGTAGAATCAATATAATCCTGCACATACATTGCACCGTCAAAAACAGATTTTAGTTCCTGATAGGATACCTCAAAAGGAGTACCGAAATCATGATGGGAGGCAGTAGAGTCTGCATCAACTCCATAATATACATTGTTTTTGTCTGTATGAAGCGTGTACAAATATTTGATACCGCAATCATCTTTAATGCCGCACATAGAATTGAACAATGCGTTATATGTCTCAGTTTCATCACTTCCTGCGGATATTTCTGCCAATTGGTCTACATCAATGGCCTTGGTAGAGATGATTGCAGCCATCTGAGCTTCCTCTACGCCCATAGCGATCAGTCCTTCTTTGGTGCGAAGATAAGAGTTTAGTCCCATGATTACACATAGCAGGATAATCATTATACTTGTTGGAAACAAAATTTTTGCCCGAATGCCAATTCCTCTTGTTTTTCTGTTTTTCATAGTTCTCATTCCTTTCGATTTCAGGGTCTTTTCCTGTAGGTGGTATATATTCTTTATCTAACGATGAAGGATGTGCTTATAGAAGTATTCGGTAAAAGATTCTGAAAAGTATTATATATGTATTGTATCACACAATCACTTTATTGTACTAAAATTTTTTATTTTTTTAAAAATTTTTTTATACAACAAAATGTCAGTTCCAGCTATATGATCTTAAAACTTGACATTTCATAATTTGAGTATTACAATTTGGTTGTTCACGCGGAGGCGGATTATTCAGAAGAAATAACGAGCCGGATAAGGTGACAGGTTGAGATACCTGTTTTCTTATCCGGCTTTTTGTGTAGNAGATTCTTCGGATTGCGATTTTCAGTGTTTGGAGGTATAAGAGGNATTATGAAAGAAGTACATGATTTTACAAAGGGAGGTATTCTGGGACCTTTAATGAAATTTGCCGGACCTATTTTAATGGCAATGTTCTTACAGTCTATGTATGGCGCTGTAGACTTGTTGATAGTAGGTAAATTTGCAGCTACAATCGATGTATCTGCAGTGGCTACGGGCAGCCAGATGATGTTAAGCATTACCGGGGCAATTACAGGACTTGCAATGGGAGTTACCATTCTTTTGGGACAATATATTGGAGAAAAGAAGCTGGATCAGGCAGGGAGAGTGATAGGAAGCAGTATTGTATTGTTTTTTATCATTGCAGTTGTGACAACTATTATATTTGCAGGGTTTTCCGGTTCCTTTGCTTCAATGCTTAAAGCTCCCCGGGAAGCATATGATAGTACGGTACATTATCTACAGATCTGTGCTCTGGGTATTGTTTTTATCATTGCGTTTAATGCGCTAGGCAGTATATTTCGGGGAATTGGAGACTCTAAAATGCCGCTGCTCACAGTCAGCATTGCCTGTGTTGTAAATATTTTAGGCGATTTGTTATTGGTAGCAGGTTTTCAAATGGGAGCAGCCGGCGCTGCACTTGCAACGATTTTTGCCCAGGCGGCAAGCGTGTTACTTTCTTTTGTTATTATTTCCAAAAGGGAATTGCCCTTTCATTTTTCAAAAAGCTACATAAGCCCGGATTGGTTTTATATAGGGCGAATACTGAAATTCGGGGTTCCGGTAGCATTACAGGATACGTTGGTAAGTTTGTCTTTTTTAGTGATCATGGCAATCATTAATCAATTGGGTCTGACGAAATCGGCAGGGGTTGGCGTGGCTGAGAAGGTCTGCGGGTTTATTATGCTGGTGCCATCGGCATATATGCAGGCTTTGTCGGCTTATGTTGCCCAGAATGTGGGAGCAGGGAAATTAGAGCGCGCAAAAANGGCANTGTATTATTCTATTGGAACTTCTATTGTGGCAGGTATGATTATGTTTTATATTGCTTTTTTCCATGGAGAATTGCTGGCATCAATTTTCTCAAATGACAGGGAAGTGATTCATCAGGCGTCAGATTATCTGAAAGCCTATGGTATTGATTGTCTGCTGACAGCAGAGCTGTTTTGCTTCAATGGATATTTCAGCGGTTTAGGCAAAACGACCTTTGTTATGCTGCAAGGTATATTTGCTGCCTTTTGCATCCGGATTCCTGTTTCCTGGGTGGTNAGCCGNATNGNAGGAGCAAGNTTNTTTCATATAGGACTTGGAATACCGGCTTCTACNATNGTACAGATTTTNTTNTGNNTGCTCTTTATGTTTTACTTGTCTAAAAGGCANAANCAGAGAANTTTAAANAATTNTNANNNGTCAAGCNAAAACACTTGACATCTCTTTTCTTTTATTGTATTCTATCACAGGTGAGATCAAATGGAAAAGATTGTTGAGCAGGGGCTTCTCTATGATTTTTACGGGGAACTGCTGACCGAACATCAGAANAAAATATACGAAGATGTTGTGTACAATGACCTTTCGCTTGCTGAAATAGCGAAAGAAAACGGTATTTCCCGTCAAGGAGTGCACGATCTGGTGCGGCGATGTGATCGAAGTCTACAGGAGTATGAGGATAAACTCCACTTGGTGGAACGGTTTTTGAAAATTAAAAGCCGGATCGGCGGACTGGAAAAGCTGGCGGATGATACAGAGATAACAAGAGAAGAGCTTATGCGGGAAGTAAAGGTATTATCTCATCAGATATTAGAGGAATTATAAATTATGGCGTTTGAAAGCTTAACGGATAAACTTCAAAATGTATTTAAAAGTTTGCGCAGCAAGGGAAGGCTGACAGAGGCGGATGTAAAAACGGCACTCCGTGAAGTGAAGCTTGCGCTGCTGGAAGCGGACGTAAACTTTAAGGTTGTCAAGCAGTTTGTGAAGGCAGTAGAAGAGCGCGCAATCGGTGCAGATGTGATGAACGGATTAAATCCGGGACAGATGGTCATTAAGATCGTTAATGAAGAGATGGTGGCCTTGATGGGCTCGGAGACTACCGAGATTCAGATGCAGCCGGGAAAGTCTATTACCACAATTATGATGTGCGGTCTTCAAGGTGCAGGTAAAACAACTACTACAGCAAAGATTGCGGGGAAGCTGAAGCTGAAAGGGAAAAAGCCTCTTTTGGTGGCATGTGATGTCTATCGTCCCGCAGCAATCAAGCAGTTACAGGTAAACGGTGAAAAGCAGCAAGTGGANGTGTTCTCCATGGGAGATAATCAGAATCCCGTGGATATNGCAAAGGCAGCAATNGAGCATGCCAGNAAAAACGGNCATAATGTAGTGATANTGGATACNGCNGGTCGTCTTCATATTGATGAGGACATGATGACTGANCTTTCAAANATNAAAGGNCAGGTGGATGTCCATCAGACNCTTTTGGTNGTNGATGCCATGACCGGACAGGATGCGGTNACCGTGGCNGGTGAATTTAATGACCGNATTGGAATCGACGGTGTTGTTCTTTCCAAGATGGATGGTGATACCAGAGGCGGTGCAGCCCTTTCCGTTAAAGCNGTTACCGGGAAGCCCATNCTTTTTGTAGGTATGGGTGANNNGCTTTCCCTGATCTGNANCAGNNTTATCNGGANANNATNNCNA
>JAAVAA010000051.1:0-14075 GCA_014804285.1 Lachnospiraceae bacterium | reverse complement strand
ATCTTAGGTATGGGTGATGTGCTTTCCCTGATTGAAAAGGCACAGGAGAGCATTTCCATTGACGAGGATAAAGAGAAGGAAATGGCTGCCCGGATGAAGAAGGGCAAGTTTGACTTTAATGATTATCTGGAAAGTATGAAGCAGATGCGCAATATGGGAGGTCTTAGCAGTATACTCAGCATGCTTCCCGGTATGAGCAAGCAGATGGGAAATATAGAGTCCATGATCGACGAAAAGCAGCTGGCACGGACGGAAGCAATTATTTTTAGTATGACCCCTGAAGAACGCAGGAATCCCAAGCTCCTTAACCTTAGCAGGAAAGGCAGGATTGCCAAGGGTGCAGGCGTAGATATCGCGGTAGTCAACCGTTTTGTGAAGCAGTTTGAACAGTCACAGAAAATGATGAAACAGATGCCCGGAATGATGGGCGGCAAGCGTGGCAGAGGCGGATTTGGCGGAATGCGGTTTCCTTTCTAGTCAATAAATGCCAAACACATGTGTTTGATAATGTTGTTGAAACAGGAAATTCTTTTCAGGGAAGTTATTCTTTGGAAACAGGACCTTTTCAAGATAAAGAATGTAAAGAAAATTTATGGAGGTGAAAAAGATGGCAGTAAAGATCAGATTAAGAAGAATGGGACAGAAGAAGGCTCCTTTCTATAGAATCGTGGTTGCAGATTCCAGATCTCCCAGAGACGGAAGATTTATTGAAGAAATCGGAACTTATGATCCCAACACAGATCCCAGTACCTTTAAGGTAAATGAGGAACTTGCTAAGAAGTGGCTTGCAAATGGTGCTCAGCCTACGGAAGTTGTCAGCAAGATTTTCAAGCAGGCAGGCATTGAAAAATAATAACTGTTGACAGAGCTTTTGGAGGTGGCCTATGAAAGAATTAGTTGAAGTAATTGCAAAAGCGCTTGTAGAGCATCCGGATGAGGTAGTAGTTACCCAGAAGGAAGAAGGGAAGCATATTACCCTTGAACTTCATGTTGCAGCATCCGATATGGGAAAAGTAATCGGAAAGCAGGGAAGAATTGCAAAGGCGATTCGCTCTGTAGTGAAAGCAGCATCATCTAAAGAAAATCAGAAAGTGGACGTGGAAATCGTCTAGATATTTTAGAAAGCGTCGCCACGGGGCGGCGCTTTTTTACACATAGGTAATTCCTATGTAACGAAAGTATTTGATATGGAGAATAGAAATGGAAGATTTGTTAAAGGTNGGNATNATCTCANCCACNCATGGGATAAGAGGNGAAGTGAAAGTATTTCCNACTACAGATGACCCGCAGCGNTTNAAAAAACTTAAAAATATATTNNTGGACAGCGGAAAAGAAAAAAGANANCTGAAAATNCAAAGTGTGAAATTTTTTAANCAGTTTGTAATTTTAAAGTTTGAAGANATAGATGATATNAATGANGTAGANAANTATANNGGNAGCAGNNTGTATGTNACNAGNGATCAGGCNGTNAAGCTNAAGNAGGACGANTANTTTATTGCNGANCTGATTGGNCTTACNGTGANTGCNNANGAGGAAAAGCTTGAGGGAACACTGAAAGATGTNATGGANACAGGNGCCAATGATGTCTATGTGATNGAACTTNCNGATGGNCGGGANCTGTTNCTGCCTGCAATCAAGGAATGTGTNCTTTCTGTGGATATNGAAAAAGGCGAGATGNAGATCCGNCTTCTCGACGGGCTTNTGGATTAAGGAGAAGAAAAAGTGAACTTCCATGTACTTACACTTTTCCCGGATATGATCTTAAGCGGTTTGGAGACAAGTATTACGGGACGTGCTATTTCGGCAGGGANNATTTCNCTNGANGCAGTCAATATCCGGGATTATACAGTAAATAAGCATAAAAAGGTGGATGATTATCCCTATGGAGGCGGTGCAGGNATGCTGATGCAGGCACAGCCTGTTTATGATGCATGGGAGGACGTAGAGAAAAAGATACAGCAGCGAAGAAGTATCGCAGCAGATGAAAGCCGGGCCGGTCGATCTAATGAAGCAAAGAAAACGAGGGTGATTTATTTAACGCCTCAGGGAACAACGTTTCATCAACAGATGGCAAAGGAACTGGCAAAGGAAGAAGACCTGATCTTCCTCTGCGGACACTATGAGGGAATCGATGAGCGTGTCCTTCAGGAGATTGTCACGGATAATGTGTCTATTGGGGATTATGTGCTTACCGGCGGGGAACTGCCTGCCATGGTCATGATCGATGCCATAGCCCGGATGGTATCGGGAGTCCTCAGCAATCAGGAATCCGGTGAGACAGAAAGCTTTTCTAACTATCTGCTGGAATATCCCCAGTATTCCAGACCGGAGGTTTGGCGGGAACAGAAGGTGCCGGAAGTTTTGCTCTCAGGCGATCATAAAAAGATAGAAGAATGGCGGTTGGAGCAGTCGTTAGAGAGAACCAGGCAGCTACGCCCTGAATTGTATGAAAAGTGGGCAGGAGAAAATCAGGAATATTTTGACAAGAAGGCAAAGAAAGAAGAACGCCGGAGGAAGAAGCTGTTAAAGCAGCTTAAGAAACAGACGGCAGCGGATCAAAACGGGGTTATGGGAGAAGAAAGTACAGATGAGGAAGATACTTAGGAAACGTAATTATATAAGAATAATGACTTTGATCCTTTTTGTATTTATTTTGACGGCATGTGGACAACAGGAAGAGGAAGAAGAGACCATAAGGATTCAAAGTAAAGAAGATGTAAGGCTCTTGGATTATCCCGGAGCAAGTTCTTATGACCGGACACTAACGCAGGGAATCAATAATTTTGCCTACAGCATGTCAGCACATCTTGCAGAAAACGGAGAAAATTATTTCTTTTCTCCGTATAGTATCTGTGTGTCGCTAAGCGTTCTTGATAATGCAGCGCAGGGAGAAACCAAAAGCCAGATAGAACAGATGCTGGGGATATCAAACCTTATGGACTGGAATATGCANATGGAGCTNTTTANGGAGATGGGACAGAGTAAGAAGGCTCTGCTTACCAGTGCTAATTCTATCTGGATTGATCAAAGGTTTGAACTGTCGGAGAAATTATACGAAAATTATCTTCCCCTTGTGGAGAATTATTACCGTGCATCCATGTATCAGATGGATTTTGCAAAGGATTCCGCAGAGGTAAAGAAACAGATGGATCAGTGGGTTTCGGAAAATACGGATGGAATGATCAATAGCTGTGGGGAAGATCTTGATGCCGATACCGCATTGGCATTATTGAATGCAGTATATTTTTACGGGGAATGGAAATGGCCTTTTGAGGCAGGTACAAATAAGTGGGTGTTTTATGGAACCGAAGAAGAAAATGAGGTAGATGTGATGTTTCTGGGTGATTGCTGGATGCATTACNATGTTTCTGACGGACTTGAAGCAATCAGCCTGCCTTATGGAAACGGAAGCAGGGTCATGAATATCCTGATTCCCGTAGGAAATGGGGAAGATCAGCCGAAGGATTTTGAACAGACAGCCGCAGGCATATTTGGGGCAATGAGCACGGAGGAAAAAAACAGCTTCTTGGATAATCTCTTAACAGGAGAAAAGAAATGGATTACGACAATCAGGCTTCCTAAGTTTAGTATGGAATATCGTGTTCCTCAGATGAGCAGTCTGTTACAGAGAATGGGAATGGAAAATGCCTTTAATGAGAGACTGGCAGATTTTCCGGGAATTGGGGAAATTTTTGTAACAGATGTAACGCATAAGGCCAAAATAGAGGTGGATGAGCTTGGAAGCAGAGCAGCGGCAGTAACGGAAGATTTTGGGGTAGCGGCTGAGGACGATTCGGAAATAGAAATCATCCATTTTATTGTAGACCAGCCCTTTTTATTTATGATACAGGATACGGAAACGGGGATCATTTTGTTTATGGGGCAGGTCAATAATCTAAATGAGTAAAAATTATGCTTGCTTTTTTCGCTCGGGTATGGTAAATTACTAATGTTGCGAAATTGTGATGGTCCTCTGTTACGGAATGTATTAAGAACATCTGATGAATCAAATGGAGGTTAATATGAACGATATTATTAAGAGCATTGAAGATGAGCAGTTAAAAGAAGTGAATGCGTTTAACGTAGGCGATACCGTTAAAGTATACGGTAAGATCAAGGAAGGAAACCGCGAGAGAATTCAGGTTTTTGAAGGTGTTGTCCTTAAGAGACAGGGAACCGGAGCAAGAGAGACATTCACTGTAAGAAAGACTTCTAACGGTGTTGGCGTAGAAAAGACATGGCCGGTTTACTCACCCAATGTAGAGAAGATCGAAGTAGTCCGCAGAGGTAAGGTAAGAAGAGCAAAACTTAACTACTTAAGAGGACGTGTTGGTAAAAGAGCAAAGGTTAAAGAGATTCTCAGATAATTTCAGGCTATGTGACAGAGCACAAGGGCAATTGGTTATACAATTGTCCTTTTCTTATGTTTGAAGATGTGGTAAAATATAAGGAAATGCGAGNGGAACAATGTAATGGCAAGGCGTAAGGGATTAACCTTTTATGAGAAGGAAAAGAAAATCAGTAAGGAACTGATCCATGAAATATTNGCTACGGGATTTTATTGNTGNGCCGCTGTACTGGTTGCTTTTGTCATTGTTTTTCTGGTAGGAATGAAGATCAGTGTGATCGGAGTGTCNATGGAACCTGCGCTTTATAATGGGCAGGAGGTTNTGATCAATCGATTTGTCTATAAGTTATTTGCACCTGGCAGAGGGGATATTGTTGCGTTTCTTCCAAATGGTAATCAGAATTCACATTATTATCTGAAACGAGTGGTGGGACTTCCGGGGGAGCATGTCCAGATTATAGGAGGGTATGTTTATATCGATGGTGTGCTTTTGGAGGAGGATGAAACATACGATAAGATTTCCGATCCGGGAATTGCCGAAAATGAGATCNTACTTGGAAATAACGAATATTTTGTGCTTGGGGATAATCGAAACAACAGTGANGACAGCAGATCGGGAAATATAGGACCGGTGAACAGAGATACGATCACAGGCAAGGCATGGTTTCACCTGGGATGTGAGAAAGATACCCTCGGGTTTATCAAGTGAACCGTGAAGCAGAAAGGGAAGTGAAATGAATTATCAGTGGTATCCGGGGCATATGACNAAAGCCAAACGGATGATGGAGGAAAATATCAANCTGATCGATNTGGTCATAGAGCTGGTAGATGCCAGAATTCCCATGAGCAGTAAAAATCCGGAAATTGATCAGNTTGGAAGAAATAAATCAAGAATTATTTTACTCAATAAAGCAGATCTGGCCGATCAAAAATGGAATGATCACTGGGCTGAATATTTTAAAAATAAAGGTTTTTATGTTCAGGAAATGAATTCCAAGACCGGCGCNGGACTGAAAACGATACAGGGACTAGTACAAAATGCCTGCAAAGAAAAGATTGAACGGGATAAGAAAAGAGGAATTTTAAACCGGCCTGTCCGGGCTATGGTAGTGGGAATTCCCAATGTTGGGAAATCGACCTTTATCAATGCGCTTGCAGGCAAAGCATGTACCAAAACAGGAAATAAGCCCGGAGTTACAAAGGGAAAGCAGTGGATAAGATTAAATAAAAATCTGGAGCTTTTGGATACGCCCGGTATACTCTGGCCCAAATTTGAAGATCAGAAGGTTGGCGAGAGACTTGCCATGATCGGTTCCATAAAAGATGAACTTTTACATGCAGATGAATTGGCAGTCGCCTTACTTTCTTATTTGCAAAAAGAATATCCACAAACACTTAAGGAGCGGTATCAGATAAATATAGAAGAGGATGCATATAAGACATTGGAAAGTATCTGTATCAGCAGAAAATGTTTTCAAAAGGGAGAACAGCCGGATATTCTCCGGGCATCAGGTATGGTGCTGGAGGATTTCAGAAGTGGCAGAATCGGTAAAATAACGCTTGAGCATCCGGAGGAGTGGCAGTGAACAGAAAATTAAGAGAGATATTAAGCACAAGTCTGTATTTTTTAATTGTCCTTGTGGCGACCTTTTTGGTGGTTAATTATGTAGGACAGCGTACGATGGTTATCGGAACATCCATGGAACCTATGCTGAGTGACGGTGATAATCTGATCGTGGATAAATTATCTTACCGTTTTGAGGATCCGCAGAGATTTGATATTATTGTATTCCCTTTCCGCTACGCGGAGAAGACATTTTATATTAAGCGAATCATCGGATTGCCGGGAGAGACCATATATATTGATGAAAGCGGAAACATCTATATTGATGGTGAGATTTTGGATGAACATTATGGTAAGGAAGTGATTGTCGATCCGGGAAGAGCTTATGAGCCGATCACTCTTGGGGTCGATGAGTATTTTGTTATGGGGGATAACCGCAATAACAGTTCCGACAGCCGGGACCCGGTAGTGGGTAACATACATAGAGATGAATTTGTTGGGAAAGCATGGATGCGTATCTGGCCGCTTAACCGGATGGGAATGATTAAGCATCAATAACAGGAGCTTGCCATGGTTACAGAATTTTTAATGAGGCATATAGAATGGAACAAAAGATTAGTGAAATAAAAAACATTTTGCAGGCAGCCGGATTGAATGAGCTGCCTGCTTTTATCAAAAACTATGAGAAGGATGAACGCAGCAGCGTAGCTGCCCTTGTCAAAAAGGCACAGAAGCAGCTTGAGGATCATGAGAAAGAGCTTGCCCGCACAGAAAAAATGAAGGAATACGAAAGAAAGTATGATTCTTTTTCGTGGATCTGCGGGATAGACGAGGTGGGAAGAGGACCGTTAGCAGGNCCGGTGGTTGCAGGTGCCGTTATTCTTCCTAAAGATTGTNANATCCTTTATCTAAATGATTCGAAGCAACTGTCCGAAAAAAGAAGAGAGGAATTATATGTTGTGATCATGGAGAAGGCAGTATCCACNGGGCTTGGCTTTGTAGCACCGGAGAGGATTGATGAGATCAATATCCTGCAGGCGACTTATGAGGCAATGAGGGAAGCCATCTCAAAGCTTGATCCGCAGCCGGACATTCTTCTTAATGATGCAGTGACTATTCCGCAGGTAAACATCAGACAGGTNCCAATTATTAAGGGAGATGCCAAGAGTGTTTCCATTGCGGCGGCAAGTATTATTGCCAAGGTGACCAGAGACCGGTTAATGGTCTCTTATGATGAGATTTATCCGGAGTACGGGTTTGCCTCCAATAAAGGATATGGTGCCANNGCACATCTGGANGCANTAAAAAANTATGGCCCTACGCCNATTCACNGGCGTACTTTTATCAAAAATTTATTATGAGTGATCTGCAATAAGCAGATGGAAGGGAGCGTCAATGAGGCTGTCATCTTATATAGGACAGATCAATCAAAATATTGTGGAGATGCCGGGAAATGACGGCGCTTCTTTGGAGCAGGGACTGCGAAACGGTATGGAAGCGATTTACGGGAAACAATCCGGAGAATCCATTACCGGAGAAGTTCTTTCACGCAGTGGAAATGAGGTATTGCTTTCACTTGGACAAAATCAGCTTCTACAGGCAAAGCTGGAGGGAAGTATGACTGCCCAGCCGGGACAGCTTATGACCTTCCAGATCCGGAATAATGCCGGAGGTAAGGTTGTTTTAACCCCGCTATTTGAGAATTTAAGTCAGGATCCTAATATTTCAAAGGCTCTTTCGCAGGCGGGCATTCCGGAAAACAATATAACAGCACAGATGGTCAAAGCTATGATGCAGGAGGGGCTTCCTATAGACAGACAGTCCCTGTATCAGATGAATCGGCTTATTAATTCAAATCCGCAGGCAGATATTCAGACTCTGGTTCAAATGCAGCGTCTTTCCCTGCCGGTTACTCCCGAGAATATTTTTCAGTTTGAAGCATACAAAAATTATCAGCATCAGTTAAGTGACAGCCTTATGGAAATAGCGGATGCCTTTACGCAGACGTTTCAGGAGATAACCGGAAANGGGAATATGGCAGAGGGNCTGGAATTTTACAAAAATNTTGTTTCGACCTTTTTGGAGGAAACTCCGGGAACCNACGNGGAAACCCTGATTCAGACNGAAGACGGAAAGGTTACAGCGAAACCGGCGGAAGGTNTGGCAGAGCAAAAAGNGGGGGAGGCNGGNGAAAAACCGGCAGAGGCGGCAAGCCCCAATCTTNCNGANCTGCTATCCGGAGAAGANACGACAAAGCTTGCGGAGAATCTGAANCAGGCGGGAGCAGGCGANNGATTTGTNAATAATGTGCTTACGGGNAAGNCAACNTCNCAGGAGTTNTTAAATGAGGTNGNGNNTCTNTTANCNGAAGNNGGGNNNGAGGATAAAAGTGCATTATTTTCNNTGNTNGAGGGNAANGAATTTAANAANATTNTNAAAAANGAAATGAGCCGGCAATGGCTTCTNCCCCCTGAGGAAGTGGCAGANGAGCACAGTGTAGATAAGTTGTATGAGAGANTAAACAGTCANATGAAGCAGCTTAGTCAGACANTGGCNCAGACCACCAGAGGNGATACGCCTCTGGCAAGAACANTTACGAATGTATCCAANAATATTGATTTTATGAATCAGATNAATCAGGCGTTTACNTANGTACAGCTGCCNCTGAAAATGCAGGGAANGGAAGCTCACGGAGAATTATTTGTATATACCAACAAAAAAAATCTTGCCAAAAAGGATGGAACGGTNAGTGCACTGTTACANTTGGATATGGAGCATTTGGGGAGCGTNGATGTTCANGTNGCGTTGACGGATCAGAAGGTTGCCACAAAGTTTTATTTAAAAGATGACAGTGCTCTTGATTTGATTNCAGATCATATNGATATGNTGAATGAACGTNTGAANAAANGAGGCTATTCNATGAGNGCNCAGTTTCTCAATAANCCGGAAGATACAAACGTNATGGATGAAATTTTGGAGCAGAATAAAAATATTTCCNTTNTGTCAGGTTATTCCTTTGATGCNAGGGCNTNATCAAANGTCAGNTGGCAGATTCTGNTATGGAGATNGGAAGGAAATGACTTTAGGAAAAGAGTGAGATAANATGGCAGAAAAAAAGGAAAAAATAAAACANGCGGTNGCNCTTGCCTATGATCCCAATGATGATGCCCCTACCGTCATTGCAAGCGGAAAAGGAGCCCTTGCCGAACGNATCATTGAAAAGGCNCAGGANGCNGCAGTTCCGGTGCATCGGGATGATAAATTGGCAGACACCTTATCCCGGCTGGAAATNGGTGAGATGATNCCGCCGGAGCTGTATGANGTGGTAGCNGAGATACTTGTCTTTGTGGATGCNATGGATAAGATNAAGGCAAAGATGGATAAGGCGCGATAAAGTTNANGAAAAGGAGATTTTATTGAANAAACGAAGTGTCGGTGCAGATTATGANCANAANGCGGCAGAGTACTTAGANATGCATGGCTTNCGNATCATAGAGCGNAATTTTCACAGNAGACAGGGNGAANTCGATATTATTGGAATCCANAAANGACAGCTCGTGTTTGTGGAGGTTAAGTATNGAAGGAACAAAAATGCCGGTTTCCCNGAAGANGCAGTGGATTTNAANAAGCAGGGAAGAATCTGCCGTACGTCCGATTANTTTCGGNTNAAGAATCCGGTCTATGTGAATTTNCAGGTGCGCTACGATGTGGTTACGATCTGNGGNGANAGTNTTCNGTGGTATCAGAATGCGTTTGATTATATTTTANGCCGNGGCTAAATGGAGGTTAAGTATGATTCAATTTGTNAGAAAAAGTGNTGCAGACCCNATGCGGGTGTGCCNGNATAAGGAAGTCACTTATCTGACCTTTCCGATTTTGGAAGAAACCGGGCTGGTCAGACATTTATTTTCTACGCGANAAGGAGGNGTCAGNAAAGGCATNTATNCTTCNATGAATTTGAGTTATTCAAGAGGAGACGAAAAAGAAGCAGTAGATGAAAATTTCAGAAGAATTGCGGAGGTTTTTGATTCCTCGCCGGAGCGGATTGTGTGTTCAAGGCAGACACATACAACCAATATACGTNTTGTNACGGAANCNGACTGCGGAAAGGGAACNGTGAAAGAAACGGATTATGAGGATGTGGATGGACTGATCACCAATATTCCGGATATTATTTTAGGGACTTTTTATGCGGACTGTGTTCCGCTTTATTTTGTTGATACNAGGAAGAAAGCAATCGGACTGGCTCATTCCGGNTGGCGGGGAACGGTAGACCGAATGGGAGAACAGATGCTTAAGGCGATGAAAAATGCTTACGGAACAAGACCGGAAGATGTGGTGGCAGCTGTAGGACCATCGATCTGTCAGGNATGTTATGAGGTGAGTGAAGATGTAGCAGAGGCATTTCGGGAAAAAGCACCTAAAGAGTGGAAATATATTATACAAAAAGGAAAAGAGGAAGGTAAATATCANCTTGACCTTCAGAAAGCAAATCAGCTGATCCTTATAAATGCNGNNGTGCCNGNNGNGCANATNGCAGTNAGTGATATTTGTACCTGCTGTAACAGCAANANTATGTTTTCTCATCGTGCNAGCGANGGGAAAAGAGGAAATCTTGGCGCATTTATGGAATTAAGAAAGTCTTAACATTTTTCCTAGGGAACACTTAAAATTTATATGTTTTACTGTTTAGAACAAAAAGTAACGTTTCAAAAGAAAAATAATAAAGGGAGCTTGCTATGACAAATATTTTAGTATGCGATGATGACAAGGAAATAGTGGATGCCATTGAGATTTATTTGAATCAGGAAGGATATCAGATTTATAAGGCTTATGATGGAGAACAGGCAATCCGGATGCTAAAGGAACAAAACATTCATTTGCTGATCATCGATATCATGATGCCTAAGCTTGACGGTATTCATGCTACGCTTAAGATCAGAGAGTATAGCAGTATTCCAATTATTTTTCTTTCTGCCAAATCGGAGGATACGGATAAGATCTTAGGACTTAATATCGGTGCGGATGACTATGTGACCAAACCATTTAATCCTCTTGAACTGGTGGCANGGGTAAAATCCAATCTGCGCAGATATACACAGCTTGGAAATCTGAATGTGGAAAATAATGCGCTGTTTACAGCAGGAGGACTCTGTATTAATGATGAGACCAAAGAAGTAACAGTGGATGGCGAACCGGTAAAGCTTACGCCTATCGAGTATAACATTCTTCTTCTTCTGGTTAAAAATCAGGGGAAGGTTTTTTCCATCAATCAGATTTATGAGAATATCTGGAATGAAGAGGCAATCGGAGCGGATAATACGGTTGCAGTCCATATCAGACATATCAGGGAGAAGATTGAGATCAACCCCAAGGAGCCCAGATATTTGAAAGTTGTGTGGGGAGTAGGTTACAAAATTGAAAAACAGTAGGAGCATACATTATGAGAAACGAAGAAGATATTAAAAAAGAAGAGGTCAGAAAAGGTAAAAAGAATACAGGAAGCGGTATCAATCTTCTTTTGCATCTGGTGCAGCATATTTCCATTGTGATGGCGGTTNTTCTGGCAGCAACGGTTCTTCTTGGCTCTTTTTTAAGGATTGAAGGAAGTAATGGACCTCAGATGTATAATTTAATGGAAGAAGAGGCAGGAACAGACTACACGGATTCCTTACTTTTTAACAGACTTTTGGGAAACAGCATCGCGGATGTGATTCGTTTGGGGGTAATTAAGGGTCAAATGGAAACAGACGGAAAATTCGATGCGAAAAAAGTAGTGGATGTCACGGCTTATGCAGGAAGATATAGCATCATGGAACCGGAATATATTACAGCGCAATACTATTTGGATGATTTGATCAATTGGTCAAAGAATGGTTTTGAGTTTAAGGATTCTTATTTGACAGGTGAGGAGGCGGATGAGTTTTTAAGCCGGTTCAGTATCGTGACGGCATTGGATAATGATGTTAATTGTGGCAACGGCGAGAATATCAATATCTATTATTTAAGCTCGGATCTGGACCGGATGACCAAAGTACGTGATGTATCGGGCAATCAATTTGAGTCAGGTGAATATCAGCGGGAAGATGTGAATGCAACCATCATGAAAAACCGTTATCGTACTGTGGAAGGGAAAAATATAGAAAATCATGTTTCCAGTTGGGAAGAATACTATGAACTATGCCAAAACATAACAAAGGCAGCGGATGATTTGGCTATCAATTACGATGAGTATCTTAAATACCAGGATCTTCTTCTTCCGGAACAGACAAATATAGTGTATTTTATTCGAAAGACGATTGGAAATGAGACACAAGTTTACACGAATATGGATGTGAAATCCAAGGAATTGAAGACTTTAAAAAACGAACTACTGGATCTCTGTTCCAGATCGGTTTACTATGATCCATCCGGTATGAGTTTTGAAACAGATACCAGAATTGTGGAGTCTACGCTTCGACATATCTTAAATGGCTTTGAATATGCCTATCCTGAGAATACTCAGGTTATGGTTGGTGTTCGAAAGGATTTATCCCATGTGCATGATAGTTTTGCCGANGCTGCCGATGGATTTAACAGATACGCGCCTTATTCGGCTCAGTATCTTATAGCNGCAGTTGCCTGTATGGTTCTTTACCTTCTTCTTTTGGTAATCCTGACTATACGGGAAGGTGTTGTCGGAAAAAGAGAGAGCGGAGAAATTGTTATAAGACTCCATCGGGAGGACCGGATTCCCACGGAGATCATGGCAGTTGCACTGGGAGTGGTTTCCATCGGGCTATATTGGCTGATCAAAGAGATTATAAATACAATGTGGCAAGAGGTATCGGAAAATACCATGATCATTTTTGCCGGAGCATCGGCGCTGGCAGTGAGCTTATTGTTTTCTTTCTTTTACTATAGCCTGGTCAGAAGGATTAAGGCACATAATCTGTGGAAAGACAGTTTAGTCAGNAACCTGGGCGTATTGACAGTAAAAGGAATCCGGTATGCATATCTGCATTGGGATGTGATGATGCGCATTGGAGTGCCCTTTGGACTTTGGGTTTTGTTTCATGCAGTCATGATCGTACTTGGCAATCTCGCAGGAAAACGTTCAACCGGCAGATTAGTTTTAATTTTGTTTATTGTGCTGGCGGCAGATGCATTGATCGGTATTTTGCTGTATCGTTCCGCGCGGGCGAGAGAGCGGATTCTGGAATGTATACGAAAGATCAATGAAGGGGATTTGGAACATAAGGTAAAAGAAGATGGCATGCATGGTGATAATCTGGTCATGGCAAGAGCAGTGAACAGTATTGGGGACAGTGTGAAAAATGCAGTGGAAACCAGCATGAAGGATGAACGCCTGAAAGCGGATCTCATCACNAATGTATCTCATGATATTAAGACGCCGCTTACCTCNATCATCAATTATGTGGATCTGATNAAGAGNCAAAACGTGCAGGATCCAAAAATCAGTGAATATATTCAGGTTTTGGATGAAAAGTCCCAGCGGTTAAAACAGTTGACNGATGATCTGGTGGAAGCTTCCAAGATTTCTTCCGGAAATATTGTTCTTCAATGGGAAAAGATNAATCTGGTTGAGCTTTTGAATCAGACTTTNGGTGAATTTTCTGAGAAATTCCGTGAAAAGGCATTGTATCCGGTGATAAATGCGCCCGNCAGTCCTGTTTACATNCANGCAGACAGCAGAAGAATCTGGCGTGTGATGGAAAATCTTTTTAACAATATTTTTAAATATGCGCTGGAAGGAACGCGGGTATATATCGATATGGNGCTNAAGAAGGCGGAGACTAAGGAAGCGTGGGTGAAATTGTCCATTAAAAATATATCCGCCAATCCCCTTAAGGTAAATCCGGAAGAACTTACGGAACGCTTTATTCGCGGAGATGAATCCAGAACCACGGAGGGAAGCGGATTAGGACTGTCCATAGCTAAGAANCTGGTAGAGATACAGAATGGTACGTTTGAGATTGTGATGGATGGTGATTTGTTTAAGGTGAATCTGNCGTTTCCTTTGTTGGAGNCGGAGTCTGCTGTTTAAGTTAACGTTTAGATAGGGTATGTGTATGTAAAACGTCCGCTCAGATGAAAAGAAATCCTACGTCACCACGCTCGATAAAGCGTTCGCGAATTGGTTCCTTTAGGATTTCTTTTCAT
>JAAVAA010000050.1 GCA_014804285.1 Lachnospiraceae bacterium | reverse complement strand
GGGATACAGAGATCAATATAAAAACCCGGATAGAAATCAAATTCTACGTCACCCCACTTCCGTTCTACAAAAAGCGTAACGGGTGCTAAGCTCGTTAGGAACCTCGCTAAGCACCGACGCTTTTTGAAGGGTTCCTTAAGAATTTGATTTCTATCCGGGTTAAGTTATTGGCTGACGTAAAACCAGCTATTGACTCCGCTACAGTTGTCTAATTCACTGTCTGGCTATTTGCTAAGAAGTGGAACATTCAACTTTAGCGGAGCTGCCAGTTGGGCTATGCGTCATTCAACAACCCAGCTCAGATGAAAAGAAATCCTAAAGGAACCAATTCGCGAACGCTTTATCGAGCGTGTTGACGAAAGGATTTCTTTTCATCGGAGCGGACGTTTTACATACGCATACCCCATCTAAACGTTAATTTATCTAAGTCTAAAGTCAACCTTGTAAAACTGTAGTTTTGCTATATAATATATAGGAGATGAATAATCTGAGTGAATTTTTCTAAAAGAAGATCAGGAAGAGCGGAAAAGAGACTCCCTGTGAAATCATGGAGGTTTACGATGAAGTTTGAACCAAAGAAAGATATAAAGCGTTTTGTTGTCATATGCATTGCGTCCGTACTTATGGCTGTGAATATTAAGACATTTGTCCGGACAGGGGACTTATATCCCGGCGGCGCTACAGGGCTTACCATATTGCTGCAGACAATCTTTGACCGCTTTTTCGGTATTTCTGTTCCTTATACCGCAATTAACCTGCTGTTAAATGCGTTTCCTGTTTATATAGGGTTCCGCTTCATTGGCAGAAAGTTCACATTGTTTTCCTGTTTGATGATTGTTCTTACCAGCATACTGACAGACATCATTCCGGCACATGTCATTACTTATGATGTTCTGCTGATCAGTATTTTTGGTGGAATCCTGAACGGGTTTGCAATCAGTATGTGTCTTATGGTGGGAGCAACATCAGGAGGCACCGATTTTATTTCCATTTATCTTTCCGAAAAGAAAGGAGTAGATTCCTGGAATTTGATATTGGGATTAAATATTGTGATTATATCTATCGCAGGTGTCTTATTTGGCTGGGACAAGGCTCTGTACTCTATTATTTTCCAGTTTGCAGCTACACAGGTGCTGCATGCACTGTATACAAGGTATCAAAAGCGCACGCTGTTCATTGTTACGAAAAAGCCGGAGGAGATCAGTGATGCTATTTATACAATCACCAATCATGGAGCAACAATCTTGGAGGGAGAAGGTTCCTACGAACATTGTGAGCGGAATGTGGTGTATTCTATCGTTGCAAAGGATGAGGTGAAAAAGGTACTGAGGGCAGTCAGGGAAATTGATGAGAATGCCTTTGCCAATGAGGTGAAGACGGAAGGATTGTCGGGACATTTTTATCAAAAACCTAATGATTAGTATGTAGGGAAAGATGATTTTCAGTTCTTGAACTGCTGCAAAGTATGTTTAAGAATAATTAGGGGGGGAAGGCATTTTGATACACAGAACGCTTGATTTAAGATCAGAGCCAATTATTAAACCGGAATCGTTTTACGGAAAACATGAGAAAATTGCTGACATTTGTGTGATTACTTTTTCCTATAGGGTGATTGAATGGGCAATTGCCAGGCTTGATTGTCATAAGGTGGCTGAAATTGGGTGTATTAACGGCAACCATCCAATTTATTTGACCACAATTCAGGGAGTAAAAATTGCTTTCTATATGACATTAGTGTCATCGTCTGGGACGGCTACCTGTTTGGAAGAGGCAAATTGTTTTACTGGTGCAGAAGAATTTATTTTGTTTGGTTCTTGTGGCTCTTTGGATTATGAGTTGACGAAGGGAAAGGTGATTGTACCAACACAGGCATATCGGGATGAAGGCCTTTCTTATCATTATCAAGAAGCAAGCGAATACATAGACATTGTGAACTCCGATAAACTTGCAGAATTGTTGAAACAGATGCAAGTGCCTTATGTTCAGGGAAAAGTCTGGACAACAGATGCTCTTTACCGGGAAACAAAAAACAAAGCGGGACAATTAAGAGAAGAAGGCTGTATTGCAGTGGAAATGGAATTAGCGGGTGCTCAGGCGGTGTGCAATTTTCATGGCTGGGAATTATATAATTTTCTTCTTACCGGGGATAGCCTGGAAGGTGAGAGGTGGAGCGCGGAAGTATTAGGAAGCGAGGAAGAGGTAGATTTGCAGATTTGCTATTTCCAACTAGCACTGAAGGTTGCCGTGAATCTGGTTGGTCAGGAAAATACCGTTATGTAGTGGAGTATTAAGGGTAAATGTGAAGTATTCTTTTAATGTACTGCCGCTGGACGGTGCAATTTTATACATTTTTAAGAATACTTTATATTGCGTTTATTGCTTTGGAGTGATGAAAGAAGTAGGATAGATGGTACCGAAGTAAGGAGAGGGTACTGTATGAGAGAAAAATTATATCGTTTTATGCAGGGAAGATATGGGGCAGACCAGTTAAATCGCTTCTTGATGATTCTGGTAATCGTCTGTCTGGTATTTTCCCTGTTTGGGTTTAGAATTTTTTATGTGATTGGAATAGCGCTTCTTATATATTCTTATTTCAGAATCTTTTCAAAAAATCTGTATAAGAGAAGAGAGGAAAATGCAGTATTTTTAAGACAGAAATATAAATTTGAGCAGCGGTTCGCTTCCTGGAAGCGAGATATGCAGCAAAGGAAGACACACCACATTTATCGCTGCCCGTCCTGTAAACAAAAAATCAGAGTCCCCAGAGGCAAAGGCAGGATAGAGATCAGATGTCCCAAATGTAATCAGACGTTCATTAGGAAGAGTTAAACAGGAGCTATCATGTTCGGATACATTATTATTAACAAGGGTGATATGAAATTCAAAGAATTTGATGTTTATCATTCCTATTATTGCGGATTATGCGATGCGCTAAAGCATAGGTACGGCAAAATCGGACAGCTCAGCCTTTCGTATGACATGACCTTTGTGGTCATGCTGCTTTCCAGCTTATATGAACCTGAAACAAAGCTGGGTCAGGTAAAATGTACTGCGCATCCCTTTGAAAGGCATACCATAAGGTGCAATGAGTTTTCCGGATATGGAGCGGATATGAACATCCTGTTTACTTATTATAAGTGCAGGGATGACTGGGAGGATGAAAAGAAACTATCCCGGCTGACATATAGCAGGTTGTTGTCCCGGGCTTATCGATCCGTCTGTTCCCGCTATGGCGAAAAGGCCAAAAGAATTGCAGGGCTGATGCGGGAGATGAAGCAGGAAGAAAAGCGTCAAAGTCAGGATATCGATCATATGGCAGGATTGTTTGGAGAGATTATGGGAGAAATTCTTGCTGTCAGAGAGGATGAATGGCAGGAAGAACTGAAAGCCATGGGAAGCTTCCTCGGGAAGTTTATTTATCTGATGGATGCCTATGAGGATGTGGAAGAGGATATCAGGAGACAAAGATATAATCCTCTGAAGAAAAAGTTTAATAGTCCGGATTTTGAAGAAGAGATCAAAACCATTTTAACAATGATGATGGCAGGATGCTGTCGTGAATTTGAAAAGCTTCCTGTTATTGAAAATATAGAAATTCTTCGGAACATCTTATATTCCGGTGTCTGGTATCGGTATGAGATGGTACATGAGAAGAGGGAAGCAGAAAAAGAAGCCGGACGAAAGGAAGACGATGCGCGATCCATATGAGGTTCTGGGCATTACACGTAGTGCATCAGAAGAAGAAATAAAAAAAGCATATAAAGCTCTCAGCAGAAAATACCATCCTGATGCCAACATTAATAATCCTCACAAGGAGGAGGCTGAAGAAAAGTTTAAAGAAATCCAGCAGGCCTATCAGCAGATCATGAAAGAGCGGACGGATGGCTACAGCTATCGAGGTCAGGGCAGTTATAGGCAGAGTAGTCAAAACAGCAGTAGTTATGGAGGCTTTGGCGGGTTTGGAGACTTTGGCAGTTTTGGCGGATTCGGCGGTTTTGGAAATGCGTGGAGCAGCAGTCAGGAAACGGGGTATGAGGAAGATAATTATCTTCGGGCAGCCGGAAATTATGTGAGGAACGGCTATTATAAGGAGGCGCGGACTGTTTTGGACGGCATGGAAGAGCGTGCCCGCAGCGCCCGGTGGTATTATTACAGTGCGCTTACCCATGCGGGGCTTGGCAATCAGGTGGCGGCTCTTGAGCATGCAAGACGTGCGGAGGCAATGGAGCCGGGGAACAGAGACTACAGTAACCTGGTTTATCAGTTTGAAAATGGCGGTTCATGGTATCGTCAGCGTCAATATTCCTATGGGCAGCCTTATACCGGAGGAAACGGGTTGTGCCTGAAACTCTGCATTGCAAATCTAATCTGTAATCTGTGCTGCGGAGGCGGCGGATTATGTTGCGGCGGTGTGCCGTACTATCGTTACTGATGGTTTAGAATAAATAAGGAATCATTAGAAAAGGGGAATGCATCAAAGGGCATTCCCTTTTTGTACTTGTAAACCCAGACTTGACAAGGTATGATATCTATATCAAGTAAGAGGCGGTGATAGGAGAAATGGGCAGAATAATCGGAATAGACCTTGGCACGACAAATTCTCTTGCAGCATATTGGAAAGACGGGGAGAGCCGGTTGATACCGAATGCTTTTGGGGAATATCTCACACCAAGCGTGGTCAGCTTAGATAAGGATGGAACCATATACGTGGGAAAGACCGCCAAGGAGAGACTTTCTTCCCACCCAGGTCAGACAGCAAGTCTTTTTAAACGGTTTATGGGATCTTCCCGGAAATATAACTTGGGCAGTAAGACATATCTGCCGGAGGAATTGTCTGCTATGGTGCTGAAAAGGCTAAAAGAGGACGCGGAAAGCTTTTTGGGAGAACCGGTAGAGGAAGCGGTAATCAGTGTGCCTGCATACTTTAACGATATGGCACGGAATGCTACAAAGCGTGCCGGTATTCTGGCTGGATTTAAAGTGGAGCGCATCATTAATGAGCCATCTGCAGCTGCCCTTGCCTGCCAGAATTTGAGACAGGAAGAAGATGCAGTGATTATGGTGTTTGATTTTGGCGGCGGAACTCTGGATGTATCTTTGGTGGAATGCTTTGACAATGTGATTGAGATTACGGCAGTGAGCGGGGATAATCAGTTAGGCGGACAGGATTTTGACGATGCTATTGGCACTTATTTCATTAACAAATGCGATCTGGTGCCGGAGACGCTGGAACCGGAAACCAGAGCTCTGATTCGAAGCTGCGCGGAAAAGTGTAAGAGGGAGCTGACTGAAAATAAGACGGCGCAAATGGTGGTAAATTGCAGTCAGGTCAATCAAAAGCTGGAAATTACCAGAAAGGATATTGTTGCCATTGGTGCGGAACTGTTCGAAAGAATGAGTAAACCAATCAAACGTGTGCTGATGGACAGCAAGCTGCTTTCGGCAGAGATAGATCATATTGTTTTGGTGGGCGGTTCCTGTAAAATGCCGGTAGTGCAGCAGTATCTGAAGCATTTGTTAAACAGGACGGACATTGAGATACTACATCCGGATCATATGATCGCATTGGGAGCCGGTATCTGTGCAGGCATTAAGGAGCGGGATGAAGAAATCAGCGATCTGGTGTTGACTGATGTATGTCCTTTTTCCCTGGGAATAGGAATCCGTAATGAAAATGACCTGAACAGGAAGTTGATGTCCTTTATTATCCCTAGGAACAGTGCGCTTCCTACCAGCAGAGAGGATTCTTATGTAACAGTGGAAGACAATCAGACATCTGTTAGGTTTGGAATTTATCAGGGAGAGTCCATGTATGTGGATGAAAATATTAAGCTGGGAGAACTGATTATCCAAATTCCGCCAAGACCCAAGGGAGAGATTGAGTGTTATGTCCGCTTTACTTACGACATTAACGGGGTATTGGAGGTAAATGTTTCCATACCGCAGGTCAATGTAAACCGTCAAATGGTGATTGTAAATAAGGACCTTGGAATGACAGCGGAGCAGGTGGAGGAGAAGCTGGGCGAGTATCAGAAGCTAAAAATCAATCCGGCGGAGCAGGAAGAGAACAAATATGTGATTGCGTGGGGAGAACGTCTCTTTATGCAGAGCGGAGGAGAATATAGAGAAGAAATTTCAAAGAAAATGAAATACTTTCATCACATTATGCGCAATGATCCATATCAGATACCGCGGGTGCGCAAGTATCTGATGGTTTATTTGGCGTTCGTTGAGAAGCTTACCGACAGCTATGTGGACTGGGATGAGGCGGGCATAGAGGATGGAAGCTGGTATGATGAGCAGGATGAGGAGAATAAGGAAATCGACAACCTGTATAGACAATGGGATGAAGAGGACTGGACAAAATAATGAACGCATTTGAAATTTTGGGAATAGAACCGACTCAGGATAAAAAGACGATCAAAAAGGCTTATGCAGCCCTGGTCAAGAAATACCATCCGGAAGAGGAGATGCAGAAATGGCAGGAGATTCATGAAGCTTATCAAAACGCGCTGGAATGGGCGGAAGGGCGAAACTATCTGACGAAGGCAGCAGCTTCCGGGGGTATTCCTGAAGAGAATACGGATGAAGTATTTAGGCAGCAGATTTCCCGACCAATAAAAGAGACAGGCACCCTGTCAGCTGAGGCGGACGAACCGGAGGAAGCGGGCTCAAAGGAGCGGGAAGAGGCGGAGCTTAATAATCTGTTTGACAATTTGGGGGAACTGACTGCTGCGTTAAAGACAGAAAAAATCGAGCAGGAAAAGCGGAAATTACAAAGGGCGCTTGCAGAGCTGGATCAGATGGAGCGCTACCATAAGCTGGGCTATGAAGACTGGAAGGAATTATTTTCAGGGGAAGAATATCAGCAGGCAATGAGTCAGAGTGCTTTCTTAAATAGATGGAGTGAAATTCTTGAAAAATTGACCATTGATAAAAAGCTCTATCAGTTAATGGTTGGGAAATTGAAAAGTATTGCCCAGAATCAGGGCGGCAATGAGCAGGCTGCGGAGACAGTAGGGATGATGGAACCTGTCGAACTTACTGAGATGAAGATTAGAGCTGCTTACAATCGATACAGGGGAAAGCAGAAAAAGAAATATAAGATTGTTGCAACTGCAATACTGATTCTGACAAGTGTGATTAAAATTCATGAGCGGAAAGAAGATCGAGAATGGAAAAAGCATATGCAAGATAGTATTAATTATGAGTACAATTTAAGACAGGGGAATGAGGAATGGATAAATGATAATAAGAAGGGGCTAAATACAGTATCAGACTTTGACTTGCTTGAAGCAGAATTAAGTCTGGATAATCTGGCTAAATTCCTGATGCGTGCAGATGAGGAGATTGTTTCAATTGTACTTCCCTATACACAAACGTTGAAGCCCGGAATACTTGTTTTGAGTGAAGAGTTTAAGTTTAAGGTTAAGAAAGTACTACAGGCAGGCAAGCCGGAGAAAGCAGGCAGCGCAGGAAATGAATATGAATTGGTTCCTCTGTCCCTGCCGGACACTAACCAGATTCTGGTAGGTGAGGAGAGCGTTGATTTAACGAAAGACACTATTGAATTTGCAGTCCGGACAGAAAATTTCTATGACAGCGTTTTGCTTTGGATCGACCCAAAAGAGATGGGCTTCGAAAAGGGATGTGAAATTTATTGCTTTGACGGGGAAGATTACCAAAAAGCCGGCAGAAGAGTGAGTGGCGATGGAGAACAGGCAGAAATATATTTTTATGATGTTCTGACTTATCAGGTATTATGTATTCGTGTATCAAGATTGGGTGAAGAGGAATATCCGGTTGTATTGATTCCGGTAGAATAAAGGAAATTAATTTGCGAAATTAATTTGCAGTTAAGGAAAGGATGAAAGCGCTATGAACATATTGAACGGACAAAGATTAGTGATGGGGACATGTTATTATCCGGAGCACTGGCCGGAAAAGCTCTGGAAGGAGGACTTGCTTCGAATGCTGGATACTGGGATTGAAGTGATCCGCATTGCGGAGTTTGCATGGAGTAAGGTGGAGCCGGTGGAAGGAAAATTTACTTATGAATTTTTTGACCGCTTTTTAGACTTGGCGGAAGAAGTGGGGATGAAAGTGATCTTTTGTACGCCGACGGCTACGCCTCCCGCATGGCTTACCGAAAAGTACCCGGAGGTATTAAATGCAGATATTAAAGGAAACCGTTATTATCACGGGATGAGAAGGCATTATAATTATAATTCGCCTGTTTATAAAGAATTCTGCATGCGGATTACGGAAAAATTTGCCTCTCATTATGCGGGAAGAAAATGTATTATCGGATGGCAGATTGACAATGAGCTGAATTGCGAGATGGACTATTTTTATTCGGAGAGTGATACCATAGCATTCAGGGAATTTTTGAAGAAAAAGTATGGGATGTTGGAGGCTCTGAATGAAGCATGGGGAACGGTGTTCTGGAATCAGACTTACACAGACTGGGAGGAAATTTTTGTTCCCAGAAATACCTGCCAAAATTCTGTCAATCCTCATCAGGTTTTGGATTATATCCGTCTAATCTCTGAAAGTGCCAGAGGTTTTGCCAAAATGCAGAGTGATATAATCAGAATTTATGCCAAGCCTGGTGATTTCATTACAACGAACGGACTTTTTGCGCACCTCGATAATCATGAAATGACACGGGAAAGTCTGGATTTTTATACCTATGATTCCTATCCGGATTTCGGCTACTGTCTTGATATGTATGATGAGGATCCGAAAGCATTAAGGGATCGGAAATGGAGCAGGAATCTTACAGAGACTCGGTCAATTTCACCGATCTTTGGAATTATGGAGCAGCAGTCCGGAGCCTGTGGCTGGAATACAAGGCTGGAAGCGCCTACCCCCAGACCGGGGCAGATCACGCTTTGGACCATGCAGTCTATTGCGCATGGGGCGGATTTTATCAGTTATTTCCGTTGGAGAACCTGCACTATGGGGACGGAGATGTATTGGCATGGAATCTTGGACTATTCCGGAAGAGAAAACCGAAGGATCCGGGAAATCAGACAGGTGCACAATCTGATGGAGGCAATTGGAGAGACGGCAGGAGCTGTTTATGAGGCTCAGGTCGGAGTGGTGAAGGATTATGATAATATCTGGGATGCGGAGATTGATCATTGGCATCAAAGAGTTGACTCGGTAAGTCAGAAATCACTTTTTGAAGCAGCCCAGAGAAGCCATACTCCAATGGATTATGTTTATCTGACCGATACTCTTAAGGCGGAAGATTTAAGGAAGTATAGGGTATTGTTTTATCCTCATGCAACCATCATTAATGAGAAGAGAGTAAAGCTTCTTGCTGACTATGTGGCGGAAGGCGGTATTTTGGTAGTGGGTTGTCGCAGCGGATATAAGGATATGACCGGTAAATGCGTTATGGACAAGCTTCCGGGACTTCTTGCTCCGTTGACTGGTACAGATATACCGGAATACTCACTGATTGCACCGGATGCGGGAAAAGTTACGGTGGATTGGGAAGGAACCGTTTTTGAAGCTGCTGTTTTTACGGATCTTTTAGAACCGATAGGAGAGAGCGCAGAGCAGAAAGCAGTATATACTTCAGATTATTATGCGGGGACTTGCGCGCTTGTATGTAATCATTATGGAAAAGGACAGGCATGGTATTACGGAAGTGCGTTTGACGAGAAGGCGGCGGATGTATTTCTCCATAAGCTGGGTGTTGCATCACCTTATCAGGATTTTGCGGAGGTACCGGAAGAATGTGAGATTGCAGTCCGCAAAAAGGGTGAACAGCGGTATTTATTTGTGCTGAATTACAGTAAAGATCCGGTACAGATCACTTTCCATAAGGAAGGTCTGGATTTATATACGAAAGAGACGGTAGCCGGAAAAAGGAATCTGGAAGGTTATGGAACCATGGTGGTTAAATTCCAATAAATTTGGTAAAATTTAATAAATATTTTATTGACAAGAAAGCTGTTTCAAAGTGATATGCGTATTGTAGTTGATTTCCTTGCAGAAGGGGAAAAATACCGCTCTGATAGAAAAATTGTACATAAGGCGGCTTTGATTAAAATGATCAAGGTGCTCTCGGGTGAAACAGATACAAGTGATGTTGAAAAATGGATGGAAGAACATAGAATCAGGGAGGAGGACGAAATTACTGTGTGTGAATTGTTTGATCAATATGAAAGAAAAGGCAGAGCTGAAGGTGCGCAGATTGGCGTGGAATGTGGGGAGGCCAGAAGGCTTGTGGCGGATATTGAAAATGTCATGAAATTCTTTCAGGTCACATTGGAGAAAGCCTGTGAGGGATTAGGTACAACGGTGAATAAGTATGAGGAGGCTAAAAAGCTGGTATAGAATTTTATGCCAATTCTCTTGACAAAACTATCAGATTATAATACAATGATTCTTGTTGCTGATAGCAGTTGCTGGCAGCAAAAGATGTGCGCTTAGCTCAGCTGGATAGAGCGTTTGGCTACGGACCAAAAGGTCGGGGGTTCGAATCCTCTAGCGCACGTTCTTGTTAATGCGGAAATGTTAGTAGATATAACATTTCCGCTATTTTTATGTGAATCGATATGTGGCATTGAGTAACTGTCTATAGTGATAATTATAGGCTCAAATTCTACCGCATCAACACCCACTCTTCCCCATATCCGTCAGGCAGTATTTCTTTTTCATAAAAGCAGATTTGCCCCCGCATATAGGCAGCAGCGTAGTAGTCTGACTGGTAATAGTAATCCGCCACAGGGCAGCGGAGCAGGTCTGTGACATTTTTCTTTGTTTCCGGAGTCCAGGGGTAAGTCTTTTTCTCTAATTTCAAGCCGGATTTCTCCACGGCTTCCTGTAGCATTTCATTTGGGCGGTCATCAGCAGCAGTGATCGACCAGTCGGCAGTCCTTCCATAAGTATCTTCAGCCCCGGGGTAATTGCCGCCTGCCTGCCACCACTCCTCATCAAAAGGGCTCCACAGATGGTAAACAGCGGGGTAATCTGTATCAGAGGTTCCATATCCGGTAAATGGAACCAACATAGGAGAAAAAGCTTCTTCATCAATTTTCAAGCTTTGCTCAAGGCTGACATAGCTTCCATACCCTTCACAGCCGGTATCATCTTCGCGGGATACATATACATAGTATTTACCGTTTTTATAATCATTTACATAATTGATAAGAGGGTAATCCCAGTGAAAGCCATAGTGTTCATCACGGTCTACGACTACCTGATCTTCCCGATAACCTATGTGGACTCGCACGCCGCTTTTCCATGAAGAACCGCCATCATAGATGGAAAGGGAAAGTAGCTCTGTACCGTCCGGCGCTAAAACCTCGGAGCAATGGCAATCAGTGTTTTTGGCCAGTATCGTGTATTCGCCGTCCGGCTTTTGGGAAAGGATATAGAGAGCGCCCGAATTGTCAAAAGAATGACACATTTCAGCATAAGCAAAGATTTCCGGTTTCCCATCGCCCGTCAGGTCGTAGACGGATACATTTTCCAGCTCATAAGGCAGGTCTGCGCGTTCCAGTTTTACTTCGGCTCTGATCAGCAGGTCGTCTGCAAGGGATAGCAGTGCTTTTTCAAGGGCGGAACAATATTCGGTTTTTTCCGGATAACAAGGATAATAATCTAATATAGTACATTCATCACTGTCACGGTGAAGAGGGATCTCATAAGTATCAAAATCCGTGGCTATACATACCTCCGTATTGTCATTCCGTTTTACTTTATATGTAAGCTTATCCGCCCGGTCTGTTTGGCGGTTAAGTACCCTTTCTTCTGCATCATAGGTGTAAGTGACCTGATAGGAAGGCAGAGTGTATTCATAAGATCCCACTGCAGTATAAATACAGTCATCAAAATAAGCGGTGACGGTATTCTCATCCGTGCGTGCCCAGATGCCTCTGTCTACATTCCGATTCCCGTAGTGCACTACCTGTCCGTCAGGGGAAAAGCAAGTTTCATAAATCATTGTCCATCGTTCAATTTCCGTGTAAACGCCCCGTTTATTAATCCATGTACCTACGATTGGATCTAAGTCCCCTTCTGGTTCTGGATTTAAGTATTCTTCTGATTCCAAATCAGATTCATAGGAATCTATAAGGGGGATAGTAATATTCGGATAAAGCTCGCTCATTTCTTTTTCAAAAGTCATAGTCGGGGAAGGGGAGGTCTGCGGTTCCTTGCTGTTTTCGCTGCATGCCGTTAGCAGGCAAAGAGACATAANTGTGAATATAGNTGTTATTNTTAAGTATCTTTTCATTTGGGACTCCTTATGGCGTGTATTCTTTGAGTTACAGGATAATATGCAGGCGTATAGTGGCTGCCGAATATGCACCGCTGTCGGGCGGTGTTATTTTATTATAATNGNGAGTTGCATCAAAACTGCATCAAAGTTGCATCATAATTGCATCATGTTTGCATCAAAATTGCATCTTTGATATAATTACGGCTATCCGGACAGGAATACAGTACTTTAAAAGAGTCAATGGGCATTAGATCAGGGTAGATTTTGGTTAACTTTTCCTGTATAATGTGAGAAGACAAATGTTGTGCATAGGCTGTCGGATNGCAGAATGCATGGGTAATTTCAGCTATGGAAGGAGACCTGAAAGAGATGAAAGCATTTATCAAAGAGTTCAAGGAGTTTATTTCCAGAGGCAATGTTATGGATATGGCGGTAGGTGTGATCATCGGNGGGGCGTTTACCGCCATTGTGACTTCGTTGGTCAATGATATTATGATGCCGATTTTGTCACTGATAACCGGAGGATTTGACTTTACGGCGCTGTGCGTTGTGCTTGGAGAGGGAGAAGGCGCCGCAACATTAAATTACGGCGCATTTATCGCAGCAANTATTAATTTTCTACTGATTGCCATTGTAATATTTTTATTGATTAAGATGATTAATAAGATTTCNAGAAAGAAAGAGGAGGAGCCTGCGGCGGTTACCACCAAGGTTTGTCCTTTCTGCAAAGAGGAGATTTCTATAGAGGCGAGCAGATGTCCGCACTGTACCTCAGAGCTTACGGAATAAATGTCAAACATGACATATGTGTCATNGTGTTTGGATGGGGAAATATATGGAACAAAGCAGACAGAAAAAGATAGCAGCAATTAATGACTTGACCGGTTATGGGAGATGTGCACTTACCGTTTCCATACCGGTTATTTCTCATATGAAGCTTCAGTGCTGTCCTGTGCCTACATCAATTTTATCGAACCATACAGGATATGAGGAATATTTTTTTGATGATTATACGGACAGGCTTTTTGCTTATCTGGATATGTGGAAGCGGCTCGGGCTTTCTTTTGACGGAATCATGTCGGGCTTTTTAGGCTCCCTGCGTCAGATTGAAATGGTNGAGCNTTTTATTGATGAATTTCAAAATAAGGATACCGTNGTAGTTATTGATCCGGTGATGGGAGATCACGGAAANATTGCAGGTACNTATACGGAAGATATGTGCAGGGAGATGAGAAGANTGGTTTCCCGCGGNCATATTATTACNCCCAACCTGACNGAGGCGTGCAGNCTTACGGATACCCCTTATCGGGANAGCGGCTGGACAAAGAANGAATTGNCTGCAATGGCGGAAAAGTTAAATCAGATGGGACCGGAACAGATTGTAATTACTGGGATACCTCAAGGGGAGATGATAGCTAATTTTGTATACGAAAAGGGACAGGAGGCACATTTTATCAAAACCTTCCGGGTGGGGGATGAGCGNTGTGGAACGGGAGATCTTTTTGCNGCGATTATTGCNGCCGATGGAGTGAATGGAGTTCCTTTTCAGGTATCGGTGAAAAAGGCTTCCCTGTTTGTAAAAAAAAGNATGCAAAAGTCTATGGAAATGCNGATTCCGCCGAAGAANGGTGTCTGNTTTGANGAGATTCTGCACACACTGAAANTATAGANCAANAATNNNGCGCATCNNAAATNAGNGCGTTNTCTGACACAGGAAAAGGCAGGTGTAAATACCCTATGAAACGTTTTGTGAGTTGTGTATTTAAAATTATCTTCAGTCGAATGCTNGTCATCTTTTTGATGATGATCTTACAGATTTTGGTTTTACTTGCGAGCTTTGTATGGCTTGGAAGCTATTTTCATTATCTGTGGGAGGGGATGAGTCTGTTGGGCGCTGTTTTAATTATTTATATTGTGAACAGAGATGAACCCACAGAATTTAAGATTAGCTGGATTATTCCGATTTGCATTCTTCCNGTTTTGGGTGCACTTATTTATGTATTTGTTATTTCCAATGCTGGAGGAATCGGGCTGAAAGCTAAGATGTATGCCAGAACAAAGGAGACTGAGGGACTTCTGAAGACCTCAAAGGAAACGGCNGAGGCACTTAAGGAATGTCCGAANTCCTATCAGGGCTTTGNCCATTATATGGAACAGTGTGCCGGTTATCCTGTATATCATAATTCCAGTGCTGCTTATTATCCTTTAGGAGAGGAGAAATTTAAAGATCTCTTGGAGGAACTGAAAAAGGCGGAGCNCTTTATTTTTCTGGAGTATTTTATTGTGGAACGGGGNAGCATGTGGGATGCANTCTTNGANATCTTAAAGGAAAAAGCCAAGGAAGGNGTGGAAGTGCGGGTGATGTATGANGGGATGTGNTCGNTTGTNCTNTTNCCCTANAGNTATCCNAAACAGCTTCAGAAATATGGAATNAAGGCAAAAATGTTTGCNCCNATCATTCCCTTTCTTTCNACCAGNCANAATAACAGGGATCACAGNAAGATNGTAGTNATTGATGGCAAAGTGGCATTTACCGGAGGAGTCAATCTGGCGGACGAGTATATTAATGAGAAAGTGCTNTANGGCCATTGGAAGGACATTGCGGTTAANGTTACCGGCGATGCTGTCAGAAGCTTTACNGTGATGTTTTTNCAGATGTGGAACGTATCNGAAAANGGAAAAGAAGATTATGAGAAATATCTTCANGGAATTGAANATGAGAAACCATTGTATCATGACGGATTTGTCATTCCTTACGGCGGAACTCCTACCAGAAAAGAAGAAGTGACCAAGATGGTCTATCAGTCCATGATCAATCAGGCGGTTCAATATGTCCACATTATGACGCCTTACTTTATTGTAGATCGAGAGTTTTTGGATGCCATGCGCTATGCGGCGGAAAGAGGGGTNGAGGTTGTTATGATCCTNCCNCACATTCCGGATAAGANAATTGTTTTTTATATAGCCAGAACCTTTTATCCGGCACTCTTGCGTTCAGGAATTAAGGTGTATGAATACACACCGGGCTTTATTCATGCCAAAGCGNTNATCTCCGATGATATCAGCGCAGCNNTAGGAACNGTNAATNTNGANTACNGNAGCTTTTANCATCANTTTGAATGCGGCGTAAGCNTNTATGANAATCAGGTGGTGGGAAANGTTGAGAAAGACTTTCAGGAAACTNTGAAGAAATGTCNGGAGGTTACCNNAGAATATTANCAAANGATTCCTCTTATTCAAAAGTTTCTCGGGAGAGTATTTAAGTTATTTGCNCCCATGATGTAAAAGGATTATGAAATAAAGGATAGTAGGATGGAAAAGAAGAAAAAGCGTATTTTTGACATTATCCAGATAGGAAAGAGGGATGATCTGATAAGCNGNGCCTTTGATATTTTCATAGCGACGGTGATCATTACNAACATTGCAGTTCTCTTTCTGGAGACCTTTTCCGGTATGGAAAAGTATGGGGNGTTNTTAAAAACTCTGGAAGCAGTAACAATAACGATTTTNTGTGTCGAGTATCTTTTGAGGATCTGGACGGCAGAGTACTTATATCCGGGAAAGAGCAGAGTACAGTCAATATGGAAATTNCTGACTTCCTTTGACGGNATNGTGGATCTGCTTACTATTTTACCGTTTTTCTTCTTATCCGGTTTTATTGCGTTTCGGATGCTGAGAGTAGTCAGAATCTTTCATTTGTTTCGAATTAATACCTACTATGATTCTTTTAACGTGATTACTTCGGTTCTTTACGAAAAGAAAAACCAGATTATTTCTTCAGTTTTTATTATTCTGGTACTGATGCTTGCCTCTTCGCTGTGTATGTACAGTGCGGAGCATGAGGTGCAGCCGGAGGCATTTAATAATGCTTTCTCCGGTATGTGGTGGAGCATATCAACCATTCTTACCGTAGGGTACGGGGATATTTATCCGGTTACCGTGGTGGGAAGGGCAATGGCGATCATCATAGCGTTTCTGGGAGTGGGAGTCGTGGCAATCCCTACAGGAATTATCTCCGCAGGTTTTGTGGAACAATATACAAGNATACAGAACAGTAGTCCGGGAACAGGGAGAGGGCGTGGGACAGTCAGTGTTACGGTGGATGCNTCNAGTCCGTTTCTGGAACAGAAGGTANNNCAGATAGAAAANGAAAATGANCTCGATGTGATNGCNTTTGTCAGAAGAGGNGCNGTGGTANTGCCAGCNGAGGACAATGTGATCAAGGAAGGTGATGTAATAATTTGTAGGATAGGGAAATAGAGAGACTTTTGCTAAANNAAATTATATCAAANTGCTTACAAAAACTCCCNNCAGNAANAACTGCNGGGAGTNTTCNATTTTNACTTANAATCTAAAATTATCCCATGGTAACGACTACATCGTAGGTTTCTTTGCCCTTTACATAAGGAATTACGCAGCCGTCAACAGGTGCNCCGTCAACCGTAAGGCTCTTGATGCCCTTTTCAACCTTATCAGGATTAACCACCTTAATGTTGTATGTTCCTTCTCTGAANTTTCTGGTGATTTCAAAATCGCCAAANTTCTTAGGGATACAAGGATTTACACTTAANCCCTTATGAGTGGGATATACACCCAGNATGTACTGGGAGATATTTACAAATGTCCATGCAGCAGTACCGGTCAGCCAGCTGTTCTTTGCCTCGCCGGGNATATATGCGTCAGCGCCGGCAACCATCTGTGAATATACATAAGGCTCNGTTCTGTGGATCTCNCTGATATCCTCNACATAAGCAGGGCATGTCTTCTGATATACNTCGAAAGCACGGTCGCCNCGTCCGATNACGGTCTCTGCAATAGAGATCCAGGGATTGTTGTGACAGAAGATACCTGCATTNTCCTTATATCCGGGCGGATAAGAGGAGATTTCACCAAGCTCAAGATGGTATTTGGTATAAGCAGGCTGAAGGATCATAACACCGTACTTGGTATCCAGTCTTTCCTTTACGGAGTCAAGAGCTTTCTTGGCATGTCCTTCTTCAACACCGATACCGGCAAGTACGCAGAAGCCCTGAGGCTCAATGTAAATCTGACCTTCCTCGCATTCTTTGGAACCAACCTTCTGGCTGTAAGCGTCATAAGCGCGGACAAACCATTCGCCATCCCAGCCGTCCTTAAGAACAGCCGCATTCATAAGCTTCACTTCTTCACGGGCTCTGTCAGCCTCAGCCTGATCGCCCATAAGCTCACATAACTGTGCGTATTCCTCACCGTATTTTACAAACATACCGCCGATAAATACGGATTCGGCAACAGGACCTTCACTGGGACCAAAGGTCTGGAAGGATTCGCCGGGATGCTCTGAGAAGCAGTTCAGGTTCAGACAGTCATTCCAGTCTGCGCGTCCAATAAGCGGAAGCTGGTGAGGTCCTTTGTGGTTAACAATATAGTCAAAGGAACGTTTTAAGTGATCCATCAGTGGTGTTGCCACGGATGCATCGTTGTCAAAAGGAACCATCTCGGTCAGGATGGTGGTATCGCCGGTTTCTCTTACGTAAGCGCTGGTTCCTGCAATGAGCCATAAAGGATCATCGTTAAAACCGCTTCCGATATCGGAGTTGCCCTTTTTGGTAAGAGGCTGATATTGATGATAAGCGCTGCCGTCCTGGAACTGGGTGGATGCGATGTCAATAATTCTTTCTCTTGCACGGTCAGGAATCAGATGTACAAAACCTAAAAGATCCTGACAGGAATCACGGAAGCCCATGCCGCGTCCGATACCGGATTCATAATAGGAAGCGGAACGTGACATATTGAAGGTTACCATACACTGATACTGGTTCCAGATATTTACCATACGGTCAACCTTGTCGTTGGAGGACTTAATGGTATATTTTGCAAGGAGGTTCTGCCAGTATTCATTCAATTCGCCAAATGCTTTTTCGACATCGGCGTCTGTTTTATATTTGTCAAGCATTGCATATGCCGGCTTCTTATTAATAATGCCTTTGGATTCCCACTTTTCTTCTTCAGGATTCTCAATNTAACCGAGAACAAATACGAAGGACTTTGTTTCGCCGGGAGCCAGAGAAACATTCAGCTGGTGAGATGCAATCGGTGACCAGCCGTGTGCAACGGAATTTGTGCAGGCACCGTTTTCAACAGCCTCCGGTTTGTCCGCGCCTCTGTATGCACCGAGGAAAGCGTCTCTGCTGGTGTCAAATCCGTCAACCTTAGCGTTAACAGAATAAACGGCGTAATGATTACGGCGCTCTCTGTATTCGGTTTTGTGGAAAATTGTAGAATCAATTACTTCAACCTCGCCGGTGCTGTAATTACGCTGGAAATTCCGGCTGTCATCATCTGCATTCCAAAGGCACCATTCAACATAAGAGAAAACAGATATCTCTTTGGTTTCGGAAGAACCATTGGTAAGCTGAAGCTGGCTGATCTCGCAGGTGTCATCCATAGGAACAAAAGTAAGTACGGATGCTTTTACACCGTTCTTAGAAGAAGTAAAGCGGCTGTAACCGATGCCGTGCCGGCATTCATAAGAGTCCAGTTCGGTCTTGGTGGGCTGCCATCCGGGGTTCCATACGGAATCGCCATCTTTAATATAGAAGTATTTGCCGTTTACGTCACCGGGTACATCGTTGTAACGATAACGGGTCAGACGGAGCAGCTTTGCATCCTTATAAAATGTGTAACCGCCGCATGTGTTGGAAATCAGGCTGAAAAAGTCTTTGCAGCCCAGATAGTTAATCCAGGGAAGCGGGGTCTTAGGGGTGGTGATCACGTACTCGCGGTTCGCATCATCAAAATAACCAAATTTCATAGTTCCTTCTCCTTTTAAAATTATATTAATAGAACATATCGGGTTCAGAAAACGTTTAAGTTCTCTATGTAATCAAAATTATACACAATACATCCTCGTAACGCAATATAAAAGTTGTGCAAATTATCAGAAATCTTTAAATTATGAAACTTATAAATAAAAATATTGCAAAAAACATGGNAGTAGGATAGACTCTTAAGAGTGGTTTTGACGAAAAGAGAGGAAAATACAATAATTTTATAGATTATTACAGAAAAGCAGCTCGAAAATATAGTGATGTTTACTGAAATTGTAAATGTTGCATAAATAAAATTCAAAAAATGTTGCAAAAGTATAAAAAATGATATATACTAGAAAAACAGAAAACGATTAAGTTTTCTGACGTGATATGCACCTATTGCTCGTCGGCATCAAGCTTGGGTGAACTGTTAAATAAAGTATACGCAGACTTGATGGTGGGGAGAACGCAAATATGGTATCAATGAAGGATATTGCAAGAGTTTGTGGCGTGTCAATAGCGACAGTCAGTAAAGCATTGAATGACCACAAGGATATAGGTGAAGAGACGAAAGCACATATCAAACAGGTAGCGAAGCAAATGGGTTATGCACCCAATTCAGCAGCTAAGACGTTGAAGACTAACCGTACATATAATCTCGGGGTTTTGTTTTCAGATGAAAGCCAGAGCGGGCTTACACATGANTATTTTGCACATGTCCTTGACAGCTTTAAGAATGCAGCAGAAGAAAGAGGATATGATATCACTTTTATTAACAGCTGCCAGAACAGAAGCAGAAGGATGTCTTATCTGGAGCATGCCAGGTACCGGAGATTTGACGGTGTGGTGATTGCCTGTGTTGATTTTGAAGATCCGGAGGTCGGAGAGCTGGTGAGAAGCGATATTCCGATCGTAACTATAGATCATCTGTTTAATAACAGAAGCACAATCGTTTCTGATAATGTAAAGGGTATGAAAGACCTTGTCTCTTACATATATCAAATGGGACATCGCAAAATTGCATATATACATGGTGCCGATTCGGCGGTTACGCAGAGCCGGCTGTCTTCTTTTTTCAGAACATGTGAAGGATTGAAATTGAATATACCGGCAGAATATATTCGTGAAGCGCCATACCGTGATGCACAGGGGGCATACAAGGAAACAGGTTTGCTTCTTAGCTTGAAAGACCCGCCNACCTGTATTATTTATCCTGACGATTTTGCCTGTTTTGGNGGGATAGCTGCTATTCAGGCCAGAGGACTTAAAATACCGAAGGATATATCAATAGCGGGGTATGATGGCATCGGCATTGCCAAAAATTTTGAACCAAAGCTTGCTACGGTTGTACAGGACACAAAGCGTCTCGGCAGTGAGGCGGCGGACAAGTTGATAAGTTTGATCGAACATCCCAAAACAACGATAACGGAACAGATCATTGTGGCCGGTGAGGTGTTTCAGGGGAATTCTGTCAAACAATTATAAAGCCATATGAGGCATTTGGGGAACAGATTATCTCTTCCCATAACATAAATGCAAAAAACTATTTTAATTAAAGGGAGGATTTAGCGAGATATGAAGAGCTTTCTAGAGAACACGTGGAAACACAGGGCGCATGTGGTCATGGCCTTACCGGTATTTTTGATTTTGTTTTTTATCATGTATGTACCGATGGCCGGTTTAGTAATGGCATTTAAGAGTTTTGACTANTCAAAGGGGATNTGGGCCAGNCCNTGGAACGGGNTCGATAATTTTAAGTTCCTCATAGCNTCAAAGAATACCTTTNTNAACATGACNAAAAANACATTGATNTATTANGTGATNTTTACNGCNGTNGGNACNTTCTTAAATGTNGTGCTTGCNATNGCNATNGACCAGTTCGTGTTTAAAAAAGNGGCGAAGACCATGCAGACTNTGATGATCATTCCCGTGTTCATTTCTTACGCGGCAGTACAGTTTATNGTATATGCNTTTATCAGTACAGACACNGGTCTGATNAACCATACATTTAATACNGGTGTCCGGTTCTATTCNGCACCCTCATGGTGGCCGTTTATTCTGACAGTCGTTAAGATATGGAACAGTGTTGGTTACGGTTCCGTTCTGTATATGTCNGTTCTGGCAGGTATCGACACCGCCCTCTATGAAGCGGCGCAGATNGACGGCGCCAACAAGTGGAAACAGATNTGGCANATCACNCTGCCGTCCCTGCTTCCTATGATCACTGTTATGCTGTTACTTTCCGTAGGTACGATCATGCGTTCCGACACAGGTCTTTTCTACCAGGTAACCAGAAATAACGGTCAGTTGTATCCGACNACACAGGTTATCGACTCCTATGTGCTGAATGCCATCCTTACGAGTCCGAACTTCGGATTTGTNNCGGCGACCAGCTTGTTCCAGTCCGTGGTGGGCTTACTGCTCATGCTGTTCGCAAACGGNGTAGTCCGCAAAGTTTCACCGGAAGATTCGTTGTTCTAATCTGTAAATCATAGAATGGAGGGTAAGTATCATATGAGTAAGAGAAAATCAAATGCTGCCGATCTGGCGGCTTCNAAAACTGAAAAAAAGGGGATCGGACAGTATGTTTTAGGCTTCTGTCTCCTGCTTTACACATTGTTCTGCTTTTTACCTGTNGTACTGGTNTTTGTAGCGGCATTTACGGATGAGATGTCCATCAACCAGAACGGCTTCAGCTTCTGGCCCGCAAAGTGGTCTNTGGNCGGTATGAATTCNGTGCTCCGGTANGGAAANCANCTTGCTGTATCNTATGGCGTAACGATCTTTGTCACGGTGTTCGGAACATTTTTAGGACTGCTTGTTATGAGTATGTTTGCTTACTCCATCAGCAGACCGGAGTTCAGGTTATCTAAATTTTTATCAATATTTTTGCTGATCCCGATGCTTTTTAACGGCGGACAGCTTTCAGGCTACATAATTTTTACATCTTACTATCATTTAAAGGATACCTTGTGGGCATTGATTTTGCCTCTTTGCGTATCGACCATGAATGTCATNATNNTNAGNACTTATATTGTAAACAGNATACCCGGAGAGTTGATGGAATCNGCNAAGATNGACGGNGCNGGCGAATACCGCACCTTCTTCCAGATCACCTTCCCNCTNCTCAAGCCTTCACTGGCNGCNGTNGGNTTCATGATGGCTACCGCATACTGGAATGACTGGCAGAATGCGNTGCTCTATATNNCATCNNATAANAAGAAACCNNTNCAGCTCATGCTNGTTAATATTCAGAAGAGTATTGAATTCCTGCTCAACTCNNNCAATGTNCCTGCAGCGGCAAGGGCAGCGATGGGNGGNANNATNCCNCAGTANTCGGCAACNATGGCAACCGTGCTGGTGGTTATCGGACCGATCATGGTNGCTTATCCGTTCTTCCAGAAATACTTTGTCAAAGGTCTTACGGTAGGTTCCGTNAAGGGATGATTCACTTTGGTTTCAACCCGATGCAATGGTGCGGAGGGTTAGAAATAAATAAAAACTAGGGAGGATTTTTTAAATGAAAATCAAAAAAGTTTTATCCGTAGTTCTGGCAACAGCTATGGTAGCAACCATGCTGACAGGCTGCGGCGGTGGCAATAATGCTACCAATGATGCACCGGCAACTAATGATGCAGCACCTGCAACAGATGATGCAGCACCTGCAACAGACGATGCAGCAGATTCAAATGATGACGCAGAAGCTCCGGCAGCATCAGGCGAGGTAGTAACCATCAACCTTACCAGAAACACATTTAACCTTGCAACACCTGATTCTGCTCAGGTTCAGAAGGTGCAGGACGCTATCAACGAGTACATCAAGGATAAGATCAATGTTCAGATCGTACTTACCGATATCGGTTCCGGCGAGTATATCGACAAGGCTAACCTCTCACTGGCTAACAACGAGATCAACCTGTTGTGGACAGCTTCTTGGGAGAGCACAATCGGTACAAACGACCTTGTTCCCAGAAACGCAGTTTATGACATCACAGATCTGCTTCCGGGCACACCTCTTTATGACTCTATGGATGCAGGACAGTGGGAAGCAACCAAGTATAACGGAAGAAATTACTTCATTCCTGTATACAAGGATAACGTAGAAGGCTATGATGTTATTGCTCGTCAGGAGCTCGTTGATGAATTTGGCTGGGATATGTCCACCATCAAGACGCTGGCTGACCTTGAGCCCATGCTTGCTGACGCTAAGTCAAAAGGTCTCAAGTATCCCTTATTGACACAGAAGACAGCTATGTTCTACAGATGGTACATCGACAGCTTTGATTTCTTTACCGCTGACGCTAAGTCCAACTGGATCGCTGTTGACAGAGCTACCGACACTGTAGTTGATACTGTTCTTACTGATGAGTACAAAGAGTTCTGTACACTGATGGGTAAGTGGGCAGATGCTGGTTACATTTCTGAGGACGAAGTAAACAAGACCACAACTGATACCACAACTCAGTCTCAGGATTGGGCATTCACATGGTGGACTGACCTTCCGGTTAACGATGAAGCTGAGAGCCGTTATGGTCAGGCAATCGCACTGCAGCCTTTCACAAGCAGATGGGCACACTCCACATCAGCTCTTGGTTCCTGCTACTGTGTAACTGCAAACAGCACACCTGAGCAGGCACAGGCTTGTATCGATTTCATGGGTCTTCTGTACACAGACAGCAAGCTTGCTGATATCTATACTTTCGGTATTGAAGGCGAAGATTTCGAGTATGATGCAAACGGTCATGTTACTCAGCACAGCGATAAGTACAATCACTCTATGTGGGAGTCCGCTTCTGCTACAGTTGTAAGCCCTATGGACAATCAGCCCGATGGTTTTGGCGATCTGTATAAGGATTTCAACGGCGGTGCTAATACCTCTTCCGCAGCAGGTTTCCGTTTTGACAAGACTCCTGTAGACGCTCAGTACACAGCATGCCAGACTGTTTTCGATACATATGGTTTTGCACTTGAGAACGGCGGTTATTCAGAAGCTGACGTTGAAGGCGCAATCGAGACCTATCAGGCAGCTCTTGACGAGGCTGGATATCAGGAAGTATTGGCTGAGTTCACAGCACAGTATGATGCTTGGAAAGCAGCTAAATAATCTGATTTAAGATTATAGTTAGATAATCAGAAACTCCCTACAGGTTTTCCTGTGGGGAGTTTTTTGCGTAACAATTCAGCATGGCTGAACTGTTACTTTTTTAATCGCAAATTAGCAGGAGGGATTGCTTTTTAAGGGAGATAGGGATATATTTATAAATAAAAACGGGAAGTGATCGTATGTCGGGAATTTTATATGATGCATCCAGAATCAAAGTGTGTCAGGCGTTTTACGAAATATGTGCTTATGCAGAGCTTGACAGAGTATGGGCAGATGAGCTGTGGAAGGATATTATGCTGCAGCCTCAGATTTATGAAGAACTGGTTTATTATATTGAACACCACACCTTCTTAAACAAGGTAAAAGTATGCGGGTATTCCATGTGCGATCTGTATGTATGGCAGATGAGTCGTTATAATCTGATCAGGGATACGGGGAAGAATTCGAAGACCTGTAATAAGGAAAAAATGGCGATGCAGGCATTTCGCACATTAATCGATTTTATAGCGGACCCGGAAAAAGGAAGGAAGCGGTTTGAGAGCGGTCAGGGAATGGATCGATTATAACCGGGAATAGAGTATGACAAAAAAAGATTTTATTACAAGGCTGCAACGCGCGCTGTCCGGTAAGCTTGACAGTGCAAAAATTGCGGAGCATGCATCTTATTACGAAGAATATATAGAGATACAGGTTCGAAAGGGCAAAGAAGAGAGTCAGGTGACGGAGGAATTAGGAGATCCGGTTCTGCTTGTAAAAAGCATATTAAATGCGGAGCAAGATGGCGCCTCACGTTTGAATGAAACCAAATTACTTGCCTTGGGAATGCATGTTAAGAGCGTATGTTTGGATTTGAGTCAGAAAATGATACAAAAGGCAAAAAGTTGGTTTGAAAATCTACGTTGATGATGTGAAAAAGCCTGTCATAGGACAGGCTTTTTCTGGGGAGTATAAATAATTAATATAAGGGTTATAAACGGGAATTTGAAGGGGTTCCCCGCTTACAAATACATTATAATCCCTTTTCATTATTTAGGCAATGGAAAATAGTACAAAAGTACTACTGAAATTTATGTGTGTTATTTGTGCAAAGTGAATAAAAAATAAGTACTAAAGTACTAGGCGAAAAGAGCATAAACCTCCTGAAAAAAGAGAATACTACTTCCGTAACCTAAATAATCAGGAGGGAACAAAAATGTCTAAGAACGATTTTAATCAGAACAATCAGAACAGTCAGAACAACCAGAATCAGGAAAACAAATCTGGGCAGAACTGCCAGAACAGCCAGAAGAACAGCTCTTCCAACAGTTCTAACAACAATAACAAGAAGAATAACGAATTCTAAATGTTTTTGGAGAGAGGGCGCCCGTTTGGGCGCTTTTTCTCGTGTACAAAAGAGTCAAATTGTGCTATAATACCCGCAAAAGAAAAACAAGAAAGAGGTACCGATGAACAGATATGAACTGATAGCGCCGTGTCACTTTGGACTTGAGGCAGTACTGAAACGTGAAATAATTGATCTGGGATATGATGTGACTTTGGTGGAAGACGGGCGCATTACGTTTATCGGAGATGAGGAAGCCGTATGCCGTGCTAATATTTTTTTGCGTACAGCAGAAAGAATTTTGATCAAGACAGGAAGCTTTCGAGCGGAGACCTTTGAAGACCTTTTTCAGGGAACGAAGAATATTCCTTGGGAGAATTTTATTCCGGCAGACGGAAAGTTTTGGGTGACTAAGGCAGCCAGCGTGAAGAGTAAGCTTTTCAGCCCCTCCGACATACAGTCCATTATGAAAAAAGCAATGGTGGAGCGGCTTAAGGAAGTTTATCATAAAGAGTGGTTTGAAGAAGACGGAGAAGCTTTTCCAATCCGGGTATTTCTAATGAAGGATCAGGTTACGGCGGCGCTGGACACCACGGGAGACTCTCTTCACAAAAGAGGATACCGTAAATTGACGGCAAGAGCACCTATTGCGGAAAACCTGGCTGCTGCGCTGCTGATGCTTACGCCCTGGAAGGCGGATCGTATTTTGGTAGATCCTTTTTGCGGAAGCGGAACTTTTCCTATTGAAGCGGCAATGATGGCGGCTAACATGGCACCGGGGATGAACAGAAGCTTTACAGCCGAAAATTGGGGACATTTGATTTCTGCAAAGCAATGGTATGAAAGTTTTGATGAGGCAAGAGAAATGGTATGCCTGGATCGGAATACAGATATACAGGGATATGATATTGACGATTCCATGGTAAGCATTGCAAGGGAAAATGCCAGGCTTGCCGGCGTGGATAATATGATCCACTTTCAGAGAAGAGGGGTTGACCAGTTAAGTCATAGTAAGAAGTATGGGTTTATTGTAACAAATCCGCCATATGGTGAAAGAATTGAAGAGAAGAAAAATTTACCGGCGCTGTATCAGACGATAGGAGATAGATATAAGGCGCTGGATTCATGGTCTCTTTATATAATTACTGCCTATGAGCAGGCAGAGAATGCTTTGGGATTAAAGGCAGCAAAAAATCGAAAGATATATAATGGAATGATGAAGACCTATTTTTATCAGTTTCCCGGTCCGAAACCGCCCGGGAGACAGCAGGCGAGGTTATAGAAATGCAACATAATATTATGACAGGGATGGCGTGCTTTTGCGGAGTTTTGTGTATTGCGTCCATGGGAGTGATCCTTCATTTATCAGCCAATAAAACGATTACTATATCGGAAGTGGTACAGGATGAAACACCAAAAAATCCCATAGAATACGAAACAGTGGATTCGGAGGAGACCGAAGAACATGCTCTGACATTTGTGCAGGGTAAATCAGATACCAGTTATTTACGGGTTCCTTTGCCGAAGGATTGTAGGGCTGAGGATATTGTTATAGAGAATCATTATATGGATAAGGAACTCTACATCATAATAAACGGTGCGGAGGAAAGTTTTTATGTTGAGAACGCCATTTCTGGAAACAGAGATAAGGTGAGTCAGGGATTGTACGAGAGTACTTTGGATGGAACCAGACTGGATTTCAAATTGAACGGAATATTTGAATGTCGTACAATTTTGGAAAACAATGATTTGTATATCGATTTTTCCAGCCCCAGAGAGAGCTACGACAAGATCGTGGTCATTGACCCGGCATGCGGGGGAGAGAATACGGGAGTGACTGCTGAAGGGATTCTGGAAAAGGATATTAATCTGGGTGTAGCCAGAAAATTAAAGGAAAAGCTGGACAAAACCGATATAAAAACTTATTATACCAGAATGGATGATGTGAATCCGGCTGAGGCTGACCGGGCAGAGCTTGCCAATGAGACCAAAGCGGATATGTATATACGGATTCAGGTAGATGCTAATGAAAACAGCAGTGTTTATGGAACGACGACGGTTTATAACGGAGACTATTTCATTCCAGGTTTTGGGAGCGTGGAATTGGCAGATGCGTTGGAACGGGAAGTAGTAACCAGTATCAAGGGGAAAGCGCTTGGGCTGAGTGAAGCAGAGGCGGATGATTATGCACTGCGGAATGTTACGGTGCCGGCGGCATCTATAAAATCCGGATGTATTAGCAATAAACAGGAGGCGATTTTGCTGGGCAGGGATGAATATCAGGAAAAAATAGCAGAAGGAATTTATCAGGCAATTTTAAAGATATATGAAGAAAACTTTCCAGACTGATGTATTTAGAAGAAAACTATAACATATAAAGGTTTAGGATGGAGAGTGTGGAGGCTTGTAATAAATGCAAAAGATTATATTTGCAACAGGAAACGCCGGAAAAATGCGGGAAATAAAGATGATCCTCTCGAATCTTATGATAGGCGGAGAACCGGTAGAGATTTTGTCCATGAAGGAAGCAGGGGTAACCGCTGATATTGTTGAGGATGGAAAAAGCTTTTTGGAAAATGCAAAAATTAAAGCGAAAGCAGTGGCGGAGTGTGTGCCGGGAGCTATTGTGCTTGCTGATGATTCGGGATTAGAAATTGATTATTTAAATAAGGAACCGGGAATTTATTCTGCAAGATATTTGGGGGAAGATACCCCATATACTATCAAAAATCAAAATCTGATCGACAGACTTTCCGGAGTACCTGATGAACAAAGAACAGCACGTTTTGTCTGTGCAATTGCATGTGTTTTACCCGATGGTACAGTTCTTCACAGTGAAGAGACGATAGAGGGCAGGATCGGCTATGAGGAAAAAGGAGAAAACGGTTTTGGATACGATCCTATCTTTCAGGTGCCTGAATATGGCAGAAGTACCGCGGAACTGACAAATGAAGAAAAGAACAGTATTAGTCACAGAGGAAAAGCGCTTCGTGCAATGAAAGAACAGCTCGAAAATTTACAATGAAAAATAATGAGAGATAAACGGATGAGAGGAACCAATGAAGGTACTAATTGTCAGCGATACGCATCGCAGAAATGATAATTATATAAAGGTGCTTGAAAGAGTGGCGCCGGTGGATATGGTGGTACATTGCGGAGATATCGAGGGAAGCGAGTATTTGATCGCGGAGGCAGCTGGCTGCCCGGTGCAGATGGTGGTGGGAAATAATGATTTTTTTTCGGATCTTCCCAGAGAAAAGGAGTTTTATATCGGGAAGTATAGAGTTTGGCTGACCCACGGACATAATTATTATGTTTCCATGAGCAATGAAACCTTGAAGCGGGAAGCGAGAGAAAAGGGAGTTGATATTGTGATGTTTGGTCATACACACAGACCGATAGTAGATATGGCGTCTGACCTGATTGCAGTTAATCCCGGAAGTTTGACTTATCCCCGACAGGAAGGACGTCGTCCGTCATATGTGATCATGGATATAGATCGAAAGGGAGAGGCACACTTTACCATCAATTATTTGTAACAAAGAATATTGGATAATAAAAAGCGCAACAGACATTGCCTGTTGCGCTTTTAAATGAGCCACCGGGGACATCAACAGGGGTTCGAGCCCCCGAATATAATTTAACATAAACTTTAAATGAGCCACCGGGGACTCGAACCCCGGACAACTTGATTAAAAGTCAAGTGCTCTACCACCTGAGCTAGTGGCCCATAAATTATGTAGCTGGGCTAGCTGGATTCGAACCAGCGAATGCAGGAGTCAAAGTCCTGTGCCTTACCGCTTGGCGATAGCCCATCATAACACCAAGCTTCCCGCAAACAACTGCCAAAGAGACAATTGCTGAGAGATAATTGGTAGAGGGTGGATAGAGGGACTTGAACCCTCGGCCTCCAGAGCCACAATCTGGCGCGCTAGCCAACTGCGCCATACCCACCATAAGCAGAAACTGCATGATGCACTTTCTGAACGTGCCCAAAGGGATTCGAACCCCCGACCCACGGCTTAGAAGGCCGTTGCTCTATCCAGCTGAGCTATGGACACATAAAATTGCATTTTAAATGCAAAAGCGGGTGATGGGAATCGAACCCACGTGTCCAGCTTGGAAGGCTGGTGTTCTACCATTGAACTACACCCGCAAATTGAATAATTAAGTGTTTGCGTTAAGTCGGGGTGACAGGATTCGAACCTGCGACCTCCTGGTCCCAAACCAGGCGCTCTAGCCAAGCTGAGCCACACCCCGCTGGTTATGATCCTACTACATACCTACGCAACGCAAGATATATTATAAAATATGCGTTAAATTCTGTCAATAATTTTTTTGTGCTTTTTTACCCTTTTTTACATTTTTACCACATTTTTACTACGAAAATTTTCATGAGGAGGATTCCGGTAAACGAATAACGGTCTTTAAGAAAAATATTGCAATACTATCCATATCTAGTATAATGGTAGGGTACGCATTTTAAAGGAGAAAGGCAGGATTATATATGGAACAAGTACAAAATAGAAAAGAGAACAAAATGGGAATAATGCCGGTTAACAGACTTTTACTCAGTATGTCGCTGCCAATGATGCTTTCTATGCTTGTTCAGGCGCTTTATAATATTGTTGACAGCATCTTTGTATCAAGAATTGATGAGAATGCGCTGACCGCTGTATCCATGGCATTCCCGATACAGTCTCTGATGATTGCCCTTGGAGCAGGAACCGGAGTTGGTGTGAATGCGCTTCTTTCCAGATCGCTTGGAGAAAAGGATTATGAAAAAGCAGACAAGACAGCAGTTAATGGTGTGTTTCTATATGCGTTGAGTTATCTGGTGTTTTTGATCGTTGGTCTTTTGGTTACGACTCCTTTTTATCTGAGCCAGACTACAGATGCGCAGATCATAGATTATGGAAAACAGTACCTGACGATCATCTGCTGCTGTTCTTTTGGTATGTATACACAGTTTATTTTTGAAAGACTTCTTCAGTCAACGGGAAAAACGATTTATACCATGGTTACACAGGGAACAGGAGCAATCATTAATATTATTCTGGATCCTGTTTTCATTTTTGGTTATTTCGGTGTTCCGCGCATGGGCGTTGCAGGCGCAGCGGCAGCCACGGTAGCAGGGCAGATTATTGCAGGTATTATGGCCATTATAATTAATGAAAAGAAAAATACGGATATTAAGCTTCGGCTGAAGGGGTTCACTCCGGATGGAAAGATTATCGGGCAGATCTATATGGTAGGGATTCCTTCTATTATAATGCAGGCAATCGGTTCTGTGATGACTTACGGTATGAACAGGATTTTGATCACATTTAATTCTACAGCGGTTGCAGTGTTTGGCGTTTATTTTAAGCTTCAGAGTTTTATCTTTATGCCGATATTTGGATTGAATAACGGGATGGTTCCGATTATTGCCTATAATTTCGGGGCAGGAAAGAGGGACAGGCTTATCAGGACTCTGAAATACAGTATTATGTATGCAGTGGGTCTTATGGCGGTGGGGTTTTTGATTTTCCAAGTTTTTCCTACGCCGCTGTTCGCTTTATTTGATGCATCGGAAACAATGCTTGCTATAGGTGTGCCTGCACTCCGGACTATTAGCGTCAGCTTTTTATTTGCCGGATTTTGCATTATCTGCGGTTCTTTATTTCAGGCTCTTGGGAACGGAGTATATAGTATGATCGTATCCATAGCGAGACAGCTTTTGGTATTGCTTCCGGCAGCATACCTGCTTTCTCTTGCGGGAGAAGTAAGGTACGTATGGTGGGCCTTTCCCATTGCAGAGGTCGCATCGCTGGCAGTCACCATTTTCTTTTTGCTGCGAATTAACAAAAAGGTGATATGTCATATCGGAGAAGGGCGTATGGAAGGGAGTCCTGACTTGACATAGACATTGTTTTCTGATAAAGTTTACTTTGTTAAGAGGGAGTAGTAAAAAGGGTTCAGCCAACAATCCCCGGTGTAAGCCGTGGCTGGACACTTCCATGAATCCGGAAGTACGAGACTTTTGACACACAGTTTTTGTGTGCCGAAAGTCTTTTTTGACATAAGGATGGCTCGTAAAGCGCGATGTCCGTTGTTGGGTATACTGAAGAGAGAAAGGAAAGGGAAAAATGGTAAAAGCAGTTATTTTGTTTGTAGTAGGTCTTATTTTAATTTGTGTGGGAGGCGACCGATTGGTAGATGCGGCAGTTGCGATTGCCAAGAAGCTTGGGATTCCTCAAATCGTGGTGGGTGCCACTATTGTCAGTTTAGGTACTACTTTGCCGGAAATCCTGGTTTCAACCACAGCAGCTTTTGACGGATCGGCAGCGATTGCGGCAGGAAATGCCTTTGGCTCTATCATCTGCAATACGGCGTTAATCGCCGGTCTGACACAAACCATACGTCCTACAAAGCAGGTAGAGACTTCATCGCTTTCATGGCGCGGTATTTTCTATTTTGTGGTTCTGATCGGGCTCAATATATGCGGATTTTTGACAGGAGCCTTTGGGCGGCCTATCGGTGTGGTATTGTTGCTGTTGTTTATCGTGTATGCATGTTTGAATGTGGTACGTGCTTCTGCGGAAGGGGATAGCGAAGAAGAAAAAGAGGATACGAAGAACATTTCTATCTTAAAGCAGATCATAGTTCTTGCGGTCTGTGCAGCATGTCTTTTTGTGGGGGCAAACCTTCTGGTGGACAACGGAATACTTATTGCTGAAGCGATTGGCGTGCCGGAGCGTGTGATTGCCGTTACCTTTATTGCACTGGGAACTTCTTTGCCGGAGCTTATGACATCCGTTATGTCACTGGTGAAAGGTTACGGAAATGTAGGGCTGGGAAATGTGATCGGTGCAAACCTTTTAAATATGCTTTTGGTAATTGGCATTCCTTCTGCAGTCGCAGGGATTCCTCTTGAACAATCCACTGTTCGGGTGGACATGCCCCTTGCCTGTCTGGTTATGGCAATCCTGATTCTCCCTATATTAATAAGGAAGAAATCTTCCAGAATACAGGGAATTGCATTACTTGGAATCTACGCGGTTTATTGTATTGCTTCTTTTATTTAGTTGACAGCATTTGCCGTGAATGATAAGATAATTAACGTGAATGATTTTTGCCGGAACATTCCGGCAGATAAGCGGATATGGCGGAATTGGCAGACGCGCCAGATTTAGGTTCTGGTGGGAGACCGTGCAGGTTCAAGTCCTGTTATCCGCATGAAAAGGGTGCTGAAAATAGGCACTCTTTTTCTTTTACGAGATAAAACAGTCCATTCGTGTAATTTACCCTTCTACGGTCGTCTGCCTGCTCGATAAACTATTCAGAAGAAGAGGAGGAAAAGAACATGGGCAGCTTTTTGGACATGGTATCCCGGTTTGGTACAAAATGGAGCGGCTTGCCGTCTTCCACATGGAGCGATATTGAGGATATGGAAGCAACGTCAGTACAGCGGAGAGCCAATTTTTGCATTTAATGTGGCGAGGAATGAGGCTATCAGGCCGGGGGGTACAGCTGGTATGTCACAAGCAGTGGCAATCAGTGAGGATGGCAGAATTTATGCGCTGGCTGGCGGAAATGATGAACAATGGGAGGCTCCAGAAAATATTTGGTGACACTGGCAGACCTCTAAAAAGTAGCATAATGTTGTTCGGGCTTTTATGTATCCTCAAATGTTGATATCTTTTGTCCTGAAAGGTGTTATAATTAAAGATGCTGTGATTATATTGTATTTTAGCTTTGTGTATGAATAATAACCGTATATTGGCTGTTATTATATATGCTATTTGAGCAAGCCGGGAAAAGTAGTGGAGCTTAATCTGGGGGAGGCAATGAACGGTAAGAATATGATTGACTTTTTGGTTTATATTGGGGTAGTGATTGTCGGTTATGCATGTGTTAAGGAATTTGTGCAAAATATGTTGAGAATGAGCCCCAAAGGTAAGGCAGTAGTGAGTGGAACTGAGGCAAAATTTTCCATAATAACGATAGCTTATATTATTTGCCTGTATGTGCAGTCATTATTTGGTTTGTTGCGGTTGTTTGCAGGTTCATTTCATTTTATATCATATACATGGTTTGATCATGTGAATTACTATTTTATTGTTTCTATAATTTCTTTGGGGCTTGGTATCATAAATCTGGTAAATGCGGAGTTTTTGCATGTAGGAAGGAAGGCGCGGGAGGTAAAAAGAATATGGATTACATTGAAAATTGGTATGATTCCTTTTTATCTGCTAAATGGGATACATTATCTATATGCGATAGAATCTCCGAAAGAGGGGGAGTGGTCTTATGCGTTATCAATAATATTTTTAATTGCTATGACTCCTGTTATGCTATTTGCTTTTCCATGTGTGCTCAACTTCTTGAATGGATGTATTGGCTGGAATTATATTCGTGATTTGCAAGTTCGGGGGGAAAATAAAAAGCGCCCCTCTTGGATACATTATGTTTTCCAAGCCTTTCCGGTTTTGGATCTGATCAGTATGGCAGTGATACTGAAAGGTCATAAGGAATGATCCATAATATTAGCGCTGCTGATCTTCACTAAGACCATAGCCAAAAGCAGACCAAATGGTGCAGACACAAAGGTGGACAAATAGAAACCGGAATACCCAAACCTTGGTACAAGCATCAGGCAGCAAGCAATATTAATACCGATGGGCAGCAGACTGGAAATCAGGTATAGACCCATTTTCATCTGTCCCCGCAGCTGTGCCTCTTGAAGATGTTTCATAGCGGTCAGAATATATGTCCAAGATTCGAACTCCAGAAGCATAGCGCCGCACCGGATCACAGCCGTATCATTAGTAAACAGGGATAAGAACTGTCGATTCAACAGCAAGCATGAGAGCACTACTATCGACATATAGGACAGTATCAAGTTCCGTGTCTCCCGAATACTTGACCGGACACGATCCACAGCTCCTACCGAATGATTTTGCGCGATAAATACTACAAGTGATTGGACCAAGCCATAGATTGGCATCATCATCAATGTAGACAGCTTGTTAGAACAGGCAAAACCGTCAATTTCCGCCACGCCAAGTGTTCCTAGCAACCCCTGCTTAACAAGCGCCACAGCAGGCGGTGCTATCTGTTGTAACGTGTTCGGTACGGAGAGCCGCAAAATGTCCCGGAAACAGCGCTTTTGCAGAAAATGGAGTTGAAAGCTGCAGGCGAGCACGGTACGGTGCAAATATGTCAGCATAAACAGGCAGCCCAGTACCTGGGTCAGCACAGAAGCGGCGGCAGCTCCCGCCACGCCCAGCGGCCCGACCAAAACCAGGTCGAGGATAATGTTCAGCACTGATGAAGCCAACACCGCAAGCAACGGAACGCGGGATTCCCCACAGCTGATCACAACCTGTCGGGATAAATCATACAGCATCAGAAAGGGTAACCCCAGCAGATAGATGCGGCCATAGAGCATCGCGGCGTCCATGATTTCTGACGGGGTGTTTATGAGCAGCAAAAACCGCTCCATTCCCCACAGCCCGCTGCCAAGTATGAGCAGACCTACGNNCAGATCCNAAAACAGCATATTGTAGATAAGNCCGCTCAATTCTTTTTGNTNCAGNTTGGGTCTTTGGGANGCTGTCAGNAGTCCNCATCCNAANTCTAATCCGCCGGAAATGAATAGGAAAGCCATCAGCACAGTGGANGCATTGGACACCGCTCCTAACGCGTATTTGTCCATGAATCGTCCGATTATCATGGTGTCNGCCACAGTGTANAGCTGTGTAGCCGCCATNCCTAAGATNGTTGGGATTGAAAACCGAAGGATTGTTTTTCTNACCGGGNCATTTANCANGTCNAGNTNTTTCATAACAGTGTACTTCCTCNNTCATCTNTGATATGATGATTATAAACTGTCCGGTAACAGGACAGTCAAGAGAGGAAGTNAAAATGTCAGAGGAATTATTNAAAATCACCGAGTTTGCAAAAATCGCCAGNACGAACCGCAAGACCCTTCAATATTATGATGAAATCGGTNTGTTTTCGCCAGCCTATGTGGCGGAGAACGGCTATCGGTATTANTCTTTGCTTCAATTGGATCAGTTGGCGCTCATTGCTGTGCTGCGNGATCTNGGNCTNCCGCTGCGNGAAATCAAGCAATATCANGAATNTGGNTCGGCAGAGGAATTGGGGCATTTGNTGGAGGCACAAAGCAGNNAAATNGANCNCTGCATNGAACTGCTTCANCGTAGAAAGGCTATGCTCANNAGCGTATTGGAAGAAAANCNATNCTTTCAACAGTACNGCGGAAGAGGNTTTCNGGTTCTTGNNTGGGAGGATATGNGGTTTTCNCGGCTGCTGCCGGAGGGCAGGAAGCCGCCCTTTGTGGTCAATTACCTGACAGACGGTCTCCAAACAGGAGTTTTTGTAGGAGACGGGGAACAGTTTCTCTACCAAAAACGGGCAGATGGAGAAAANTGCGCTCCCGGTGGGAAATACCTTTGTCTCTATGANTTGTCNGCNGACACTNTCAGTCAGTGGATGACGGNCACNATAGAAGCAATGAAGCGCTATGCNGCAGAAAACGNTTTTNGCTTAGANGNGTGNTTTTACGCAGAGTTNAACGATATCACTCTTGCTAAAAATGAAAGTCAGCAGTTGTTTCCTCGAATGATTCGGAGCAGNCTGNTNTNANNNANCTGGAAATATGGGAAAANTATATTGACAGGAATTCCCAAAANCTATATATTTNAAAATAGTAANAATTACTGATTTTAAGGAGGGATTTTATGAATCAAAGTGCATTTCATAAGCTNTCATACGGNGTTTATGTAGTCAGTACATGGGATGAAGGNCGTCCTGCAGGCTGTATAGCNAANAGTGCCATGCAGATTACGTCAAAGCCGGCTTCCATAGCGGTCAGCATTAATCACGANAANTATACCAACAAATGCATTGAGCAAAGCGGACGTTTTGCCATTTCAATTNTGGCAGAGGATTCGGATCCATCCATAATTGGAACNTTCGGGTTTCAGTCCGGAAAGGATGTGGANAANTTTGCGCAGGTNAAGTATACGGTGGAGGANCATATGCCGGTGATTACAGATTCCTGNGGGTATATTGTCTGNCGNGTCATTGATAAGATGGAAACAGCNACCCATACCGTATTTTTNGGAGAAGTGGAAGGNGCGGAAGTNTTTGGAAACAGAAACGCCATGACCTATGCGTACTATCATCAGGTGGTTAAGGGAAAGAGNCCGAAGAATGCACCTACGTATATTCCGGAAGAGGAAGAAAAGAAAGAGNACGGNCCTGTAAAGAAATTNCANTGTCAGGTGTGCGGTTATGTGTATGAGGGAGAGGAGCTGCCNCCGGACTATAAGTGCCCGATATGTGGAATGGGNATAGATCAGTTTACGGAAATNTGAAACCAGACAGATAAATTTTTAATTNNGGAGGATAAAGATGAATTTAAAAGGAACAAANACAGAAGCAAATTTGATGANGGCATTTGCCGGNGAATCACAGGCGAGAAACAAGTACACNTACTTTGCATCTAAGGCAAAGAAAGATGGCTATGTGCAGATTGCGGCAATCTTTGAAGAGACAGCTGCCAATGAAAAGGAACATGCAAAAATGTGGTACAAGCTGTTAAATGACGGAATTGGTTCCACTATAGACAATCTGAAAGAGGCTGCNGATGGCGAAAATCATGANTGGACAGATATGTATGTTTCTTTNGCAAAAGAGGCAAGGGAAGAAGGCTTTGAGGAGATTGCAAAGCTGTTCGAAGGAGTGGCAGCTATAGAGAANGAGCATGAAGAGAGATACCGTAAGCTTCTTGCAAACATCGAAGGGGATCTGGTATTTTCCAAAGATGGTGACGTTGTATGGCAGTGTACTAATTGCGGACATATTTGTGTAGGAAAGAAAGCGCCTGAAGTATGCCCGGTATGCGCGCATCCGCAGTCCTATTTCCAAGTGAAGGCTGATAATTATTAAAATGGTTATAAAAGGAGAAGATGGATGGAAGAGACAATGAAGGACTATGAAAAGGAGCTGGAGGCTTCTTTTCGTAAGATAAGTGAAGGAGATGTGATCTCAGGAACCGTCATCGATGTGAATGAGGAAGAAGTGACGCTGGATCTCAAATATTATACGCAGGGAATCATTAAGGCGGAGGACATGAGCAATGACCCCGGATTTTCAGTTCTTGCAGATGTTCATGTGGGAGATGTGATTGAGGCTACGGTTGTGCGTATGGATGACGGACAGGGAAATATTCTGTTGTCCAAGAAGGAAGCAACTGCGGTGCTTGCCTGGGATGTACTTACAAAGTATATGGAGGAGAAAACTGACATTAATGTCAAGGTTGGCGAGACCGTAAATGCGGGAGTTGTGGCGTATGTGGAAGGAATTCGCGGATTTATTCCGGCTTCCCAGCTTGCCCTTTCTTATGTAGAGAATACAGAAGAATATATGGGAAAGAAATTGACTGTAAGAGTCATAACTGTAGACCGTGAAAAAGAAAAGCTGGTACTTTCCGCCAAGGAAATATTGCGGGAGCAGGCGAAAGAGGAACATGATCATAAGGTTGCTATGATTGTGCCGGGAACCGTGCTGGAAGGAATTGTAGAGAGCCTTCAGCCCTACGGTGCTTTCGTTGACCTGAAAGACGGATTGAGCGGTCTGGTTCATATTTCGCAGATCTGCGAAAGAAGAATTAAAAAGCCCTCCGAGGTTCTTAAGGTTGGGGATAAGGTTAAGGTCAAGGTGTTAAATACCAATGACGGTAAAATATCCCTGAGCATCAAAGCAGCAACGCAGGAGCAGGAAGCAGAGGAAGTGGAAAGCTTTGATACAAAGCAGTTTTCTTCTGATGAATCGGTTGGAACCAGTCTGGGAGATATATTTAAAAAGCTTGGATTATAAAGATACATGTCCTGCATGGCAGGAGCTGCCATGCAGGAAATTTAGAGAGAGGAAAATATGTTTCAATATTGTTTGTTCGACTTAGATGGAACTCTTACAGATCCGAAAGAAGGGATCACGAAATCGGTACAGTACGCTTTAAAGCATTTTGGAATCGAGGAGGAGGATCTTAGCAGATTAGAGCCCTTCATCGGACCGCCGCTTATCGACAGCTTTATGGAATTTTACGGGTTTGATGAAGCTAAGGCACGGGAGGCGGTGGATGTATACCGGGAAAGATTTGCTCCCATCGGAGTGCTGGAAAATAGTTTGATTCCGGGAACGGAGCAGATGCTGTCTCATGCTAAGGAAAAGGGAATTCATATGGCGGTTGCTTCCAGCAAACCGCTTTGTTTTGTGCGTCAGATCCTGGAGCATTTTGACATTGATCAATATTTTGAGGTGGTCATAGGAAGTGAACTGGACGGAAGCGGATGTGCGAAGGAAGAGGTGGTGGAGAAAGCGCTGGCGAGGTTAGGAGTCAGTTCTATGGCCAAGGAGGAACGCCATCTTTGCTGTGCCATGATTGGTGACCGCAAATTTGATATACAGGGAGCAAAGGCACACGCTCTCACCGGAATCGGAGTCAGATTCGGCTATGCTGCGGAGGGAGAGCTTGAGGAAGCCGGAGCAGAATATATCGTAGATAATATGGCAGAGTTAGAAGCACTTTTGACAGGAATGCCTGATGGGATATCTAATGAAAACTCCGGCAGGGAGGAATCGATTTGAATTTCTGGAAGGATATCAATACAAGGTGGGATAGCGAAAGCATCAGAGAATGGAGCTCTATCAGAAAAACTGCTTACATATTGCTGCCGCTTTTGATTTATTTCCTGGTTCATGATGTGGCGGAGGTGCTTTTGTGGCTGCTTCTGAATTCCTTTTTAGAGAGAGCAGGAGAAGGAATCCGCAGTTTTTTGAACCAAAATGGATATACCGTGAGCGGGATCATAGGCGGGCTGTCGATTTTGATTGGAATTTTTACAGTCCGAAAATGTGTCAGTGTGGAAATTATGGGTCAGGAAAAAGAAGCAGCTCCTTTTGGAAGTACGGAAAAGAAAGTAAGCGGGTATTGCCTGCTGGGGGGCTTTGCATTTTTAACGGCATTTGGCATGAACCTTTTATTTGATCTTGTGGGATTGACAGAAAGTTCCCAGACTTTTTCGCAAGTGTTGAAAATACAGTACGGGGTGGAATTTATAAGCGGATTGATTCTGTATGGAATCCTGTCGCCTGTTGTGGAGGAAGCGGTTTTCAGAGGATTGATCTATAATCGAATGAAACGATGCTTTAACCCCAATATTGCACTGATCTGTTCGGCGCTTATATTTGGCGCATATCACGGAAATATCGTACAGGCTCTGTATGGCGCAATATTGGGATTTTTGATTGCATATACTTACGAAAGATATGGAAGCTTTGCGGCACCGGTTATTTTTCACGGAGTTGCCAACGTGAGTATCTACGCAATTACCTATAATAATGCGATGGGGCAGATGGGGAACTCCGCGAGAATTATTACAACGCTGATTTCACTTTTGGGGGCGGCGGTCCTTCTATTTGGTATAGTCAAGCATACAAATTCGACAAATAAAAAGAAATTATCAGAAAAATAATAAGAAAACACGAAGAAGTCAAACAATCTGACGATTTTCTAAAAAGTAAGTGTTTACAATTAAAATAAATAGGTGTATAGTAGTTGCAGGTCGCAAAGGAGCGAGTTAGAAGCTCTTTGCGACCTTTTTGGCGTGTAAAGCAATTGCTCGGAGTGCGAATGTCACCGGCAGATGCGAAAGTGCGCAGCACGAAGCATCTGGCTTTCACGCAGTTAATGCAGGAAGGAGAAAGAAAATGTTTGACGTAAAAAGAAACGTACCGCAGGCACCGCTTTACCGCCCGGAGTTTGAACATGATAACTGCGGCATTGGAGCCTGTGTGAATATTAAAGGAACAAAAAGCCGGGAGACCGTGGAGAATGCGCTTAAGATCGTGGAAAATCTTGAGCACCGCGCCGGAAAAGACGCAGAGGGAGAGACAGGAGACGGAGTAGGGATCCTGACTCAGATTCCCCATAAATTTTTCAAAAAGGCAACGGCCTCTCTTGGCATCAACTTGGGCGGAGAAAGAGAGTACGGTGTAGGCATGTTCTTTTTCCCGCAGGATGAGCTTCGCAAAAATCAGGCAAAGAAAATGTTTGAGATCATTGTGGAGAAGGAAGGCTTGGAGTTTTTAGGTTGGCGGGAGGTTCCTACGGAGCCCTCCGTACTTGGACATAAGGCTGTGGAATGTATGCCTCATATTATGCAGGCATTTGTGAAAAAGCCGGCAGGTGTGGAAAAGGGCATTGCCTTTGACCGCCTCCTCTATGTTGCAAGAAGGGTTTTTGAGCAGTCTTCCGATGACACTTATGTGGTTTCCTTATCCAGCCGTACCATTGTTTATAAAGGAATGTTTCTGGTGGGACAGCTNCGCACCTTNTTTGGGGATCTNCAGGATAAGGATTTTGAATCGGCTATTGCCATGGTGCATTCCAGATTTTCTACGAATACAAATCCGAGTTGGGAGCGGGCACATCCCAACCGCTTTATTGTACATAACGGCGAGATTAATACAATCCGGGGAAATGCGGATAAAATGCTAGCCAGGGAGGAAAATATGGAGTCTGAGCACTTAAANGGNCTGCTNCANAAGGTGCTTCCGGTAGTCAACACTGCAGGCTCCGATTCTGCAATGCTGGATAACACTCTGGAATTTCTGGTTATGAGCGGAATGGATCTTCCACACGCGGTAATGATCACAATTCCGGAGCCATGGGCAAATAACCGGACCATGTCTCAGCACAAAAAGGACTTTTACCAATATTACGCGACTATGATGGAACCTTGGGATGGACCGGCCTCTATACTTTTCTGTGACGGAGATGTGATGGGAGCAGTGCTTGACCGAAATGGTCTACGCCCTTCCCGCTATATGATCACGGATGATGATACACTGATTCTTTCCTCAGAGGTGGGAGTTTTGGACATTGACCCTGCCAAAATTCTGGTCAAGGAACGGCTTCGTCCGGGTAAGATGCTCCTTGTGGATACGAAACAGGGGAGAGTGATCGATGATGATGAATTAAAGGAGTCTTATGCTTCCAGACAGCCTTATGGAGAGTGGCTTGACAGCAATCTGGTACAGCTTCATGATTTAAAGATTCCCAATGAGCGGGTGCCGGAATTTACGGATGAAGAAAGACAGCGTTTACAGAAGGCATTTGGCTACGCTTATGAAGAATTAAAGACCAGTATCCTTCCTATGGCGAAAAACGGAGGAGAGGCGATTGCCGCTATGGGTGTGGACACACCGATTCCGGTACTCAGTAAGACAAATCATCCGCTATTCCACTACTTCAAGCAATTGTTTGCGCAGGTTACCAACCCGCCCATTGATGCCATCCGTGAGGAGGTAGTGACGGCAACTACGGTTTACGTGGGAACAGACGGAAATATTTTGGAGGAGATTCCCAAAAACTGCAATATGCTGCGGGTCAACAATCCGATTTTGACCAATACGGATGTGATGAAGATTAAGAGCATGAAAAAGGATGGGTTTAAGGCAGCGGTTATTCCAATTACCTATTATAAAAATACCAGCCTTGAACGTGCCATTGACCGACTGTTTGTGGAGGTGGACCGGGCCTACAGAGACGGTGCCAATATTATTATTTTGTCGGATAGAGGAGTGGATGAGAATCACGTGGCAATTCCGTCGCTACTGGCGGTTTCAGCATTAAATCAGCATCTGGTCGTAACAAAGAAAAAGACTTCCGTTGCGCTGATTTTGGAGTCCGGAGAGCCCAGGGAGGTGCATCATTTTGCAACCCTTTTGGGATACGGAGCCTGTGCNATCAATCCTTACCTTGCGCAGGAGTCTATCCGGGAATTGATTGATAATCATATGCTGGATAAGGATTACTATGCGGCNGTGGAAGATTACAATAATGCCATTCTCCACGGGATTGTTAAGATTGCGTCCAAAATGGGAATCAGCACCATTCAGTCCTATGAGGGATCACAGATTTTTGAAGCCATTGGAATTGATAAGGAAGTGATTAATAAATATTTCCCTCATACCGTATGCCGTGTGGGTGGAATTACCATAAAGGACATTGAAAAGCAGGTGGATACGCTTCACTCCAGAGCGTTTGACCCGTTGGGTCTTGCCAATGACCTGACACTGGATAGTGTAGGACACCACAAGATGAGAAGCGGAGCGGATGAACACCTTTATAATCCGGCGACCATCCATATGCTTCAGGAATCNACCAGACGGGGCGATTATGAGATGTTTAAGCAGTATACTGCACTGGTCAATGATGAGGAATCCGTAAAGAATCTCCGTGGGTTGATGGATTTCAACTATCCGAAAAAGGGTGTTCCNATTGAAGAAGTGGAAAGTGTGGATTCCATCGTCACCCGGTTTAAAACAGGCGCTATGTCCTATGGTTCCATTTCCAAGGAAGCTCATGAGACGCTGGCGATTGCCATGAACCGTCTCCATGGACGTTCCAATTCCGGAGAAGGCGGTGAAGAGCTGGACAGACTGACTGTTGGAGTCGATGGCGTAAATAAGTGCTCAGCGATTAAGCAGGTAGCTTCCGGACGGTTTGGGGTGACCAGCCGTTATCTGGTAAGCGCGGATGAGATCCAGATCAAGATGGCACAGGGGGCAAAGCCCGGAGAAGGCGGTCATCTTCCGGGAGGAAAGGTGTATCCTTGGATCGCAAAGACCAGACATTCNACACCCGGAGTGGGATTGATTTCTCCCCCGCCGCACCACGATATTTATTCTATTGAGGATTTGGCGGAGTTGATTTATGATTTGAAGAATGCCAATAAGAAGGCGAGAATCAGCGTAAAACTGGTTTCGGAGGCTGGCGTGGGAACCGTAGCGGCCGGTGTGGCAAAGGCAGGCGCTCAGGTAATTTTGGTATCCGGATATGACGGCGGTACCGGCGCAGCTCCCAGAAATTCCATCCACAACGCTGGACTTCCTTGGGAACTGGGCTTGGCGGAGACTCATCAGACGCTGATCATGAACGGTCTTCGGAATAAGGTAAGGATTGAGACAGACGGAAAGCTGATGAGCGGTCGTGATGTGGCCATTGCAGCTCTGCTTGGAGCGGAAGAATTTGGTTTTGCAACGGCGCCGTTGGTAACTATGGGCTGCGTGATGATGAGAGTCTGCAATCTGGATACCTGTCCGGTAGGNGTTGCCACTCAGAATCCGGAGCTTCGAAAGAATTTNAAAGGAAAACCGGAGTATGTNATGAATTTCATGCGGTTCATTGCTCAGGAGCTTCGGGANTATATGGCGAAGTTAGGGGCACGCACNGTAGATGANCTGGTGGGNCANACNGANCTTTTGAANNTNAAGGAAAATCTGACNGATGCGCAGAAACAGATTGATTTAAGTATGATTNTTCAAAATCCTTATGCAGGAGGAAAAGAACAGGTAACCTTTGATCCGAANCAGGTTTATGATTTTAANCTGGAAAATACGGTAGATGAAAAGGTGCTTTTAAAGCAGCTTGGAAAAGCAATGCANAGTAAGNCNAAGAGAAGCATTGAAGTGGAAGTGAAAAATACAGACCGTGCTTTCGGAACGATTTTGGGAAGTGAGATCACCAGNACGCTGGGAGATGANCTNCNGGAGGATACCTATCGGGTTCTGTGCAGCGGAGCAGGCGGACAGAGNTTCGGCGCCTTTATTCCNAAGGGGCTTACCTTGGANCTTATTGGAGATTCCAATGANTATTTCGGAAAGGGNCTTTCCGGNGGGAAACTAATNGTATATCCGCCGAAGGGAAGCCGGTTTAAGGCATCAGAAAATATNATTATNGGTAATGTGGCGCTTTACGGNGCAACCAGCGGCAAGGCATTTATCGCCGGTGTAGCCGGGGAACGATTCTGTGTGCGGAACTCGGGAGCCATTGCGGTGGTGGAAGGCGTAGGAGATCACGGCTGTGAATACATGACCGGCGGACGTGTGGTTGTGCTGGGAAGGACCGGAAAGAATTTTGCTGCAGGCATGAGCGGCGGTATCGCTTATGTGTTGGATGAGGACAACGATTTGTACATCCATCTGAATAAAGAGATGGTTTCCTCTTATGAAGTTACTTCCAAATACGATGTAATCGAACTGAAGGAAATGATCAAGGAACACGTTGCTCTTACGAATTCGGAAAAAGGAAAGCTGGTTCTGGATCATTTTAAGGATTATCTGCCGAAGTTTAAAAAGATCATCCCTCATGACTATGAGCAGATGCTGACTACCATTGTGCAGATGGAAGAAAAAGGATTAAGCGCAGAACAGGCACAGATTGAAGCNTTTTATGCNATTAAGGCNGCGAANTAGGAAGGGAGTGANTGAAATGGGAAAACCAACAGGATTTATGGACTATAAAAGAGAAGTATCAAAGGATGTAAAGCCTAAGGAGAGAATNAAGAATTTCANAGAATTCCATGANCACCTTCCAAGAGAAAAGCAGCAGCTTCAGGGAGCACGGTGTATGGAATGCGGNGTNCCCTTCTGTCAGTCGGGAATGACGATCTGCGGCATGACCAGCGGATGNCCGCTGCATAATCTGGTGCCGGAGTGGAANGATCTGGTTTATATGGGAAACTGGCAGCAGGCCTATAATCGTCTGACNAAGACCAACAGCTTTCCGGAGTTTACTTCAAGNGTGTGTCCGGCNCTCTGCGAAGCCGCATGTACCTGCGGGCTGATCGGGGAACCGGTNTCNACGAAAGANAATGAATATGCCATCATTGAATANGCTTACGAGCAGGGNTATGCAGATCCCAAACCGCCNAANGTGCGTACCGGTAAAAAGGTTGCNGTAGTNGGNAGCGGTCCTTCGGGNCTTGCTGTGGCAGACCAGCTNAATAAAAGGGGACACAGTGTNACNGTTTATGAGCGTTCTGACNGNATCGGCGGACTTTTGATGTACGGCATTCCCAATATGAANCTGGAAAAGCAGATCGTGGANCGNAAAGTGAAGGTCATGGAAGCGGAAGGCGTCACCTTTATCACCGGTGTGGATGTGGGAAAAGATCTGAANGCNGATAAGCTTCTAAAGGAGTTTGANCGNGTNGTNCTTGCCTGCGGNGCNTCCAATCCCAGAGACATTCAGGCACCGGGCAGAGATGCAAAGGGCATATATTTTGCGGTNGATTTCCTNAANGCAAACACCAAGAGCCTTTTAGANTCGGATTTCAAGGATGGNCAGTTTGTGAANACNAAGGATAAAAATGTGGTCATTATTGGAGGCGGAGANACCGGAAATGANTGTGTAGGAACCAGCATTCGTCATGGCTGCAAATCCGTGACACAGATNGAGATGATGCCCAAGGCACCGGATCAGAGAGCNGAGAANAATCCATGGCCGGAATGGCCGAAAATCTGTAAGACCGATTANGGTCAAGAGGAAGCNATTGCNGTATTCGGTCATGATCCCAGAATNTACGAGTCTACCGTGAAAGAGTTCGTGAAGGANAAAAACGGNNATTTAAAGGCNGTNAANATTGTGAAACTGGCNTGGGAAAAGGATCCGGAAACCGGAAGAATGAATATGACGGAGGTTCCCNGTTCGGANCAGACACTGCCTGCGGAGATNGTGCTCATTGCAGCAGGATTTNTGGGAAGTCAGCAGTATGTGACGGATGCATTTAANGTAAAAACNAANCAGCGCACCAATGTGGATACCGCGCCGGGACAATATGAAACCTCGGTTAAAAATGTGTTTACCNCCGGNGATATGCATAGAGGACAATCANTGGTTGTTTGGGCAATCNGGGAAGGAAGGGAAGCCGCNAGGGCAGTGGATGAGAGTCTGATGGGATANACAAATTTGGTGATTCAGTANNGAAAATGAATAAAGATATGCAAACACCTTGTGGCTGCTTCGGCAATCACAAGGTGTTTTTTNACATAAGGGCTGTTNGCGGAGCGNGCAGTCCGTTGTTTNCNTTTAAAGAACAATCCAGTACCGTTCCAGATCAATNTCCGCACCCGGCTCGTGGACGGTGCACTCGTACTNNCCGCCGTTAGCAAGGATGGTGCGGCGGCTGGNCGTATTGTCCGGCTCACAGGCTATCAATACCTTATCAAGGCCGATCTCTCGACAGAAAGGCAGGGTNAGGCGGAGCATTTCCGTNGCATANCCCTTCCGGCGNTCGCTNGGGCGGGTGGAGTAGCCGATGTTACCGGCGTATTTTTCTAAATATTCGTTGAAGTAATGCCGCACCTGAATCATAGCCACCACCTTGTTGTCCGATTCCCGGACGGCGAGAAACAGGGTTGCTTGCACCTTGCCCTCTGGAAGCGTGGCAGGATTCATGCAGCTGATTACATATACCAGCCATTCTGCCGGACTTTCGGCTCGCCGCAGAGGACCGCAGCCATCCATGTGGCTGTCCGCGTCCAGACATTCCTGGCGGTAGTCCCACACTTAATCCAAATATTCCTCGGTGGGGATTGTTAATCGGATAATGTCCATAAAATCAGATCCCTTCACAGTGATTAAATAAAATAATTTTTGTCAGGTTGTTTCCAATAGAACTATAGCATAACAGCGCAGCCAAATCAACCAGCCGGGGAGGATTGCTATGATACACTCTGAAGATTTATTCTAATGTAGTTTGTTGCTTTTCTAATAGAAATACTGCATAATAAATAGGAATACAAAGTGAAAAATATAGGAAGGATAAATTAATTGTATGATACACCCAGATAAAGTGAGGGCAGAAGCCAAGAAAAAGGGAAATGAGAACTTTAAATTCCGAAGTTATTTGAAATGCCATGCGGATGATGACGAGTTAGATAGGCAGTTTTTTCGTTTACATAAAGAATTATTTGCTGACTATGATTGCAGTAAGTGCAGAAATTGCTGCAAGATGTATAAAGGAAGTATTCCGGCAGAAGATATTGACAGGGATGCCCAATATTTGGGAATCACACCAGAACAATTCGTTAATGATTACTTGGAAAAAGAAGAGTATGACATGAGCTATCAAACTAAGCATAAGCCATGCGATTTCTTACAGGAAGATGGTAACTGTAAGTTGGGAGATTGTAAACCTGACAGCTGTAAAAAATATCCGTATACCAATCAGCCAGAGAGATTGACAAGTTTGTTTAGTGTGTTAGATGTGATAGAGATTTGTCCGGTAGCTTTTGAGATTTTTGAAAGATTAAAGAAAGAGTATGGATTTAGAGTGCGCAGATAAGTCTTATGTTTATCTGCTAGGGAGGTAATAAGCCGATGCAAATTGATCCAAAGAAATTAATTGGAGAAGCAACCGAATATGATAAGAAGCGTAGCGTGGAAAGAAAGAAGGTAAAGGATTGGCTGAAAAGTGTCAGCGCATTTGCTAACAGTTTTGGAGGCACTTTGATTTGGGGCATTACCAATGATGATGAAGTTGTCGGGCTAGAAGATGCGGAATCTGATGCGGAGTTTATAAGTGAGACAATTAAAACGAAAATTGATTCTATTCCAAAAGTGAATTTACGTTTTCATATGGAAGACGATAAGAAATTGATTCTTCTTGATGTGTATGCAGGTAAAGAAACGCCATATTATTATGTGGGCGAGGGAAATATGACGGCTTATATTCGCATAGGAAATGAAAGCGTTCCGGCGGATAATATTACTCTCAAACGATTGGTTCTTCAGGGAACAAATCGTTCTTATGATAGTTTGGTTTCTAATTATAAATTTGCAAATATGTCATTTACAAAACTGCGTTCTGTGTGTAAGCACAATACGGGAAAAGACTTTGAAGATAGTGATTATGAATCTTGGGGAATTATAAATGAGGAGGGGAATCTAACAAATGCCGGAGCATTGTTGGCAGATGAGTCTCCAATTCGTCATTCGAGAGTTTTTTGTACACGCTGGAATGGTTTAGACAAAGCGTCAGGGTTGATTGATGCTATTGATGATGATGAATATAGCGGTGGTCTTGTGAATCTTTTGCAGGATAGTATGAGTTTTGTTTCAAGAAATACCAAGAAAGCATGGAGGAAAACAGGCAATGGGAGAATCGAAATGCCAGATTATCCAGATACTGCTGTTCTTGAGGGAATTGTGAATGCGCTTATTCATAGAGACTATCTGGAATTGGGTAGTGAAGTTCATATAGACATGTTTGATGACAGACTAGAAATTTTCTCTCCGGGCGGTATGCCAGATGGTCGCAGAGTGCAGGATTTGGATTTGAGAAATGTATCGTCTAGGAGACGGAATCCGATTATTGCCGATATATTTAATCGCTTGAAATATATGGATCGCAGGGGCAGCGGCTTTAAGAAAATATTGGATTCCTATGAATTTCAGGAAAATTATACAGAAGAAATGAAACCGGAGTTTAAGTCAAGCAATAGCGAATTTTGGTTGATATTTAAGAATTTGAATTATAAAGTGAAAGATATTGAAAATGCCTTAACTACGGAAACACCCGATACAACAAGAAGTTATCTTAACCAAAATGGTCAGGATATGGATAAGATGATAATAGATTTTTGTAGAGAACCTAAATCTGTCATGGAAATTATGGATAATTTTAAATTTAAGAGTAGAACAAGCTTCAAAAGAAATTATTTACAGAAAATGCTTGCAGAGGGAACATTAAAAATGACTATACCCGATAAGCCTTCAAGTAGAAATCAAAAATATTATTCGTAAAATTATCTTAACCATATCTTAACCAAAATGGTTAAGATATGGGGCAAAAGCAAAAGGTTTGATAGAAGAATATTTGCAGTCTTACTACAAATAAAAAATTTGAGAACTGTATGGTTTTGCCAGAAATCAGGAAAGAAGAACAGTAGATAAGATGATTTGGAAACAGTATTTTGTGGAGGCAAAAGATGGAATGGTACGAAAAGTGGCCATATAAACAAATAGGATTTGATGATGTTGAACAAAAAACATAAAAGTAAATATGTGTGAGTGTTGTATAGCTTTTATTGATATCTTAGGATTCAAAGATATGGTAAATAATAATATTGAGAAGGTTATTTTGGCTTTAAGATATATAAAGATGTTTAGGGATTCTTTTTATAAAATTCCATCACATATGGGTAATCCAGAGCGGACAGAAGTAATGTCAGAGCCAGATGAAGAAGTGGATGAACAGGAAAATTTACCAAAGGCAACAATGTTCTCGGATAGTATTGTGATATCTAAAGAAGTAGACGAGTATTTCAGTTTTTCTGATTTTGTACAGTTTATTGCACAATTGCAGTTTGAGTTATTAAGAGAAGGTGTATTATTAAAGGGAGGTCCTCCTCTTGGTAGTATTATACATTATTTCAAAGGAATATCTCATTTTGTTTTGTACTAATAAGATGTTAACACCATAGTGATTGAAAATAAGGTTGTGAAGGTTGATGGAAGGGCAGAGGCAGATCGATTTTTCAACTATCCGTATAATGCGTTAGAAGAAGCGCTTGTAAATGCGGTTTTATACAAAAATTACAAAGAAGATGTTCCGGTAGAGATTCGGGTATATGTAGACCAAATACAAATTATCAATTTCCCGGGACCGGATCACTACATTGATATGGAAAAGTTTGTGGCAGGGAAAATTAGGGCGAGGAGATACCGTAACCCTAAGATTGGAGAATTTTTCAAGGAAATTGATTTGTCTGAAAAGAAATCTACGGGAATATCAAAGATTCTGCGTGAATTGAAAAGAAACGGTTCACCTGTGCCAGAGTTTGAAACGGATGCAGACAGAACCTATATGATTACTACAATGAGGATTCATGAGAGATTTGTGCAAGAAAGTTCAAACTTCGCTCAAAAAAATGAGCGAAGTTTTGAGCGAAGTTTTGAAGCAAAAAGATTATAATAAAGTAAGTACAATTGTTGACTTTATGGAAGAACATGGAGAAATCACTCCTAAAGAGGCTGAAACTATTGCTGGAAAGTCGGCTGCGACAGTGCGAAGATATTTAAAAATGCTTGCAGATACAAGACATATAGTGGCAGAGGGGAACACCAATAATATTGTTTATCGTATCTCTATGAATTTGTCAGAAGATGATTAAATGCAAGAATGGAATTACCTAAACAGTAACTGATCCCTCAATGGCGTGTCGTTTTCATGATTATTTGTAACTTTTTATTATATGTTGCTACAATAAATTACACAGATTATGCATCGTAGAAGAGAGGAGCACACATATGCCGAGAACGATAAACATCGGATGTCAGGACTTTATAACAATCAGGAAAAGGAAAATGGCTAATGGATCATAAATCAAGGATAAGTATCAGTTCTGCCAGTCTTCATATTCTTGCTATGGCACTTATGCTTTGTGATCATCTGTGGGCAATGCTTTTGCCTGCAGATGAGTGGCTTACATGCATTGGACGGGCAGCGTTCCCGATTTTTGCATTCATGATTGTAGAAGGGTATTTGCATACCCATAATTTGCGGCGTTATTTACTTCGTATGCTGGTGTGGGCACTTCTGGCAGAGATTCCGTTTAATCTGATGTACGGCGGCAGTATATTTTACCCTTATCACCAAAATGTACTTTGGACTTTTCTTTTGAGTCTGTTTTTGATCCTGCTGATTGATAAGATCAGGTCACGTTTTCGACCGGTGCCAGCGGCGTTCTTATCAGCGGGGCTTACCATACTGGGATTTGTTCTTGGTTATGCAGCCATGGTAGATTATTATGGAGTTGGTGTCCTGACAGTTCTGACCTTTTATTTTTTCCGGAATCAAAACTGGAAAAGCCGGTTGGGTCAATTTCTGTGTCTGTATATCCTGAATGTGGAGTTTTTAGGTGGTTATTATTATGAGGTTCAGATGTTGGGTCTTGAGATAGAAGTTGTTCAACAGGGATTTGCGCTCCTGGCGCTGATTCCGATTTTTCTCTATCGGGGACGGCATGGAATTCACAACAAGCTATTTCAATATTTCTGCTATGGGTTTTATCCTGTTCATATGCTTCTGCTCTTTATCTTGCGGGAGTGGATTTTGAGATAATCAAACATTAATAAAAATTGAGGGAGAAAGGCAATGTTGAAAATCAGATATTTAACTGCTTCTGATAAAGAGTTTTGGTATCGTCTTGACAAGCATTTACCGGAAACAGAATTTGAAAATAAGGTGCGGACGAAAAGAGGTTACATTCTGCTGCTTGATGAGAAACCAATCGGGTTATTAAGATATAATCTTTTTTGGGACAATACTCCTTTCTGCACAATGCTTTTCGTAGATCAGGAGTATCAAAGAAAGGGTTACGGAAAACATCTGATGGAGTATTGGGAAAATGATATGAAGATGCAGGGGTATAAAATGTTATTGACCTCCACACAGGTAGATGAGGAGGCACAGCATTTTTATCGAAAATTGGGATATAAAGACTGCGGAGGCTTTGTAATTGATGTTCCTGAATATGCACAGCCTATGGAAATGTTTTTTCTGAAGTCAATCGGATAGATTTTAGTTTATTGAGGAGTAGGATTAAGGAATAAAGATATGGAGCAGTTATCACTTTTTTCACAGGAAATAAATTTAAGTTCACCGCTTGCCAGCAGACTGCGTCCGCAGACCTTGGATGACTATATTGGTCAGGAACATTTGATAGGAAAGGGAAAGGTTCTCCGCCAGATGCTGGATACTGACAGGATATCCTCTATGATATTCTGGGGACCTCCTGGAGTAGGAAAAACCACGCTTGCACGCATTATTGCAAACATGACACATTCGTCATTTATTGATTTCAGTGCGGTCACAAGTGGGATCAGGGAGATTAAGGATGTGATGAAGCAGGCGGAAAATGACCGCATGGTGGGAATGAAGACGATTGTATTTGTAGATGAAATCCATCGCTTTAACAAGGCACAGCAGGATGCCTTTCTCCCCTATGTGGAGAAAGGAAGTATTATTCTTATCGGCGCTACCACGGAAAATCCTTCTTTTGAGATCAATTCCGCTCTTTTATCAAGGTGTAAGGTGTTTGTTTTGCAGGCGTTGACTGGATTGGACATTCAGAAATTATTGCATCATGCACTGACCGACAAGCGTGGTCTGGGAAATACTACTATTTATATAGAAGAAAGACTGCTAAATGCCATAGCAGTTTTTGCTAACGGAGATGCAAGAACGGCGCTAAATACGTTGGATATGGCGGTTTTAAACGGGGAAATACAGCCGGATGGCTCCATTGTAGTAAAAGAAGAAGTGTTAGAGCAATGCATTGGAAAAAAGATGCTCCTTTATGACCGGGACGGGGAGGAACACTATAACCTGATTTCGGCGCTTCATAAATCTATGCGGAATTCGGACCCGGATGCCGCAATTTATTGGCTGGCGCGGATGCTGGAAGCGGGAGAAGATCCCCTTTATGTGGCAAGGCGGCTAATTCGTTTTGCAAGTGAGGATGTGGGAATGGCGGATTCTCAGGCATTGCAGGTTGCAGTGGCGGCATATCAGGCATGTCACTTTAACGGTATGCCGGAATGTAACGTGAATCTTGCCCATACGGTGGTCTATTTATCCATGGCACCGAAATCCAATGCTGTGTACACAGGTTACCTGAAAGCCCAGGCGGACGCGGAAAAGATGCTTGCGGAGCCGGTTCCTTTGCAGATTCGGAACGGGGTAACGGAATTGATGCAGGAGCTTCATTATGGCGAAGGGTATCAATACGCGCATGATACCAAGGAGAAGCTTACCACGATGGAATGCCTGCCGGAGTCTTTGAAAGGAAAAGAGTATTATCTTCCGGGGAATCAGGGACATGAGGCGGAAGTTAAGGAAAAATTGGTGAAGATTAAGGAGTTTCGTAAGGCTGCCGAACTAACATAATAAAGTCCGGCAGCCTTACGAAAACTTAAAACCCTTACGAACCGCATGACTTATAATGTTTTACACCAAACCTCCATATGAAATAGCAGATAAGCCAAAACACAATTATTCCAAGCGGGTAAAATGCCAAATGCCAGTTATGGGTTTTTCCTAGCAGAAACTGCAAAGGATAATATTGAATCAATGTATAGGGAATAACATAAGTACAGAACTGCAGGATTCCCTTTCCATATATATCTATGGGATATTTGCCATGGGACTTCGCACCGTATGTGAGTACATTCATCAGCGAAGTATCTTCAATGGAAAAGAAACAAAAACTTGCCTCCAGTATGAATAATCCTATAAACAACAGCATGCCTCCTACAATCATGGCAGCTAATGTCCAAATCGTCATGATGTTCCATGTTATCTGACTATACTTAATCCCTAACACCAGCGTGATCATGGCGGTCAATAAAGGACCGGTTCTTCCTATTTCAAATCTGCTTCCAATTACCTGGAGAAGTAGACTGCGCGGCCTAACCATCATCCGGTCAAAATCGCCTCCCCGTACCATACCTGAAAATACTTTGAATCCGTTGCCAAACAGCTCCGCAAATGTGAAAGACATTTGAATGACAGAAAAACATAGTAAAATATCTCCATAGGTGTAACCTTTTATCTGTGTAAAACCGGAGAATAAAAATTTGATCGCGATCAGTTCACAAAATGCTATCAGAAACCGCGCAATAATCATTAGCAAAAACGAAAGTTTATATTGCATGACACTTTGCGTACAGACGGAGGCATACTTAAAGTACAATTTCATATTTTCCTTGATTTTTATGATAATAACCATATTTTTCTCAGCCTCCTTGTATTACGATTCTTTTTTCTGCCTGTTTCCATATGACAATTCCAAGGAACAATAATGTTGCCAGCCAGAAAAATTGTTTTAATATGCACTGATATATTTCTCCTCCGGCAAGATCTCCACTGTATATCCGAAATGGAACATTCTGCATATAGGCAAACGGAGACAGTTCTACGAAGAACAAATATTTTTTGGGGAAAAACGGCAGTGGTATAATATTCCCTGACAGAAAGTCTACCGCTCCCGTCAACACCATTCTCCAACCTTGTGGTGAAATTGTAAAAAAGCACAGCATATAGACAATCATGCAAAATGTGACGGTTATCCCAAGTGCCAAAAATAAGGTTAGCAGAAATAGCAAAAAGGAAGCACCGTTCACCGGAAGGGTCATTCTATAGGTCTTCGGCATCAGGAACGCACATAATAATATTGGGATACATCTCATAATTGCCTCCGATATTCTTGCGCCAACCGTTCTTGAAAACCACATGGAATAGATTGATACCGGACGGCACAGTTCATATGCAATGTTTCCATTTAAAATCATGGCAAAAAGATCATTATCAGCAGCCCATGTATGAAAAAGAGCCAGCAATGCTTGCCTCAGCCATATGTATGTCACAATGGAAGAATAATTCATCGGCAAATTGCCGCCGGAAGCTTCCGCGATTGCTTTGTATGCAAAACACTCCATCAGCCCCCAGATAAGTTGTGTTGTCAGAGCCGTAACAGAGGCCATGCGGTACTGAAGTCCGGTGGCGAATCGAAGTTTAAAAAAACTATAATATTTTTTCATAGCCACCTCCTACATAATGTTCAGTTTTGCATAGAGACTTGCTATAATGTGGTCAAGATCCGTTTCAGAGCCTTCGCCTTCCGATTCCATAGATTCTGCTTCAAGGCGCAGATCTTCCAGAGTTCCATCCATTAGCTTCTGCCCCTTGCCGATCAGGATCACACGATTTGTAATTGCTTCAATATCCTGCATATCATGTGTCGTTAAGATCACCGTAGTTTTATGTTCTTCATTCATCTTTTTTATGAAGCCGCGGACTGCAAGCTTAGATACGGCATCCAATCCGATCGTTGGCTCGTCCAGAAACAACAGCTTCGGATTATGCAGCAAAGACGCGGCAATTTCACAACGCATACGCTGTCCCAATGATAACTGCCTTGTAGGTGTTTTTAATATTTCCTCCAAATGTAAAAGCTGCGTCAGTTCCTCCAATTTGTTATGGTACTGTGGTGTGGGGATAGAATAAATTGCTTGCAAAAGTTCAAACGAATCTATGACCGGAATATCCCACCATAATTGCGAGCGCTGACCGAAAACAACTCCGATCTGCCTGACATACTCCTTCCTGTCTTTCCATGGCACCTGGTCGTTTACCAGACATGTTCCACTATCCGGTGTCAATATTCCGCTTAAAATTTTGATCGTAGAGCTTTTGCCTGCCCCGTTTGGACCGATGTATCCTACCATTTCACCATCGTTTATGGTAAAACTGATATGATTTATGGCATTAATTGTGTTGTATTCTCTTTTGAAAAGTGATTTTACCGCATTGCCAAGCCCTGACTTGCGCCTGGCTACCCGATAGGTTTTGCAGATATCATGAAATTCTATCAAAATAAATCCCTCCTTTCCTGCAGAAAAAGTCCGGATCAACCGGTTGTCCTTATCTCTTTTTGCAGGGATATTCAATTGGTATTTATCAGCTGATGAGAAAATTCTAGCAGAAAAATAAAAAAAGAGTAGACTATTAATTTATTTTGTGGTAAGCTACACAATGATTATTGCCCTAAAATAGAAATGAATATTATAACCGAGAGATTCTGTAGAATCCCTCGGTTTTTTGTTAACATAAGGGCTGTTCGCAAAGCGTGTTTCTCATCGTTGCGTCATACATTTTTATCAGCTAAAAATTGGAAACAAAATACAAACAGATGTTCGAGAAAAACATTGCTTTCTATAATCAATTATGCTATGATGATACAAACACATGTTTGTATTATGAGGCGGATTATGGAAAGCAATTTGATTGTCGGGATAAGTGAAAAGATGACGCTGATGGAGAAGATGGAAATTCTTTCGGATGCAGCCAAGTACGATGTATCCTGTTCTTCCAGCGGGGTGAGCCGTAAAGGAGACGGAACCGGCATTGGCAATACGGTAGCGGCAGGAATCTGTCACAGCTTTGGGGCAGATGGCAGATGCATTTCTCTTCTCAAGATCCTTTTCACCAACGAGTGTATTTATGACTGCAAGTATTGTATCAACCGGAAGTCCAACGATGTACGGCGGGCATCGTTTACGCCGGATGAGATTTGTGAACTTACCATTCAGTTTTACCGACGTAATTATATAGAAGGTTTATTTTTAAGTTCTGGAATTTTGTATAGTCCAACCTATACGATGGAGTTGATTTATGAGGCTGTTTATAAGCTGCGGACTCTTTACCGGTTTCAGGGGTATATCCACGTTAAAGCAATTCCGGGGGCTGATCCGGAGTTGGTACAGAGGCTGGGGCTTCTGGCGGATCGCATGAGTATCAATTTGGAGCTTCCTACGGCGGAAGGACTTAAGCGGTTGGCGCCGAATAAACACCGGAAGAATATTCTGTCCCCCATGCGTCAGATTCAACAGGGAATCAGCCAAAGCAAGAACGAACTTATGGTATATCGAAACGCGCCGACCTTTGTCCCAGCAGGACAGTCTACCCAGATGATCATTGGAGCTACGCCGGAAAGTGACTATCAGATTATGACGGTAGCAGAAAACTTATATCAGAAATTTGATTTAAAGAGAGTTTATTATTCGGCATTTGTGAATGTAAATGAGGACAAGGAGCTGCCGGCTCTGCCGGGAGGGCCGCCGTTACTTCGGGAGCACAGGCTTTATCAGGCGGATTGGCTGCTGCGTTTTTACGGATTTGAAGCGCAGGAGCTCTTAAGTGAAAATAAGCCGAATTTTAATATTCTGCTGGATCCAAAGGCGGACTGGGCACTGCGGCATCTGGAATTATTTCCGGTAGAAATCAATCGTGCGGACTACAAAATGATTCTGCGGGTGCCCGGAATCGGAGTGAAAAGTGCGCAGAGAATTGTGAGAGCCCGACGGAACGGGAGCCTTACCTTTGAAAACCTGAAAAAGATAGGCGTGGTACTGAAGAGAGCGTTGTACTTTATCACCTGCAGCGGAAAGATGATGTATCCTACAAAGATTGAGGAGGACTACATTACCCGGAATCTCATCTCCAATAAAGAAAAGCTCCCGTTTGACAGGGATGGAATGACTTACCGGCAGATTTCACTGTTTGATGATGATAGGGAGGCGGAATGGAGGAGTATTATCTGATCTGTGAAGATTCGCTGGAAGGAATCTTTACGGGAATTTATGATGCATATTTGCTGAAAAAGCCTCATGAACAGATTCACATCTGTATCGGGGAGGAAAGAAACTTGCGTTTGTTTGCGGTTTATGAAAGGCATGAACCGGATGAACAAAAGACGGTTAAGGTCGCGCGTACGATTACGAGGGATTTTGGAAGTGAGGCATACTTGTCCATCTGTCGTGCGCTTGCATCACCGGAGGCTGATAAGGGGGAAGCTGTTTATAAGACGATTGTGACCGGACTTGGTATGAAGAACAAAAAGGAGCTCATGGGAAATCTGGCAGACCCTTATGTGCACAGAGTTTTTGAACTCGCAAGATTTGCAGGTAATGAAGCGCATTACCATGTGGAATTTTTGAGATTCAGGGAGCTTGAAAATGGCATATTATATGCGCGAATCGGACCGAAAAATAATATTATCACATTTATCATGCCTCATTTTGCAGACAGACTACCCTTAGAAAATTTCGTAATCCATGATGAAATACGAAATATATATGCTCTGCATCCGGCGAAGGGGGATTGGTATCTGGTATATGGCGAGGATGGAGAGGCGGGGGACAAACCCTGTTATTCAGGGGGAGAGAAGAAGTACAGTGAACTGTTTACCCACTTTTTTCATACAATAGCTATAAAGGAACGCAGAAATGATGGACTTCAGACCAATATGCTGCCGCTTCGTTATCGTCGATACATGACGGAGTTTCTGCAAGAATATTAGTGATGACTGACTGGATTGTACTTAAAAAAAAACTTTACAAACCCAAAATAGGGTGGTAACCTTTGTTAAAAGTACAAGAAAACGTTTTTTTAACTGCACTTAGTAAAGGTAAGGTGAGAATAATGAAACAGTGTAGAATCAAATTAAGGCTTGATGAAGTAAAGAATTTTGTAGAAGTTGCCAGCAGATGTGATTTTGACATTGACATTTCATATAACCGATTTACGGTTGATGCCAAATCCATTGTTGGAGTACTTGGGCTTGACCTGAATCAGATTTTGACAGTAACTTATGATGGTTATGATCCCGAGTTTGAGAAGCTGATGAAAAACTTTGCTATGGCAAGCTAAACTGAAAATTGAACATGTAAGGAACAGAAAACTCCCTGCAGAAGACGTTATGCGTTTTTGGCAGGGAGTTTTGTTTTACGGGAAATCCTGTAACTGTGAAGAATCAAAGGTGTTGACAGATTTTGCATGTTTATGTCCGGTTGACACTATTTGCAGCCATAGGTTACTATTATAGTTAATAGTATGAGAAATACAACAGAGCAGAAAACAGGGAAAAACAAATGGAAATTCAGATATCGGTCAGAAATCTTGTGGAGTTTATTTTACGCTCCGGAAATATTGACAACAGAAGAACTTCAGCTCCCGAAAATGCCATGCAGGAGGGAGGAAGGATTCACCGGATGATACAGCGCCGCATGGGTGGGGATTACCATGCGGAGGTATTACTGCGCTATGTTTATCATACGGAGGAGTATGAAATTCATATTGATGGAAGAGCAGACGGAATTATGATCCAGCCAGTGGGAGATCAGGCGCAGATTCCGGAACTGACAGATGTGTCGGTTGAACCTGCATACCGGGATATGGTAACCGTGACTATTGACGAGATCAAAGGAACATACCGTGATTTGCAAAAGATCAGGGAAGCACAGCCGGTTCATCTGGCACAGGCAAAATGTTACGCATATATTTATGGAAGTCAGAACCAATTAAGTCATATCAGGGTGCGGATGACTTACTGCAACATAGACACAGAAGAAATTAAATATTTTCATTTTGAATATGAGATGGACGAGCTTCGGGAATGGTTTGTTGAGGTAATGAGTCAATATAGGAAATGGGCGGATTTTCAGTTCGCATGGCAGAAACAGCGGCAGGAAAGTATCAAGAGTATGAAGTTTCCGTTTCCTTATCGGGAGGGGCAGAAGGAACTGGTAACATACGTGTACCAGACTATTTACCATAAACGAAAGCTGTTTATTGAAGCGCCTACCGGAGTGGGGAAAACCATATCCACTTTATTCCCGGCGGTGAAGTCAATGGGAGAGGGACGGGGACAGAAGATATTCTATTTGACCGCAAAGACCATTACAAGGACTGTGGCGGATGAAGCTATTGATCTGATGCGTAAAGAAGGACTGCAGTTTAAAAGTGTGATATTGACTGCAAAGGACAAGATATGCTTCATGGAAGAAACGGAGTGTAACCCGGAATATTGTCCTTATGCAAAGGGGCATTATGATCGCATCAATGATGCTATGTATGATTTGTTGACCCACTCAGATAACTTTAATCGTGAGCAGATTGAGGAGTATGCCCGCAAACATCAGGTGTGCCCTTTTGAAATGTCGTTGGATATGAGTCTGTTTGCCGACGGAGTAATCTGTGACTATAATTATTTATTTGACCCTCATGTTTATTTGAAGCGGTTCTTCACGGAAGGAATTCGGGAGGACTACATTTTTTTGGTGGATGAAGCCCATAATCTTGTGGACAGAGGACGGGAAATGTACAGTGCAGTACTGGTTAAAGAGGATTTTCTGGCCTTGAAAAAGATTATAAAGGATTATGATCAAAGAATGTATCGGCAGCTTGAAAAGTGTAATCGTGAGCTGCTTGACCTTAAAAGAATTTGTGAAGATTATGAATATTTGGATGAAGAGGAAGCGGCGCCCTTTGTGCGGGAATTGGTGAGGCTTTCAGGCATTATGGATAATTATCTGGAAGATCATGAGGATAGTCCGGTGAGAAAAGATGTGTTGGACTTTTATTTTGAAGTAAGTCATTTTCTATTGATTAATGATAAACTGGATCGGAATTATGTGATCTACACGCAGTTAGAGTCTGACGGTGGGTTTGCTATACGGCTTTTCTGTGTGAATCCTTCCAGAAATCTGCGGGAATGTATGCTGCGTGGCAGGAGCACGATTCTCTTCTCGGCAACCCTGCTTCCTATTCAATACTATAAGAGTCTTCTGGGAGCAGAGGAGGGGGATTATGAGGTGTATGCAAAGTCTGTCTTTGATCCCCGCAAAAAAGGCTTGTTTATTGCAGGAGANGTGACCAGCAAATATACTAGAAGATCNGATATGGAATANTATAACATTGCTTCTTATATTCATAAAGTTGTCAGTCAGAGAGACGGCAATTACATGATCTTTTTCCCCTCTCATGCCTTTTTACAGAGTGTGTATGAGTTATATTGCAGTTATTATCTTGATCCGGAGAGGACAGAGTGTATTGTGCAGGAAGAATATATGGATGAGGAAAGCCGTGAGCTGTTTTTAAGGCGCTTTGACAGTGAGAAGAATGTGGAAGAAATAGAACTCGGGCAAGTTATCCACATGGAAATTGAGCAGGAGCAGGAGAAGTCACTTCTGGGATTTTGTGTGATGGGAGGAATTTTCAGCGAAGGGATCGATTTAAAGANAGACAGTCTGATAGGTGCAATAATCGTGGGAACCGGTCTGCCACAGGTATGTGTTGAGAGGGAAATATTAAAGAGCTTCTTTGATGCGCAGGGGGATAACGGATTTGATTTTGCATATCGCTTTCCGGGGATGAATAAGGTTCTTCAGGCTGCGGGAAGAGTGATCAGAACCGTGGAAGATGTGGGAATTGTGGTACTTTTGGATGAGCGCTTTCTGACCATGCCTTATCTGCGCAGTTTTCCGAGAGAGTGGGATGAATATGAGAGGGTAACCTTGGAAGTGGTGGAAAAAAGGGTGGAGCGTTTCTGGGATGAATGGCTTTGAGTATGGTAAGGTGATTTTGAACCATTTTTTGCAAGAATGAAGGCTTATAGGAGAAATGACGTCGTTTTTAAAGAAAAAAGTTAGAGAAATCCCAACTTATGACATATATGTCATTGTGGATAACTATGTGGAAATGGGGGATTTCTCAATTTGTTTAGGTTTTTTTGATAAAAACTATTCGTTGTTTTTTAGTGAATGTTTGCAGGAAGCAAAATTCAAAATNCAAAAAATACTTATTTGGTCAACCNTAAGAGGGCTAAAATTGACCGGATGCGTTTTTTATTCTTAAACGTGTACAGAAAACGTAAAATATGGTATACTTTTCAAGGCTGTCAAAACAAAATACAAAGAGTACTTTGGAAATTTTTNGGCAGAAACAAATGAAACAGGAGGCATAGTGCTATGTGGGCATATGAAAGTGTGTTTTATCAAATTTATCCGCTTGGATTTTGCGGGGCGCCTTTTGAAAATGACGGTGTATTGGTGCACCGGATTGAGAAGGTGAATGAGTGGATTCCTCATATTAAGAAGCTGGGGGCAAATGCGATTTACTTTTCGCCCGTATTTGAGTCGGATACACACGGATATAATACCAGAGATTATACAAAGATCGACACTCGTCTGGGGGATAACCAGGACTTTAAACAGGTTTGTGACAACCTGCATAAGGAAGGAATACGGNTCGTATTAGANGGTGTGTTTAATCATGTGGGAAGAGGGTTCTGGGCTTTTCAGGACGTACTTCAAAAACGCTGGGATTCTCCCTACAGGGATTGGTTCCATATTAATTTTGACGGTAATTCTCATTATAATGACGGTCTTTGGTATGAAGGCTGGGAAGGCAATTATGATTTGGTGAAGNTGAATCTTCGAAACGAGGAGGTAATTCAGCATATTTTTTCCGCTGTGAAAGGCTGGGTNGAGGAATTTGACATTGACGGGCTGAGGCTGGATGTGGCTTATTGTCTGGATCGTGATTTCCTGCGCAGGCTGCGTCAGTTCTGTAATGGTCTTAAGCCGGACTTTTATCTTCTTGGAGAAACCCTGCACGGAGATTATAATCAGTGGGCGAATGATGAGATGTGCCATTCTGTTACGAACTATGAATGCTACAAAGGATTGCATTCAAGCTTTAACAGCATGAATATGTTTGAAATCGTACATTCCCTGCTTCGGCAGTTTGGACCGGAGAATTGGACTCTTTATAAGGGAAAGCATCTGCTGTCCTTTGTGGATAATCATGATGTGTCCAGAATTNCCAGNATTTTGAATAATGAAAAGCANCTTCCGCTNATTTATGCNCTNNGNTTTGGTATGCCGGGAATTCCNTGTGTTTATTATGGCAGTGAGTGGGGCGCAAAGGCAGATAAGCGGGAAGGAGATCCGGCGTTACGCGCCTGCTTTGCCGCGCCGCAGGAAAATGAGCTGACAGAGTGGATCTGTAAGCTTGCTGCTGCGAAGAAGGAGTCAAAAGCATTAAATTACGGAGCTTTTCGTTCTGTAGTGCTGACCAATAAGCAGTGTATTTTTGANAGAAAAGTTGACGATGAGAGAGTTCTGGTTGCTATTAATGCTGACGGAGAAGANTATACGGCTCATTTTGATGCNGGATGCGGGACNGCAGTGGATCTGATCACAGGACAGACGCATGATTTNGGAGGAGGAAGTACACTTCCGGCTTACAGTGCATACTTCTGGAAGATGGAGCATTAATCTTGTCAGTAACAAACATATAAATTTTTGAAAATGTAAAGTGCACTTGACAATGAATGTAAAGTAGACTATACTTTAAAAATGTAAAGTGCACTGTACATTTTCCGTGGTAAATCAATGTCCGAAAACGGAGATATGTTCATACCGGCGTTTTCGGACAATTTTTTATCCCCTCTGTTTTTGATGAGGAGGATATGATTTCGGGAAAGGAAGGGATATTTTGCAGACAAGGATTGCAGAATTCAGGAAAAAAAGCGGAGTAACCCAGGAAGAGCTTGCGGATGCGGTNANCGTGACCAGACAGACNATTATCTCTCTGGANNGNGGGAAGTATAAAGCATCCTTAGTGCTCGCACATAAGCTCGCCCAGTTTTTTAACGTGACCATCGAAGAAATGTTTGTTTTTGATAAGGAGGATGAAAATATATGAGTAGAGGGATATTTTGTCAGACAACAGCAACGACCAATGAAGAATACAGAAAAGAACTGAAAAGGAAAAATGGATTGCTGCTCTTTGCCATGCTTGGGGCAGCGGCGATGGCAGCAGTGATTCTGCTTGTGGAACTAAGAGGAATTGGAGAGATTTCTGATTATATGTTAGGTGTATATTGTGGTGCCTGCACAGGTATTTCCATTGCCTCTCTGGTTTTGCTTATCAGAAATCTGCTTCTTCTTAACAATGAAGAGAAGCTTAAACAAAGCAGGATTGAAAATTATGATGAGAGGAATGCGGAAATCCGAAGCAAAGCAATGCTGGCAGCGATTCGGGTGATGCTTATCTGCTGCATGGTCACGGCTTTGGTAGGAGGTCTGTATGATGCTTATCTGATTAAGGTCATGTTGTTTGTTACTTATGTCTTTTTGTTTTCCTATTTGCTGGCAGATACTTACTATAGGAAAAAGATGTGAGATGTGTTAATGTTTGGCGGGGTATGCGTATGTAAGACGGCCGCTCAGATGAAAAGAAATCCTTTCGCGCCATACTGGCGCTTAACACTGCTCGATAAAGCGTTCGCGAATTGTTTCCTCAAGGATTTCTTTTCATCTGAGCTGGGTTATCGAATGACGCAGAGCCCAATTAACCGTCTCGCTAAAGTTGAATGTTCCACTTTTCAGCAAATAGTCAGATTGTGAATTGGGCGGTTATAGTTAAGTCATTAGCTGATTTTACGTTAGCCAATAAATTAACCCGGATAGAAATCAAATTTTTAAGGAGCCCTTCAAAAAGCGTTGGTGCTTAGCGAGGTTCCTAACGAGCTTAGCACCATTACGCTTTTTGTAGAACGAAAGTGCGGCGACGTAGAATTTGATTTCTATCCGGGTTTTTATATTTCTATTTGAAACCCATCTAAAAGTTTTTATTGCGCTGAATCAGCAGGTCCCTTATAAGTAAACCGCGCATAGTTGGCAGCATTGGCATTTGTCATATCTAACATCTGTAATTCTGGGATATAATAACCAATAAACAGAGTCGTGGTGCCGACTTCACTGGATTCGTTTGAAGCGTCAATATACTGCTCGTTGTGCAAAATGAGCGCATAAAATGTATCAAGGCAGATATGATATGAGTCATCAGAGGAATCTGATTCTGTAAGTAATGCCATGCTGCGGCTGCTGCTTAAGACATAGCCATTCTGGGCAGCAAGCAGTACACTGTTCAGTTCGTCCGCAGTCAGACCGTATTCGGTCATTCCAGCAACATGATCGATGGCGTACTGACCGTAATAGACTTCGTATGTGCCTACAAGGCGCTCTCCATCGTAGTCATCAGCGTAACGATAGTTGGCAAATGTACCGTCCGATTGCAGACATAATTCAGAACCGTCGTTGGCAATGAAAGCATTACCGGTAACGTAGTCCATATCTCCAATCTGAAAGGTTGCGGTAGAGCTCACTTTTCGAATATCAACTTTATCCTGATCATCTTTAAAGCAGGTAGCAGCAAAAGTAATTACCGTATTTTTCTGGGGTGCGATCAGCACATCAATATCAAAGAAATTATTATCCATTAACATTTTAATATTACCGAGGTAGCATTCCACATTGTCAGGACTGGTATAAGCGCTTAGTGTGGTGTCGGCGTTTATAATAGAGTATTGACTTTCGTAAACTTCGATAAGGCTGTCAAAAAAGTCCTGGGGAGCATAGTCGCCGAGAGGAGATATGCCCTGTAGTTGATACGCACACGCTTCATCCGGAATCAGAAAGGTCCCTTCCATACCGGATTGAGGCTGCCAGGATGCATCTACGGAAAAAGTGATATTGTCAACAGTACATGTCTGAAGAGAGATAGACTCAGAGACTTCTTTTACATTATCCTGATCAGATACTTCAGGGTCAGAAGAAATTTCCGTATTGTGTGCCGGAGTTTCTGAAGAACTCATGTTTTCGTCTTCTGTCACATGAGTATTTGCAGGTTTAGAGCTGCAGGCTGACAGAGTTAAGAGTAGAGCAGTCGCTAAGCAGAATATTGATTTTCTTTTCATAATGTCTCCCTTCTATAATAATAGTGGTTACTATTTGTGTAGTATATCATGATAGCGAATTATGAGTCAATTTGCAGCGAATTTTAAGTAAACCTATTCCATTCATTTTTGACCAATCGTTTTTTAAAATATATGTTGACAAATAATATTATATGGCATATAGTATGCATAAAGATAATAATACTATACGCTATATAATATTATAAAAATAAAAATAAAAGTAAAGTTGGCAATGAGAGATGGATTGTGACATGTCAGATTGGATAATTGGCGAAATGTGTAAGTAATGATTTGGAGGAAGGAGATGCGGTTATGGTTTTTAATACAGGAGCGGCGCTTTTAGATGCGATCGTACTGGCTGTAGTATCCAGAGAACCGGAAGGAGCATATGGATATAAGATCACGCAGGATGTAAGGCAGATCATAGAACTTTCTGAGTCCACATTGTATCCGGTGCTGCGGAGGCTTCAAAAGGATGAGTGCCTTGAAGTATATGATATGGAGTGCGCCGGACGGAACAGACGGTATTATAAAGCAACCGAAAAGGGAAGGCTTCAACTGAATCTATATGAAAGTGAATGGAGAAAGTATTCTGCCAAAATTAATGGAATATTTGAGGGAGGAATGAGCAAATGAGCAGATGGGAATTTATGAGACAACTGGAGTCGCTACTTTCCGACATCTCACCAAATGAGAGAGAGGAAGCGCTTCAATATTATAATGATTACTTTAATGATGCCGGAAGAGAGAATGAGCAGGAGGTCATAAAGGCGCTGGGTTCGCCGGTGCAGGTGGCTAAAATAGTAAAGGACGGTCTTAGTGACAATCTGGCAATGGGAGAGTTCACGGAAAACGGGTTTTCCAATCAAAGTACTGCCGGGCAAAATGCAATCATAAAAAGGCCCCGGCAGAGCGAAGAATCAAAAGTGGAGGGTATGGGAACCACAAGTACGACAGATAAAAATGAGGCGAATGGAAATACAGGAATCGGAAGCACAAGTACTGCCTCTTTTGCAAATGGAAGCGGAAATATGGCAGCGGGCGGAAACGGACAGCAGACAGCAGAGCAAAAAGCAGAGCAGAATGCTGGTAAAAAAGAGGAATTTCCTACATGGGCAATTGTGCTGATCGTGATTGGATGCATTATCTGTTCTCCGGTAATCCTAGGAGTAGCAGGTGCTCTATTGGGAGTGATCGCAAGTGTTTTTGCTATAGTACTGGCGTTGATATTTGGATTTAGTCTGACAGCAATTATTCTGATTATAGTGGCATTCTCGCTGGTTGCAGGAGGATTTGGCTGCGTATTCTCCGCTCCGATTACAGCAATAGGGCTTGTTGGAGGCGGTCTGATCTGTCTGTCGCTGGGAATTTTATTTGCGCTAATTACCGTATTTATAGTGGGAAAGTTGATACCCGCCATTTGTCGGGGGATAGCGTATATTTGGAAAAAGCTTTTTGGTAAAAAGGAGGCAGCGGTATGAATAAATTTTTTAAATATGGATTTATGGCAGCAGGAATTTCGATGGTTGTAGGTATTGTGTTTGCTCTAATCGGCACTGTGCTGGGAGGAAGGATAATTTTAAACAATTCTAAAAGGATTCTTGGCAGTTTAAAAGATATTGGGGTTTGGGATGCAATTGATGACTGGAGTATATCTCATCATGGGGGCTGGCAGATTGGCTGGCATGAGGATGACGCTCCCACAGAATTGAAAATAAATGGAGAAATAAAGGATCATATGACAATAGGAGAGCCGGGTGAGATTGCAGCAGCCGGAATCAGGAATCTGGAGCTGACCCTTGGAGCGGGACAATTTTTCATTCGGGAAAAGGATGTGGCTGACGGTATCATCTCAATTACTGTACAGGGAGTGGGAGATTGTGATTATTATACCGATGGAGATACGCTGCATGTGGAGAGCTTTAAGGGAAATCATTTCATCGGGGAGGATCTTTCCAAAAATCAGATCATCATTGATATGCCCAGCGGAAGCCGCTTTGATGAAGTAGAGCTTACCTGTGGTGCAGGTGTGGCGGAAATTGATGATATAACTGCAAATGAACTGGAAATTGAGGTGGGAGCCGGTGAGGTCAGGATTAATTTTGCAGATGTTACAAAGTTCTCCTCCAATATTGGGGCAGGAAGAGTAGAAACCAGCGATATGACGGCTCAGGAGGTTAATCTGGAAGTGGGTATGGGAGAGTGCGTATACCATGGTAAAATCTTGAGAGAGCTGGATGCAGAATGTGATCTTGGCAATATGGAGATCATAGTTGAAGGTTCCGAGGAGGATTACAACTATGAGATTGAATGCTCTGCCGGGAACATTGACATTGGTGGAAGGAGCATTAGCGGGTTAGCGGCCGAGAGGAATATTGATAATGGCGCGCCGGGAACTATTGAATTATCCTGTAACATGGGAAATATTACTGTAAATTTTCAGGAGTAATAAGGAGGTAACTATGATCACATTGACGATTATTTTTGTCTTTTTTATCTTGTTTTTGGTACTTTCCCTTTGCCTGCATCTTGCAGGAGGCATATTGAAAATTGCACTTAAATTGATTTTTTGCCTGCCCTGTGCGATTTTATGCGGAGTGCTGGGACTGGTATGCTGCTGCACGCTGATACTGATTCCCCTGGGGATATTATGCTTTAAGCTGACAGGAGTTTTGCTGAGTCCGCTTAGGGCATGCATGATTTAACTTTTAGCTGGTTTTCTATTTGTCAATAACTTAGAACCCGGATAGAAATCAAATTCTATAGGAGCCCTTCAAAAAGCGTTGGTGCTTAGCGAGGTTCTTAACGAGCTTAGCACCATTACGCTTTTTGTAGAACGGAAGTGCGGCGACGTAGAATTTGATTCTATCCGGGTTAAATAATTGGTTAACAGAAAATCATCTAAACGTTACAACTGAAATCCCGCCTTTCTAAGTGCCGGGCGCAGCGCCATATAAAGCAGTACGGAAACAATTGCGGATGTCACTGCATTGATAGAGGTGGATGCAATATTCCAGGCTAGTGTGACCTCGGCAGCAGGCTTTCCGATGATGAACAGTTTATAGAAGTAACCGAAAAGAGGATCAAAAATTACATTGAATCCCAGCCCGCATATGGCGGCGAAAATAGTCCACTTCAAAACTTTGCTGTTATCTGTTTCAGAAGAAATCTTTCCCAATTTATGTGCGATCAATCCTGTGATCAATCCAATGCAAAATTTTAGTATAAATGTCTTGGGAGCATATATGATGTATTGGGGATCTAAAAGGTCTCCGATTGTCATGCCGATTGCCCCGCCCAGACCGCCGTAAACACCGCCAAGAAGAAGTGCTCCAAGTACACAGACCGCGTTTCCCAGATGAATGGAAGTGGCATCGCCGCCGGGAAGCTGGATTTTGATCTGTAAAAAGGTGAATACCACATAAGAAAGGGCAGCCATCAGACCGGTTAAAGCAATTTTTTGAGTCATTTGATTTTTCATAATAATGATTCTCCTTTTCAAAGTGCATTGAACTTCATTGTGAAGATGCATCACATCTCAAAATTATTACATCATTGTTCTTTATTATATGCAGGAGTGGCGTTTGAAAAAGTGCCAGTTTAAAACTTTTTGACCATGCCAGATGTCCGGTTCTTGGAAAACAATTTGCATATAGCATATCAATTGTAAATTATAAATTATTTCTAAAAACGATTTCCATTTTCTTAAATATCCAAAATTGAATTGACATTATCCGGGCGATAATCATATAATGACAAATGGTTAACTAGTTAAATATTAAATGTTTAACATTTTATTTCAGGTCATGGACATAATATCAAAACGCTGTCCGACAGGTTTTTTGGAAGGAGGTTATGATGGAGAATAAGCGGCATCAGATTGTAGATTTATTCAGGCGATCTGATCAGGTTATAAGACGTTCCATGGAATGCAGGGTGAGAGACACCGGCCTGCACAGAAGTCAACACAGGATATTGATGATTCTTGGCAGGAATCCGGATTGCTCCCAGACAATGCTTGCAGGGATGCTGGAAGTATCTCCGGCTGCTGTTGCAGTGGCTCTTAAAAAGCTGGAAAAGTCCGGCTATATCGAAAGGCAGAGTGTGGAATCGGATAATCGAATGAATCATGTTGTTGTGACACGGAAAGGAAAGGAGGCAATCCGATTAAGCTGTGTTTATTTTCAGGAGGTAGAAAGCGCTTTGCTGGACGGCTTTTCGGAAGAAGATATGGAGGATCTGAAAAGGCTTTTGGAGAGGTTGATCCAAAACGGGGAGAAATACTATCAGCCGGTAACCGGAAAGAAAAGTAAATGACATAATAAGAAAGGCAGGAGTAGTTTATGAAAAGATTTTGGAAATATATAAGACCATATCTTTCGGCATTTATCATCGGCCCGATTATGATGATCGTGGAGGTAATCGGAGAGGTGTTGCTGCCGAAGTTTATGGCAAATATTATCAATATTGGAGCGGCAGAGCATAATGTTCCTTATATTATCGGGATGGGGGCATGTATGATCATGACAGCGCTTTTGATGATGGCAGGAGGAATCGGCGGAGCCTATTTTGCGGCAAAGGCGTCAATCAGTTTTTCTTCCGATCTTCGAAGCGATCTGTTTGACAAGGTGCAGAAGTTTTCATTTTCCAATTTGGATCAATTCAGTACCGGTTCTCTGGTGACGAGACTGACTAATGATATTACACAAGTACAGAATCTGATCAATATGGCGCTTAGAATGATGCTGCGAGCACCGGGGATGCTGATTGGCGCATTAATTATGGCAATTATGATGAATGCCCAGCTTGCAGTTGTTGTTTTGGTAGTGATTCCTATTCTGACACTATTGATTGCCTTGATCATTAAAACGGCGTTTCCCAGATTCGAAACGATGCAGAAAAAGCTGGATTTTCTCAATTCCAATATTCAGGAAGTGTTGACTAATGTGCGGGTGATCAAATCCTTTGTGCGGGGCGGTTATGAAGAAAGAAGATTTGCGGATTCCAATGAAGAGCTGAAGCAGTCCAGTTTGAATGCCTTTAAGGTTGTCATTTTTACCATGCCGCTCATGATGTGCATGATGAATGCCACTACGCTGGCAGTCGTATGGTTCGGCGGAAAACAGATTTTGGCAGGTTCTATGCCTGTAGGAGATTTGACTGCTTTTACTACTTATATTGTTCAAATACTTATGTCGCTTATGATGCTGGCTATGGTGCTTTTGCAGAGTTCAAGGGCTTTGGCATCACTGCATCGTATTACGGAGGTGCTTGACACGGAAGTAAATCTTTCCGATAAGGGCTGTGCACTGCCGAAGAAGACTGTAAACAGCGGAAAAGTGGAGTTTCGGGATGTGTCNTTNCGTTATTATAAAGANAACAAAGANGCNGTNCTTTCTCATATCAGNTTTNCCNTAGNNAGNGGNAANATNCTTGGNATTATCGGNTCNACCGGCAGTGGAAAGACNACNCTGGTTCAGATGATTCCCCGGTTATATGATGTGGATGAAGGACAGGTTTTGGTAGATGGTGTGGATGTGAAAGATTATTCCCTGAAAAATCTCCGTGAGGGTGTAGGNATGGTNCTTCAGAAAAATGTCCTTTTTTCCGGTTCTATTACGGAAAATCTGATGTGGGGAGATGGGGAAGCTTCTTTGGAAGAAATGAAAATAGCTGCAAAAGCGGCGCAGGCCGATGACTTNGTAACTTCATTTACCGATGGATACCAGACGGAACTTGGGCAGGGCGGTGTCAACGTATCCGGAGGACAGAAGCAGAGGCTGTGTATTGCCAGAGCTCTTTTGAAAAAGCCCAAAATCTTAATTCTGGATGATTCTACGAGTGCAGTGGATACGGCAACAGAGGCAAAGATCAGAGAGAGCTTTACCGGAACCTTAAAGGATACTACAAAGATTATTATTGCNCAGAGAATCAGTTCAGTGATAGATGCGGATGAGATTCTTGTTTTGGACGAAGGACGAATCGTAGGTATGGGAAACCATGAGCAGCTTCTCAAGGACTGTGAGGCTTATCAGGAAATCTATTATTCCCAGATGGATCGGGAGGTGAGTGCATCATGAGAGCGGAAAAACTTGCCTATTTGGAAAAAAAGTATGAAAGCAAACTAAATCCGAAGGAAGAGCCATTGCAGGCAGGAAAACCGGGGGGAACGGGACCGAAGATGCCCGGTCCGGGGAGACGTAATGGTTCTAATGCGATGGCAGGNAGAAAACCCGGAAACGTGAAAAAAACAGTGGGAAGGCTTTTTGGATATATTGCGGACCAAAAGCTGAAACTGGGAATCGTATTTTTGTGCGTGATCGGAGGAACTATTGCAAATCTTGCAGGCTCTTATATGCTGCGTCCTATTATCAATGGATTGACCGCTGATGATAAAAGCGTAGCAAACCTGTTAAAGGGTGTGCTGATGATGGCATGCATTTATCTTGTGGCGATATTTGCACAGTATCTTCAGCAAAGAATCATGATTGGNATATCTCAGGGAGCAATTCAGAAGCTTCGTAATGATCTGTTTGGAAAGCTTCAAAAGCTTCCGGTCAGATATTATGATACCAACAATCACGGTGATGTGATGAGCCGGTTTACCAACGATGTAGATGCTGTAGGAGAAATGTTGAATAATACAGTAGTTCAATTGATTTCCGGAGCAATCAGTATAGTAGGAACTTTTGCGTTGATGATNTANACCAATGTGTGGCTGACGATCATAACGATTGTTATGATACCCGTGATGCTTCGGGCTGTTGCCTTTGTAGGNGGAAGAAGCCGGAAATATTATCGGGCACAGCAGGCAGCAATTGGTACACTGAATGGTTATATTGAGGAAACTGTGACCGGTCAGAAGGTAGTGAAGGTTTTCTGCCATGAAGAGGAATCCCGGGAAGAATTTGAATATTTAAATCAGGATCTTCGTAAAAAGCAGATCAAGGCTCAGTTCTTTGGCGGAATTATGGGACCGGTTATGGGGAATTTAAGTCAGGTCAGCTATTCCCTTACGGCATGCATCGGAGGCATCTTGTGCGTGCTTCGGGGCTTTGATATTGGNGGACTTAGTGTGTTTGTCAACTATTCCAGACAGTTTTCCAGGCCGATCAATGAGGTGGCGATGCAGGTGAACACCATTTTTTCAGCNCTTGCCGGAGCAGAGCGCGTGTTTGCAGTGATGGATGCTGAGCCGGAATCAGAGGATCCGGAACATGCAGTGGCNATTTGTGAGGATAATGGAAAGAAGCTGTATGTGATTCCTAAAGAAAGTGCAGTTACCNGGCAGGANGGTTTCCTTGCGGAGGTAGTTCGTGAGGATGCACAGAATTATTATAAAGAAGTAAAAGGCGCGGTGACGCTGCAGGATGTGACTTTTGGGTACAATCCGGATAAGACCATCTTAAAGAATATTTCCCTGTATGCGAAGCCGGGACAGAAGATTGCTTTTGTAGGTTCTACCGGTGCAGGAAAAACGACGATTACCAATCTGATCAATCGTTTTTATGATATCGATTCGGGTGTGATAACAATTGATGGTATTCCGGTAACAGAGCTCGTAAGGGANGATCTCCGAAGAAACATCTCNATGGTGTTACAAGATACTCATTTATTTACGGGAACGGTTCGGGAGAATATCCGGTACGGAAGGCTGGANGCAACAGACGCAGAAGTAGAACAAGCNGCAAGGACGGCGAGCGCNCATTCCTTTATCATGCANCTGGAACATGGTTATGATACCATGCTTGAAGGAGACGGCGCCAATTTAAGCCAGGGGCAGAGACAGCTCATTAACATTGCCCGTGCTGCAATTTCCAAAGCTCCTATTTTGATTTTGGATGAGGCTACCAGCTCGGTGGATACCAGAACGGAAAAGCATATCGAAAAGGGAATGGATCGTCTGATGGCAGAGAGAACCACTCTGGTAATTGCTCACAGACTGTCTACGGTAAGAAATGCAAATGCCATCATGGTTCTGGAAAACGGCGTGATCATTGAGCGGGGCGATCATGATGATCTGCTGGAACAAAAGGGACGTTATTATGAGTTATATACCGGTTTAAGTGAACTGGATTAATGAGGAAAATCTTGCCAGATATAGGAATTACCTATAACTGGCAAGATTTTTTATATATTGTACAAATTTGAATCAGAGTGCTATACTCACTCTAGCGAACAAAAAGGAGGAAAAGTATTATGAAAAAATTTTTGGCAGTTTTATTAACAGGAGTGCTTGTTGCAGGTGTCCTTACGGGATGCGGCGGCAAAAAGGCGGACGATAAGGTGATCAAGGTTGCAGCATCGGCAACCCCTCACGCAGAGCTTTTGGAGCAGGTAAAGCCTATTCTTGCTGAGCAGGGTTATGATCTTCAGATTACGGTTTTTGATGATTATGTACAGCCTAATGAGGTGGTGGAAAGCGGGGAGTTTGATGCAAATTATTTCCAGCATATTCCTTATCTTAACAGCTTTAATGAAGAAAAAAGCACTCATCTGGTAAATGCGGGCGGTATCCATTATGAACCTTTTGGAATTTATCCCGGAACCAAGTCAGATTTGGGTGCAGTGGCAGATGGAGATAACATTGTTGTTCCCAACGATACGACCAATGAGGCGAGAGCGCTTCTGCTTTTACAGGATAACGGACTGATCACATTAAAGGACGGTGTAGGTCTTACGGCAACCGTAAATGATATCATTGATAATCCTTATAACCTTGTAATTGAAGAATTGGAAGCGGCGCAGATTCCCAGAGTTATCAGCGAGTTTGCATATGCGGTTATGAATGGTAACTATGCTCTGGAAGCAGGTTATTCCGTAGCACGGGATGCTCTTGCATATGAAAGTTCAGACTCAGAAGCAGCAAAGACTTACGTAAATGTGATCGCCGTAAAGGAAGGAAATGAAAATTCAGATAAGACAAAAGCGTTGGTTGCAGCTCTGAAAACGGATACCATCAAGGATTATATCAACAGTACATATGATGGTGCAGTAATTCCTTTTGAATAATGGATGACAATTGTGTATAATGTATTTAGAAGTCCCGGAACTTCGGTTCCGGGGCTTTATACGTTTTGGAAAATGCGTTGGAGGAATCAGATATGACACTAACACAGCTTCGTTATGTAATTGCAATTGCAGATACTCATTCCATGAATGAGGCGGCACGAACTCTGTTCATTGCCCAGCCCAGCCTTTCCCAAGCAATGAAAGAACTGGAGGAAGAAATCGGCATCTCGCTGTTTAATCGAAGTAACCGGGGAGTGCGCATCACGCCGGAGGGAGAGGAATTTCTGGGTTATGCCAGAGCGGTGGTAGAGCAGTATCGTTTGGTGGAGGACCGCTACGTTGAGAAGAAGAATAGTAAAAAGCGTTTCAGTGTATCTATGCAGCACTATACCTTTGCAGTGAAAGCGTTTGTAGAGTTGGTGAAGCAGTTCGGTATGGATGAGTACGAATTTGCAGTGCATGAAACCAAGACCTACGAGGTGATTGAGGATGTAAAGAATTTCCGCAGTGAGATTGGGATTCTCTATTTGAATGACTTTAATTCTGCGGTTCTTACCAAGCTGTTTCAGGAGTCCGGACTGGAATTTAAAGAGATCTTCAAGTGTGGAATTTATGTATATATGTGGAAGGGACACCCCCTTGCCGACAGAGATGAGATTGAATTGGAAGAATTGGAGGAATACCCCTGCCTTTCGTTTGAGCAGGGAGTAAACAACTCTTTTTACTTTGCAGAGGAAGTGCTTAGTACCTATGCTTATAAAAGACTGATTAAGGCAAATGACAGGGCAACTCTGCTGAATTTGATGGTAGGGTTAAACGGCTATACTCTTTGTTCCGGAATTATTTGTGAAAGCCTGAACGGTTCCGATTATTGTGCGGTTAAGCTGAAGTCAAAGGAGCTTATGACCATCGGTTATTTAAAGCGGAAGGGAATGCCGCTCAGCACGCTGGGGCAGAAGTATCTGGATGAGATCAGGAAATTTCGGGCGAGTCTTTAGAAGAAATAATTTATAAAATGAGAGTATAATCAGCGTTTGTTCATTATACTAGATTGAAAGAGAAAAATGCTATTGTCAAACTATTTATAGAGACAGGTGTTTTTCTTTTTTATTAGGCAGAGGTATTTTATGGAGGTGCAGAATGGAGAAACAAAAAATTTATGGATACATGAGAGTGTCAACAAGGGAACAAAAAGAGGACAGACAACGGATTGCACTGCTTGACTCAGGCGTACCGCCAAAACAAATTTATATGGATAAGCAGTCCGGTAAGGATTTTGACCGTCCGCAATACAGACGCTTACTGCGTAAATTAGATGAACAGTCCGTTTTATTTGTGAAATCTATTGACAGGCTAGGGCGGAATTATTCGGATCTTAACGAGCAGTGGCGCATTATTACCAGAGAAAAGGGAGCTGATATTGTTGTACTGGATATGCCGATTTTGGACACGAGGCGTGAAAGAAATCTTCTTGGTACACTGATCAGTGATATTGTGCTCGCTCTACTAAGTTATGTTGCGGAAAATGAGAGGAGCAATATCAGACAGAGGCAGGCGGAAGGAATCGCAGCGGCTAAGATTCGTGGGGTAAGATTTGGCAGACCTCCAGTTATGTTGCCGGAAAATTTTGCGGAAACTTGTGAGGAATGGAAAGCAAAAAGACTGACACTAAAGCAAGCAGCTGAAATATGCAATTTGCCCAAGAGCACTTTTTTTGATAAAGCTCGTGATTTTAAAGAAATGCGGTAGACAATGTTAACGGTTTAAAAGAGTGTACTTTTTCGGTTTTTGATTTGTTTTTGAAACTATTCTTAATTTTACCATAAATTCATAACAATGCAAGATAATAGTTGATATAATTGCACAAATATACATAGATGCGAATTATTCCGAAAAAGTACAGTTTTTCGGAATAGTTAAAAACTAGAGAGGAGATGGAAAGAAAATGATGAAACTAAGAAAAATGAAGAAACTTATTGCAGTTTTTGCCATGATGGCTGCAATGCTGATTCCTTCTGCTTTTGCTTATGCGGTGGAGATTTCAGAAGATACGATGGAGGTGGCGAAGGACGAGAAAAGGCATACAGTCGCTGTATATGGAAAGGCTGTTGCTGTTATTTATCCGGAAGGACAGATGGTGATTGTTGCAAACAATCCATCCGGGAGGGTAGATGTTATGCTTGATGGCAAAGTGAGTAAAGGAATCGGTACAGTAGTAATTCCTGCAGAAAACAGGACGAATATGGTGCTGGAAGAAGGTTCGCTTGTCGTAAATGTTACAGAAGAAGATCAGGCAGATGCATTAATGAAAATGATAACGGAGAGTCTTTTGGAAGACCAGCCTATTAAAACTCCTATAAAAATTGAAAGTGAAGAAGAAGTGCAGAATGTAAAAGCATATATTGTGGGTAAGGGCGGTGAAATTCTGACAGAGGATGGAACTAAAGCTGCAATGGACGAGCTCTCGGGTGTAAAAATAAAGACTTCTCAGACTGCGTATAAAGAGTTTGCCGCAGCGATGGAAGAAAAGATACAGGAAGAAATACAAGAAGAGCAGGAAAAGATTCGTCAAGAGGAGCAAGAGGCGGAGAAAAAACAGGAAACAGAGAATAAAAAAACTCCAGATGGAAGTCAAAATAATGGAATTTCCGGTGTCTGCAGCCATGAGTGGGAACCTGCAGGCTCGATAGTTGGTGGTGAACATGATGGAGCTCCTACTTATAAGTGTAAAAAATGTGGAATAAGAAGAATATAATTCAATGAATGACTTTTCTAGAATATAGTTCAGAAATTTTAGCCGGTAAGAGGAATACTGCACAATTTGGCAGGTATAGCTCTTACCGGCTTTAGTTATTAGTTTAAAATCAGGTACTTCTGCAAAATTTTATTTTTAGCAACAAGTAGCCAATTGACAAGGGCATTATTTGACTTACTTAGCAAAAGCCGGAAGATATAAATAGAGCTCTATTTATAGTAAATTATATAAAATCATTAATACCATTTGCCGAGAAGCAAAAATACATTGCAAGCAGCCGGCAGATAATTTATTATTAATTATGTAGACGGAAATTGGAATATCTGATAATTCATAAAGTGGATAGGCAGTAAAGGAGGTATTTATTTATGAATGCAATGCAAAAAATATTAATGGCTCTTGGGGCAGCATTTGCCGGTATGGGACTAGTTGGCACGGTTATATTTGGGAGTTTCCTTTCTGTAATGCCGAGATCGGGATTTGGGGTTATGATAGTGGTTCCGATTTTCTTTATTATTATAGGGCTTAGTCTTGTAATATTTGTNCTAACANCTNTGTCAAAGAAGAANGAGNTAAAAAAGAAAGGTAAAAAATACCNGGCAAAGATATACGGATACATNGAAAATACATCTGTTANGGTGAATTCCANCTATCTCATTGATACAAAGGTTCANTATTTTGATGANAAACATATTGAGAGGGAGGCGGTTATNCCTACGNCTTTTAGTAAGGGAAGCTCCCAGTATCCTATAGGAATGACTATAGANATATATGAGTACAATGGTAAATANAGCTTTGATCCCAAATCAGTCAGAAATGAGATTCTGCCCGGAGAGAACGAGCTTATGGACAATAAGCCTGTAGAACCGGAGAAGATAACGAATGTAGCTGTTGAATGTAAAAATTGTGGTGCGACATTTCAAGCAGTTAAAGGGTATACGGAGAGATGCCCTTATTGCGGAAGTGTTCATAATACATAGAGAGGGCGTAAATTTATTTGCAATAAGTTGAGCGTTATTTGGACTTTCATTAGGGAGTTCAAATGACAGCCGGCGGTTTCGCCGCAGGTACATTAAGNTGTACCTGCGGGGATCNNAAGAACCTGCCCGATGTTCANAATATCGCTGGTCAGTCCNTTCANACGTTTAATGGCGTCTACGGTGGTNTTATATCTTCTGGAAAGGAGCCAGAGGGTATCNCCGGATTGNACGACGTANCGGATNGGATTCGATTCGGGACCGGGGGAGGGAGCATTTTGACTGATTCCCTGATATGCCTCATACAGTGCGTTCCAGGTACGGGAGCCGACGATTCCATCGGGAGCAAGGTTCTTTGCCTGCTGGAAGGCAACCACCGCCTGTCTGGTACCGCTTCCAAAGATACCATCCTGTGAAAGAGAGGGGATACCGGGATAATACTCACCGATCACATTTAAAAGATATTGAAGGGTGATCACGTCCTGCCCTCTGGAACCCTGACGAAGCGTGCTGTCGGGCGGGACAGTTCCGATTCCAAAGGAATTTCCTTCGCTGTTTAGCTCAGCCAGCCTTGTTACGGCAGTGTACAGACTGGAAATTTTGTACCAAGTGGCTTTACCTACAATGCCGTCAGGNACCAGATTGAAGACACTTTGGAATTTAGTTACGGCTGCTTTTGTGCTGTCTCCAAAGGTGCCTGCCGGATCGGTGATAACGGGAATGGCCGGATAATTGCGCCGGATCCGGTTTAAGTAGGTTTGAATGGTTTCTACATTAAGTCCTGTGCTTCCTGTTCGAAGNGGGCTACCCGGATAAGAGGCGAGAACATTGGTTATGGTATTTGTACTGGCAATCTCAATATCATTAGGATAATAAGAACGAAGAATCTGGATGGGGGACTTTCCCTGATTTGCCAGTGTTACAGTGCCCCATTGGGACAATCCCTGGCAGGTAGAGGTGGTTCCATTACAAAAGGAAGTAAAATAAGGGGAATTCTGTCCCTGACGGCGGACATATTGGTTGAAAATTTCATCTACAATCCGACTGATGGAATCATAAATGGCACGGCCATAGACAAAGTATTGGTCATAGGCGGTGCTGTTTGTAATGTCAAAGCTATATCCCTGATTACGATACCATTCGGTGTACACTCTATTCAGTGCAAAGGTGATGATGGCGTAAATATTGGCTGTCAGCGCTGCNGTNGGCCAGGTGGGATAGATTTCACTGCTTGCCACGTTTTTGACATAGTCGGGAAAGGACACCTGAACGTTGGTGGCAGAAGAACTGGGGGATCCTAAATGAACTGTGATCGGATTGGGGATCACCACCTGACGCAATATGCGAGGAGTAACGCCTGCCCCTTCCTGATGGTGAGGAAGCGACAGAGCAATTGCAGGTTTTCCAACGGGGATTTCCGTGGTATTCGGGCTTCGCTGCAAATCTGACATAGGTACAAGAGAGAGCGGNAGCACGGCTTTTTCTCCGTCAAAAATGGGGATGGCGGAAACGTAGAGAGAGTTAAAGCCATTTGCCTGAGCCAGCACATTATAGCTGGTAAAGGGNGCTTCCTCATAATAAGGGGTCTGTGAAAAGCTTTTGCTTATTGTTTCAAGCGGGATTGCCTGTGTTTCCCCGCTTTCATCCGTGAGTAATTCATAGATTCGGTTTCCTTTAGAATCCGTAATCCGGATTTGCACGCCTTCTAATGGGAGGGCATCATGGGCAGTTCTTGCCTGTATGGTTAAATAGCCGATAGCCATAGAAATTCTCCTTTTTGCAATATATGCTATATATTATGAAAAAGAAGGAGAACAGTTACAGGGAAAGACACTTGCATTTTACTACCTTGTGTAAATCATCCGCAGTTCCGTGTTTGGCGTACCGAGCATGATTTCTTTTTCCGTGCCGTCAAAGCGGAAACCGTATTTTTCATAAAATCTGATGGCTTTATCGTTACCTTTCAGCACCCAGACGGCAATCTTGTCATAGTCAGAGAGCTTTTCAAGTGCTGAGTTCATCAGCTCGTAGCCGACCTTTTGTCCATGATAGTCGGAAAGCACATAGATGGAAAAAACTTCTCCGCAATTGGTAATAATATCATCACTATGTTCGCCATAACCGACAAATCCGATAACCTTGTCGCCATCCTTTGCTACCATCAGATTCTGCGTCCAGCGGTGTGCTATATCTGTGCACTTTTCAAGTGTTGTATTTTCCATATAAGCAGGGTCAACCAATCCGGTGTATGTTTCATGCCAAGACTTCCAATGGACATAACCTTTGCCGTTTATGTCTTCGTCTGTGACCATAGGTACAATTTGAATGTTCATCATACTCATCCCCCGTAAGCTCCAATTTCTGTATTTTTATAAAATTAATTATAGTACCAATCTGTGAACTTTTCTACCGCTTTTCATGCCATAGTTCTTGCCTGCATGGTTAAATAGCCGATAGCCATAAAATTTCTCCATTTTGTGGTATGATATATTACGAAGAATAATGAGAACAATCATCAGGAAAACATTTCGTAGGCGGACAAAAGAAAGCAAGAGATAACGGGCGGGGACAAGATCCGGATGATATAGTTTGGGTACAGGAGGTGATCAGATGGAATGGATTAAAGCGATTGAAAAAGCAGTGGATTATATGGAAGCACATATAACGGAAGAAATTTCTCTCAAAGATGTTGCGGATCATGTTTTTATATCGCCTTTTTACTTTCATAAGGGATTTCACATGTTATGCGGATATTCAGTAGGGGAATATATCCGAAATCGAAAATTGTCACTGGCGGGAGGTGAATTGATTTCCAGTGAAATAACCATTACAGAGCTTGCAATGAAGTACGGATATGATTCACCGGACAGCTTTGCGAAAGCGTTTTCACGATTCCATGGGGTATCACCCTCTAATGCGCGCAGGGAAAAAGCAATGTTGAAATCCTTTGCGCCGCTGAAACTGACAATATCATTGAAAGGCGGTTATCTTATGGATTACAGAATTACGAGGAAAGAAAGTTTTACGGTTCTTGCATCAGCCCGGGAGTTTTCCTATGAAAACGCACAGCAGGAGATCACAGCATTCTGGCAGGAGCATTATACATCCGGGAAAGGACAGACAGTCTGCGGAATGTTTGGAATCAATATTGATCCCAAAATGGGCAGGGAAAAATTTGAATATCTGATAGCGGATGTGTACCACCCCTCAAAAGATATTCCGGATGGATTTGTAGTTAAGACGATTCCGGCATTTACCTGGGCAGTTTTTTCCTGCAAAGGGGCATTGCCGGATTCTATGCGGGATGTCAACGTGAAGATATTTTCCGAATGGCTTCCTGCGCTTAAAGAATACGAGATTGCAGACGGATATTGCGTGGAAATGTATGATATGCCGGACAAGTATCCGAAGGGTGCGCAGGATGAAAATTATTATACGGAAATTTGGCTCCCTGTGAAAAAGAAGTAATATTATTAGAAATGGAGCAGTCACACTAATTGAGTGTAACTGTTCCATTTTCTTAATACCTAATGGCTATCTTTAACTTCCAATTCATAAAGTGCCAAAGATCTACCGTTGGGATAGTCGATAATGTCTACAATTTTGAAACCTGCATTCAGGTAAATCTTTCTGACTGCCTTTTCGTCCAAGGCGGTGTCCAGACGGATATACCGGATGCGCCGCTTTCGACATTCCTTTTTGATGGCATCAACAACGAGATTTGTCATGCCTGTCCCGGCAAACTTGCGGCGTACGCAGAATTTATGCAGATATGTCGCCTCATACTTTGGTGCATTGGGTGTGACTAATTCTTCCGGTGTCAACCATTCGTCGGGCCAGACCCGGTATCCTTGTTCCCGTCCCCAGGCTGAAACCTCCTTCATGACGGAAATAGCCGTCTGCATTTCATTGAACTGAATAACAATATTAGACATAAGTTCTCCTATTAACTAATAGTAAAATCCTTCTCGCCTGAGTAGTTTTACAAACTCAAAAATCTGCTTACCATCTGTCTCGAAAGGAAATGCGAACGAGAAGCCAATTTCATCCTCATTGCAGCAACTGATGGTGTCTTTCAGTACCTGTATCGTCTGCCCTTCGTGATAGTAGTCTGCAAGGTAATCCTCTACGCCATAAGCTTCAAACTGATAGTCTGCCATTTTCTCAAATGAATATGCCAATACAACATCCCGTTTCAGCTTGGTAGATACGTATATTTTGTCAAACTGAATTTCAATATCACAAAAACTATTCACACTGACTACCGGAATCGGATAGGATTCTCTGCACCACTCTCCATCATTGCTCTTATGATAGTGACCGTTGTACCAGCCGGATTTTATCTCAAATATTCTGTGGAATAGGGCATGGACAATTTCAGCCTGTTTCATTTCCAGCCGGTAGTAAGCGGCGTTGATTTCAGTTAAAAATTCATTTGCCTCCATCATATCGTTCTCCGTACTTCTATATACAACAATTTTAAATAATTATAGCGTTAATATATGGATTTTTCCATTACTTTTCCTTGGATATATGAGTTTTGATGGAAAATTTGACACGAAAATGGCTGCTTTTTGCAAAATAGCAGCGCAAAATTGCAGAAGAATTTGCGACTGGGACTAGCCACCACGTCAGCGACTTGGTACAATATGCTGTGGAGTTTGCTTTTGCATGGAGGATACTATGGCAGTACAGGGAGAAACAAGAGAAAAAACAAGAATTGATATACGGGAGCCCAAGCATTATAGGGTGATCATGCATAATGATGATTTTACATCAATGGATTTTGTTGTGGAAATCCTGGTAGATATTTTTCATAAGGACGAAATAGAAGCATCGCGCCTGATGCTGATGGTACATGAGAGCGGCAGGGCGGTAGTAGGCTCTTATCCTTACGATATTGCGGTTACGAAAGTTAAGGCAGCGCAGGCAAGAGCGAAGGAAGCGGGCTTTCCGTTCCGGCTGACAGTTGAAGAGAATTAAATGGAAATTACGGAGAACAATTTGACATAAAGGGGGCATAATCATGCACACATCAAGCGAAGTGGCGGAAATAATAGGTACCGTATTTTCAATGGCTCAAAGCGCACATTTTGAATATGTGACTCCGGAGCTTGCATTGTATGTGATCTGCCAGAATAAAGTATTTGCGCGTGCATTTGAAAATTGCGGCGGAAGTGTGAAGGAGCTGGATAGTCAGTTAAGGACGTATCTTGATACCTATATGGAGCGAAAACCGGCGGAGGAGGAAAGTGCTCCCGAGCTTTCAATAGGAATGGGAAATATGCTGGCGTATGCATGGGAATCGGCGGAGGGCAGCGGTAAGCCTGTGGTGGAACTGCCCCATGTCATTCATGCCATGTACGAGCTGGAAGAAAGCTATGCTGTCTACTATATGCGTATGCAGGGCGTGGAGATGACAGAGCTTTTGCAGGAAATGGCAATGGCTTATGAAGAAATGGAATATGACAGTGAGAGCAATGAAGGAGAAGAAAGTACAGACACGCAGGAAAGCTTCTGGCAGCAGTATGCGGTCTGTCTAAATGATGAAGTGGAAACTTTTAATCCCCTCATAGGCAGGGAGGAAGAGCTGGAAAGAACCATGCAAATCCTTTGCCGCAAGGAGAAGAACAATCCACTTCATATAGGAGAACCGGGAGTTGGAAAAACTGCGGTCACATATGGTCTTGCAAGACTTCTGAATGAAGGAAAGGTTCCGGATTCTTTAAAAGGGGCAAGGATTTTTTCACTGGATTTGGGCAGTCTGCTGGCAGGGACGCAGTACCGCGGTGACTTTGAAAAGCGTTTTAAAAGGGTCATGGAAAGCATCAACCGGGAGGAAAAGCCCATTATTTATATTGATGAGATCCACAATATTGTGGGGGCAGGAGCGGTGAATGGCGGAACCTTTGACATCTCCAATATGCTTAAGCCCTATTTGGCAGCAGGACATGTCCGTTTTATCGGAGCCACTACACATGAGGAGTATAAAAAGCATTTTGAAAAAAGCAAAAGTCTGGTAAGGCGGTTTCAGAATGTTGAGATCAAAGAACCGGGCATTCAGGATGCCGTTCGGATTCTGGAAGGGCTGAAAAAGAATTATGAAGAGTTCCACGGTGTCAGCTACGAAGAAGGGGTACTTTCATATGCGGTTGAGATGAGTGCAAAGTATATCAATGAACGATATCTGCCGGATAAAGCTATTGACCTGATCGATGAAGCAGGCGCTTACAGACGGATGCATTTGCTGGAACAAAAGATACAGACTGTGGATAAGGAGCTGATCGATGAAATCCTGTCAAAGACCTGCCATATCCCTAAGCAGGTGGTGGAAAAGGATGAAACGCAGGCTCTGGCAACACTGGAGAGACGGCTGCAAAGCTGTGTGTTTGGGCAGGATGAGGCAATAGCCCAAGTGGTCAATGCAGTAAAATTCTCAAGAGCCGGACTGTTGGAAGATGGAAAGCCTCTGGCAAGCCTGTTGTTTGTGGGACCGACTGGCGTTGGTAAGACAGAGATAGCCAGAAGCCTTGCCAGGGAAATGGGAATCAGGCTGATTCGTTTCGATATGAGTGAATATGAAGAAAAACATGCCGTGGCTAAACTGATTGGCGCACCGGCAGGATATGTGGGATACGAGGAAGGCGGACTGCTCACGGAGGAGATCCGTAAGAATCCTCATGCAGTTCTTTTGCTGGATGAGATTGAAAAGGCACATTCCGATATTTATAACATACTTTTACAGGTGATGGATTATGCGACCCTGACGGACAATCAGGGGCGAAAGGCGGATTTCAGGAATGTGATCGTCATTATGACTTCTAATGCGGGAGCCAGCCGGATAGGAACGCACAGAATCGGTTTTGGGGAGCAGGACATAAAAGAAGAAGCCATCATGGAGGAAGTGAAGAGGATTTTCCAGCCGGAGTTCCGCAACCGTTTAAACAGAATTGTGGTATTCCATGGAATGGACGATGAGATGGCAGGGCAGGTTGTAGAGAAAAAGTTAAAGGAACTTGCCCAAATGCTGGTGCGGAAAAATGTGGAGCTGTCTGTCAGCAAGGAAGCAAAGAAGCTGGTGAAAAGAAAAGGTATTAGTACAGAATTTGGTGCAAGGGAAATAGAACGTGTGATACAGGGCGAAATTAAGCCGCTTTTAGTGGATGAAATTTTGTTCGGAGAACTTAAGGAAGGCGGAAGATGTGAACTGACTGCTAATGGGGATCAGTTTAAGATCAGTCTTTTGTCTAAGGGAAATGAGGGGTAAATTGTATGCCTGTTTTTCGTCTGGCTGAAAATAGAATTTCTTTTCCTGATCCCGCTTATGCTGAGGAGGACGGACTGCTTGCTGTCGGAGGAGACTTAGGTGTGGAACGGCTTTTGCTGGCATATACGCATGGAATTTTTCCATGGTATAATCCGGGAGAGGAAATCATGTGGTGGTGCCCCAAGGAACGCTTTGTTATTTTTCCAAAGGAGATACATATTTCCCGTTCCATGAAAAAATATATGAAGAAGCATGAACTGAAAGTCATGTTGAACAGAGACTTTCAGGACACCATGCACCGATGCCGGATGAAGAGGGAAATGGAGGAAGGCACCTGGATTTCAGACGAAATGGAGGAAGCCTATTACCGCCTTCATGAGGCAGGATATGCCATCAGTGTGGAAGTGTTTGAGGACGATGTTCTTGCAGGCGGGCTATATGGGGTTTCCATTGGTAAATGCTTTTTTGGCGAGAGTATGTTTTCAGAAAAAGAGAACGGTTCCAAGTCTGCGCTGATCATTTTGGCAGGGATACTGGAACAGAACGGCTTTTTAATGATTGATTGCCAGTTCCACACGGAGCATTTGGAAAGTATGGGCGGAAGGTTTATTTCCTTTCAGGAATATGACAGACTGTTGAAAGAGGGAATTTAACGGCTTAAAAAAGTCTCCATTTCAGGGTAAGTGACTTCCAGCCAAGAAAAAGAGGTTCCCATACGCCCTTCATTTTTACTTTCGAGACTGCCTGTGAGGTGGTTCCCTTCCGTTTGAAGGGTATAGTAGTAATAGTAAATACTGCCGAATTCCGTAGTGCGTTCGCATTGAATATGAACAATTCCGTTTTCTCTTAAAAAGTAGATGAACTGGATTTCATCTTCTGCATTTTCACTGCGGATATCCGAAATTAGATCGGCAGCATTATCGAACCAAAGGAACTGAGCCTCGGATAGTATTACGGCACCGTACTCCTTGTAGATGCCGTCCTCGTAATAGAGATAGGTATCATTCCACGTATGCCCGATCATACGGCCGAGGTCAGCATCATATTGGGCATCGTAAGCTTCCACATCCAGAATAATGTCACCATTTGAATTTTGATAAACATATCCATACTGGTCATACACAAGGGGCTGCATTTCTTGGTCTTTTAGTCTGTAAATGCTGTACCTTTTATTGTCTCCCATGAGATTAACTTCATTAATAACAATGTGTGTTTCAGATGGGAGACTAAGTAACTCGAAGCGGCAAGTGTCAAATCTTTGCTCTGATCCGGGAACGGGCTGGCAGATGGTGCCGTCACTGCTTGCATACCAAATTGACCAATCATTAGAATCGTCTTCATAAGTCCCAATCATTTCGTTTTTTCCGTCATGATCCATATCTATATAAGCATATTCCTCCATTTTGTGTCCGCTGGCATCTTCAAGGGATTGCATAAGAGACAGAGACTCGACAGACATGGATGGGGCAGAACCTTCAAATTGAGCAATGGAAGCGGTCTGGTATTTCGTAAGAAGCTTCTGATAATCGCTTTCAGAAATTTCTACGGGTTCGCCATCTTTTTCACTGTAATAAGAAGAATTTCCATCCTCGTCATAGGAGATATAGGCAGCTTCTACTGTCACAAGTTTAAGTTGTTTTCCTTCCATTCGAATACTCAGTCTCCGTACACCTTTAGAACCTGCCTCATAAAGGCCGGTTTCGTCAAAGGCAATAGGGTAAGCAGTGCCAAGGCTGCTTAAGCGGTCAAGGAGACGGACATCATCTTCTTTGGGGTAATATACATTACACCACATACATGCCTGAATGGATTCTGCAATTTCATAGGTAAATGTTTCATACGTCACCAGCATCACCGGATATTGGACACCTATGTCAATAAAGGTGTAGGAATATTCATCCTTAAAAGTGCTATCAAGAAGAGAAAGTTGATTCTGGTAGAGCGGCTTTGCCCTTTCGTAAAGCGAACGTCTGGCTTCTTTTGATTCAAAGGCGTTTCCTTCCGGTTTCGGAAGCTTATCAGGAATGTCAGGCGTATCTGTTCCCGGTGTAACAGCAGGGGATGGAGAGGCAGATGGTGCAGCCGTTTCGGAAAGGGTTTTTGCATCATTCTCGGTCGTGCCTGGTGTTTGCGAATCCTGTGCACATCCGCTAAGAAAGAGAGCGGCTGCAAGACACAAGGATAAAATTTTGTATAGGTAAGAGTGCTTCATTTAAGTTCTCCTGTCAGTTTTTTATTAAATTTTTGGGATATTGGAAATGGATTTTACATCGCAATCATATCAAATGCCTTTTGGATTAGACAAGAAGAAATCACGAAAAAGAGGAAATGATGCAAAAATGATGCAAAAATGATGCAAGAATGATGCAATTATGATGCAAATATGATGCATGGGGCATGTAAAATAGCATTATAAAATGGGTTATGAAAATGGAAAAAGAAGAGTTTTTGTGTTAACCTTGATTTTATAAAAGGAGGAGGCAGGTCAAAGGGCTTGCAATGATAAGGCATCATGAGTACACAAAAGAAGAAAAGAAAAAAGAAAAAGAAACAACAGCGGAATCTGGTGGTACTATCTGTACAGACACCTACAACACAGACCGTGCAGAGACGGTCGGCGCAGTCTGTGCAAAGGCGGCCGATGCGGACAGTACAAACTGTCAAAAGGAAATCTTCTGAGGCACAGGCTAAAGCCTTTTGGTCACAGGGATCTATGCGGCTGGCGGTCTTTTTGTCTCTTTCATGTTTTTTCACGGAGATTGTTTTCAAGCTGTCAATTGAAAAAATGCACACCGGAAGTTCCTTTGTATTTTTGGCTTTATTCTCGCTTTGCGTGGGGTTAGTTGTTTCTGGTATTATTTCGCTGCTGCCGAAAAAGGTAGTGCAAATCCTGACACCGCTTTATCTGGGATTTTTATTTCTCATTTTTGTTGTGGAATTTCTGGTATATAGACAGTTTAAGGTGGCATATGACTTAAATACCATATTGAATGCCGCAACGGATGCACTGGGCGGATTTAGCGACGACATCATGCAGTTGATCTTCTGCTTTGATGGAATCAGTCATATTGTACTATTTTTGCTGCCGCTTATCTTGTGGTTTGTACTAAGAGAAAAGATAATAGGGGAGTTACCCAAAAAGGGCAGTAGACGGAGACGGACAAGGCAGTCTGTTTATTCTTTGCTGGTGCATTTGGCAGGGGGAGCTGCCTGTTATGGAGCGGCTTTATTCCTTATCTTGTGCTGCGGTCTGAACAAGGATATTTATACAAATCAATATAATTTTGAAGCGGCAGTAATGCAGTTTGGGCTGGGCGAGGGACTTTGTCTGGATATTCGTAATCTTGCTTCCTCCAAAAACTCCGCCCTTGTCTTTGAAAGTCCGGAGGTGGAACTTGCGCAGGGTACAGTCGGCAATTCTTCGGAAGATGACCTTGCAAGCAGCAAGGAGGAAACCATATCAGGTGGAAGGGCTGCCATACAGGCAAAGGAAGCAGCCGGTACTCAGGAGGTGGCTGTCCTTAAAGAGGAGACTTCTTCCCAAGACGCGAAAGCTGCACAGGAGGACGAAGAGGCAACACCGGTTGTATATGGTCAAAGTGTGTCTTCTGTTGATTTTGCCGCTCTTGCCGAGGCAGGCGGAAACTGTGCCGATATTGATGCTTATGTTTCTACGCTCACACCGTCAAGCCAAAATGCCTATACAGGCGTTTTTGAAGGGAAAAATCTGATTTTGATCTGTGCGGAAGCATTTTCAGGCTTTCTCATTGACCCGGAGCTCACGCCGACACTTTACAGGCTTTCAACAAAAGGAATTAATTTTAATGATTATTATCAACAGTCAATTGCCGGAACAACCGGCGGTGAATATCAGCTTTTGTTTGGTTTGATTCCGACTTCCGGCGGAAGTTCTATTAAGGAGATCACGCAAAACGGAGCACACACTAATATAGGGGCGCTTTTAAATGACAAAGGATATTTTGGCATGGCGTTTCACAACAGTGACTATACTTTTTATGACCGGCATGAGACGCATACAAAGCTGGGCTACAGCGAAGGATATATGGGAGTGGGCAATGGTCTTGAGGAACTTATCAGTCCCATATGGCCTGCAAGTGATTTGGAGCTGATGCAGGGAACGCTCCCGATGTACATTGACAAACAGCCTTTTAATGTTTATTACATGACGGTAAGCGGTCACAGTTTATACACTTTTGAAAAGAATGCTATGGCAAGGGAAAATAAAGAGGTCGCAGAAGCATGGTGCGCGAAGAAAAACCTTTCCTACTCGGAGCCAGTACGCGCTTATATAGCGGCAAATCTTGAGCTTGAAAAGGCAATGGACTATCTTGTGAAAACCCTTGAAGAAAAGGGGATTGCAGACGATACGGTTATCTGCATCGCACCGGATCATTTTCCCTATGGGCTGGATTCGGATGCCGCTCTGGGAGATATGCCGTATTTATCCGAATTATACGGTTATCCGGTGAACACCTACGAGGAGCGGGACAGGAGCCGTGCGATCATCTGGTGCGGAGCACTTGAAGATAATGAACCGATTGTGATTGATACGCCGACTTCTTCCGTGGACATGCTTCCTACATTGTGCAATCTTTTTGGTGTGGAATGGGATTCCAGACTTTATGTTGGAAGGGATGTGCTTTCCGATGCGCTCCCGCTTGTTTTCTTTGGAAATTATGACTGGAAGACAGACTTAGGGCATTATAGTACATCTGAGAAAAAATTTACGCCGACAGATGAAAATGCCGTCATTCCGGAGGATTACGTAAAGCAGATATCCAGTATGGTGAGAAATAGAATGACATTTTGTAAGTCTGTGCTCAGCCAGGATTATTATACGCATGTTTATGATGCGATATCGGAATGATGTGAAGAGGAATACGTCAGTAGAAGAGTGACAAAACAAGGTATTCATTCTTAATAAGCTATAACAGGTGTTTGACCATTATGCTTACAGCCGCCAAGAGAAGGGCGGCTGTAAAGCATGAGAGTAAAATTAATACAGATAACAGTGTATCATTCAAGTTCTTTTGTCAGCTTTTCAATCTCATCAATGATTTCTCCAATATAAGCAATGGTATCAAGAAGAGGGCCATCTGTAGTAATATCAATTCCGGCAAGCTTAGCCAGTCCTACCGGATCCAGTGTACTGCCTGATGCAAGAACCTTTTTCCAGTCATCAACCGCCTGTGCTCCTTCTTGCTCAATCCGTTTGCAGACCTGTGTTGCAACCGTGAGACCGGCACTATAGGTATAGGAATACAGCCCCATGTAATAGTGTGGCTGGCGCATCCAGGTAAGCGCGGCATCATCAGAAATTTCCACATCTTCACCCCAGAAATTCTGAAGGGTTTCCTTCATAAGCCGGGATAGAACCTGGGCATTGACACTTCCACCGTTGTCAATGATTTGGTAGACTTTTCGCTGATAGTCAGCTTCCAGAAGGTGCGTGACAAAGTTATGATAATAAGTATTGCTGATCATACAGGACAGCACCCAGCGGCGGAACCGAGGGTCCGGATTGGTTTTTAATAAGTAGTGTGCCATCAGCAGTTCATTCATGGTTGAGGGCGCTTCCACGAAGTAGGTGGAAACCTCCGTATCAAGAATGGACTGTTTTGCATTGCAGGCTTTGAAGTGACCGGCATGTCCCAGCTCGTGAGCCAGTGTAAAGACATCGGACATACGATTATTCCACGACAACAGAATAAAGGAATTGACTCCGTAAGGGCTGGCACAGAAACCACCGGTTGATTTTCCCTGATTCTGGGCAAAATCGATCCATCTGTCACGGTAGGCTTCACGGATCATCTCCACGTAATCGTTTCCCAGAATAGAAAGTCCCTTCTCAATATAGTCTTTGGATTCTTCAATGGTAACCTTCGGAGCATATTCCGGGTCAACGGCGATTTTCAGATCCGCAAAGGTCATACGGTCCAGTTTGTGAATCTTCTGCAGAAGGCGGGCAAACCGGCGCATATGTGGGGAGAGCTTTTCCATGATCAGATCAATCTGACGGTGATACATTTCCTGTGTCACCTTTTGGGAAAAAAGCAGACTGTCAATGACCGAATCAAAACCCCGTAAGGCGGCAATTGTTTTTTCGGTCTGTACCTGTGTGTTATAAGCAGCTGCAGTTACATTTTCATATTCGCGGATCTTGGCAGAAAATGCAGCAAAGGCCTTTCGGCGTATGGCAGGATTTTCTGTATATGCATAATTGTCCTCAAGCAGAGAATAACCAAGAGGATATTCTGTTCCATCAATCACAAAGGAATCAAATTTCATATCCGCCAATTTGGCCATATTATAGATTTGGTAAGGAGCCCCAATGGTCTGGGAAAGTGCAGCCACAGCCCGTTCTGCCTCCGGATGGAGCTGGTGCGGTTTCCGGCGCAGAATATCCTGTAAATAGCATTTGTTGTTTGTGGCGATAGCAATGGCTTCTTCCAGGACAGATTCTTTTTGGGAAGCAATCTCAGTATCAATAAAGCTGAGCTGACTGGAAATCTCCGAAACCAGACGGGAGATAGCCTCATCCTGTTCCTGGTTATGCGTGTTGTAATAATCCACGGAAACTGCCAGATTACAGTAAGATCCGGCGAGTGTGAACAGGCGGGTTACTTCCCGAAAATCATCAAGACAGTTATTAATAATCTGGGGCGAATTCAGTTTCCCCTTATAATCCTGTACCATGCGGCTGCTGAGAACCTTCAGAGTTTCCATGTCCTTTTGAAGTTCTTCTTCTGTTGTATAAATAGATGATAAATCCCATGTTAATTCCACGGGGACGTCCCCGCGCATTTTCAATTCCATATTCAAATCCTCCTATGATATCTTTTATTTTACTTTATATAGATTGCGGAGAAAAATCAAGTAAGTAATGATTACATTTGTATAGAAGGAAAATTTCAACTGGGGCTAGCCGTTATGTCGGTAACTTGGTATAATAACAAAGGTAGATAAAAACAGTAAGAGAATCGGACAGTGTCAAAGGAGGAATATTGTGAAGCAGATTGTATGGAATGAGAGATATAAAATGGGAGTTGACCTCATTGACAAAGATCACAAATTACTTTTTTCAACGATGAATAAACTTCTACAGATCAGCGAAGAAGAAGAAAAAAATGAATGGGTGTGCCGGGAAGGCGTGAAATTTTTAAAAAATCATTCCTTAGAACATTTTGAACATGAAGAAGTATATATGCGGTCAATTAATTATGAAGAGTACGAGACGCATAAACGTCTGCATGATAATTTTCGGGAAAAGACGCTGCCTGCTCTGGAGCGTGAAATGGAAGAAATGAAATATTCGGCAGAGTCTGTCCGGCATTTTCTTAGTGTGAGCATCGGCTGGGTAGTTTCTCATACATTGACAGAGGATCTGGCAATTACAGGGAAAAGTAACAGCAAGTGGGCGAATATTCCCTATATAGGTGAGCGGGATGCCATGGAGCAGATCATTATTCAGCTTATTCAGGATATTTTTCGCCTAAAGGCGAAAATGATCAGCGAGCAGTATGGAGGAGAGGATTTCGGAAAAGTGATATGCTGTCGGTTTATTTACCGGGGGCAGGAGAAAAAGAAGTGGGAGGTTATCCTCATCTATGAGGAACAGCTTCTGCTTAAGATCATGAGCGGAATCCTTAATATAGAATATCCCAGGGTCGATGCTATGGCAATCAATATCTGCCGGTATATTTCCCGTCAGTTTATAGAGCGGATCAGAGAGAGTTTTCCAGCCTTGGAAACGTTCGAATTGGAGAAAGAAAGTCTTCTGACCCATGAGCAGCTTCTTGATTCCTTTGAGCGTGAGCATCCTTCCTGCAGCCTGTTGTTTGATACAAAGGCCGGATATTTTGCGTTTTGTGCCATAACAGCGGATTCTCTACGGGGTAAGATGACTTCAGCCATTAATGATCAAAATGCAATAGATATGGTTAACCAGTACCTGGTCAAAGAAAAGAAAGAATGGGAAGAACAAAAGAAAAGAATTCTTGTGGTGGATGATTCGGACTTTATGAGGAAGCGAATGGCTCAATTGTTAGAGAACGATTATGCCATAATTGAAGCCGGTTCCAGTGCGTCAGCGATTCAAAGTATTGTATTGAACAGACCGGATCTGGTTCTGCTTGATTACGAGATGCCTGTCTGTGATGGCAGGCAGCTGCTTGAAATGATTCGTTCAGAGGAAGCGACTGCAAGCATTCCGGTTATCTTTCTCACCGGAAGGGGAGACCGGGAGAGCGTTAAAAAGGTTATGGCGTTAAAGCCGGAAGGCTATTTGTTAAAGTCGATGCCTGAGGAAGCTGTTAAAAAGGCGATTGATGACTTTTTTGCAAAAAAGGAATAGATAACAGCAAAGAGGTAGGAAAGTTGAATCAAAATGCAGACAGAGGACCAACACATATCAGGGTACGCGGAGCGCGAGTACATAATTTAAAGAATGTTGATGTGGATATTCCGCTGAATAAAATTGTCGGCATAGCGGGAGTATCCGGTTCCGGAAAATCTTCTCTGGCACTTGGAATCCTGTATGCGGAGGGGTCAAGAAGGTATCTGGAAGCTCTCTCCACATATACAAGACGACGCATGACGCAGGCGGAAAAGGCACAGGTAGATGAAGTGCTGTATGTACCTGCCGCTCTTGCGCTCCGTCAGAGACCCGGTGTTCCCGGTATACGCAGTACCTTTGGTACGGGAACGGAACTTTTGAACAGCCTTCGCCTGATGTATTCAAGGCTGGCGGAGCATCGGTGCCCGAATGGGCATTATGTGAAACCGTCCCTGAATGTTGCAGCGGGTCAGGAGCTTGCCTGTCCGGAATGCGGACAGCGCTTTTTTGCACCGGGCGCGGAAGAACTGGCATTTAACAGTCAGGGTGCATGCAGACGCTGTGACGGAACAGGAATTGTCCGGACGGTAGATGAATCAACGCTTGTGCCGGATGAGTCCCTTTCCATTGACGAGGGGGCTGTCGCTCCGTGGCAGACATTGATGTGGTCACTTATGAAAGATATAGCCCGTGAAATGGGAGTCCGGACGGATGTGCCGTTTCGGGAACTGACAGAAAAGGAACGGGAAATTGTTTTCCACGGGCCTGCGGTCAAGAAAAATATTATTTACCAGAACAAGACCAGCGGTGCGGCGGGAGATATGGATTTTACTTATTTCAATGCCACCTATACCGTAGAAAATGCTTTGTCTAAGGTAAAAGATGAGAAGGGAATGAAGCGGGTTGAGAAGTTTTTAAGACAGGGTATCTGCCCGGATTGCAACGGAACCAGACTTTCCGAGGAGGCGCGTGCGCCGAGGCTTCGCGGTATTTCTCTTGCCGAAGCATGTACCATGACGCTTTCGGAATTATCAGCATGGGTGGAAGGCGTACCGGATTCTCTGCCGGAGGAAATGCGGCCTATGGCAGTCAGTATCTGTGAATCCTTTCAGGGTGCGGCAAAACGGCTGACAGACCTGGGGCTTTCTTATCTTACATTGGATCGTGCGGCTTCTACATTGTCCACCGGGGAACGGCAGAGAATGCAGCTTGCAAGAGCAGTCAGAAACCGGACTACCGGTGTGCTTTATGTGCTTGATGAGCCTTCTATCGGTCTGCATCCGGCAAATATGGAAGGGCTGACCGGTGTAATGCATGATCTTTTACAGGATGGAAATACGGTCATTTTGGTTGATCATGATACACAGGTGCTTTCTGAGGCAGACTGGCTTATAGAACTGGGACCGGAGGCAGGTGCAGGCGGGGGTACAGTCATTGCACAGGGGAATCTTAGAGATGTAGAGAACAACCCGGCTTCACGGATTGGCGGATTCCTCACGGGAAGAACTGTAATTGATGTCGGGTGGCATGTCCCTTTGGAACAGATGTTTGAACTTGGTGCAATTCATTTATCCACTTCCGAGATTCATACTGTGAAGCCGTTGGAAGTGGACTTTCCGAAAGGCCGGCTGACTACTGTGACAGGGGTTTCCGGTTCCGGAAAGACAACGATGGTTTTGGAGAGCCTGATTCCTGCTCTTGAGGCATTCATTAAAGGAGAAAAGCTTCCGGAACATATACGTTCCGTCTCAGCGGAGGGCATTCGTCAGATTAAGCTGATCGACGCAACACCCATCGGTGTGAATGTACGTTCTACGGTAGCGACCTATGCCGATGTGCATGACGAACTGCGTAAGATATATGCGAGAACTCCGGATGCAAAAGAAAAGGGATATAAGGCAGGGGACTTTTCTTATAACACAGGGAAACTGCGCTGTCCGGTTTGTGATGGTACAGGTTCCATTAGTCTGGATGTACAGTTTTTACCGGATGTGGAGATTACCTGTCCGGATTGCGGTGGCTCACGGTATGCGAAGGAGGCTGGTCTAATCCGGCGGATATCAAAGAAGAATGGTGCATATACACTTCCTGAACTAATGGATATGAGTATTAGCGAGGCGTTAGAGGCTTGTGGAGATCTTCCGAATGTAGAGCGGAGACTGCAGGTGCTTCATGACCTTGGGCTCGGCTATCTGACGTTGGGTGAGGAAACACCGAGTCTGTCCGGCGGGGAAGCACAAAGATTGAAACTGGCAAGTGAGATGGGCAAAGGGCAGTCAGATTCTGTATTTGTCTTTGACGAACCCACCATTGGTCTGCATCCTTTGGACGTGGAGACGCTCTTGCACGTGTTTCATAGACTGATTGAAAATGGAGCAACCGTCATTGTGATTGAACACGATCTGGATGTTATCCGTAATGCGGATTATGTGATCGATATGGGACCGGGAGGAGGTATTCACGGCGGAAGAATTATTGGAAAGGGTACGCCGCAGGAGATTTGTGATGACAAGAACAGCCTGACCGGAAAATATTTACTTGCAAATCCATATCGTTTTTGATAGCATTGAACCGTTGAACAGGAAACATAGATTAGAAAGAAAAGGAGGGCTTACAGCCAGCATCTTTGGGGTGCTTTTTTTGCGTCCATTTTTAGAGAGATATTGAAACCTGTCTGTAATTTTAAGGCAGGAAGCAAAAAGTAAAGAATGGAATATTCAGTTTCGGCAGCAATGTGAAAGCGCAAAATAGCGGTAAACCTATCATAGATTTACCGCTATTTTGGAGTGGATTTTTAAATTCATCCAAGTTTATTATTTGTATGGACTGTCGAATTCTCTTTCTGCCTTTGCGACTGCATCTTCAAGAGTAAGTCCTGTAAAATAGGGTGCATTGAGATAACGTCCCGATTTTTTGTCGTCTACAAATGCGCCGACAGCGATTCCGGGAATTGCGCTTTCGGGAGCGTTGGGAGCATTAAGCCCGCCAAGATCTGTTCTGCACCAGCCGGGATCGGTAAGGTTTATCATAACATCTGTCCCTTCGACCTTTGATCCTAAGTCAATGGAGATCTTATCAAGCGCTGCCTTACTTGCGGAATATCCTGCCTGCTCAGGTTCAAGACGTATGCCGCTGGTGGTATTTACAATTCTGCCGAAACCACGTTCAATCATTTTCGGCATGAAATGATAACATATCATTGCGGGTGCTATTGTATTTATCTTAAAGCTTTCGGTGTAATCTGAAACAGGGGTTTTGTAATAATCCGTTCTGTATGCAATCTGCATACCCGCATTGTTCAGAACAATATCAATCGTCATACCCATGCGGTCGATCTCGTCAAGCATAGCCTGCACACTATCCAAATCGGAAAGCTCCGCTTCCACGGCGTACGCTTCTACGCCCATTGCCCTTACTTCTTTAAGCAGCTTTTCGCAATGCTCCTTTTTACGGCTGTGGAGTATGAGGTTGCAGCCTTGCTCCGCCATAAGTTTTGCCGTAAGATATCCAATTCCTCTTGATGAGCCTGTAATAAACGCCCATTTTCCTTTGACCTGTACCATTATTATTCTCCTTTTTAATTTAAAATTGTAATGATCTTAGCTTATAGAATTCTCCGCGCTTTTCCATAAGCTCGTCATAAGTACCGAATTCAAGCATACCGCCGTCGCCGATAACGGCAATCTTATCTGCGTTTCTTATAGTGGAAAGGCGGTGGGCTACGATCAGAGTGGTTCTGTCCTCAACAAGTCTTTCGATGCTGTCCTGGATTTTCTTTTCCGACACAGTATCGAGAGCAGAAGTGGCCTCGTCAAGAATAAGAATTTTTGGATTCCTTACAAAAGCCCGTGCAATAGAAACTCTTTGACGCTGACCGCCCGAGAGGTTTGAACCGTGCTCGGTTATTTCTGTATCAAGTCCGTTTGGAAGAGAGTCAATAAGCTCTTTGAGATTCGCAGCGTCTATCACCTCGTTCAGAAATTCATCACTCATATTTTCCAATCCGTATGTTATGTTTTCTCTTATGGTTCCCGTAAACAATATAGGCGTCTGCGGCACTACGGAAATATGGCAGCGATAGCTTTGAAGATTTATAGTGTTCAAATCTTTTCCGTCAATAAGCACTTGTCCCGAATTTGGACGAAGAAAGCCTATCACAAGATTTATCAGAGTAGTTTTTCCTGCTCCCGATGCTCCGACAAAGGCAACTGTCTCGCCTTTGTTTATCGAAAAACTAAGATTGTTGATCACAGGAGCTTCCGCATTTTTAAATCTGAAGTTTACGTTCTTAAATTCGATTTTTCCATCTACTTTCTTTATTTTCTTTTTATTTCCCGTATCCTCCACATCTGCGCTGAGAAGAATATCCCCTACGGAATTCACCGATTCAAGTCCTTTTGAGATTATCGGTATAAGAGTGACTATTCCGCTTATCTGATTTACAATTGTGCCGAAATAGGTCTGATACATTACAACATCGCCCGGAAGAATTTTTCCCTGCACAGCGAGCCAGCCCGTAAATCCAAGACATATCACCTGAAAAATCTGGAATGAAGCCCAGCTGACCGAGCCGAAAAAGGATTGTATCATATCCAGCCTGAAACCGTGCTTTGCCACACTTTTCAATTGAGAGCCAAGCTTTTGAGTCTCGGTCTCTTCAAGCGCATGGGCTCGTGTAACAGGGATAAGCTCAACCATTTCCATTACTTTAACGGAGGTTTCTTCCATTTCTTTTCGGAAGTTTCTGTTGCGCGTACTTATTTTTTCCTTGAACACGTTTCTTATGAGCACTGCCACCGGTATTGACGCGGCAAAAAAAGCGAACACCGTAAAAGAAGAATTCAGCACAATGGTAAGAGATACCGCAATATTAAGCGCTATGCTTAAAACGGAAATAAATATCTGTGCTGAAAGATTTTCTATTTGTTCCACATCGCGCATGATTTTCGATTGTAATCTTCCCGACTGCATTTCGTTGTGGTATGTGATCGAAAGCTGCTGAAGTTTGCGGATCATTGAACTTCTAAGACCGCACTCCACATTCCGTACTACCTTTGCGTAAAAATATGTGTGCAGGTAGTTTGTCAGCAGATTTTGCAATACAAGGACTATCATCACCGTAACATTTATTATTATGGTGGAAGCCGCATTTTCACTGGGAACTGTTGCCGCGTTAATTATGTTTGCAGTAACTATCGGCAAAGCCCACACGGGAGTGTGCTTTATTGCAAACATCAGTACCGACAAAAACAGTTTGAAGTATTGATCTTTGTAAAGCCCGATTAGTGTCTTAAGACTATGAGTTTCATTCCTGCGGAAGCTTTCAAGCAGTACATCCTCGTCTATGTCGGCGTCTTTGGTAAGCTTTTCCGCAAAAATGTGTTCATCTTGCTTCTTATGATTTTTCATCTGTGCCTCCGAGCCAAGTAAAGTTTAAACTCATTAAATCATTTTTTTTAAGGATATGATATAACATTTATACAAGAAAAATAGTAAAAATCTATTTATGAGATTTTAATAATTTTATTAGCACTCACCTCTTGTTACGGGGAGGCGTGCATTGTCTTACTTTATCAGGTCTCGTAAAGCCCATAAAATGGCGCTTTTCGGGACTTTGTTGTTTTCATCAGGCGTCGTCATTTTGTATCGTTTTTGTCGCAAATGGGGTATGAAATGGGGTACGGGAGATGCTCATAAACTATGATGTATCCATATACTTGGATGACAATACTATGGTCTATGGGGTATCTGGAGAGATAGTAGCAAGGCTTTATAAAGGACATATTCATTGACAATATGGCATATTTGCCATATACTAAATGTAGAAAAAGAATTGGAGATTACAATGGATAAATTCGAAGTGGAATTTTATACTAAAGATAACGGTGAAAAACCGGCTAAAGATTTTATCCTTGGTCTGGACATTAAAATGCGGGCGAAAGTATTGGGAATAATTAATGTACTGGAAGAAAAGGGAAATCAATTAAGAGAGCCATACAGTAAACATTTAGAGGATGGTATATTTGAGATTCGTGGGAAAGTGGGAACAGATATAACAAGAGTTTTATATTTTTTCTACTATGGTAAGAAGGTTATAATGACGAATGGGTTTATCAAGAAAACGCAGGAGACGCCAAAACAGGAAATAAGGTTGGCAAAGTCATATCGTAAAGATTACTTGGAAAGGGTGAAAAATAATGAGTGAATTTCAGNAATTTNTAAATGAACAATTGCAGGATGATGANTTNAGAAAAGAATGGGAAGATATTCAGCCGGAAATGGATGTGATCAGGGCAATGGTCGATGCGAGAATATCACAAAATCTTACCCAAAAAGAACTTGCTGAAAGGACAGGGATCAATCAGGCAGATATAAGCAAGCTGGAAAACGGAACGAGGAATCCGTCTCTTAAGTTGTTGAAGCGTTTGGCGGACGGAATGGGAATGACACTGAAGNTGGAGTTTGTTCCCAAAAGTCCGGCTAAGGGTTAGATATGAGAAGCAGATNCTGAACATGGAAGCNGATACGGANAGAATGATAAGNCATTGNTGGNATAAAGAAAAAGANTGATNGAGNAAGAAAAAGGATAAATTACNTNCTTTTGTGTNGGTGATGGTATCCTTTTTTTCTAAATAATATTGTCATCAGGGNAAATGCGTATGGATNNACCATATAATTTGATTACAACAATCAGTCCTGAAAAGGGCAAGAGAATTGATGAGTTTGATAAGNATTCAAAATTTATAGTAAAGATTTCTGCCCCTACTGATTTGGCAGAAACACTCTATAGATATTCGGAGAATTTTTTCGAAGCGGCACATATAATTACAGAGTTTATTTTATATGCGGAGCACCCAGATATCGGAAAGCTGGATACTTATTTCTTTTCAATTNCTTTTTTATATCGCCATTGTATGGAAGTAGGATTAAAGGCAATTGGATTTCAATGTATTGATGATGTTGCTGAGCGGACAAATTTCGTTAAAGAAACACGACACAATCTATNTGANATTTTTAATGTAATTGTGAATAAAAGTGATTCAATGAGNCCGGTTGAAGAATTAGAATGGTTAAAAAAATNTTTTGATGATTTATCGCAGACTGATAGAGAATCAGATTCATTTCGGTATCCATTTCATATTGTATGGGAATTGGACGAATGGGAAGGAAAATTTGTAATAAAACCTATTTTNAATAACCAGATCCATNTAGATTTAGTAAAATTTGCGAATAAGTTTGAAGCTGCATATGAGATTATAAAAAAGTGGTATTTAAAAGAGACAGATGATGCTGTTGAGTGGAAAGAGTTAGAACCGGTATTCATGGAAACAGGTGGATATTATTACGCACAATCTGTTGTTGGATATAAGTATGGTAGGGCAGAGTTTTATCCTTATACAAAAGCATATTTAGAGACAGCAAATTATTTNAAATGGTATATGAAGAAAGAAACCGATTTGAACAATATAGAGTGCAAAGAACGTCTTTTCCTCCCGATGTGCTATNTGTACAGAAATTGTGTTGAGCTTAGTTTGAAAACCATTTGGTTTGAAGAAATAGGAGNAGATTTTCAAATTAAGTGTAAGCTGATGCTGGATAAGAAGCATAGTATTGAAGGAATGTGGAAAAANATNAANCCATACGTATTGGAGTATTGCAGAGGTACGGATGAGNCGGAGTATATCGAGGTTATTGAAGACTATTGCATGCAAATACATAAGATAGATNGTGATGCAAATAAATTTAGGTATCCGATGGCAAATACCATGCAGGTATATTTTCCTCAAAACAAGAGATTTGATTTTATCAATNTGGGNGATTTTTTTGAGGCGTTAAATAATATTNTTGATGGCATAGACAGTGAATTTAATAGCATTAATGAGATAAAAGCCGAAATGGAGGCCGAATATAGAGCGGAGATGGAAGCTGAATATTATGCCGAAATGATGGCTGAAAGTGACTACTATTGATGAGAATATTTGATGGAATCGTTATGTTTTAATGACACCATACAGCACAATTTATAACAGGGAGATAGAAATGCAGGATAAAAATTATCGAGAGTATTTTAATTATTACNTAGAACTGGAAAGGGATTTTTTCTCAACNGANCCATATGTAACTGTAGAAANAGAAAATTTCGATACATTTTCAGTTCAGTATAATAGAATGTACCAATCTATTTGTAGTGAAATAGACTGCTTGTTAAAAGAATTATGCAAACAATTAGAAGATGAAAGTAAAGCTGGAAAAATAGGNGCATATTGTAANGTNATANAAAAAAATTTCAAATATTTTAATAGTGAAACTGTTTATTTCTATAAATCAAGAATAGAATTGGAACCGTGGAANAACTGGTCAGATATAAATGCGCCTACATGGTGGACGATGTATAACAAAGTTAAGCATCATAGAATGGAAACTGATAGCAAAACAAAAAGGCAGTATTATAAGTTTGCCAATTTGGAGAACGTGTTAAATGCATTAGCTGCATTGTATATTGTAGAGGAATACTATGTTTATAGCTATGCCTACTCAAAGGAAATCGAAATTACAAGAACAATGGAATTGAATCCCCATATATTGGAAGAAGAGATTGATAAAAGAATGGAAAGAGCTTTGTTAAGTAGTAAATCACATAAATGCTGTATGAAACAATGGCAGGATGCTGGTTGCTATTCTGCATTTATGGGGCAAGAGTTTTTTGAGGTTTCACGATTAAAAAGAATTATGGATGTTAGAGAGAATAAGTAGGTTGACTTGCATAGGTCATTTATAAAGACTTATGAAGTAAATGAAAAATAATAAGCTTTAATTCGATTAAAAGTCGAATATGTTTAAAGATATCCTATACACTAAGCTGGGTGTGTGGGATATTTTTATGTCATAAATATATTGTAGCAGAAAGGAAAAGAAATCATGGAACAAATTTACAGGATTGGTATTGATCATGGGTATGGGAACATCAAGACCGCCCACCACATTTTTGAATCCGGTGTGATAGAGAGGGCAAAGGAATCAGAACTGGTAGGGATGACGTAGAGTATGAAGGAAAATTTTACGAGATCGGCTCCACCCACAAAGAATACCAGATGGATAAGGTGTGGGATGAAGATTATTATATCCTGACGTTGGCGGCATTGGCAAAGGAATTGAAAGGGAGGGGTTTATGCGTACTGTAAGCGGAGCGGATAAAGTGGTCGTGCTTTCGGGCGGTTCCGTTGCAGAGCAGGGAACACCGGGAGAACTG
>JAAVAA010000049.1 GCA_014804285.1 Lachnospiraceae bacterium | reverse complement strand
ATTCTTCATGAGGAAGGTATCGAAGATTACGAACGCTTTAGCTGGCATATGACAGATGCGGCGCAGAGGGAGAGGGAAACTTTAGGGAAGTTTATCCTTTATCAGACAGCAGAAGGAAAACAGGGATTTTTTAGGCAGAATGGAGAGATGCTTTATCAGGTAGAAACCCGGGGCGGATTAGAAGACGATAATCAGGATGAAGGTAGCTCTTTTGATATTCAGAAGGTGAAGACGCAAATCAAAAAGCTATCTGTTACAGAGGAAAAAGGAAAGAAACAGAACGAATGGAAGGAGCCGGAAAGCGGACTGTATGAGATCATGCTCTGGAAGCTGTGGGATGGCCATATGCCAGCATGGGGTGTTGGCTGGGATAGTGCTGTAATATGGGATGCCATTTACAGATACTTATCCAAAGAAGATGGTATGCCTGCATGGGAGGAAATTGAAGAAAAGGAGTATCTTTTTGTGTCGTTAGAAGAAAATGACCGGATTGGGACGCTTTCGGATCTGGAAAAGCTTCCACACTTAAAAGAACTCCATTTAAATGGGAATCATCAGAACCCAATTAATTTCGACCTGACGAAAGAAATGATCCCGGAACTGGAGGAACTGTCTATCGGTCGTATCAAGTTAGAAAATTTGTCTTTTTTGGAAGATTTTCCTCAATTGAAAATTCTGTTTGTCTCGAATTGTGGCTTGGAGGATATTTCAGGGATAGAATGTCAGAGAGAACTTCGGGAAATTACTTTTTTGACGAATGCGCTTAGTGATATCAGCCCATTAAAGAATTGCAAAACGGTGGAAAGCCTGACGTTGGCATATAGTGGAATAAAAGACATATCGTTGCTTGCTTTTCTGCCTGAATTATCTGAACTTGATATTTGTGGAAATGAAATTTCGGATATTACACCGTTGCAGTATTTGCCCAAATTAAGAAAAGTAGATTTTAGCTCTAATCAGGTTGCGGATCTATCACCTTTAAGGAACATGACGGAGCTTACAAGGCTGGCTGCTTCTTATAATCAAATCAGTGATATCAGTCCGCTGGCTGGGATGACGAAGCTGGATAGCCTGAATTTGGAGCACAATGAAATACAGGATATCCGTACAATCGGGAAATTGCCAATGCTGCAATACTTGAGACTTTACCATAATCAAATACAGGATTTTTCGCCTGCTTTGGAGCTTACGCAGCTTAGTACTCTTAGTATAGGGGAAAATCCAGGGCAGAATCATATTGGCGATTTGGTATTCCTTCCAGGGCTTATAATTGGAAATGGATTTTGGGAGAACGAAGAGATGCAGCAGGAGGCACAGGAGATGCTGGATCGATTTTATCCAGATGAAGAGCTTACAGCAGAGGATATAGTAAAAGGGGATCTGAATGGAGACGGCATTGTGGATTTGGCAATTACAGGGCTTGATGAAACGGTAAATCCTGAGTATGACAATGGACGAAAGATATATACCTTTCTTAGGCAGGCAGATGGAAGTATTTGGAAATTGTCTCCAGTTGACACGTCAGGACCTAATTCGGGCGGTACTCATGGCGATCCCTATAGGGGAATATTGATTACGGATGAAAGTCTTGTGGTGAAAGCCTATGGCGGTAGCAACTCATACTGGGAATCTACTGATATCTATCAGTATAAAAATGGAGAAATGGAGGAAACATGGGAGATTGCGATTTCGGGATATGCCCTTAGTCCGGGGTATAGCTTATACATAACTAATGCAGAAGATGGGTCTTACCGTTGGTATGCATATGCAATGACAGAAGAGTGGGAAGGAGAAGGAAGACCGCTTTTACTTGCCCAGGTTGGGGAAACTCTTTCCCCAGTGGAAAAGGATTTCACTGATAAATACACGGAATATCAGGAAAGAACAGGGATTACGCTCCCGGAATTTGGTAGAGGGACAGGCAGACCCTCTATCAGCACAGGCTGGTATGATTATCAGATCCACAATCAGCTTTATGACACAGAGAGGCTGCCAGGGGAAGTGCTTTTGGAGGCGGCAGAAAAATATCTGAGTGAATATCAGGAGCTTCCTGTTCCGTATTATACTTCAGAGGAAATCATGGAAAATTATATAACCCTGACTGGTGTGGAGCTGCCGGAATTTCTCCTGATTGGTCAGGATGCAACCGGAAGTGGGACAAAGATGCTTGCTTACAGCAACTGCCAGCAGCAGGAGGACGGAAGCTATGAGCATGAGCTTTCCCAATGGGAGATTTCGAGGGGTGAATGGTCACTTGAACATCGTGTCTATTATAATGAGAGGGAGGGAATGTTTACTGTCGAGGAGTAATATTGATTAGGAAACAAAAAGCCTTCCGAAACAAATTACAAGAAAAAATTTTAAAATGATGCAACTATGATGCAAAAATGATGCAATTGTCGTGTATAATCAGTTTTAGTCAAAATAGATGGACAGAGGAGAGAATGAAGCCTGAGTGCAGACATGAAACGGATTATGAAAAAAAGGAAGAATAAAAGGCGAAGAAAAATTAAAACACAAGAAAAAATTAAAGTATTAGTTCCCGTGATAATGCTTTGGTGCTTCATAATAGTAGCGGGGTATTTTCTCTTTTGTCAGATATGGGAAATCCCAGAGGTAGCACAGACCTTTTCACAGGATGGGTATTATGAGATTGATTCTGCGGAAGATTTTTACCTTTTCTGGGATAAGGTATGTATCGATGACAAGTATGCATGCGGTCGGCTGACCAAAGATATTTATCTGAATAATATATCCGGCGATATGGAATTGGAAAAGTGGAAAAAACTTCATCCATACGAAGAAGTAGAAGTTTTTTCCGGAATCTTTGACGGTAATGGACATACTGTTTATGGATTATATAGCGACAAAGGATATGGTCTGGCTGTAAGGAATACAGGGGAAATCCGTAACCTTTCTATAAGAGAATCTGTGGTTTATGGTGTGCGGTCTGTGGGAGGTATTTGCAGAGGGAATGATGGTGTAATCAGTGGCTGTACCTTTGATGGGAAGTTATGTACTACAGTGGCTGCCAACGGGCAGCTGTCAGGTATTTGCTCCTGGAATTGGGGAACTATTGAGGAATGTGGCTTTTTGGGGACCATTGATGTAGATGGAGAATACTTTGATGGCAAGGTATCTGGCATATGTATGGAAAATCGGGGCGAAATACTTCACTGTTATAATCTGGCAGATTTAAATGAAAGATCCTGGCAGCCTTGGCAGCCTAAACGTTTCCCTGCCATTACCAATCAGGGGGAAAAACAATGCTTTGCAATAAAGGATTCGGGATGGGATTTCCCGGAGAGCGGACAGACGGCTGCCCTTGAATGGCAGCAGGCAGCATACATTCCACTTCTTATTCATGGGAATCCATATGGGATGCTGGTCAAAGATAAGAAGTTTGGCGAGAAACAGGAGCCTCAGGAAATCTTAAACGATGAAGTTGTTTTGGATCTGATTATGGAAGTGATCATTGCAAAAGGGGAAAAATGCGATGATCTTAGTATGGAGACAGAAGTTTTAGGAGACTCCGCTTTTTTGACTCTTTCTGACGGGGCGGATGAGATTGCCATCAGTGTTTACCCTGCGTGGCAGGAAGAAGCAGGAGAGCAGGAAGCGGAAACTTCTGAAAAATTTGAAAATTTTGAAGGCTTATGGCAGCAGTGTGCAGAAAAGCTTGGCGAGAAAGATGCGGAAAGCTTTGAGCATTCCAGTTGGCAGATGGTGGTGGGGCAGGAAGGAAAAGAAACGGTTTTTGGAAATTTTGTCCTCTTTCGGACGGACGAGGGGCGACAGGGTTTCTTTTTACAGAAGGATCAAAGATTGTACCGGATAGAATGTAGAAAAAATCAGGCGGAAGCCTCCGAAATGTATGAAGTAATGTTGCGGGAATTGTGGGATGGCAAAACGCCGTCAGTGGGAATTTCATGGAAAAGTGAGGAGATACGGAAGGCGTCTTTGGCGGAGCTGGAAGAAATTCGAGTGAAGCAGGAGGTTGAAGCAGAACAGACAGAAGATTTGGAGCGGGCTGTTGACTCGGAACAAGGAAATCGGAAGAAGGAAGTATGGGAGACTATACCATCAAGAGAGGAACTGTATGCGTTGGAAACCCTTTCTATTTATGGTGTTGAGCAGATAAATAGTCTTGAAGATCTGACAAAGATGCCTCATCTAAAGAGGATTTCCATTAATGGAGAATTTTCTTATGTTAATTTCGATTTGAAGAAGGGAATGGTTCCGGAGCTGGAGACGTTGTGGATTAGGAGTGTGCAGCTCGAAAACCTGGATTTTTTAGAGCGGTTTCCCCAATTGAAAAGTCTGACGGTTTGTTATTGTGGATTGGAGGATATTTCGGGGATACGATATCAAAAAGAACTCACCGAAGTTAACCTTAGCAATAATGTCATCCAAAATATCTGGCCTCTTCGAAACTGCAAAAATTTGGAAGGCATATCTCTCAATGATAATCAGGTGGAGGATATTTCTGTGCTTATGTTGTTACCGAAGCTTAAGACCATTGATATTTCATTTAATGAGTTTATTTCAATTGAACCGCTTCAATGGCTTGGAAATTTGGAATGTCTTGTATGTCGTGGGAATGAACTTCAGAATATTGATGCGCTTAAATACTTGACGAAATTGCAGTTTTTATCCCTTGCAAATAATCAGATTGAGGACTTTGAACCGATTACGGGACTTACCGGACTTTATTACCTGGATATTTATGATAATCCTGGGCAGAAGATTGGGGATTTGATATTTGTGCCGAAATTGTTTTTGGGAAATGGTGTTTTATCCCAAAAAGAGGAAAAATTGAGGGAGGCACAAAACATCCTCGAAAGCTTTTATCCGAATAAGGGGCTTACAGCGAAGGATATGGTGGAGGGGGATTTGAACGGTGACGGAATCTTGGATATAGCCATTGCAGTTCTGAAAGAAGGAAAAAGCTTTTTTGAACCCGATGTTTATGGGAAAATATATATTTTTTTGGGAAGAGCAAACAAAGTGATTCAACAGTTAACGCCCATTGACATGTTTGATCCGGGATATGAAGGGCATTATGATGGAATGCTTATCATGGAAAGGGGACTTGTTGTGAGGGTCGAATATAGCAGCACTTCCGGAGAGGACACATATATATCAATATACGAGTATGAAGAGGGGGAAATGCGGGAAAAGTGGAAGCTAGAAGCAGGAAAAGATTACAGTGATCATAAACCGGGATTTGATTTTTGGATTACAGACATAGAAAATCAGAATGAAAAGCATTATGTGATTGTTGAGGGTGAATGGCTTCTTTTTGAAGAAGAGAATGAGAATATACCCTATGCCGAAGAGGATGGGACATTTGTAACAGAGTAACATATGATTTTTTAGAGAAAAATAAAAATGATGCAACTATGATGCAAAAATGATGCGAAAATGATGCAACTGCCGTGTATAATCAGTTTTAGTCAAAATAGATACACGGGGTAGAAAAGTCATGTTCAATAAAATTACTGATAGACAAAACGAAGAAGAGAGACAGGAAAGACGCTTGGGAGGGCGCTTTTCTGTCTTTTTGGTGGTGTTGATGAAAAGAGCGTTTAGTGTAGCAATTTTGGCGGTGATACTGACCTGTATTGTCGTTTGTGGAAGCGCGGCGGCTTTTGAGACCGCAAAAGAGGAGGAAATTCAGCTTACGCTGGTGGAGGACGGCTATTATGAGATCGGTACTGCCAAAGAATATATGGAGTTTTGGCGGATTGTGCAGCAGAAGGATGCCTGTGCCCGGGGACGGCTTGTGAAGGATATTGCGTTCAATAATCCTGATAATTATATGGAATGGAAAGAGGAGGAGCCTGCTAATAAGTGTTCGGAGGTGGAAATTTTTTACGGCACTTTTGATGGAAACGGGCATACGATTTACGGACTATACAGTGATACAGGTTATGGGCTTGTGGAACGGAACAGGGGACAGATCATCAATTTATCTATTAAAGATTCCCTGATATGCAGTGAAGACTCTGAGGCAGTTGGAGGTATTTGTAAAGAAAACTACAGGCTGATAAAGAATTGCAGCTTTAGTGGAGAATTTTGCAGCGGTAAGGAAAAGGCCAGTCTGGTAAGGACTGAGGTCATCTGTGGTAAAAATAATGGGGAAATAGTAAATTTCCATAGTGATGTGGAAAACGGTAAAGATCTTTATGATCTTTTGATTGCAGAGAAAGAGATGGGAAGCTGGTTCAAGAGCATTGCGGAGAAAAAGCTGCTTCCTGATCTTAATCTTAAATTGGAAGATCCGTTTCCGGGTACGCTGGATCGGATTTTGCAACGTGAGGAAGAACGGCGAATAGTGAGGGAAGCATTAGAGCAGGAAGAAATCTCTATGCTTATCTGGGAGGTAGTTCTGGCTAAGGGCGAAGGTTGGAGAAGTCTGGAGCTGGAAACAGAGGTTTTAGAAGACAGGGTTTCTTTGCAGCTTTCGGATGGGACGGAGACTGTTGACATAAATATCTTTCCGGTGCAGGCTGAGTCAAAAATGGAAGACTGGATTTTAGTGGATGGAAGCAAGTGGGAGGAATTTGAAGTCTTGTGGCAACAGTGCGGGGAAATTCTCCATGAGGAGGGCATAGATGACTATGAACGCTATAGCTGGCATATGACGGATGTGCAGAGGGAAAGGGAAACTTTAGGGAAATTTATCCTTTACCAGACAGCAGAAGGAAAACAGGGATTTTTCAGACAAAATGGAGAAGTTTTGTATCAGGTCGAGATCCGGGGCGGATCAGAGGACGGTGATCAGGATAAAGAATACCCGTTTGATATTAAGGAGATGAAGGCACAAATTAAAGGTCTTTCCGCTGCGGATAAGAAGAACAGCGGGCAACATGAATGGAGAAAGCCGAACAGCAAACTATATGAGACTATGCTCTGGAAGTTGTGGGATGGCCGCGTGCCTGCAAGGGGCGTTGGCTGGGACAGCGCTGCAATACGGGATGCTGTTTATAACGTAATTTCTACGGAAGAGGGGATGCCGGCATGGGAGGAAATAGAAGAAATAGAGTATCTTTCGGTTACGCTTGAAAAAAGGGTAGGGACACTTGCAGATTTGGAAAAGCTTCCCCATTTAAAGGAACTTCAGTTGAATGGAAATGGTCAGATTCAGATCAATTTTGATCTGACAAAGGGAATGATACCTGAACTGGAGGAATTGTCCATCAGAGGTGTAGAATTGGAAAATCTGGCATTTTTGGAAGACTTCCCGCAGCTGAAAAATTTATATGTCATAGACTGTTGTCTGGAGGATATTTCCGGGATAGAGTGTCAGAAGGAACTTCGGGATATTTCCTTTTTCCAGAATGCAATCAGCGATATCAGCCCCTTGGAGAGCTGTAAAAAGGTGGAAGTTCTTTCGCTGGCATTTAATGAAATAAAGGACATATCAGTTCTTGCGAACATGACTGAACTATCAGAGGCTGGAATTTATGGAAATAGAATTTCTGATATTACACCGCTGCAGCATCTGGCTAAATTGAGAAAGATAAACCTTAATGCCAACCGGATTATGGATTTATCCCCCTTAAGGGATCTAACTGAGCTTACCGGCCTGGGAGCTTCTTATAATCAGATCAGTGACATCAGTGCCCTGGAAGGGATGACGAAGCTGGATAATCTGGCTTTGGATTACAATGAAATACAGGATATCCGCGTGCTTGGGAATATGCCAATGCTGCGGTATCTGGGACTTTATCATAATCAGATAAAGGATTTTACCCCTGTTGCAGGGCATGCGCAACTCTTGTTTTGCAGCGTTGGGGAAAATCCCGGGCAGGATCATATTGGTGATCTGGTATTTCTGCCAAGGCTGGTGATTGGCAGCGATTTTTCCGGGGAGGAAGAGATGCAGCAGGAGGCGCAGGAGATACTGGATCGGTTTTATCCCGATGAAGGGCTTATATCAGAGGACATGGTAAGGGGCGATTTGAATGGGGACGGTATTGCAGATTTGGCGATCACAGGACTTGAAGAGGAGGCATATGGCGAGTATGAGGATGAGCGAAAGGTCTATCTTTTCCTTAGGCAGATGGATGGAAGCCTTCAGCCATTGACGCCGGTTGGAACATTAGAACCGCATTCCGGGGGCGTGTACGGAGACCCCTATGAGGGAATATTGATCACGGATGGAAAGCTTATGGTGAAAGTTTATGGCGGCAGCAACTGGCGCTGGGGATACACCAATATCTACCAGTATGAAAACGGGGAGATGAAGGAAAAGTGGGAAATGTCAACTGAGGAAAATGTTTTTTGTTCAGGGTATGATTTTTGCATAACAAATGTTGAGAACGGTTCTTATCGCCAATATGTGATAGCAGGAGAATGGGAAGGGGAAAGCAGGCAGCTTTTGATCGCCCAAGGCGGGGAAGGGACTTCCACTGTGGAAAACTTTCCGGTGGAAAAGGAGTTTGAGCAGAAATATGCAGAATATCAGGAAAGGGCAGGGGTTATGCTTGCGGAATTTTATGGAGGGATAGGCAGACCATCAATCAGCACTGGTTACTATGATTATCAGCTCCATGATCAGCTTTATGACACGCAGAGGCTGCCAGAGGAAGTGCTTTTGGAGGCGGCGGAAAAATATTTGACTGAATACCAGGAGATTCCGCTCCCGTATTATACTTCAGAAGAGATTCTGGAAAGCTATAGGATCCTGACAGGAGTGGAATTACCGGAGTTTTTTCTGATCGGTCAGGATATAAACGGCGGCGGGACAAAGATACTTGCATACAGCAGCTGCCATCAGCAGGAAGACGGAAGTTACGAGCACCAGATTTCTCAATGGGGAATCTCGGAGGAGTCATCATCATTTGAACGTCATATTTATTATGATGAGAGCGATGAAATGCTTACTGTCGGGTAATAATATATGAAACAAAAACTATTCCAGGCAGCTGGCTCAGGAAACATATAGAGAAAGGACAAAAATAAAATGGACGGATTTGAATTTATCAATGATGAAAAGGGCAGAGAAAAGAAAAAGGTTATGAGGGTGTGCAGCATTTTAGCATGGATGGTACTGATTCTTATGTGGGCGGTGTTGGCGGCAAGGTCTATTGGGGTAATGGGGTAACTTTCTTGTCATAAAAGCATACTTTATAGAAAAAAGGGCTATTTTATGTCTTATAGAGATTATGTTCCGGTTATTGGCACGGTTGTAAATATCAGCAGGGGAAACGATTGCTGCAGCCAGATGATGACTCTGCGCACAGATGATGGAATTGTAAATTTTGCAGTAAATCCGCAGACTCAGGTTATTGACAGCAGGCAGCTTCGGCCGGGAATGCGTGTGGCGGCATTTTATGACAGCAGTCTGCCTGTGCCGCTTATTTTTCCGCCTCAGTACAGAGCGCAGGTGATTACAACGGTGGGAAGAAATGAGCAGGTGATGCTTAGTGACTTTGATCGGAATCTTTTGGCGGCGGACGGTTCGCTGCAGCTTAATATTGCAGGAAATACAGTGATAAGGACAGCAAACGGACAAAGCTTTAACTGCAATCCGGCAGGACAGACGCTGCTTGTTTATTATACGGCGACAACGAGAAGTATTCCCCCTCAGACAACGCCATCCAGAATTATTGTGTTTTGCTAACGGTTCTTATGTTAAAAAAAACAGGGTATATATTTCTATATACCCTGTTTTACGCTCTTATCTTATTTGATGCGGGGAATCATGTTCCCGTGATACTGCTTATTTGAAAATGGCATTTTGCACGTCATTTGCAAATTTTGTCATATCGGAAGGCAGCCATGCAACCGTCGGTTTGCCGTTTACTTCTACAGCCAGCTTCTCACAGTTAACTGTTATTTCGGAAGGCTCAGCACTGGTTTCCAATGTACCAAGACCTGCAAGGAAATCTTTGAGATACTGCTGCATATAGGAGGACAGGAGTTCGGTATCTCCTTCCATAATAGCGAGCTGATCTTCTTCGGTGAGGCTTTCTGACATGGCATTTGCCGCATCCATCATGACATCGTTCATTTCAGACATGCTATAACCGTTTACTTTCAGTGTTACGACTGTTTTATCCTTCTCTTCGGAAGTGATTTCTGCCGTATATGTAACTTTGTTCATCATGGCTGTTAAGGAATCGGTAAGATCCTGAATATCCGCATCAGACATTTCTACACCGGCTGAAACCAGTGCATCCTTTAATTGGTCTGCCCATCCCATATCGTAGCCTTCTTCGAAAAATGCGCTGCGGACTGCATCATCAGATTCAAACCCGAGCAGATTCTTCATGGGTGTTGTGTTGTCTTTCGCTGCAAGCTCAAACAATGCTCCGATAGTCTGATCTGCCGGATCCAGCTTTGAACCGCCGCATCCTGTTAAGGTCATACACAGAACTGCCATAGCAGCTACAACTGCCAATAACTTCTTTGTTACTCTTTTCATAATACTTCTTCCCTCTTTTTCTGAAATAATCTATGCATTAAAAGTGCATTGATGGAATTATAACGCAAAATATTTGCAATGTAAATAGGAGAAAAGCTTCTTTTTATTCTTGTGAAACCTTTTTGTACGGTCAGAGGTATTATTATCGAACCTTTAAAAGCCAGAAGAATGGACAGGCGCACGCTAGCCAAAAGGACAACCATCATGTATAATAATAGTCATTGATATGTGGCGGGAGATTCGCAAATGGCAAAAGAACGGATTACAGTGGATGAAGCGATCGACCGGTATGCCGATATGGTATACCGGTTGGCGTTTTCCCAGATGAAAAACAGAGTGGACGCAGATGATCTGTTTCAGGAAGTTTTCGTACGTCTGGTAAGTAACGTGAACAAACTGGAATCATGGGAGCATGTAAAAGCATGGCTGATCCGGGTGACAGTGAATTGCGCACGAAAGCATTTTGATCAGTACTGGAATAAGAATGTTTCCGGCATGAAAGAGATAGAGCAGATAGCAGATGAAACGATAAATGATGTATCTGCCGGAGAAAACCCGGTTCGGCTTGCGGTAGAAAGTCTGGCTCCCAAATACCGACTGGTGATACATCTTTTTTATTATGAGCAGCTTTCAATCGGGGAGATTGCAAAATTGACAGATCAGAAAGAAAGNACTGTTAAATCTCAGCTTTTCAGGGCAAGAGAAATGCTGAAGGAATTGTTGGAGGGAGATCCGGATTTATGATAGAGCAGTATGGCAAAGAAATAGATCAGATGCATGCATCACCGGAACTGATACAGAGAACGAAGGCAGCAATGCGGCAGGAAGAAAAACGTATTCGTAAAAAGAGAAAGATGTGGGCGTTGGTGCCTGTGGCGGCGGCTGTGTTGCTTCTTGCAGTAGTTCCTCCAATACTGTGGCAAAACGAGGAGTCAACTGAGATAGAGATTCCGGTTAGGGCTGGAAGAGAAGAACCGACCGGCAGTTTGATTCCCAGAGAGGATTCGCNGACTGTCGGAATGCTTAAGCAAGTGTCCGTAAAACCGGAGGAGTTTTCCGCTGCGGAACTAATGGAAACTGANCAGGCANCGGTGTGGGTATTGGATGAGGCAGAAGGCAGCTTTAGGGCATATGTTGANACAAANGAATGCACATACCTGTATGAAGATCAGGCGGACAATCTTGAGGAATTTTTACAGAAAATAAAAGAGGCGTTGGAAAAAGAAAACAATTCTGATACANGGAAAGAGTAAGAGATGAAATTTGAAAATAATCGTTTTCGTATTATCATCGAAAAAAAGAAATTGTCACCGGAACAGGAAGAAGTATGCAGACAAAGGAGAAAAAAGANCTTTGNCCGTATGACNGCAANANTNCTTGTTNNNATATGTATTATTTTGCTTGTGATATGCGGGACAATATGGGGAGTCAGGCAGAGTGCAGANGAGGCNTATGAGGATGCTTTAAAGCTGGCATCCGGTATTCAGGAAAAATATGAACAGAAGGGGTTGTATCCTTATACCTATGGCGAACCGATTGAAGATTTGGGAAGAAGCGAAAACATTGAACTCANACTGGAATACGATGCAATGTCGTTGGAAAATGTTGACTATTGGTATGAGGCATACGGCATTTATCAGGATCCGGAGCTGACACAGAGAGTCCGGCAGACAGAGTATATTTGGGATGAGGAGACTCGGANNCTGACNATTACACCGCCGGTCGGAGCAATAAATGTCATCGGGACAGAGGGGTTGAGTGTNGATGTGGTGAATCGATACAGTCATTCAAAGCATTCTCTGTTTGATCAGGGGAACGGTGCCGACTGGGGNAACTTGAAAACTCTTTATCTTGCCTGCAGCTATGATCCTCAAACGGGAGAAAAATTAGANCAGCCGATAGTTCATATTATTACCCGAAANGGAGAGTTGGAAGAGACGCCGCGGTTAAGTTATACGATCTCAGAGGATGGAAGACCGGAGTTTAGCTGGACAGAGGTGGCTGGTGCAGAGGATTATATTGTCTGCGAGGCGTTTTACAGCGAAGAAAAAGGNTATACGTTAAATCTGCATGCNCTGGGAGCAGTGAAGGAACTGACATGGACAACCGAGATGCCGCTCTACAGTTCGGTACCGGNCATGAATCAGGAATTCCGGAGTTTTCAGATCAGTGAAGATGAATGGAAAAATGAAAGTACGCTTAATATATATAAAGACCGATATGAACCGGGNCAGGTGGTGGTNCGGGAAAGTGAACTGGGAGAACCGGGAATCTGTGTGATTGCTGTNGGNGAGGAGGGAACCTCCATGATCAGCAATGTATTTCTTTATCGCGAGATTACACCGAANCTTCCGTATTCCCCGGCTGTNTATACGGAGCGGGAAAGCGGAATCACCGGACAGTGTGAGGATGTGAGGGAATTCCCGATTTATGATTATGTGGTCATGTGCGANGGCATTGTGAACCGGAAGTTGATTGATTATCNTACAGANGAAGCTAANATTCTTTCCAGAAGATTTNTTGAGNTTGATGGGGAGGGCGAAATAGCGGAAGCGGAAGACTTGATTTGTCTGGAAATTCCTTANAGGATAGAGGGGACTCCCTTTTTCGGCAGTATGGCAGTGATAGACTATGAGGAAGAAAATCTGGAGGAAGATCTCACATTTCTTAAGGAGAGGCAGAGCGCTCTCCAAAAAAAGTCCGGCGATATTTCACCAACGGCAGATACAGGGGATGAAATGGAAATATTGTCGAAAAGAGGCGCAATGCAAATCCGTCCGTTGAAGGATACGGAAATTTTTGCAAACAGCGCATTGTCGGAATATCTGGCGGCAGGCATGCTGGGCGGAACGGAATGCATTGATCTTTCTTCTTTCCCTGAGGCAAAGAACGTTGATCTGGTAGAGGATGCTCTTTTGGAGGCCTACTATCAGAACCCTCTGATTTTGGGGGTTCAGGGATATCGTGTAGACCGAAGTGGCACGAAAGTATGGATTGAGTATGATAATACAGCCAGAATGCAGGCCAAACAGCAGGAAGAACTGAAAGAAAAAATTTTCCAGGTTATTTCGAAAATCGTTAAGCCGCATATGACAGATGAAGAAAAAGAACTGGCAATAAACCAATACCTGTGTGACACGATCGTCTATGATGATGAGGCGCTTTTGAACGCTCAGGAAAATGATTTCAGGGATATCGACGAAAAATATAATGATTCCTTTACGGCTTACGGAGCGTTGATCAATGGAAAATGCGTCTGTTCCGGATATGCGGCGGCGTTTAAGCTGTTGGCGGATGCAGCAGATCTGGAGTCCATTGTAGTTACCGGATTCTTGGATGGCGGACTTTCACATGCGTGGAATAAGGTGAAAATTGACAATGAATGGCAGATTGTAGATGTGACGAACAATGATAATGAGGAATTGATCAATGGGCTGCTGAATCTTCCGTCATCTGTGGGGGATCGTGTGCTGGTGGAAGATAAAGGCTTTATGCTGGATAAGATGATTGGCAATTACGTGGGCGAGAGTGAGAAATATGAGTATTATCATCGCAGGGAAAGCTTTTTTCCGATAAATGAAATTGCCGAAAAACTGGCGGAGGATCTTTTGTCCGATGGGGAAACTGTTTTACGGACGGATTATGCGTTGAATGATGAACAATTTTATCAGATTGCGGGAAAAGTTTATGATATTCTGGGAGAAGATGTCAATTTATATGGATATTACTGGATTGGAGTTATCTATCTGACCGCCGAAGAAACCGGATAAAAATGGAAAAGCAATATTTGATAAATGCTCCGTTTAAAATGAAAAGCAATTTTGATGAGAATACCCTATACTTACTTTAGTGGAGTGTAGGGTATTTTTGCACCCGGAAATAGGTTTGCATGCAGTGGCAGCTTTCGGCGCAGCGGCAGATGCTTTGAGACAGGAGGTAAGTAAATGAGCAGATGGAAACTTCCGAGACTGATCAGTGACGGTATGGTTTTACAACAAAAAAAGAAAGTCAGAATATGGGGATTTGACGAACCCGGACGGCAGGTTATGGTTTCCTTTTTGGGAGAGGAATATATAGCAATTACGGATACGGATGGAATATGGGAGACATGGCTGAAGGAAATGGAGCCGGGCGGACCTTATATCATGTATATCAGCGATGATGCCGGAAATGAAACGGCAGTGGCGGATATTTTGGTGGGAGATGTGTGGATTTGTGCCGGACAGTCAAATATGGAGCTGCCCATGGAGCGTGTAAAAGACCGGTATCCGGAAGAAATTGCAGCTTGCGAAAACCCGTCGATACGAACCTTTAAGATCACAGAGCATGCAGATTTTCATGCGCCGCTTAAAGACCACCTGACCGGAGAGTGGAGGAAGGCGCAGTCGGATACCATTTTGCAGTTTTCGGCCACTGCATACTTTTTTGCCCTGCAGATGTATCAGATGACAGGAGTGCCTGTAGGGCTTATTAACGCAAGTCTTGGGGGCTCTCTGATTGAGTCATGGATGAGCCGGGAGATGCTTGACGGCTGCGTGGAAGAACTGAAATTAGCGGATCAGTACAGTGATGATGAGTATATAAGTCAGGTTCTTTTACAGAACCAGCAGCAGGCGTTAAGCTGGCATCAGAAGCTGGATCAAATGGACGAAGGGCTTGCCGGGGGCTGGGAGAAGGAAGAAACGGATGCAAACGATTGGAAATCCGTAGAAATTCCTTTCTTTTTCCGGGATACGGAGCTTCAGGATTTTATAGGAAGCGTTTGGCTTAAGCGCAGCTTTCAGGTGCCTGGTGAGATGGCAGGACAAGAAGCTAAGCTTTGGCTTGGAACCATTGTGGACAGCGATACCGTCTATGTGAACGGTGTGCAAGTGGGACATACGGATTACCAGTATCCGCCCAGAAAATATCCAATCCCGGAAGGTTTACTGCGGGAAGGAGAAAATACGATCACTATCCGGGTGAAGTGTGAGAATGGAAAAGGACGGTTCACACCGGATAAAACCTATGCTGTCTGGAATGAAGAAAATAAAGTCGATCTGCGGGGAGAGTGGCGTTACCGGATCGGTGCTTCCTGTGAGCAGATAAAGCCTACGGACTTTGTTAATTGGAAACCTACGGGATTATTTAATGGGATGATGGCGCCCTGCCGTAAATATACCGTAGCCGGGGTTTTGTGGTATCAGGGGGAGTCCAACACCCATGTACCTGAGGTCTATCTGGACCGGATGAAGAGAATGATAGACGGATACCGCAAAGACTGGCAGGATGAAATGCTTCCTTTTTTCTATGTGCAGCTTCCAAATTTTGCTATTGATATTTATGACAGTGATGAGGATGAAACGGGAAAAGGCTGGCCGGTTGTAAGGGAATTGCAAAGACAGGCTCTTTCCATACCGGAGACAGGGATGGCGGTTGCCATTGATCTGGGAGAGGATAATGACCTTCATCCGCTAAACAAGAAGGACATTGGCAGAAGACTTGCCCTTTTGGCGGCAAAGAAGCTTTACGGCATGGAATCGGAATGCGAGGGACCTCTCATTGACCATATAGCAGTCNGGGGAGAAAATGATGAAGATGGTTTTGAGGTGGAGATTACCTGCGCAAACAATAGNGGCGGAATGTACGCCGANGGGAAAGATAAGGACAGNNCNATTTTGGANTTTGAGCTTGGAGCGGAAGGAANNNANGGNAAANTNCANTGGTTTNCTGCANAGGCGGAATTGAAAGACGGAAAGATCATTCTTCAGAGCAAAGANCTTAAGGGACGTCCTCTGGCAGTACGGTATTGTTTTGACAATACCAATAAGGGNGCGTTGATCTANAATGANAGTGGGTTNCCNATGAGCCCTTTTCAGACACNGATTTCTTAAAGAATCAGGAGAGCGGAGAAAGCAGCCTGTTCACCGGAACGAAAAACAAGAGGGGAGTATTAGATGAGAACATTATGGAATGATAACTGGTCTTTTTTGAGACTGGAAACAGATGCGGAGCTTGCGGATGCGCTGGGGCGGGAAGAGGAGTTTGTTCCAGTGGATATTCCTCATGACTGGCTGATTTATGACTCCCGGCGGCTCTATGAGAACGGAACCGGTTGGTATCTTAAGAGATTCCAATGGGCGGAGAAGGAGGAAAAGAGGGTCTTTCTTACCTTTGAGGGAATTTATATGGACAGCATTGTCTATGTAAACGGTCAGACGGCGGCAGAATGGAAGTATGGTTATTCCACCTTCACGGTTGAGATCACGGATTACCTTAAGCCCGGAGAAAACCGGGTGCTGGTTCGTGCCTGCTTTATGNCGCCTAACAGCAGGTGGTATTCCGGAGCAGGNATTTACCGGGATGTGTGGNTGAAGGTTACTGACAAAACTTACATAGAAGAGAATGGNNTTTANATCAGCACCCGAAGACAGCAGGAGGATTTTGTACTTCGTGTGGAGACTGCGGTTGGGGAACCGGCCGGGGGAGGTCAGGAATATGAGATCGTTCACCGCCTGTTTCTGGGAAAAGAAGAAATTNCTNTACAAAATATAAAGAACGGTGACGGATTTAAAGAATATCTGATTTCAAAGCCTGAGTTATGGGATGTGGAAAAACCGGTGCTTTACACGCTTTGGACAGANCTTTTGATNGAAGGAGAGNTTTGCCANCAGGAATGCGCCCGCTTCGGNTTCCGCTATACGGAATTTGATCCGGAGAAAGGATTCTTTTTAAACGGACGGCATTTGAAGCTTAACGGTGTNTGTGAGCATCATGATCTGGGGGCGCTTGGAGCGGCCTTCAATCGCTGTGCCATGAAGCGCAGGTTTCAAAAGCTGAAGGAGATGGGAGTCAATGCCATTCGGGGATCNCANAATATGATGGCACCGGGATTTGTGGAGCTTGCAGATGAAATGGGATTTTTACTGATCTCGGAAGCCTTTGATATGTGGGAACGACCCAAAAATACTTATGATTATGGTCGTTTTTTTGCACAGTGGCATGAAAGAGATGTGAAATCCTGGGTATGCCGTGACCGGAATCATCCCAGCGTAATTCTCTGGAGCATTGGAAATGAAATTTATGACACCCATGCGGATNATCATGGTCAGGANCTTACCCGTAAGCTGAAAGAGCTGACAGAAAAGTACGATCCGTGGGGGAATGCCCGTGTTACCATTGCTTCGAATTATATGCCTTGGGAAAACGCACAAAAGTGCGCAGACATTGTAAANATAGNAGGTTATAATTATTCAGAAAAATATTATGAAAAGCATCACAGGGAGCATCCGGACTGGATTATCTACGGCAGTGAAACCTCATCTATCGTNCAGAGCAGGGGAATNTATCATTTTCCTTTAAAGGCGGGGATTCTGGCGGAAGACGACCTGCAGTGNTCGGCNCTNGGAAACAGTATCACGAGCTGGGGGGCCAGATCGCTGGAAAATTGTGTTGTCATTGACCGGGATACGGAATTTTCCATGGGNCAGTTCCTATGGTCGGGATTTGANTATATNGGAGAGCCGACGCCNTATCATACCAAGAACTCTTACTTTGGGCAGATCGATACAGCAGGCTTTCCCAAAGATTCCTATTATGTCTGGCAGGCTACATGGACGGATTATCGAAAGAAACCTATGGTGCATGTATTTCCTTACTGGGATTTTAACCCGGGACAGATGATCGATGTAAGGATCTGCTCCAATGCACCGGAGGTTGAACTTTTCTTAAATGGCAAAAGTCTGGGAAGACAGAAATTGTCTCATGAGCCGGGAAGCGGAACAGTGATTCTGGCGGATTATCAGGCGGCTTATGAAGAAGGCGTGCTTACTGCGGTGGCGTATGATCAGGAAGGAAAAGAGCTGGCAAGGCAGGAGAGACGTTCCTTTGGAAATTCTCATGCCATCCGGATTTATCCGGAAAACACTACGATAAATGCTAATGGCCGGGATTTATTATTTTTGGAGATCGGTACAGTGGATGAGAATGGAAATCCTGTGGAAAATGCCTGCGACCGCGTGAAGGTAGAGGTGACGGGAGCAGGAAGACTGATCGGGCTGGACAATGGGGACAGTACGGATTATGACAGTTATAAGGGAATCAGCCGCAGATTATTCAGCGGCAAACTTCTTGCGATCATTCAATCAGGGACAGAGCCGGGAGAAATCCATGTGAAGGTCAGCGGAAAAGGACTGAAAGAAGCTTTTATAACCTGTTACAGCAGAAAAATATCTGACGGCGCGGAGAATTCTTTTGCAGAAGGGATTTTAGCCGACGGGATTTGGGAATCCTTGGTAAACAAAGAAGAAAACAGAGAGCGTTCTATTGTCACAGGTGCGGAGGATGAAATTCCTGTGCGGAAGATTACGCTGCGGGCAGAGGAAGGAAGANGCTTCGGACCGGAAAAGAAAGTACTTACTGCCACGGCACAGATTGATCCGCCGGAAGCCACTGATAGAGAGCTGATCTTCCGGGCGGTCAATGATAGCGGTGTGGATTCCAATCTGGTTACAATGGAAAGAGAGGGGAATTGTGTAACCATGACGGCTGTGGGAGACGGGGAATTTCGTCTCCGCTGTATGTCCAAAAGCGGAACAACGGCTATCCGGCTGATCTCACAGCTTGAATTTCAGATCCAGGGGCTGGGCAAAGCATATCTGGATCCCTATGACTTCATTTCGGGAAGTCAGTATACGGTGGCGCAGGGCGAAGCCGGGAACGGAAATGAGCGCGGGGTTGCAACGGCAAGAGACGGAAAAACGGTTGTAGCCTACGAAGGAATTGATTTTGGAAATGTGGGTTCCGATGAGATTACCATACCGATCTTTGCNTTGGACAGCAAGGAATANNNCATTCANATCTGGGAAGGAATTCCGGGNGAAGNNGGNAGTGANTTGATNGGGGATGTGGTGTATCAGAANCCGTCNATCTGGAATGTTTATCAGGAGGAGACCTTCCGGCTTCNGAAAATGTTAACCGGAATTACNACNGTCAGCTTTTTGCTCAGGCAAAAGGTTCATATCAAGGGATTTTNCTTTACCCGCTATGAAAANGCNTGGATGAAGCTGTGNGCAGCAGCGGCGGATGCCATTTANGGAGACAGCTTTNTNCNGAAAGAAGACCGGGTGGAGGAGATTGGAAATAATGTGTCTCTGGAATTTGANGAGATGAATTTTGGTGAAAAAGGCGCGGAGAAATTAACNGTCTGGGGNCGGGCNGNTAAGGGAAANAACACNATTCATGTCCGCTTCTTTGANGGGAANAACGANAGNAAGCAGATNGTGGAATTCCCNGNNGGCAGTGAATATACCNGTCAAACCTTTGCACTGACNCCGGTGACNGGTAAGGTTACCGTGACCTTTGTGTTTATGCCGGGAAGCTGTTTTGATTTTCAGGCGTTTCANTTTGANNNAGATNTATANANAGAAATGGGGANAATGAAAATGATTTACTATGATACAGATGNCATNTTGATNAGGAACATGGAGCAAAAAGATATTCAGATNATNACNNATGAGGAAATTGCGCAGGGGTGGCANGCNACNACCGAAAAATATGAAATGAGATTCNNNCATCAAGCAGANGGAAAATCAATTGCANTGGTTGCNGAATATAAAGGCANCATAGCCGGNTATATAAATGTATACCCCAATTCGGAATGGGGAGCNTTTGCCAANAAAGGCTATCCGGAGATTGTTGATTTTGGTGTTNTGGAAAAATATCGCAGACGNGGTATTGGTAATAAANTGATGGATATTGCAGAAAAAATTGCGTCCGAATATTCCNATATCGTATATCTNGGGGTTGGATTNCATCATGGATATGGCAGTGCCCAAAGAATGTATGTAAANAGAGGATATATTCCGGACGGNACAGGGGTTTGGTATGGCGAAAAAGTTTGCGAGCAATATGCCGATTGNTGTAANGATGATGATTTGGTNTTATATATGTCNAAAACAATGNTATAAANAGTNTCNTCAGACATTGCGNGCATGCAAGAAAATGCAGATTGGAAAGAATNNACNTTACCGGGGGGGATATATTGAAACACAAATATTTTTTNATTACAGTCATGATATTGGCATTATATATTACATGGAATGTANTGAGTATNTNTTTATATNCCAGCGTAGATGACACAAAGAAATGCGATGTTGGNATTGTNCTGGGAGCAGCAGCTGATCAGAATGGAGTATCCGAGGTATATAAACAAAGATTGAATCATGCAGTAGCTTTATATAAAAGCGATATGATAGATATGATTATTGTTACCGGAGGCAAAGCAAAAGGTAATGAGAATTCCGATGCTTATATGGCAAAGCAATATCTATTGGAAGAAGGGATTCCAGAAGAATCCGTTTTGCTTGAAGAAGAGTCTGTAATTACACAGGAAAATTTAGAAAACTCGTTAAAAATTATGGACGATAATGAACTGGAAACAGCACTGATTATAAGTGATCCGCTTCATATGAAAAGGGCAATGCTGATGGCGGAAGATTTTGAAATTGATGCGTATTCTTCTCCGACGAAGACTTCTGCATATAAAAGTTTTAAAACGAAAATACCATTTTTAGCAAGAGAGACTTTTTTTTATATTGGATACAAGTGGTATCGATTGTTTTTTTGAAATCAGGTTGCGGGCTGACATGCTGAGCGTCAGCCCTTTTTTGGAATTAGTGACTATAGAAAGGGTAATTATCGGTATGGAACAAAATACTTTGATTCAAATTATTGAAGAACAAACAAACAGAGCTTTATGGGAAGTAAGAAATGTAATCGATTGTGTCCCGGAGGAATTGTGGAACAAGGAATATTGCGGGATGCCTTGTTGGAAGCATGTATATCATATGCTGCATTCCTTTGATTTATGGTATATCAACCCGCGGGATAAGAGCTTTCAAGAGCCGGCTATCCATGAAAAGGATTTGAATAATTTAGATGTTATTTCACAAAAAGTCCTTTCAAGAGAGGAGATAGAGCACTATTTTACCTGTATTGAAAAGAAAATACGAGCGTATATTTCTGACTTAACAGATGAGCAATTATTAGAATATCCTCCAGAATGTGAGTATTGCAAATTTACTCTGATTTTAGCGCAGTTCCGGCATTTGCATAGTCATATGGGAATGATCATGGGATTTATTATTGATGATACGGGTTTATGGCCCAAAGTTTTAGGTCTGGAAAAGCCTTTTCCTGATGGAAAGTATGATAAATATTTTTAAGAAGAGTTCCGGTTTAGAGGCATACAAAGCTTCAAGGAATATACGCTGTTTTATGTAAAGAAGAAGTGGTGGATATTCAGATCATATGGGTGGTATAGATTATAATTGCATTGATAAATCAGGGGTGATGGAGGAGAAAGAATGGAATGCCTGAGACAGTATTGTGCAGATATATGCAATATAGACAGCTTGCAAACATTTATAATTTCACCTTCAAAGTATGAAGATATGCTAAAAGACGATGAGCTTCTCAAATGCTTAAAGATATCAGAAAAACATATAGCCTCTTTTATTAAAACGGCCAGAGAAGTGGGTACACAGAAAATATATCTTGCGTTTGTATATCAGCCATCTTGGATAGAAAAATTTCAATGGATGCCTGTGCATTGTTATAAAAACGGAAATAAATTTTATCACGTCCATTATCGAGATTCATGGATATGTAAAGAGTGTGGAAATACGATTAGCGGGTCATTTATCATGCCTATGGTCGAGACAGATCCGATTATTTACAATAGGTCTGAAAATAAATATCCAAACATTCCTTTGATTTTTCAAAAAGTGAAGTGTCCCAAATGTGGCGAGCCATTACAAAATCATTTGATTATCATTAAATAATTCTGCTTGCAGGTATCAAGAGGCCAAAAGTATAATATGCTTTTGACCTCTATGTATATCATGGAGTGGATAGCCATGCAAAAACCATAGCTCGTCCGTTAGATTTATAGCGCAAATTCCCGATATAAGGATTTTCGAAATGCTTCATCAGAGGCTGCTTTGGCGAGATCACTAATCCTATTAGCAGCCAGTAGAGCAGAGGTCAGGCTGGCAAAACGTGTTTCACCCGCTTTAATGCCCGCTTTAAGACCCTTCTGTTCGCCTCTTCTTTCGCCTTCTTCTATTCCGGCATTCCGTTCATCGGCTAGCCATTCCTTCAATGCATTACACAAATTATGTTCCTCTCCTTCCATTTGATCCTCTCCTTTGATAATAAGAGCAGGGATGCTCAGCATAATGCTGACTGCATCAAGAGTTGCCTCGTCCATGTTCTGAATCCGCTCTTTATCCTGCTCAATAAAATTTATCAATCCTTCTTTATCTTTCCGGCGCTTTAAAAAGCCAATCAGCTCGTGCAGACCTGTTTCAAACATATTTTCATCCAAGTCTTCGACTTTGACAAGATTGATGTGATAGTCCGAAACAAAACGTTTATACGTTTGGTTTTCTACATCTAATTCTAACATATCATGTAGATTGACGCAACCGTCATATGGATCTTCTCCGTGATAAAACACGATTGTTGTAACGGGATTCAGTTTTTCGTCTTTTGCCATACCGGACAGGAATTCGCTGCCGGACAATCTTTTAATCCGATTTCGGCTTAATTCTTTTAACTGCCTTTTGTACTCGATAACATCATACTCCATGCACCGGAGCGGCATAGCGTAATTCACTTTATCCTGTGATTCGATACCGACTATGACGTAACAGTTATTATTACAAACGGTTTTCAGAGTATCCCGCTGACGCTCAATATATTGAGGTGTGCGATTATCAAAGGGTCTTTGGCTTTCTTTTTGGTAATAAGTAGTTTCGCCAGCTGACAACTGGTGCGGGAAAACTACTTTTTTCCCATTATGGATACTTCCATTAATGAAATCCGCAAAAATAGCAGGTTCCGACAGATAGCTGCATATTATGTTATTTTTTTGTCCCATAAATATACTCCTCGTTTAAGTTTGTGAAATATAATTGATAAAAAATTTGAACAATGATGCGCCAGATGGTTCGGGCGGTAGAATATATACGAATCAAAGATATGGATATCTTAACAGATGATTGGTCTGTTAACAATATTTTAATTATAAAATTTTCGTTAAATTAACGTATAGCCTGGTTTTGACGAATTCAAATTTTGAATTGATTGTTAATTGATTGTTTCTTATGGTATATTATGAAAAAATAGAAGATAATAGGCAGTTTTCCACAGATCATTTGTGGAAGCAATACCATAAATTATTTGAGCCTATGAATGGAGAGAAATCTTATGCGGTACAAGATACTGATTATTGATGATGATACTGAACTTCTCAAAATGCTGAGGAAATATTTTGAAATAAAAAAGTATGAAATAATTACGGCAGAGAATGGCATTGAGGGATTAAGCAAAATAAAGCTGAACCCGGACATCATTTTATTGGATGTAAATATGCCGAAAATTGATGGGATAGAGATATGCCGAAAGATACGGGATAAGGTATCATGTCCTATCATATTTTTGACGGCACGGGTAGAGGAACAGGACATTGTTAATGGGCTTTCTTCGGGTGGCGATGATTATATTTTAAAACCATTTAACTTGAAAGAGCTTGATGCAAGAATTGCAGCGCACCTGAAACGGGAGGAACGGCGTAAAATCAAGACAGAATGCTGTTTTCAGGGAGAATTGTCGATTGATTATGGAGCTAAGACCGTACAGATTCATGAAAACTATCTGGAGCTGACAAAACTGGAATACACAATCATTGAATTTTTATCCATGAATCCGGGAATGGTTTTTGATAAAGAAAGAATTTATGAGAAAGTCTGTGGATTTGATGCAGAGGGTGACAGCAGGGTAATTACAGAGCTGATCCGCAGAATCAGAAATAAATTTCAAAAATATACAGAAACAGAATATATTGAAACCGTATGGGGGATGGGATACCGATGGATAAAATAAGAAATCTTTCTGTGAGAAAAACAATTATTCTATATATGGCAGTTGCTTTAATTTGCAGTTTTTTTCTTTCAGCATTCATAGTCAGAATTACTTCGCGGACACAAATGCTTGTCTGGTGGAATTATGTAGATGAGGAAGCATATTTTAAAGAAGTAGAAAGTAATGGACCTGATCATGTAACGGATATTCCAAGACCAGGTGTTTATGAGATGACGCAGTCAGACCATTTTGTATCGGAGCTTTGCGATTTTTTACAGACTTATACGATTTTGATTCTGTCTATGGCGGGAAGCTGTGCGGCAGTTTTTCTTTTTTACCGGAATAAGCTGAAAAATCCGATTGAGGAGCTGGCTTTAGCATCAAAAAAGATTGCCGGGAATAATTTGGATTTTAATATTACCTATGAAAATAAGGACGAAATGGGCGTGCTTTGTATGGAGTTTGAGCGAATGCGGGAGCAGCTTGCCCGAAATAACCGGATATTGTGGAAAAACATTGAGGAGGAAAAGATGCTGCGGGCGGCTATTGCGCACGATATACGTTCTCCCTTGTCTGTTTTGAAAGGATATCAGGAAATGTTGATGGAGTACCTTCCAAGTGAAGATATAGATATGGAACAGGCAATGGAAATGTTGTCAGAAAGCAGACATCAGATTGAGCGTATGGACACTTTTGTAGAAACAATGCGAAAAATGAGCAGTTTGGAAAATCGAAAGCTGGCCGCGGGAGAGATTTCTGCCGGACAATTAAAGACAGATATCCAGGCAGAACTTGCCATTTTGGAAAAAGATTATGGAAAACAATGTATTTTACAGGTGCCGGCATCAAATGAAATATTTTGTGGAGACAAAGAAATCGTTTTGGAAGTATTGGAAAATCTGCTGTCAAATGCCCTTCGTTATGGAAAGCAACAAGTTGAAATTATGGTAAGGGTAGGATATTCTGAATTAAGCATTTACGTCAGAGATGATGGGGAGGGTTTTCAAGAAGATGCGGAAAAAATCACGGAAGCGTTCTATGGGCAGAATGTGAAAGACAGCCTGAAGCATGCAGGAATCGGAATGTATATTAGCAGGCTGTACTGTGAAAAACATGGAGGAAAGTTAATTTTGGAAAATGATGAACAGGGAGGGGCTGTAGTAACAGCAATATTCCGTCGGATTGCGTAAGCGGTCCGGCGTTTTTTTACAATAAGCTGACTTGCGAAGCATGACAGCGTTTGCTTTTGTTGTCTTTTTGTTGTGATTCCCTTTTTAAAATGGAACCATTAAGAAAAAGGGAGGCGGAATTATGTGGTCAATTTTGAAAAGAGAGGTAAAAAATTATGTAAAAAGACCTCTGTTCTGGATTGGTATCGTGGTTGTTGTTTTTATGATATTCCCAAATCTAAGTCCCTATCTGAATATCCATTATCTTGTAGAAGGGGAAGAAATCGTGAATGATTATCCGGAAACCTTTCGTGATGGGGATGTTTTTGAGGGATATGTGCCGACGGATGAAGGGATGAGGCGCGAAATATGGGAAGAACAAATAAAGGAAACCCTGATTTCTGAATTCCAGATGGACAATACCAAAGCACAATCTGTTATCGATGAAATGAAAGAAATGGATATTAAGGCAGCCTGCAGGCATCTGGAAGAATATAGCTTTTATAGGGCATATTTTGTTTATGTGGATACGGCTTATCATAAAGGAACGCGTGAAGATATTAATTCTTATATTGCGGAAAAATTGGAAAATAGAACATTTTCCTACTACTTTTCAAGGAAATTTGCTGATTTTGCAGGACTGTTTATGGGATTTTTCGCAACGGTTTTATTATCTGTTTTGTTTATGCAGGATACAAGGAAAAATACCTATGAGCTTCTCCATACAAAGCCTGTCAGTGCAGGAAACTATTTGTTAGGCAAAGTGGGCGGCGGTTTTGCCGTCTGCCTGATTATACTCACAGTCCTAAATCTGGTATTTTTCGGTTTATGCTTTCTATTTACGAAAAACAGTGGATTTGGAGTAAAGCTGACGGACTTTATAGTGGCAACCTGTTTTTATATTCTGCCGAATATGTTGATGATTGTAAGTATCTATAGCTTGATTTCGCTACTATTTAAAAGCCCGCTGCCTGCTGTGCCGCTTTTGTTTCTCTATATGGTGTATTCGAATATGGGAAGCAGGAATGCCGAAGGTGTGTATGGGTATTATGGCAGACCGTTAGCGATTATGGTACGGTTTCCTGGGACATTTTTTGACACTGCGCCCCCGCCAATGTCATTACTTAACCAGAGTTTTTTAATTATAGCTTCTGCGGGAATTATTTTTATTTCTGTGCAGATATGGAAAAGGAGGCGGGTTTATTGAAATATGAAATGAAGATTTCGCTTCCTTTTTATAAAATTGCCTATGCAGTATTTTTTGTCGTAATGCTAAGCCTTGTCAGAGGGGTGACCTACTCTCATGAAATAGGGATTGCATTGGAAGCGCCAATGGCAATACTTGCCATCACATTTTGCGCGGATACCTATACGCAGGAGATTACCAGTAAACGGTCAGAAGTACAACGGCTTTATCCTATGAAAAAGAGAATGTATTGTATATACAGGAGGCTCGTGATACAGGAAATATTCCTGTTATCTGTTGCAGTCCTTGGATATGGATTTTTTTTTCTGTTTCAAAATCCAAGAACACTTAATATAGGTCAAGGTATTGTAGAAAACGAAATATACCCATTTTTCATATATTTTGCTGCTATCGCTGTCACACTCGGACTCTGGGGGTTATTATCGAATCTGCTTTCCTGCATATTTCGGAATATGTGGATGGGAATCGGAGGCTGCCTAATCTTGTGGCTGCTTACAAATTCCAGTGTCGGTGACAGATATTTAGGAGTATGGAATTTATTTTCTTATTCATTCAGAAATGTAGAGATTAGCGGTGACTTTAGCTGGATATGCGGAAAAATTGTTTGTATAGGTATTGGGATGCTGGCGGTGGCGATATTGCCTAAGATCATTGAGAAAAGAGGTTGAGACTATGGGAATTACAATTGAGGATTTAACAGTAACATTCAAGAATAAAGTAACAGCAATCGATCATGCCGATCTGGAGATTCCGAAGGGAATCTTTGGGTTGTTAGGGGAAAACGGGGCAGGAAAGACAACGTTGATGAGGGTGCTGACGACGGTATTATCACCTACAGGCGGAACGGTAACCCTTGATGGAATGCTTTACAGCGAGGGGAATTATGAGAAAATACAGAGAAAAATAGGGTATTTGCCACAAGAGATTGACTTGTATCCAGGATTGACAGTGCAGGAATGTCTGGAATATATGGGGGATTTATCAGGTATTTCCAAACAGATATGTAAAGAGCGCATCGGGTACTACCTTGAAAAAACAAGTTTGTCAGAGCATCGTAAAAAGAAAATAAAACAGTTATCAGGAGGCATGAAACGAAGAGTCGGGCTTGTTCAGGCACTTTTAAATGAGCCGGAATTTTTGATCGTTGACGAACCTACAACCGGACTAGACCCTGAAGAGCGCATACGCATCAGAAATCTACTGGTTGATTTTTCAGAAGGACGTACCGTTTTATTTTCGACCCATGTAGTAGAAGATTTGACAGCTACCTGTAATCAGCTTGCCGTTATGAAAAGAGGACACTTTTTGTATGCGGGGAGTATGTCAGGGCTGCTGGAGCACGCGAAAGGAATTGTGTGGGATTTCGTGACAGCTGATTCTGTACAAGCGAAGGAATTGGAGAAAAAGTATCTGATTTCTGCAAAACAGTATACGGAGAATGGAATACAGATGCGGATATTGAGCAAAGAAAAACCGGAGGTGGGCTGTAAATCAGGCAATGCAACATTGGAGGATGCCTATATTTATCTGACAAATCACTAAGTTAACGTTTAGATAGGGTATGTGTATGTAAAACGTCCGCTCAGATGAAAAGAAATCCTACGTCACCACGCTCGATAAAGCGTTCGCGAATTGGTTCCTTTAGGATTTCTTTTCAT
>JAAVAA010000048.1 GCA_014804285.1 Lachnospiraceae bacterium | reverse complement strand
GCCTATCAGGCAGCAGTGAGCATTTTGCTGGAACGGGAGATTGAACTGCTTGAAAGACCGGAGACAGAGAAAGAGCTCAGGGTATCACCGGAACTTAGACAGGTGCGCTTAGATGTAGTGAGCATGGACTTGCAAAAGACTGTGTATCATACAGAGATGCAGAAGAAAGATACGGGCAATCTGAAAAAGAGAAGCAGATACTATCAGGCTCAGATGGACGTATCACTGCTTGAACCGGGCAGTGTGAACTTTAACTTGCTCAACGACAGCTGCTTTATATTGATAGCGCCTTTTGATCTGTTTGGAAGGGGATTGTACCGGTATACTTTTGAGGGTGTGTGCAGGGAATGTCCCGATTTGCGGCTTGAAGACGGAGCCGTCAAAATCTTTATCAACACCCAAGGAACAAATAAGGAAGAATTTTCCCAAGAGTTCCTAGATTTTATGGAATACATAACCTCATCGACAGATGCGGTTGCGAAACGGAGCGCAAGTAGTAGGATTAAACTGATCCATGAGCATGTCAGGAAGATCAAGGCATCAGAAAAGATGGGGGTGAAGTATATGCAATTGTGGGAAGAAAAAGCACTGATCAGAGAAGAAGGAAGAGCGGAAGTGATTGTAAAAAGTGTGGAAGCCATGAAGAACTTTGGAATTGATTTGCAAAAGGCCTGTGAAGGGATTGGAATAACGGTGGAAGAGTATCGCAGGGCGAAGGAGGGCAGATGAGAAGTATTTGCCCCAAAGAAATATAAAGGATGTTCAAAGTAAGGAGAATTAAAATGAATATTTATTTGACGGATCAACTTATAAAGAAACTGAGCTCTGTACAATCCATTCCGATGAAACATTGTGCAGAGTATGGCGTATAAATAACGCATTTGGATTTCATCGGAAAATGAAGCAATAGCGATACTGTATACCAGTATGGTTATTGTTTATTTTCCGTGTGTAAATTGAGCGGTTGCAAGGCTATGGACAATGTTTTGTCTGTAGCCTTTTGTCATAGGAAATTTGGAACCACAGAGGCAGAAGGCAGTACATGGACGTGTACATGTGCTTTCTGCCTTTTTGTATTTGCGGCAATATATTTAGAAAAAATGAAAGGAACGTGATTTGTATGAGTTTATTAAAAATTGAAGGTCTGACCCATTCTTTTGGAGAAAATCTGCTATATAAAAATGCGGAGTTATCACTGAATAAAGGCGAGCATATCGGAGTTGTGGGACAAAACGGAACCGGAAAAAGTACATTGATTAAAATATGTACAGAACAGATGATACCGGATGCCGGACGTGTTGCATGGCAGTCGGATATATCGGTTGGATACCTTGATCAGTATGCAGAGATAGATAAGGATATGACGATTCAATCTTTTTTGAAATCGGCATTTTCGAGACTATATCAGCTTGAAAAAGAAATGGCAATGGCTTATGAAAAGGCTGCTATGGGGCATGTGGAATATCTTGATCTTGCGGCGAAGCATCAGGAACAGCTTGAAATCCATGATTTTTATTCGATTGATACACAGATTGAACAAGTGGCTGATGGGTTGGGGCTACTGGCAATAGGTCTGGAGAAAACAATTGATAAGATAAGCGGCGGACAAAGGGCAAAAGTAATTCTGGCAAAATTACTTCTTGAGAAACCGGAAGTGCTTTTGCTTGATGAACCAACAAATTTTTTGGATAAGGAGCATATTTCATGGCTTTCTGAATATTTGTCCGGTCTTGATAATGCTTTTATGGTAGTATCGCATGATTACGCTTTTTTTGGAAAAAATTGCAAACCGGATTTGCGATATCGACAACGATACGATTACAAAGTATTATGGGACGTATTCTGAATTTTTAAGAAAGAAAACATTTCTTAGGGAAAATTATGTGCGTCAGTATTCGGCTCAGCAGAAGGAGATTAAAAAGACAGAAGAATTTATTCGTAAAAATATTTCTGGAAGAAAATCTAAAATGGCAAAAGGGCGCAGAAAGCAGCTGGAACGGATGGAGAAGATGGAAGCATTGGATCAAAAGGAGATCACGCCTTATTTTCATTTTCCGGCAGTGCCGTTTACGAATATGGAGCATTTGGTAGTAAAACGTCTGTCGGTGGGATACCATTATCCGGTTTTATCTAAGGTTGATTTTGCTATAAAAGGTGGGCAAAAAGTGGTGATTACAGGTTTCAATGGAGTTGGGAAATCTACTTTATTAAAAACGCTGATTGGACAGATCCCATCCATACATGGGCATTACAAATTTTCAGATCAGGTCACAATAGGGTATTTTGAACAGGATTTGATATGGGAAGATACAACAAGGACTCCTATACAGATTGTTTCTGACAATTACCCCGATATGATGATGAAGGAAGTTCGCAAATCCCTTGCCCGGTGCGGTATTTCAAGTAAACATGCTATGCAGCCTATCGGAACATTAAGCGGTGGTGAGCAGGCTAAGGTAAAAATGTGTCTGCTAATATTAAGACCGTGTAATTTTTTGATACTGGATGAACCAACAAACCATTTAGATATTCAGGCGAAAGATTCTTTAAAAGATGCCCTGTCGGAGTTTCCGGGTACAGTTTTACTTGTTACACATGAGGAAAGTTTTTATAAGGAATGGGCACAAAGAGTAATCAATATCGAAAATGTCTGAAACTCAAAAATGAAGATATTTTACAAGACGCAGGAAATAATAAGAGGTAAAATGGCTTTTAGCATAATTCAAGTTTGAAATCGGAGGCAATCCACATGAAGAAAGAAACAAGAACAGTGGTATATGATGACGAATTAAGGATTGAAGCATACCGCTTTGAGGGAATCGTACAGCCGTTCCCGAGCCATTTCCATGAGCATTATGTCATAGGGTTTGTGGAGAAAGGGGAGCGCGTGCTTTCCTGTAGGGAAAGGGAATATGACATAGAGGAAGGCAGTATCATACTTTTCAATCCGGGGGACAGCCATGCCTGCGTACAGAGTGACGGAGGGACATTTGATTACCGGGGGTTCAACATTTCAAAGGAGATTATGCTCAATCTGGCAGAGGAAGTCACTGGGAAACGGGAGCTTCCGGGATTTTCGGAAAATGTTATTTGTGATGAGGAAGCAGCCTGTCACCTGCGCCTGCTTCATGAGATGGTCATGAAAGGGATAGGGGAGTTTGGGAAGGAGGAAACCCTGCTGTTTTTGCTTTCGTATCTTATCCAGAATTACGGGCAGCCCTCCTACTGCTGTATCCCGGAGTGCAGACAGGAGATTGAAAGAGCCTGTGAATACATGGATGAGCATTTTACGGAGCGCATCTATTTAGACCAGATCTGTCGCTGCGTGGGGCTTAGTAAGTCAACGCTGCTGCGAGCTTTTACCAAAGAAAAGGGAGTCACACCGTATCGGTACCTTGAAACAATCCGTATCAATGAAGCAAAAAAACTGCTGTCCGAGGGGATTCCTCCTGTGGAGGCAGCAATCAGGACAGGTTTTTCAGACCAGAGCCTTTTTACGAATTATTTCAACCAGTTCATAGGTCTTGCACCAGGGACTTACCGTGAAATTTTCTTGGAAAAAGAAAGGGAAAGGTCATCGAATGGGAAGTAGGAGATCAGCCAGGCATCTGGCGGCAATATTTACGATCATCATATGGGGGACAACATTCATATCCACCAAAGTCCTGCTTACGGATTTCAAGCCGGTGGAAATCCTGTTCTTTCGCTTTGTCATGGGTTTTGTGGCATTGCTTCTGGTCTGTCCGCATCGGCTGAAAGCTGTGGATCGCAGACAGGAAATGGCTTTTGCACTGGCGGGACTGTGCGGAATATGTTTGTACTATCTGCTGGAGAATATCGCCCTTACATATACGATGGCTTCCAATGTGGGAGTTATCATATCGGTTGCGCCGTTTTTCACAGCGATACTGTCGCGGTTATTTCTGAAATCGGAAGGGAAGCTGCGGGCAAATTTTTTCATTGGTTTTGTGGTGGCTATGGTCGGTGTTGCACTCATCAGCTTTAATGGCTCTAAACTGGAACTGAGCCCTGTGGGTGACCTGCTGGCAGTTCTGGCAGCTTTTGTATGGGCGTGTTATTCCATACTGACAAGGAAAATCAGTAGCTTTGGCTATCCTGTCATCCTTACCACACGCAGGACATTTTTTTACGGTATCCTTTTCATGGTTCCTGCATTATTTCTTTTTGACTTCCGCGAGCAACGAGCCAAGTGGACGTGCTTGCACGAACATTTGGCGACTGCCGCGAGAGTACACGATTTTACTGCTTGCAGTGAAATTGTGTACTGTAGAATGGGTCTGGAACGGTTTGTTGATTTGACGCACCTGCTTAATATCCTGTATCTGGGATTGGGAGCGTCCGCACTCTGTTTCGTTACATGGAACCTTGCGGTAAAGGCGCTTGGGGCGGTTAAGACCAGTGTTTATATTTACATGGTTCCTGTCATAACAGTGGTGACATCTGTTCTGGTACTGAAAGAGCCGGTGACATGGATTTCGGCAGTGGGAACGGTTATAGCAGTGGCAGGACTTTTCCTTTCTGAATACAGCGGAAAGGAGAATCAAAGGAGGAGAGATCCTTCAAAGGACAGGAGGATTAAAATGGATTTACAGAATGAGAAATGTGTCATGGTGATTGACGAAAACCTGCCGCTTGGCATTATTGCAAACACAGCGGCTATCATGGGCATCACGCTTGGAAAGCAGAGACATGAGGTTGTGGGCGCAGATGTGTATGACAGTACAGGTAACAGGCATTTGGGGATTATTGAATTTCCGGTGCCAATCTTAAAGGGCAATGCAGATTTAATCAAAGCCCTCAGGGAGAAGCTGTATGAGCCGGAGTTTTCAGAACTGACAGTGGTTGACTTTTCTGATTTGGCGCAGGGCTGCAAGACCTATGATGAGTTTATAGAAAAGATGCAGGATGTTTCAGAAACGGAACTGAATTATTTTGGGATTGCCATCTGCGGTGCAAAAAAGAAGGTCAACAAATTAACAGGGAGCATGGCATTGTTAAGGTGATACATGTAAAACAAGGCCGCCGCTATGGACTTAATCCATATGTGGCGGTATGTTTTTTCCACAGGCAGGCAATGCAGGGCTGATATCGGAATTACTTGGAAAGAAGATTTCGTTCCATTTAAAATGGGTTTCGTTCCTTCCCGGCGAAATAAGCAAACTATTTGCCGATATAAGAAATAGAAAGAAATGAATTGCAGGTGATGAAATTGAACATAGCTATATGTGATGACGAGAGAGCCATCCGTGAGCAGATAAATGAACTGATTAAAAAAGAAAACCCAGGTGTATGCCCTGATTTTTACGAGACCGGGGACAGCCTGCTTGCCGCCGGGAAGCAGTTTGATATTGTATTCCTTGACATACAGATGGATGGAACGGACGGGATTGAAACGGCGAAGAAAGTCAGGGAAAGAAGCAACTTAATAGGTGCAGAAGATACCATATTGATCTTTATAACAGGTATCCGGGAATATGTTTTTGAGGCCTTTGACGTGGCGGCGTTCCACTATTTGCTAAAGCCTATTGAGGAAGACAAATTCCGTGAGGTGTTCCAGAGAGCAAAAAGGGAACTGGAAAAGAGGAAAAAACAGCGGCGGGAAACGATATTCATAAAGACGAGAAATCGAAGCTTTACACTGGAAAAGGATAGTATCCTTTATATCGAGAGCAAAGCAAAAAAAGTAGGGATTCATACCAAAGGGGAAACCATAGAGGCATATGTCTCCATGAAAGAAATGGAAGCACAGCTTGGGGATGGATTCTATCGATGCCACAGGGGGTATCTGGTGAACATGGCATATGTGGCAGAGTATAATAGTGAGAGCATCACTCTGAACAATGGGGAGTATGTCTATCTGGCAAAGGAAAAGTATGGGGAGTTTGTTAAAGCATATATGCGGTATCTGAGAAACGGGGTAGGTGCTGATGGGTGAAAAGATTATAGGAATATTTGGCATCTTGGTGTGCCTGTTTGAGGGGTACTGCATCCAGCTCTTTTTTGGCAGGTTTGCGGAACCCAGGCTGCTCAGGTTAAGGAATACACAGTGGTCAGCCGTAATTGTATGGGCTGTAATAAGGATAGCCAGTGAGGGGGTGTTTTCGGACGTAAATAGTGCGGCTCTGATTATGGAACTGCTTTTTACTTTTAGTGTTTTATTTGTTTTCTGTGCATGTTGGTATAAAGGGAATATCCTGTTGAAGGTTTTTCTGTCTGTCCAGTTTATTTCTCTGCGTGAATTGTCATTTTGGACGGGATACAGCCTGCTTTATATCGGAAATGGACTAATAGAGATGCTGGTGTATAAAGCGGGTGGTGATATGGCATCAGCGGAATATCTTCCTGCAAAGGCAGGCATCCTGGCGTGTTTTTGTGTTGCGCTTATAGGCACTGCAAAGTGCGCTCTGCTTTTTGTTTCCATAAGAAAGATTGCAGAGAGTTATTACTGTAAGGAAGAGGGACGGATGGGCAGGGAAGTGATTTTCTACCTGCTTCCAGCCGTGGCAGGTGTTCTGGTTTCGGCACTTGTGCGCCTGCTTTTGATTACCGTTACAGACGGAGCCCCGGTATTGCTGTATGCAAGATATCCGGTACTGTACCTGATTATTCCCATGATTGCGCTTGTGCTGCTTGGAGCTATTGTATTCAGTTTCCGTATTTATCAGAACATGGCGGCTTTGCAGGAAGAACGGGCGGAGAAGATTATATTGGAAAACCAGATTACGCAGATGCAGAGTTCAATGATGGAAATGGAGCAATTGTATGACGGGATACGTTCGGTTAAGCACGATATGAAGAACCACATGGCAGTCCTGCAGAACCTGATACGGAAAAGGCATAGCGGGGAAGATGAGGAAATCCGGCAGTATTTTGAGGATATGTGCCAGTCGGTAGAGCAGCTTGACAGCAGGGTGCATACAGGCAATGCGGTCAGTGATGCGGTGGTAGGTAACAAGTTCCGTTATGCGGCAAAAAAGGTGAAAGGCATTAAACTGGATGCAAGGGATTTCATGCTGACCGATGTCGTTACGATAAAGGCTTATGATATGGGCATCATCTTAAACAATGGGCTGGATAATGCGATTGAAGCCTGTATGAGAATGAGGAAGAAACAGCCGGATTCGGAAGTACATATCACGATCCGGTCTTTCCGGGCAAAGAATATGTTTTTTATAGAAATTGAGAACAGCTTTGATGGTATGGCACTGTTCCGTAAGGGCAGTGACCTTCCCATATCAACAAAAGAGGATAAGGAGGTGCATGGGATAGGACTAAAGAATATCAGGAAATGTGCAGTAAAATATGGCGGCGATATGGACTGTATTGTAAAAGGCAATAGATTTACATTGTCGGTCATGGTAAAAGCTGATCAGCAGGAAGGAGAAGAATTATTATGAGTATTTTAGGAGTAAACGGAGCTTTGGCGGATGTATATCAATATGCGAACAGGGCACAGAAAACAGCTACAAATGGAACAAGCTTTACAGAGCAGTTACAGAAAACAGGGGAAACGGGCGCATCAAAGGCAGATGCCTATACGGAGTACCTAAAACAGAGATATGGTGCGGGCGTATCTATCCAGAATGTGGGGAAAGACCAAAGGAGCATGGATAATATTGGCGCGGGAACCGCAGGAACAGGCAATGTTGTGATTGCATCAAATATTTTGGAACAGATGGCAAATGACCCTGAGAAAGCAGCCTATTACGAAAAGAAGATACAGGATTACTTTAATTCAGTGCCAAGGTTTCAAGCAGAGCTTTCCGCAATGGGGCATGAAATTCATTCCTCTGGTATAGTCATCCATCCGGATGGTACTGTCACACATTATATCAGCGGTGATTTAAAACCGGAGGTTCGGGCAAAGATAGAGGCCAAAATAAAAGCTGAGGATGAAGAGAAGGCAAAGCGAAAAAGGCGATATCAAGAACTCAGTCAGGAGGCGGCCCAGAAGCGGAAACAGGAGATGGAGATAGCTTACAAGAAGCGGAGCATGACAGAACTTATTGCTAATCAGGCGGCAGAAACAAGCAGGATTACATATGCAGGAACACCGGAGACTATGAGTTCCGTGATTGAGGCTTATGGAATGAGTGCCTTAACCATGCCGGGCATTTTGAAGTAAAGGAAGATAACTGCTCGGACTTATTGCAAGGGAGCAGAGGCAGCTCTGACTGACAGAGGAGTTGTGGAAGAGAATTTGATCGGGAAGGAGAAGAATTATTGTGAGTATTTTAGGAATAAACGGAGCTTTGGCGGGTGTATACCAATATGCAAACAGGACACAGAAAACCGCCACAAGCGGAACAAGTTTTGCGGAGCGGTTACAAAAAACAGGTGGGGCGGGCACATCAAAGGTTGATGATTACACAGAATATCTCCGGTCAAAATATGGCAATGTGAGAATCCAGAGCGTTGGGAAAGACCAGCAAAGCCTTGACAGGGCAGGAAAGAGCATGAGCGGCAGTGATGTTGTGATTGCACCGAACATTCTGGAACAGATGGCAAATGACCCGGAAAAGGCTGCTTACTATGAGGGCAAGATAGATGATTTCTTTAATGCCATTCCAATGTTGAAAGCATCATTTTCAGCAAAGGGACTTGTCTATGAACCGGGCGGTGTGGTAGTTCATGAAGATGGAAGCGTAACGTATATCGGTGGCTGCAGTGATTCACCAGAGCGGGTAAGGGAGGTTAATGAAATCAATAAAGCAAAACGCGAGAAAGAAGCGGCACAGCGGAAAGCAAGTCTGGAACGCAGTCAGGAAGCGTCAGAGGAGCGCAGACGTGAAATGGAGATTGCTTATAGAAAGCAGTCTATGGCAGAAGCTCTTGCCAACATTACAATAAATACAGGCAGATTTACATATACAATTACACCGGATTAAAAATTGATAGCATACGCAGAAAGGTTGGCTGCATGGATATTCAGGCTATTTTACCGCAAATCACTAATGCTGTAAATTTATCAAGTAACAGCAAAAAGTGCGGAGATGAATTTGATAAACTCTTACAGCAGGTGAATGAAGAGACAGATATTGCAGAAATGTATGATACCGCAATGCTGGAAAAATATGATATGCACGGCGGGAGGAATGTGATCATCTCAAAGAAAGCCTTATTAAGGATGAAAAAAGATAGTGCCTTTAGGCAGAAGGTATATAAGTCAATCAAGGATATACCATGGTCAAATAAATTGACTGGCGGTGTAGTAAAAGGCAACGGAGTATTTATCCATGAAGATGGGACAGGAGGATACTATTTGGAGTTTGATTGGGGTGATGAGGACGAAAGAGCTAAGCCCCAAAAACATAAGGTGCTGTACGCTGATAGCTCAGGAATAAATGAGTTAAATACCCAGGCATTGGATGAACTAAACAATATGGGATTACAAGTAGATTTTCTTATTTCCTTGATGGGGCAAATTTTAGTTACAAGAGGGAAAAATAGGTTGATTTTGTAATGTAGTTCAATGCTAAATGATTTCAAATAAATTATGTAGGCTTATTGAGATTTTATGATTAAGAAATAAATCCTGCGAAGCATATCACCAATAAGACACTGCCGAACAGGGCAGATTTATTTCCAACGGGGAGAAGGAGCACCTTCAAAGAGTGTCAATTGTTCCGATAGTCCTTGGGGAGCTTTCCGCAGTACGCTTTAAATGCTGCTGTAAAGCGGCTCTGGCTGTCATATCCTACGCGTTCTGCAATTTCAGCAATGCTTAAACTGGTTTCACAGAGTAACTTTGCAGCCTGTTCCATGCGGTGTTCTTTCATGTGGGCAGCAATCGAGGTTCCATAGACCGATTTGAACAGGGTTTTTAATGTGGTAGGGTTTATTAAATATTGTTTTGATAGTGATTCAATGGTAAATCTCTGTTCCATATGCTCCGCAAGCTGCTCATGAATTTTCCTGATAATTTCAATCTGTTCTGACTGATATTCCGTCAGGCAGTTTTTGGAGTCAACTTTTAATCCTCCAAGATACAGCAGAAGTTCCAGTACCTTTATTTTCTGAAAGGAAAGCTGCAGATGTTCCGGTTGGTTGTAGAATGCGGAGAAAATACTTTCTGTATGTTCGCTTCCTGCAAGTGAGGTAATGGGACTGTTCTTGCAGAATTTGTCATACAGAAATGTCCCTGTGATCCCGGTTCCGGAGAGTACCTCCGGCGGATTATCTGTAAGCTCTCTTAAGTCAATGCTGATGGTAAGCCCTTCATAACTTCCGGCTGGAAGGGACATTACGGAATCAGCACAGGCTTTCATGGTGTGAAGTGAAAAATCTTTCGGACCGAGATAGACGCTGTTTCCATTTCCCATATTCCAGCCAATGCGTCCCGAATGACAGTAATTGATTTCGAGTATGTGATCGAGAGCTGCATGATGTACAGAGAAATGGTCTGTTGTCAGGGTGAGGTAGGTTAATTCAATGCCGGGATATAATTCAATAGCTTTTATATGATCCATGTTGTGGTGCTTGATAAAAGAGCTGCGAATGTCTGTCAATTCATCTATCATTGTGATACCTTCCTTTATTTCAAATATCTTGCTGTCAGGCAAGATATCTTTTATTTGGGACAGGCGATTTCCATAACCTGCTCGATCATCTGGTGCAGAAGCTGACTTTGCGGTGTGTCTGCTGCCCGGTAATAGACTTCCTTCCCTTCACGGCGGCTGACGATAAGACCACTGTTGCGTAACGGCCGCAGGTGATGGGATACAGCAGGGCTGGACATATCCAGCAGAGCGGAAATATTGATCACACACTCTTCACAGTGGCACAGCAGAAAGAAGATGCGGATTCTGGTGGTGTCCCCAAGCTGTTTGAAGACTTCTGCAACCGTCTGAAAATTGTCAATATTACTTAGTTGTTCCTGTATACGGGAGTTTTCTGATTCTTCTGTATGGTGGTGTGGCAATTCTTTTTTTAGCATACTAATTCCTCCGTTTTCGCCCAATTGGAAATGCTTTTCGCCCATTTGGCAGGGTGTGCTCTTAAAACATTGACTTTCATTTCTTACCGTATTATACTGCAACCATAACAATTAAACAAGTAATTAATTGTAAAATTTAAAATATTCAGAAAGGGGATTATTCCTATGAAAAAGACTTACAAAATCGAGGTAGACTGTGCCAACTGTGCAAATCTGATGGAGGATGCAGCCCGCAAGACTGCCGGTGTGCAGAGTGCAACAGTCAACTTTATGACCCAGAAGATGATCGTGGAATTTGACGAGGGGCAGGAGCCGAAAGCTGTGATGGAGGAAGTATTGAAGGCTTGTAAAAAGGTAGAGCCGGACTGCGAGATATTCCTTTAAGACAAAAGCTCTGTGACAAAATGGCACCCTTAAAATGCAGTATTGCAGTTTCAGGGTGTCATTTTTACAAAATATAATTAAACAATTAAGTAAATCTTGAAAGGAGATTTTATCATGCAGGAATTAGTGATAAGCATACTGCTGACGGTCGTGATCATAATGGCTGCCATTGTTCTCATTTTTATCGGTAGCCGCAAAGGAGGCATGACCAAAAAGCAGAGGATCATGATGATCCGGATTTTGATTACAGCGGTCATATTACTGGCTCTCCAGTTCATTTCCGCAGAGACGTTTGATAAGATTGACAAATATTTATTCCCATCTGCGGGGAGATGGATACGTTTCGCTTGTTATCTGATGGATTACTTTATTATCGGATATGACATTTTAAGGAAAGCGGTAAAAGGCATTAAAAATCGTCAGGTATTTGACGAGAGTTTTCTGATGGCAGTGGCTACCATTGGGGCAATGGCGCTAGCTATTTATGAGAATGGTGAATATTTAGAAGCAATTGCCGTTATGCTGTTTTATCAGATTGGCGAATGGTTCCAGGGCTACGCAGTGGGCAAGAGCCGCCGCAATATCAGCAATCTGATGGATATCCGTCCCGATTATGCGAATATAGAGAGAGACGGAAAACTGGAGAAGGTAGACCCGGATGAAGTAGAGATTGGAAGTGTTATCGTTGTTCAGCCGGGAGAAAAAGTGCCGATTGATGGAATTATCATTGAGGGCTCATCCAGTCTGAATACCAGCGCATTAACCGGGGAAAGTCTGCCGAGGGAGGCAAATGCTGGCGATGAGGTAATCAGCGGATGTATCAGTATGACAAGCGTATTGAAGATACAGACGACGAAAGAGTTTGGAGAATCCACGGTTTCCAAGATTTTGGATTTAGTAGAAAATGCAAGCTCCCGCAAATCAAAGTCGGAGGATTTTATCTCAAAGTTTGCGAAGCTTTATACTCCGGCTGTCTGCTACTGTGCATTGGCGCTGGCGTTTCTTCCTCCTGTGATACGCATGCTCTTTATGGGGCTATCCGCGGACTGGGGTGTCTGGATTTACCGGGCATTGACCTTTTTAGTTATCAGCTGCCCTTGTGCGTTAGTAATCAGTATTCCTTTGAGCTTCTTTGCAGGTATTGGAGGCGCAAGCAAAGAGGGTGTGTTGGTGAAAGGCTCTAACTATCTGGAAATCCTTTCCCAGACTAAATATGTTGTCTTTGACAAAACCGGAACCATGACAAAAGGTGTTTTTGAGGTAAATGGCATTCATCATTCTGTAATAGAGAATGAGAAGCTGATTGAGTATGCGGCTCTGGCAGAGAGTGCTTCTTCCCACCCAATCAGCAAAAGCTTACAGCGGGCATATGGAAAAGAAATTGACAGAACCCGTGTATCAGATATACAGGAGATAAGCGGAAATGGTGTGACAGCAAAAGTAGACGGCAAAGAAGTAGCTGCGGGAAATGATAAACTGATGAAGCACTTGAACATTCCGTATCAAGACTGCCATCAGACAGGAACAATCATTCACATGGCAATCAATGGGGAATATGCGGGACATATCGTAATCTCCGATATTATAAAGCCTCATGCGAAGGAAGCGATTGTGGAATTAAAGAAGGCAGGGGTAGAAAGATCCGTTATGCTGACCGGGGATGCAAAGAAAGTGGCAGATCAGGTAGCTGCCTCACTTAAAATTGACGAGGTTTACAGTGAGCTTCTGCCGGCTGATAAGGTGGAAAAAGTAGAAGAACTCCTGCGGGCGAAGCAGGGTAAAGCAAAATTGGCATTTGTCGGTGACGGTATCAATGACGCACCGGTGCTTTCCAGAGCGGACATCGGTATTGCCATGGGCGCGATGGGGTCAGATGCGGCAATCGAAGCGGCAGACATTGTTTTGATGGATGATGACCCGGTCAAGATTGCGAAGGCAATCAAGATTTCAAGGAAATGCTTGAGGATTGTCTATCAGAATATTGTATTTGCACTGGCGGTTAAATTTGCCTGCCTTGCATTAGGGGCTGTGGGTATTGCGAATATGTATCTGGCGATTTTTGCGGACGTAGGTGTTATGATCCTTGCGGTGTTGAATGCAATCCGTTGCCTGTTCGTAAAAAAATTATAAGGAAGGGGTCTTTGACAAAGCCGTGTTCTGCTTCTATTAATGGTGTGGGATACGGCTTTGTGCTTTCCGGTATTTCAAAGGAGATATTCCATAATATTTTTGAAATGTTTCACAGTAATAGCTTGCTCCGCAAAATCCACATTCATAAGCGATGTCTGTAATGCTTTTATCAGAATTCAATAAGGCATCAAGACTTTTACGCAGGCGAAGTTTGGCGATATAGGTCATGGGAGTTTCGCGGAGATATCTTTTAAAGAGTAAAGAACATCGGCTTTTACAGCAGGCTCCGGCTGACGCTATACTTTCAAGGGTAATACGTTGTGTGAAATGTTCTTCAATATATGTGATCATATTTCTTAATGAGGACAGTTCGTTCAATTCCTTCAGCGAGCCATGGGGGGTAACATCTAAATTTTCGTATAATGTTTTCATGATCGATAGGAACATATCTACCAGCGCAAAATAGGGCAACTCCTGTTTTGACTGCGAGGCAAAATCTGAATATAGTCTGTCTATTTTTTCTAAAATAGAAATTTTCCATTCTTCCCCGACCAGATATAGATAAGGATATGAGGAGTTTTTGGTAACGGATTCAATATAATTTTGATAAAACCATTCATTTCCCGACAACAGTTTTGGCGAAAGTAAAATACAGACAAATTCACATTCTTTATATTCCGGTGAAAAGCCGTAATGTAATTGCCTGCTGTTTACCATGATGCCGCTTCCTTCAGGCAGTTCGATTAATTCTCCGTTTACATTGTAAGTCATGCTTCCCTTTTTTATCACAATAAATTCCAAATCCTCATGCCAATGACTGACAGCAGAGTAATCCGGGTAAGAGGATAGAATTCCGTACCTGACATAAGCTGGAAACAAGGGATTATTGTATGCTACTGTTTCGGAAGAGTCCAAATTAAATGTAGAACAATATATGGCATTGCCATTCATACGCATTCCTCCGTTGAACATTTGCCGGGGCACTGAAAAATAATATCATTCAGAAACNCATCTCTGNAATAAAGAAGATTGTTATATTATTATANTATATTTTGAAATNTTTTTAAANAGNAATATGCTATTGTTAAAAAAGGAGGTGCGAAATGAAAGATACGGAAACTTTANATAAGAAGATGATCCGATTAGTCCTTCCAATATCATTTCAACAATTTATATTTGCGCTTGTAGGGGCNTGTGACGCTGTAATGTTAGGGAAGCTGAGCCAGAATTCCATGTCGGCGGTAGCATTGGCTTCTCAGGTGTCCTTTGTATTCAGTCTTTTTATGGCTGCAATCATGATCGGAGAAAATATGTTTGTAGCCCAGTATTATGGGATAAAGGATTATTCTGATATTTCAAAAATATTTAGCTATGTCATTTGGATTTCCTGCCTTATTGCGATTCCGTTCCTGATAGGTTCACTGTTTTTTTCTGATAAGATTATGTATTTTTTTACCGATGACCCGGATTTGGTCATACTGGGAAGCGAATATTTGAGGTATGCAGGAATCTCCTATCTATTCTCTGCAATATCGCAGGTATGCCTGACAATAATGAAAAACTGCGGTGCTGTCAGTCAAAGTTCTGTGATTAGCAGTATAGCGGTTATTCTGAATATTATGTTTAATGCGGTTCTCATTTTCGGACTCTTGGGTTTTCCTGCTATGGGAATCAAGGGGGCAGCGCTGGCGACTGTGACAGTGACAACTGTGCAGATGATTTTAAGCATGATTTATATTAAGTGGAAAATGAAGTGGTTGAAGGTTCATTTGTCAGAACAAAACCGTAATTTGAGAAANCGGTTTTGGNNAAAAGTAACTCCGGTGTTATTNAATGAACTGATATGGGGCTGCGGTTTTACCATGTANTCGGTTATTATGGGGCATTTAGGTNCAGANGCAGTGGCGGCAAACAGTATTGCAAATNTTTCNAAAAATCTGGTAATATGTTTCTGCATCGGACTTGGAAGCGGAGGAAGTATTCTCATTGGCAATGAACTTGGCGCNGATCNTNTTGAGGAAGCNAAAAGAGCNGGNAGAATACTGACAAGGGCAGNCATNATAGGAGGATTTTTGTCNGGAGCATTATTNCTGGNATTGTCGCCNGTCATTATAAGTCTGGTGGATTTGACNCCGGAAGCNAANAAATTTTTAANCGGAATGTTNGTTGTCAGNNCTTATTNTNTTGTCGGGAANTCGATNAACAGCATGACAATAGGAGGTATCTTTCCGGCAGGAGGGGATTCNNGNTTTGGATTGNTNTGCGATACNGTGACNTTGTGGTGCNTTATAATTCCNCTTGGAAGCTTATGCGCNTTTGTANTCAGNCTTCCGGTACTGGTTGTTTATTTTNTACTTAATTTAGACGAAATTGTAAAATTNCCGGCTGTATACCGACATTACATAAAATATGGCTGGGTAAAAAATATAACAAATGGAGGTTTTGAAAATGAGTGAGATGAAAGCAAAAATGCATAACGGAGAGCTTTATTTTCCGGATGACGAAGAGATTACGAANGAACAGAGGGTTTATCAGGATTTACTTTGCGAGTATAATCTGACCAAGCCGTCCGAAGGAGGAAAAAGAGCGGAGCTTTTAAAAAAGATGCTGGGTGACTGCGGGGAGGGAGTGTATATTGAAGCGCCTTTTTATGCTAATTTCGGTGGTCATCATTGTCATATTGGTAAGTATGTATACATTAATTATAACCTGACATGTGTAGATGATACCCATATTTATATCGGAGATTATACCATGTTGGGGCCCAATGTAACGATTGCGACGGCAGGTCATCCGATCTTGCCGGAGCTTCGTCAGAAAGGGCTTCAATATAATATGCCTGTTCACATTGGCACAAACTGCTGGATTGGAGCAGGTGCNATCATCATGCCGGGTATAACCATAGGGGATAATGTAGTGATTGGTGCGGGAAGTGTTGTGACGAAAGATATTCCGTCAAATGTGATTGCCGTAGGAAATCCCTGTAGAATTATGCGCGAGGTGGGTGAGCACGACCGGAAATACTATTTCAAGGATAGAGAAATCGATTGGGACGAATGATAAAACTCAGCCGGCGGCTGCATACATTAATAAATTCGCTGTATGCATGAAAAATGGAAGCAATGGGGCTCGAACCCATGACCTCTCGCGTGTGAGGCGAACGCTCATCCCGGCTGAGCTATGCTTCCATAAAAATAATTATATCACTATGACTTGAAAATACAATAGACTTTCCAAAATGGAGATAGCGAGATTCGAACTCGTGACCTATACGTTGCGAACGTATCGCTCTCCCAACTGAGCTATATCCCCATAGACAAATTATAACACAGATGAAAAAGAATGCAAGACTTCGCCTTTAATAGCATCAATCCGAAACCAGCGAAATGATCACTGATGGAGAGGTCTTAAAATAATTGATAAATAATCGGCACAAGCAGAGCCGGAAGCAGATTCCCTACATTAAATTTTTTTCCAAAGGCAATATTAACGCCCACACAGAAAATCAATGCTGATCCAATAAAAGAGATATCGCTGATCAGTGCAGGACTCATAAAGTCACCGAGAACGGCAGCAAGAATCGTTATAGCTCCTTGATAGAGAAAAAGGGGCAGGGCGGAAAAGATAACGCCTTTTCCCAGAGTAGAGGCAAAAATCATCACAATGACAAAGTCTAAAATTGCTTTAGCGGTAAGCGTGGAGAAGTTTCCCGTCAGACCGTCTTCGATAGCGCCGACGATAGCCATGGCGCCAATGCAGATAACAAGAGTGGAGGTGACAAAACCTTCCACAAACCGTGTATCCTTTTCGGAATGAAGCTTTTTCTTTAGCAGTTCGCCCAAACGTTCCAGCCGATCCTCAATGGATAGAAGAGATCCTGCAAGTCCTCCCAGAACCAGTGAAAGAATCAAAAGAAAGGTTCCTTTTGTTTCTATGGAACTGCCATTTATAACAAGCATTTCTTTCAATGTGCCTGAGACGCCGATGAAGATTGTAGCAATGCCGCAGGCCTGCATCAGTATTTTCTGACAGTTTTCCGGAATTCCTTTTTTGAGTACAACACCTGCAATTCCTCCTGCAATAACAGCAACAGTGTTGATTATGGTGCCAAAACCAAACATGAGCAGCGCCTCCTTTTTAAAATCCGCATATCAGTATAACAAAACAGAGGAAGAAAGTAAAATTTTTTTCCTGCTAAGGCGCAGATGGAAGGACAGGCACAAAAGGTCAACAATTGGGTATAATATGCATAGACGCAGGCGTTCGCTTTGAAACGCGGAAAGAGGAGAATATGAATCAGGCAATCGGTTTTGCGGCAATGGGAACAGGTTTTACTTTTTTAATGACTGTACTCGGTGCCGGTGTAGTATTCATTTTTAAAAGAAATATGGGAATGAACATTCAAAGAGCATTCTTAGGATTTGCCGCTGGTGTGATGATGGCGGCATCCGTCTGGTCTTTGCTGCTACCTGCAATTGACGAAACAGAAAGTATGGGAGGAATTCCATGGATTCCGGCAGCAGGAGGCTTTGTGTTGGGAGGAATCTTCCTGTATATGTTGGATTTTCTGATGCCTCATCTTCATTTAGGAGAGGGAAAACCGGAAGGGATGAAAAGTTCCTTTCGAAGAACCACGTTGTTGGTACTGGCAGTGACGCTTCATAACATACCGGAAGGAATGGCAGTGGGGCTTGCATTTGCCATGGCAGTTCAACATCCGGAAGATCCGTCATTATACGCAGCAGCACTTGCGTTGGCGGTGGGAATTGGTATTCAGAATTTTCCGGAAGGAGCTGCAATTTCGCTGCCTCTCAGGCAGGAGGGGATGAGTAGGAGGCGCGCATTTGTAATGGGGAGTCTTTCAGGAATTGTGGAGCTTATTTTTGGAGTGGGAATCACCCTGATCGCAGAACAAATTACTCCTTACATGCCCTGGTTTCTGGCTTTTGCGGCAGGTGCTATGATCTACGTGGTGGTGGAGGAACTGATTCCCGAAGCAAATGAAGGAGGGCACTCTAATTTGGGAACCATTGGTGTTATGACCGGATTCTTGATTATGATGGTTTTGGATGTGGCGCTTGGATAGAAGCCGTTCTTGTGCGGGAGGTGCGGTGATGGTATAATTTGGGGCAGAAAATCATGTGATCAGGGAGGCAAATGAGAGTGCAGAGAAAGCTTATATTATTGATACTGGCAATGGCAGTTATTCTTACCGCGTGTGGNCCGAAGGCAGCTGTAGAGGGAAATGATCATAGACAGGAAATAACGGAAGAGACAGAGAAGAATAGAGAGGACGAGGAGACTGATTTGCCTTTGGAAGCGGAGTTTCCAGAAGCCTCACAAGCGGAAATACCGGAGCAGGGAGAGAACGCTTCTCAGTTTGCAAAGGGTATTGTAAGTGAAAGCGGATGGGAAAGTCAGTGGCTTAACATGCGTTTTACAGCACCGAATGGCACAAGAATGGCATCGGAGGAAGAATTAGATGAACTGATGGGGATCAGTGAAGAACTTCTGTTAGAAGATTTAAGTGATGTGCAGATTAAATATGCAGAGCTGACATCTGTTCGGGAAATGATGTGTTATGATGAGCGCACAAAATCAAATGTTATTGTGAGCGTTGACCGGCTGCCCCTTAAGATGTCGGAAGAGATTTATGCAGAGCAGCTTGAGCAGTCACTTTTAGCCGTTTCAGCTATGACATATGAGAAAGCAGGTGAGGATGAAGAAGTGGAAATCGCCGGGGTTTCTTACCTCAGATCCTGTTATCAGGTGGAGGCAATGGGGCAGCACCTCCGCACGGATTATTACATNAGAATGATTGAGGACCGGGTTGTTTCCGTAGTATTGACATATGGGGAAGATGGGGAGGAACTGGCATCTTCTATGGTAAGCGGCTTTGAGGCATATTGATGTGGCATATATTCTTTCAAAGAAAGACGCTGGAACGAGACATTTAGGAGTCGGGAAATCCTGGCTCCTTTTCTAAACAATTTATAAAATTAAAAAAAAGCGTTGACAGGATTCACAGAATCTGTTAATGTGATAACACTTTCAAATTATCTGAATTATCTTAATTCTTAAATTCTTTATTTTTTTCAGGAGGTTCCATTGACTACAATCACAGAGAAGAGAGTGTGCAGGGACAGATTCCTTTTAATTTTTGGACAAAAGGCCTGTACCAGAAGGAGACTTGCTGCATATCAGGAAGGAGAGTGCTGCCTTCATTTTTCCGCAGATGAACTCATGCTGAAGGAGACAGTATCGCTTTGGGTTATGCAGAGGGAGGGTATGTATTTTATTCAGGAAGAACGGCTTTATGAGGATCAGCCATTCTATTATCATACGTTCCGAAAAGAGAAATTGATGTTGATTCTTACAAAAGAGCTTGCCGGAATGGAGCGTGCAGGAAGGTTTTTGATTCAAAGGAATGAGAGTTGCCAAATTGGAAATGCGTATAAAAATCGTATTTTTTATAACTGTTGCAGTTTGGCGGGAGCAGAGTCTGCAAATATTAGTGTTGTGGATGGACGTTTTAGAATCTGTCCCCAGAGAGAAAGCGAAGGCATTTACTTAAATGAAAAGAGGCTGGATCGGGAAAGGGATCTTTCGGATGGAGACCGGATTGATATTTATGGACTTCACTTGTTGCTTTGCGGAGATTTTTTCTTGTGTGTCTGCTTTGCGGGAGTGGTAAGGATTGCCGGGGAAGGTGTGGCATTTGGTGAAGTATATCGAAGAGGAATTTCTTATCGCTTTTGTTTGCCTGCTTTGGAAAAAAGTGTAGTGGAGCGGGAGCCTTTTGAGGAACAGAAGCTTTATACCGGAGAACGGGAGATTTTGTCACCAGGTCCAAGACCGGGAAGAGAGGAAAACCCACTGCTTTTAAATATTGGTCCATCGATAACAATGGTGCTGCCCATGATTCTTATGGCTNTTGTGGGAAGCAGGCTGATGAATCAGGGAAGTAACTTTTATCTTTTATCTCTGACCATGGGAGTTTGCAGCGGGATTTTGGCACTGTTTTGGGGAATCGTCAATTATGGCTATAAGAAGTATACGAAGCGGCGGTTTGAAAAGCACCGTATGATACAATATCGTGAATATTTGCAGAGAATAAGAGAGGAACTGAACGGGTGGATAGAACAGAACCGAAGGATATTAGAATCCAGGTATCCGGCAGCCGAAAGTTTTTTGGGAAAGGAAGAACGACCGCCGGGGGTTTTGTGGAACCGGTATTACAGACAGAAGGATTTCTTGTTTCTGCGTCTTGGAACAGGAACAACAGATTCCAGGATTCAGGTAAGGCTTGCACAGCAGACGGGAGATATTGTTCCTGACAGGCTCTGCCAGGAGGGAAGCCAGCTTGCGGAGGAATTTCAAAAGGAAGAAGCGATGCCGCTGGGAATTGATTTTTCCGAGGTGAGACAATTGGGGATAGAAGCGGATACAGACAAAGCAGAGGACTTTGCGGTATTATTCGGTTTGCTGATACAGTTGGCAGCCTGTCACTGTTATACGGAAGTNAAAGTAGTATGTTTTTATGACAAGTCCAGGGTGTGGCAGAGGCAGTTTGCTGAATGTATCCGATGGATGCCTCATGTCTGGTCTCCGGATAGAAAGAATCGTTTTTTGGCAGGGGATGAGAAAGAGAGCGGAGAGATCATTCCTGTACTGATGGCAGAACTGGAAAAAGGACAGATGAATAAGAGGATAAATGATTCGATAGCCGACAGCAGAAAACTCCCATGGTATTTGGTGTTTGTGCTAAATCAGGAGATGCTGCAGGGGGAGAGTTTTTACAACTGTTTAACAGAAAAGGAAGGAGAATATCCGGTCAGTGTTGTTTTTACAGAGAAGGAAAAGGAGTCTCTCCCCAAAAGCTGTCTTACCTATCTAACATGGAAAAGCAAGGAAGAAATCGTAAATAAAAAGGAGGGAGAATTAAGCAGACAGCCTATAAATTNTGAACGGATCACAAAGGTACAGGCGCAAGATTATTTCAGAGGAATTACGGGTCTTGAGGTTCGGGAAACAGGAATGGAGGAGAGGATACCGGATAATGTGGATTTTCTGGGGCTATATGGCTGTAACTGTGTGGAGCAGCTTGAAAGCNGTCGGAGATGGGANAAGAATAATCCNGAAAAAAGGCTTAAAGTTCCGATTGGACGCGGGNCNGGAGGAAGNATCGTCAGTCTGGACATTCATGAAAAATTTCANGGACCTCACGGNCTGATNGCCGGGACAACAGGATTTGGAAAAAGNGAATTGATTCTAACCTTTTTATTGTCTGTAGCTGTGAATTTTTCGCCGGAGGATGTCAATTTCTTTATGATTGATTATAAGGGCGGCGGTACCGGAAATGTACTTCTTGATCTTCCCCATTGCGCGGGAGTCATATCAAATCTCTCAGGAAAACAAATCAAACGTGCCATGTCGGCAATTACAAGTGAAAACAAACGAAGACAAAAGCTTTTTAGTGAGTGGGGAGTGAACCATATTGATGGGTATACGCAGCTTTACCGGGAGAATAAGGCAGCAGAGCCTATGCCTCATTTAATCCTGGTGGTGGATGAATTTGCCCAGCTTCGAAAAGAGGAACCGGAGTTTATGCAGGAGATCATCTCTCTGTCTCAGGTGGGAAGAAGTCTGGGAATCCATTTGATTTTAGCAACCCAAAAACCGGCAGGAACGGTAGATGACCGTATTTGGAGTAATGCAAGGTTTCATCTGTGCCTAAAGGTGCAAGACCGGCAGGATAGTATGGATATGCTTCATAATGGTGATGCAGCGCTTTTAAGGGCTCCGGGGCAATGTTATCTGCAAATTGGCAGTCATGAGCATTATGAATTATTTCAGACCGGATATTGCGGACAAGAATATAGTGAAGAACCAGAGAATCAGGGCAGTACCGTGCTGGTAGAAAACACAGGAAATCGAATTTGTCTAAAAAAGAGAAATGAGAGCAGCGGACTAAGTCAATTGGAAGCTGTAATTAGTTATGTAAACCAATTGGCGGATCGGCAATATCGTATACGGGCAAAGCCGCTTTGGATGCCTGAGTTACCGGAGAAAATTACCTTCACAGAGCTTGAAAATATAAGACAAAAGGAAAGGGAGGCAGTAATGCCCTTGGGAAATAGCCGGGAGGAAATGGAAATTCTGTTGGGATTGTGTGATGATCCGGAAAATCAAAAGCAGTTTTCTCTTTCTTACCGACCGGAACAGATGGGACACTTGATCCTGTGTGGAGGACCGTTGTCAGGAAAAACAAAGCTGATACAGGCAATTCTGTGGCAGCTTATGATGCAGAGGGCAACAGAACCGGTGATGATACTGGGAGTGGATATGAGTCAGGGAAGTATGAGAAATTTTGCAGGTATGCCGGGAATTCTGGGAGTGCTTCAGGAAGCAGAGGAAAAAGATATCTTTTTTTATCATCTGTCTGAACTGCTTCAAAAGAGGAAGGAAGAACTTTCAGGAGACAGGGAAAGAATATTGCCGGTATATTTACTCATTGACAACTTTGCAGCCTTATACACAGTTCTGGAAGAAAAACAACAGGAATTGCTCTTAAAGCTTGCCAAGGAGGGAATGGGATGCGGCATATACCTGATTTTGTCAGCGTCTTCCGCAACAGAGATTCCGGGACGGATATTTGAAAAGGTGAAAACCACATTGGCACTTTCCATGAGCGATCGCTTTGCATATGGAGATATATTGCGAAGATACAGTATGGATGTACTTCCCAAAGAAAATACCCCGGGAAGAGGACTTTGCAGGCAGGAAGAGAGAATTTTGGAGTTTCAGGGAGTGTTTTTTGAGGAAACAAGGCAGATACGGGACAGAATCAGCGCAATTGGGAATAGCCCGAATCCTTTTCCGCATATTCCAAAGCCGGCGAGCTTTGAGACCATGAAAAAGGAATATTCATGGAAGGAAAATTGCATTCCTCTGGGTTATTCGCTTATCACCGGTGAAATCAGGGAATTAAATCTGGAACAAAATTCTGTTTTTCTAATTTCCTGCGGACAAAAACGTCATGGAAAAAGGTTTCTTGAGGATATGGAACAAAGCCTTCTTATTGCCGGAAAAAAGGTGGTATGGGTTAGTGGAGATGAGACTTTGCAGCTGCACAGAAAGAAGGAAGAGGAAAAGTGCTTTTTGATTGCAGATTTGGCAGAGTTCATACAGCAAATCAATAAGGCGGATGAAGAATGCAGAGAAAGACTGCTTTTCTGGGAAACGATTGCCAGAGGAAAAGCTAAAGACTGCTTTTTGGCGGGTGCATACAATTGCATGCAGGACTCCCGCTTGATGGCAGATCCGATTTTCAGGGAGCTTTCGNTGCATCAGAGCGGAATTCATATTGGAGGAAATGCAGGGAGCCAGAGGGTATTTTCTTTTGACGACNTGGGGTATACACGANTNAATCAGCGGGAGGCGGACAGCACAGGATATTGGAAGCAANGTCCCTTTTCCAGGTCGGAAAGAATTTTCATACCCGGTATTTCAGAGGAGGAGCAATGATTTTGATAGAGNTACAAGTGCCGGCGCTTGACGGCAGTTATGATTTTGAGTGNACAGAGCNGATCCGGGTGGATAAGNTGATCGAAGAAATGATTTCCCTGATTGAGGAAAAAGAAAAACTTCCATGTAAAGACAGAAAGGAACGATATCTGTATATTCCGGAACANAGGAGGTTTCTTAAGATGGATGAAGAACTGGGAAAGCAGGGAATAAAAAGCGGTGACAGGCTGGTGTTGATCTAAGAGGGNGAAGAAGANATGGATCATTTTCAAATACGNCTTTATTCCACAGGNNCCAGGGGCAAGCTGGAAGATTTGGAAAAAAGCCTTACTGATGTAAGNGACAAGTTGGATATTTTGAAGGAACAGGCGNAAACGCTNATNACTTACTGGGAGGGACCGGCCAGCAGGCAGTGGAACCGGGAGTTTGNGGATCAATTNAGCCGGATTGAGGGATNTCTGAANNNACTGGGNAAATTGACTGAANCAGTAAACGTNATAGCCGGAATGCTGGCAGANACAGAAAAGAATAATGAAANGNTGGTTGANCAANTGNNTTGAGNNATATGGTCAATGAGAAAGGAGNAACTGTGNAAGAAAAAGTCAGGGTCACTACNGACAAGCTGAAAGAAAAAAGCAGTGAATGTGCGGAGGTGNCAAAGGCAGCNGGAAAGGAACTGAGANATGCAGGAACAATTATGGAGAATGTACAGGCAAGCTTTTGTGCAGAGCCGGTCGTTTCCNTTCAGAAGGNTTTTNGGCAATTGATAGAAGAAGGCTGCCGACAGATGGAAGAACTTTGTGATCATNTAAAAAAGCTTTCCTGTATAGCGGAAAGTTATGAGGAGGCAGAAAAAGAGAATGAGCTGGCTGTCAAAGACAATTGAAATACATTTTCAGGAGATTCTTTCCTTAACGGAAAAAGTGAGGCGTTTGTCTGAAGANCTGNGCGGGATAGGAGANGAAACAATTCCCGGGGCAATTAATGTTNTAAGAAGGGGGTGGAACAGTGAGTGTGGCAAGAAGCTTATGGAGAGGGAGNTAAAATTAGGGATGCAGATTCAGGAAGAGGCAGAAATTCTGGGACATCTTTCAGAAGAAATGAAAAAGCAGGCAGAGGAAATGTATCGTGCTGAGCAGATAAATTCTCAGCTTGCAGTTACAAGAATTTATTAAGAATCAGGGAAGGAGAAAAGAATATGNCATTTTTTCAGGTAACATCATCNGANCTTAGAAACAAGGCGGCACGTCTTCAGGAGTTGAACAGTCAATTCAAAGCCAAAGCGNCAGAATTAGAGGAGAAGGAAACGTCTCTGTGCAGCATGTGGGAAGGNGAAGCAAAAAATGTTTTTCACCAGGCTTTTNCGCAGGACAGACANCAAATGGATGCTTTTTATCAGNTGATCGGACAGTATGTGCAGGCACTTCTGGAAATTGCAGCCAGATATGAAGAAGCGGAAGCGAGAAATCGTGAAATTGCTTCNGCAAGAAANTATTGATCAGGAAAGGAGAAACTTATGGAAGGTATTTTAAAGGTTACACCCGAGAANTTAATTCAGACATCAGGAGAATTTGCNGCAACAGGAGGGCAGATGAAAAACCTCACAGGAGAAATGATGTCTCTGGTGCAGGGNATGAAAGGNATATGGCAGGGAGAAGCGGCAGCNGCGTATAGCGGAAAGTTTGATTCTCTNCAGGCGGATATGGATAAGCTTTGCCGTATGGTACAGGAGCATTCCGGTGATCTTCAGGAAATGGCATCACATTACCAGAAGGCGGAGCTTGGAAGTGTAGATCAANGCAGCGCATTAAACAGCNGTGTGATTNTATAAGAAACNGTAATNTNGANGGANGNGGAAAGGNGCAGATGCGAAGATGGAACANATTTCAGAGGCGGAGATCAGTNTAGTGCTGGACACCTTTATGTATCTTAACTATCAGCAGNCGGCGGACGGAACCAGTGTCAGGGAAATATTAAAGGAACTGGAACAATACCCGGACTATCAGGAAGGNGGCTGCCATTTTGACGAATATACGATAATTNANCAGGCAGCTCAAAACGATGCAGTGGGTGAATTGGTCATAGGCTGTCAGAGTGCTAACATGGGATATGACACGTGGAACCGCGGCCTGCACCTTTTCGACTCCGGATAANGATACAATTTATGTGGTATATAGAGGAACNGGNGATGGAGAATGGCCGGATAACGGGATTGGGATGACAAAAGNCGTGACTACGCAGCAGGAACGGGCGCTTCAATACTTTGAGGAAGTGGTTGAGACTACCGGAGCCGGNGAAGGACAGCGTCTTGTNATTACCGGGCATTCCAAGGGAGGAAATAAGGCTCAGTTTGTTACCATGGAAACCCGGTATNCAGACAGAATCGATGCGTGTTATTCGGCGGATGGACAAGGATTTTCNCCGCGGGCNATNAAAAGGTGGCAGGATAAATACGGNNAATCAGGATNTGAGGAACGAACACAAAAAATTCAGGGAATAAATGGAGAAAACGATTATGTCAATGCTTTGGGNCANTGTATTATACCGANGGACAATATCCGGTATGTGAGAACTCCGGTGGAAAAGTACAATGNTGCCGGTTATCATGATATTAAGTATATGTTTGCGGAGAGAATAGAGGATCCGGCAACAGGAGAGTATACAACGGNTTTTCGNGGAAGAAAAAATTCATATACATCGGGACAGGGAACNTTGGGAGAATATGCCGTNGCGCTGTCCGCCTGGGTTATGGCCATGCCTGAATCAGCACGNGATNGCTGTGCGGCTGTGGTCATGCAGATCATGGAATCNCTGCAGGGGACAAAAANAGGATTAAANGGCGAAAAATTGACNNTTTCCGATCTTTCGGATTTNACATCTCTGGGGNTTCCNGTTATTGNCAGCAGTCTGTTTGGCGGAGAGGGAGGAAANAACTTTTTGGCAGCAGTGGCAGGGAAAGAGAGCTTTACCGGACAACTNNNTGGGAGCANGAANCTGGAGATAACGTCTGAAGCACTATCGGGCAGCCGCTGCGGATTGGAACAGANAGTGCATAAAATTGATTCACTGACTGATCAGGTCANAGAAGCNGCAGGTGAAATTCCNNCTTACATGAAAGGAAGCATGGAGTTGTATTGGAAACTGCGAATATCGGCAGAAACGCTGGAAAGANTGAAAAAGAAANTGGAGNATATGNTTCAAATACACGGTGAAATTGAGATTAATTACCGGAAATGGGAGGAACAGGCNANNNAAACAGCNGAGACGGCGATTGCTTTTTGCCGGAAAATTCAGTAAGATAANAGAAAAATNNGGGGAGGAAGAGAAGNATGGAAGGAAATCATCCGGGAAATTCAGATCAGATCACCAGGGANTATTTTGATTCANTGCTTGTAGAGATGCGGCATTTGGATGGACAAAAGCCTGATACAACATNGGAATTATACGGGGAGAAATTCAAAACACCGATTATGATGGCAGCATTNTCTCACTTNAATAATATNTGNGATGACGGTATGGTGGAAATGGCAAAGGGNGCTGGCCTTGCAGGAGCAGTCAACTGGGCAGGAATGGGGGACAAAGAAGAGCTGGAAAGGATNACAGCGACCGGGGNCAAAACAATTAAGATCATTAAGCCNTATGCGGACAANGAGTTGATCATGGAAAGAATTGCACATGCAAAANANTGTGGTGTATTNGCNGTGGGTATGGANATTGATCATGCTTTTAACGGTAAGGGNGAATATGATAAGGTCTTAGGCTTTGACATGGCGCCAAAAAGTCATGAGGAAATACGCAGNTTNGCNGAAGCTGCTGATCTTCCCTTTGTGGTAAAAGGGGTACTNAGTACCCGGGACGCNTATAAATGCCTNCAGGCAGGNGTGAAAGGAATCGTAGTTTCTCATCATCACGGAATTATGGATTATGCNNTNCCNCCTCTTAGAATATTACCNGAGATTGTGAAAGTAGTGAATGGTCAGATCCCTGTGTTTNTNGATTGNGGGATNNTAAGCGGNATGGATGNGTTTAAAGCGTTGGCATTAGGCGCAACNGCCGTGTCAGCGGGACGCGTCATNATGCAGCCTCTTGGCAGATCGGGAGCACAGGGGGTAAAGGAGCAGATAGAGCAGATGAATGAAGAATTAAAAGGNGTAATGGCACGGACAGGAAGCAGAGATCTAAAGCATATCGATTCTTCGGTCATNTGGCATAAATNGTNAAGTGATGTAATTACAGNAAAATGCTGTAATCGTGGTGGTAAAAAGGAGNTGGCNGNTGGGCCAACTCCTTTTTANGAGATAGAATGGAAAGAGTTTTCGGTTGGGTCATTTCGGATGCTCTTTTTATATTCGCTTGGTGTGCAATTAAGGTATTGCCGAAAGACTTTATTAAAGTAGCTGGCGTTGTTAAATCCTACGGCAAAAGCAAGCTCCGAAATAGAACGGGAATGTGGATTATCATTTTGGATCATATTAGCAGCTTTGAAGATCCGATGTTTCATGAGATATTCAATGGGAGAGATCTGCAGGGTTCGTTTGAAACAGCGGCAGCACTCGCTTTTGCTGATATGAACAGCCGCAGACAGATCATCCAGCGTAACACGCTCAGCATAATGTTCCTCAATGTACATAATTGCTTCTTTGACACGGGATTCATCTAAAGTCATGCTTGTATTTTTATGTTTTTGAATGTTCTGCGGGATTACATATTCCAATAAAATGACCCAAAGTTGACACAGGTAGGATTTTGTGACCAGTTCGTAGCCATATTTTTTGGTCATGTTTACAGCGATGACAGAATTTACCAGATCCATGATCTGGGCGGAAACCGAATCCTGCTCATCCAGGAGCATGGTGCGGAAAACAGGAGAACTCAGTATTGGGGAAAGATACTTTCCTGACATTACAGTGTTTCCGTAGCCGAACAAAAAAGATGGATGAAAAGTGGTGGAGTACAGGGAGCAGTTACAGTCGGAATCAGCAGGCTTAATGGAATGCATGATATTCTGATTGATTAAAATTCCCTGTCCTGCTTTTAGCCGGATTTTTTCATCATCTGTCATAAAATCCACTTCTCCATGATTGATGATGATGATTTCGATTTCTGTGTGCCAATGCCAGCGGATACGCTGCATATACATTTTNGCTAATTCAATAAAATAGACNCGGATCGGATAGCCGATTTCGGCATCAGTATCGGTACTGTCAGAAGAAAAGTTTTGATTAGAATTTTCCTGTGTAAGCATGACACTCTCCTTTTGCAGGGGTTAATGATTTCAGATATATTAATTTTAAAATATTTTGGACAGATGTTCAACCTTAGAATTTTTAGGCAGGAAATGAGGCGTGCGGCATTGACGATAAGTTTTCTGTTATGATAATATAAGAAAGGGCAAATTTGTCCGCAGGAGAGACAAAATGAAGAGAAAAGAAAAGGAGTATATATATGGACCAGGTATTTAAGAAACAGCTTGAAGAAGGCGGAGCGGATGTAGATGTTACATTAAAGCGTTTTATGGGGAATGAAGCCATATACATGAAGTTCATTTTGAAATTTCTGGATGATAAAAATTATGATATGATCATGGATAGTCTTGCAAAAAAGGATTATGCAGGCGCTTTTGCAGGCGCGCACTCACTGAAAGGTGTTTCGGGAAATCTGGGATTAACCCCTGTTTATGAGGCATCATCGTCGATTACGGAGCTTTTAAGAGATAAACAGGATGAAGAGGTCGATGTTGAGAAGTTGAATGAAGCCAGGGAACAGTTAGAAGAATCTTATTGTCGTCTTCAAAAAATCATCAGAGATAATAACCCCTGAGTTGCTTAATTGAGAATGAATCTGAATTGACATTTACATTGAAAAATGTTAACTTATATAGGAATAGGAAATTTTATCGGGTGAGGAGACAAGATGGATAAAGAGCAGATTTTAATTGTTGATGATGAGGAAGTAAACCGCGTGATATTAAGCGGTGTTTTTGAGGATGAATACGATATTCTGGAGGCTGCAAACGGGAATGAAGCTACAGCCCAGCTTGAGAATAATCATAACATTGTGCTGATTCTGTTGGATGTTGTAATGCCGGAGCTTAATGGGTTTGGGGTTCTGGAATACATGAAGGAGCACAACCTTTTGGAAAAGATTCCTGTTATATTGATTACCGGTGAGACGATAATCGACAGTGATGATCAGGCATACTCCTTTGGAGTGGCGGATGTGATGCATAAGCCGTTTTACCCGCATATTGTAAGGCGAAGGGGCAAGAATATCATTGAACTGTATCAGAATAAGCAGCATATGCAGGAACGTCTCAAGGAGCAGGAAAAGGAAATCAGAGAGCAGGAAAAGCAGATTCGTGAGAACAATGAATTCATGATCGATGCGCTCAGTTCCGTAGTAGAGTTCCGAAGTCTTGAGACTGGAGAACATATCAGACGTATCAAATACTTTACACGTATTATGTTAAAGTATCTTATGAAGTATTTTCCGAAATACGGCCTGACACCAGCGCAGGTAGATGAGATTGCAAGAGCATCGGCTCTGCATGACATAGGCAAGATTGGCATTCCGGATGCAATCCTCTTAAAACCGGGACGTCTGACACCGGAAGAATTTGAGGTGATGAAGAAACATACCACGATCGGGTGTGAAGTTCTTGAAAAGTTCAAGGAAAAGCAATCAGGTGANTTTTATCGATACTGCTATGAAATTTGTCGTTATCACCATGAGAGATGGGACGGAAACGGATATCCGGATCACCTGAAAGGGGAAGAGATTCCCATTAGTGCTCATATCGTAGCAATTGCAGATGTTTACGATGCATTGGTGAGTCCAAGAGTATATAAAAGTGCATACGCAAACAAGATTGCGTATGATATGATCATGAACGGTGAATGCGGTCAATTTTCTCCTGATGTTCTTGAATGTTTTGCGCTTGCCAAGGAGGACTTCTTCAATATTGTAGAAGTAATTAAGATGTTTACCTTTTCTTGATAAAAGAAACAGCAGGCAGCAAAAATGATTCTTTTGCTGCCCCGTTTTTTGGTTCAAAAAGATCGTTGATGTTAAAAATGAATTTGGTGATCTTTAAGAGGGCTGATGATGAAACAGGTTGAAGATAGTATATTTCCTATGGAAGACGCTCTGGAAATGATTTTGATGTTTGACCGGAGCGGAAATATTTCTTATGCAAATGGAGCAGCAAGACAAAAGCTGGAATATGACGATGCGCTGTGCGGCAGGCATATCAGCGAGGTGTTTCCGAATACTTTTCCCGCGGGGAAAGGTGTGGAAGAAGCGGACAGCTTATCACAAAATGAATTATGTTCTCTAGTGGCATACCGCCGGAATCATACTTGTTTTCCGGTGGAAGCCAAAATTTTAAAAGAAGCATCAAATCCGGAAGAATATATATGTATGGCCAATGATATTCTGGAAAGGGAATATCTTGGCAGGGAGATCGAGCGGATCAGGCAGGAGGCAGAGCAGGCAGCAAAAGTGAAATCGGAATTTGTTGCAAATGTAACGCACGAGCTTCGAACTCCGGTAAACGGTGTGCTGGGTAACATCCGGGAGCTTTTTGACAGGCCGCTTGATGAGGTGACGCTGAAATCACTGCATCTGGTAGAGCGGTGCTGTGATGATATGAATAAGATCATAAACAGTATTCTGGATTTTTCAAAGCTGGAAGCAGGTAAATTTACACTGGAGCCGCGCAAGTTTCATTTTCGGAATATGATGGATTATGTTAAATCCAATCATATCAATAAAATAACGGAAAAAGGATTAAATTTCTTTATGACGGTATCCCCACAGATACCGGAGTATATTATAGGTGATGAACTGAGGATTGTTCAGATTTTGAATAACCTGCTGTCCAATGCACAGAAATTCACCTCCATCGGTAAGATTTCTGTAGAGGCAGTAAAGACTGCACAGGTAAATAACAGAATAGAACTGTTTTTTATTGTATCTGATACGGGAATCGGAATCGATAAGGCCGATACCGATAAATTGTTTCAAAGTTTTTCGCAGGTGGATGCTTCTATCTCACGTAAATATGGAGGAACCGGTCTGGGGCTGAATATCAGCAAGCAGCTGGCGGAACTCATGGGCGGAAGGATCGAGGTAGAGAGCGAAAAGAACAAAGGCAGCACATTTTCTTTCTCCATATGGGTAGAAGGCTGTGAGGAAGAGGGTGCACTGCAAGCTTCGGGTATTGGGGAGCAGCAGCCTGGTATGGCAGCAGGAGCGTCTTTTGAGGAAGAAGATCTGCTTGAAGATATCCGGGTATACGGTACAGAGGAAAATCAGAAGAACCTGAAGAAAAATCTCTCCAAACTTATTTTATGTGTGGAGATGGAAAATTGGGAAAAAGCAGAGATGTTTATGGAGATTGTCAGGGAGCTGACTGCTCAGGCACCACAGGACATTAAGCGTACAGCCTTAAGACTGAAAATGGCCATCCAAAAGGAAGATTACGAAAAGGTAGCCAAAGCATTTGAGGAATTAAACAATTTCCTGTAATGGAAAGGGGATAGTTACATGGCTTCAGAGGACAGGAATATCGGCAAGGCCAGAATCCTTATTGTGGATGATATGGAAATGAACAGGGTGATTCTCGAAGAGATAATCAAGGACATCGGCGGTGATCCTGTTTCGGCAGAAAGCGGCGAGCAGGCTCTGGAATTGGTGAAGGAGCAGTGTCCGGATCTTATTCTGACTGATATTTCCATGCCGGGGATGGACGGATATGAATTGTGCAAAATTCTAAAGCGCAAAAAAGAAACAAGAAATGTTCCCGTTATATTCATTTCGGCATATGATGAGCCTGAGGCTATCGTGGAAGGTTTATCACTTGGCGGGGAAGATTATATCACCAAACCATTCATTCCGGAAGTTGTGCAGGCCCGGGTGGGCGTTCAGCTGAGACTGTATGAAGCCAAAAGAGAACTGCTGGAGATGAACAGGCGTCTTCAGATTTCCGTGAAAGAGCAGCTTCGGCAGATAGAGCAGGAAAAGAAAAATATATTATATGCAATGGCCAATATTGCTGCTCAAAATGCAAATTATGAAAAAGAGCATATGGACCGGGTGGGCAGGAATTGCAGAATTCTTGCACAGGGAATGCAGTTATCCCCATTGTTTGAGAATCAGATTTCNGATTCATATATTGATATGATCGAATTAGCTGCACCTCTTTGCGATATNGGATANATCGGAATATCCACGGATATTCTTCAGAAAAAGAAGGAATTGACGGAGGAAGAGAGGGCGGTTATTCAAAAACATACAATGATTGGTGCAAAGCTNTTGCAGGATTTGCACGTCAATAGTGATTATAATGATTTTATCAGCACGGCTGTAGATATAGCGAAATATCATCATGAGAACTGGGATGGAAGCGGGTATCCAGACAGGCTGACAGGGAAACATATCCCTCTCGCAGCACAGATTGTTTCTGTTGCGGAAAAGTATTGTACCCTGACCGGAGAAGAAGCNCTCTCCAGAGAGGAAGCTTTGGAAGTTATGGGCAGGGANGCAGGTATCAAATTCAATCCCAATATTTATGAGATATGTCGTAAAATATCACGTCAATTATGCTGATGAATATAGTATTTTTTTGACGGGAGGAATGAAAGTTGATTACAGATGAGGAGTTTAANCGAATTTCAGACCACATGAAACAACGCTATGGCATTGACTTAAGNCAGAAAAAGGTCATTGTAAATGGACGTCTGGAGAACTACATCAAGAAGAAGGGCTGGAATAATTTTCATGATTTCATGAATGCCGTGGAAAGTGATAAGAGCGGCAATGAAGAAAGAATGCTGGTTAATTTTTTGACAACCAACCATACTTATTTTATGAGGGAATTTGAACATTTTGATTTNTTCAANGGAACNGTACTTCCNTGGCTGCGGGTTAAGGAANNCAGAAGTAAGGATCTGCGTATCTGGTGCGGAGCNGCGTCNACAGGCGANGAGCCTTATATGATNGCTATGGTTTTGTCAGATTTCTTTGGTTTNGAGAAANATCAGTGGGANACCAAGGTNCTGGCTACNGATATTTCNACNAAGGTGNTNCAACAGGCAATGTCTGGAATTTATAATAAAGATCAGGTAAATAAAATGCCTGAGCAATGGAGGAGGCACTTTTTTAAATCGCTTCCGGGAGGACAGTTTCAGGTAAAGGATGAGTTGAGGAAGGAAGTGATCTTCCGCCAGTTTAACTTGATGGATCCTTTTCCGTTTAAGAAAAAAATGCATGTTGTTTTTTTACGAAACGTTATGATATATTTTGATGAACCGACCAAGCAGGAGCTGGTTCAAAAGGTGTATGACTTCTTAGAGCCGGGGGGCTATCTGTTCATAGGAACAACGGAAACGATCGACAGGAGCACAACACCTTTCCAGATTGTCCAGCCATCGATTTTCCGAAAGAGAGAGAGGTAGATATAGGGAATGGTACCGATTAAAGTTTTGGTAGTAGAGGATTCAATTGTATTCAGGGAATTATTGGTTCAAAATCTGGGCAAGGATCCGGCAATACAGGTCGTGGCAACCGCGAAGGATCCTTTTGAGGCAAGAGACCTTATTTTGAAACATCATCCGGATGTTATGACATTGGACGTAGAGCTGCCGAGAATGAGTGGAATTGAGTTCCTGCGAAAGCTGATACCCCAGTATCCGCTTCCGGTGGTGGTGATCAGTTCCTTAAGTGATAAGGTATTTGATGCAATGAACGCCGGAGCAGTGGATTTCGTTGCTAAGCCGGCAGTATCCAGCCGGGCACAGCTTGAGGATTTTATCAGGAATGAGCTTTTGGTCAAAGTAAAGATCGCATCTACGGCAAAGATCAGTAACATAAAGAAGACGGTTATCAAGCAGCAGCAGGAAGAGCAGCATCTGGCTACGACCAGAAGTAATCTTATTGTGGCAATAGGAGCATCAACCGGTGGTACAGAAGCAATTTTTTCCGTTGTTAAGGATTTTGGAACGGATATACCGGGAATTGTCTGTGTACAGCATATGCCGCCTAAATTTACGGAGATGTATGCAAAGAGGCTGAACGATCAATGCCGCATTCAGGTAAAGGAGGCGGAGACCGGAGACAGGGTGCTTCCCGGACATATGTTGATTGCACCGGGGGGCGACAGACATATGAGGCTTGTGAAAATAAACGGGACTTATCAGGTAGAGGTTAAGGCAGGACCAAGGGTCAACGGACACTGTCCTTCCGTAGATGTATTGTTTGATTCGGTTGCGCAGGTTGCAAGGTCCGATGCACTGGGAATTATTTTGACAGGCATGGGCGGCGACGGCGCTAAGGGATTACTGAATATGAGAAAGGCAGGAGCAAGGACCATCGGACAGGATGAATCCACCTGCGTAGTTTATGGGATGCCCAAGGTTGCTTATGATCTGGGAGCAGTGGAATACCAGGATAAATTGGGAGATATTGCAAAAAGAACATATGCATTGCTTAATAAAATGTAAAGGAGAAAAGGTATGAAGATTCTGTTGGCAGAAGACGATTTTGCAACAAGAAAGTTTATGATGAACTTTCTGTCAAAGTATGGTGAGTGCGATGTGACTGTGGACGGTATGGAAGCAGTAGACGCATTTATGATGGCTTTGGAGGACGACGATCCCTATGATCTGGTGTGTCTTGATATTATGATGCCGGTCATGGACGGATATCAGTCACTGGTAGGTATCCGTAATCTGGAAAAGGAGAGAAACATCCCTGAGGATAAAGCGGTAAAAGTAATTATGACCACTGCCTTAAATGAGGAAAGAAACGTCAAAATGGCTTTTGAACTGGGATGCACAATTTATTCCGGTAAGCCTATTGATCAGGAAAGATTTGAGCAGGCATTGAAGAAATTGAATCTGATCTGATAAAGGAAAATAAGAATACAGGAAAGGAGAAGTATATGGCTGAAGAATTTAGCACGGATGGCATGCTTGATATGTATCTGTTTGAGAATGAGCAGCTACTGGAACAGCTCCAGGAAAGAGTTCTTGAGCAAAAGGATGCAGATTGTTTCGATGAAGACAGCATCAACGAAATATTCAGAACCATGCATACGATCAAAGGCTCTTCCGGTATTATGATGTTTGATAATATAACGGCAGTGTCACATAAGCTTGAGGATGTATTCTTTTATCTCAGGGAATCGCATCCGGAAAATGTGCCGCATCTGGAACTGGTGGAGCATGTGCTGTCAGTGGAGGACTTCATTTCAAGTGAGTTGGAAAAGATCCGNAACGGNGATCCGGCAGACGGTGATTCCAGCGNGATCATNAAGGATCTTGACAAGTTTCTTGAGGTGATCAAAAATGGCGGAGTTGTGGGGGGAGCTGAAGCACCTCCCGAAAATGTTCATGTAGAACCGAAGCACTTTTACATTGCACCGGTAGCTACAAGCGCCAGTCGTTTTTATAAGATTCATCTTACTTTTTATCCGGGAACGGAAATGGCAAATGTCCATGCTTACAAGACCGTATATGCNTTAAAGGAGATTGCGGAGGATATTCTCTACTCCCCTGAAGATATCATTTCAGATCCGGCCAGTGCAGATACGATCGTTGAAGAAGGTTTCAGGATTCTCCTTCAGGCTCAGAGCACGGAGGAAGAGATACGTAATATCATTGGAGTAGGTTATGACATTAAATCAGTGGANATCTTTGAATGTAAAGCCGAAGAATTTCTGCANGGATTTGATTTTGGCGATCANGAGCCGGNNGTAATNGATCTGGATTCCAGCGTGGAGGACATTGATTCGAAAGCACAGGAAAAATCCGCTGATAAAGAAGCGGGAGAAAAACCGAAGGCGGAGGAAAAGAAGCCGGAGAAAAAGATTGCACCGGGTGATTTCGTAATCAAGTCCAGAGAGCCTGGTAAGCAGAAGAAGCTTGCCAAGGACAAAAAGGGAGAGAAGAACGCTTTCATCAGTGTCAATGTCAGGAAGATGGATCAGTTGATGGATCTGATCGGCGAGCTGGTTATTTCCGAGTCTGTGGTATTGCAGAATCCCGATTTGAAGGTTCCGGGGCTTAATCTTGACCGCTTCAATAAGGCGGCAGCTCAATTATCCAAGATTTCAACGGACTTGCAGGATGTTATCATGTCNATGCGAATGGTATCTTTGTCAAATACATTCCAAAAGATGAACCGTATTGTATTTGATGTTTCCAGAAAGCTCGGAAAAGATATTGAGTTCGAGATGATTGGTGAGCATACGGAGGTAGATAAGAATATTATCGAGAAGATCTCCGATCCGCTGATGCATATCGTAAGAAATGCCGTGGATCACGGAATTGAAGAAAAAGCGGAACGTATGGAAAGCGGAAAAAGTGCAAAAGGTAAGGTTACTCTTTCCGCGAAAACCGAGGCCGGNAAAGTTTGGATCAGTGTCGAGGATGACGGAGCAGGTCTGGACAGAAACAAAATCCTTGCAAAAGCAAGGAAACANGGGATACTGGATGAGAACAAACCGGATGCNGCTTATACGGATAAAGAGGTATATCAGCTGATCACGTTACCGGGCTTTTCCACCAACGAGCAGGTTACCGAATATTCAGGACGTGGNGTAGGCATGGATGTAGTGGTTCAGAACATTCAGTCCATTGGCGGTACNCTGGATATTGACAGTAAGCCGGGAATGGGCAGTATCATGAGCCTGAAGATNCCTCTTACGCTTGCGATTATTGACGGTATTGTCATGGAAACCGGAAANTCTTCGTTTGTATTAGAGACGGGTGTCATTAAAGAATTTATCCGCGTAAAAGAAGATATGATGATNTATGAACCGAATGGGGATGAATANATCATGGTACGCGGCGAGTGTTNTCCGGTACTCAGACTTGGAAGATGGTATCATATGGAGCAGTATTGTGAGTCTGTTGAAGATGGAGTCATGTTGATCCTCGAAGTGGAGAATCAGAAAGTCTGCCTTTTAGTTGATAAATTGATCGGGGAACAGGAAATTGTTGTGAAGCCGATTCCTTCTTATATCAAAAAGGTTAAAGGGTTGTCTGGCTGTACACAGCTTGGAGATGGAAGTATTGCACTAATTCTGGATGCAGCGGGATTAATGGAATAAATTTATAGAAAGGAACGGTAACTATATGGATGGGATAAACGAATTGAACAGACTTTCGTCGGACCCCAATTCGGATGATGAAAGCAGCGAAAAAGGTAAATACATGACTTTCAAGTCAGGTAATGAGTACTTTGGGTTAGCAATTCAATATGTNAATGAAATTATCCANATGCAGGAAATTACAGTGATTCCCGAAACAGAAGATTATATCAAAGGACTTATTAATNTNCGTGGAAAGGTTGTTCCCGTTATTGATGTAAGGCTGCGTTTCAAGCAGGAACCGCAGGAGTATAATGATCGAACCTGTATCATTGTAATCAATGTGAAATCATCAGTAGTAGGATTGATCGTTGAAAAAATTGCAGAGGTGGTTGAAATCGATGAAGATAATATACTTCCGCCTCCCAAAATCGGCCATGCTGAGCGGGCGCAGAATAAATATGTCTATGGCATTGGCAAGGTAGGTAATTCCGTAAAATTACTGCTCGATCCTGATAAATTATTAAATGATGAGGATTTAACAGTTGTAGAGCAGGCAAATGATATTAATATGGATGAAGAAGGAGAGGTATAGTTATGAAAGACATGAAGATTAAAACAAAAATGATTATAGGGTTTGCAATCCCGATTATACTCACGATTATTAACGTGGTAGTAGGGATGTCTTCCGTACGCAGGATCACGGCATCGACGGAAAATATGCAGGAAGAGGTATATACGACGGTACAGCAGACCTTACAGCAGATTGGTGCGGATGAGACGAAGGCAAATACCCTTCTCAACACGATGCAGAGTGTAATAGCAGATGATATGGAGCTTATAGAAAGAACTGCTACTATATCGAATTATGTCAGCTTCGCAATGATTATTTTTTCCGTTGTAGTTTCGGTTCTTATTGCATTATCTCTGATTAAGACCATCAACAAATCGGTTACACAATTGTCCAAAGCAGCCCGCGATATTGCAATGGGACGGGTTGACATTGAACTTGTGAAATATCATGATGATGAGTTTGGCGAGTTGGTAGACAGCTATTCGGAAGTAATTGAGAATACGAAATATCAGGCTAAGATCGCAGAAGAGGTAGCCAGCGGCAATCTGACCGTGCAGGTTAATCCCAAGTCAAATGATGATACACTGGGCATGGCGTTAAAGAAACTGGTAGAAGATAATCTTAATGCGCTGACCAATATCAGTGATGCAGGTTCTCAGGTTACAGTCAGCTCCTCACAGGTTGCAAGTGCAAGCCAGGCATTGGCTCAGGGTTCTACGGAACAGGCAAGCGCAATTCAGGAGATTACCGCATCTATCGATGAGATCGCAGAGAAGACCAAAGGAAATGCAGAAGAAGCTAATTCCGCAGCAGGTCTCGTGGCTCGCGCAATTTCAGATGTAAAGAAGGGCAACAAGCAGATGCAGGATATGATGACAGCTATGCAGGATATCAACAAGTCATCTGAGAGCATCTCTAAGATCATTAAAACAATTGATGATATTGCATTCCAGACCAATATCCTTGCACTTAATGCAGCAGTAGAAGCAGCAAGAGCCGGTGAGGCAGGAAAGGGATTTGCAGTTGTTGCAGAAGAGGTTAGAAGCCTTGCAGCTAAGAGTGCGGCAGCATCCGGTGAGACTGCTGAACTGATCGAAGAGTCCATTGACAGAGTAAATGCAGGTTCCAAGATTGCTGATGACACAGCAAAGGCTATGGAAGAAATCGCAAAGGTTGTACAGGAAAGCGAAGCAATTATCAACAGCATTGCAGAGTCCTCCAACTATCAGGCAACTGCAGTAGCACAGATCGAGCAGGCAATTACACAGGTATCACAGGTTGTACAGACCAACTCCGCTACCAGCCAGCAGTGTGCGGCAGCAAGTGAAGAGCTGTCCAACCAGGCATCCAGAATGAGAGAAATGCTTTCCATCTACAATCTGGGTTCAGGAAATTCTTCTTCCTTCAAGAGTTCTTACCAGAGTTCTTCATCCAGCATGAATGAGCAGGTTATTTCTCTTGGCGATGGTTTTGACAAATATTGATTATAAAAGCAATAAATAAAAAGATGAAAGGCGCAGGAATTTAGGTTCCTGCGCCTTTAAAATAAATAACGAATGGATCGCAAGGAGATCCATTCGTTGTTTATTCATTGGTTTTCTAAAATATGGGAAATTGTATTCAGTAGTACGGGAATGTCAATAGGTTTGGTCAAATGCTCATTCATTCCACTCTCAATAGACATTCGCTTATCGCTTTCAAAGGCATTGGCGGATAAGGCGATAATGGGAATCTGTGCCAGTCCGGGGTCTTCCAGATTTCGGATAGCTCTTGAAGCTTCATAGCCGTTCATGACAGGCATTTGAATATCCATAAGAACCAGGGAGAAGTACCCCGGCTCGGAGTTTTTCATCTTTTCTACGGCAATACTGCCGTCAGCGGCCGGCTCAATAAGAAATCCGACACCCTGAAGAATCTCCGACTCAATTTCCAGATTAATCTCGTTATCCTCCACAAGCAGAATTCTTTTTCCAAGCAGATTGGCATAGGAGATATCAGACAAATCGTCATTATTTTTGGAATCGGGATCGGTATGTATGCGGAGACGAAGTGTGACAGTGAAGGTGCTCCCTTTGTCTACGGCACTGGCGACTTCGATATCCCCTCCCATTCGGTTGGCAATATTTTTGGCAATAGTGAGGCCAAGACCGGCTCCGATTACATGGCTGTGAGTGGTATCCTTTTCCCGTTCAAAGGGTTCAAAAATATGCTCAAGGAACTCTTCGCTGATACCAATACCGGTATCTTGAATAATAAATTGATAGAGAGAATATTCTCCGGAGTTTTCCTCGGACTCCTTGATACTGAGGATTACTTTTCCATCATTTTTGGTATATTTTATGGCGTTGTTTGTCAAATATTTGAGAAGTTGATGCAGTTTATCAGGATCGCTATAAACGTCCGGATGCCTTAACTCTGTGCATCCAAGTGAAAAGGCAATATTTTTTTCAACAGTTTCGGAGTAGAGAGAATCAAATATGTCCTGGACAATATCGACCAGATTGCATTTAACCTCTGCAAGATGGGCATCGTTGGATTCTGTCCACGCAATTTCCAATACCTTCTCGATCAGTTCTAAGAGCTGATGACTGGATTCATTGATCCGATTAAGGTAATATTGGGTGAGAGACTGATCTTCAATATTTTTTTGGGCAAGAGCAGTAAACCCGAAAATCGCATTTAAGGGCGTACGCATATCGTGAGACATATTGGACAAAAAAGTATTTTTGGCAACAATCGCTACGTTTGCACGGTTCAGAGCATCTTCCAAAATCTGTTTCTGCTCCATTTCCTGCAGCACTTCATCGTCTATTCTGCGACAGCCCATGACGATCTGGGAGATATGATCTCGATTGCCCACATTTACGATTCGAAGCTGCAAAAACTGTGTATCGTTTTTGGTGGAAATTCTATAGTTTACATAATATGTCTTGTGCGTCAACAGTTTCTCGCGGATATAATCCGGTGCAGTGGCGTCCAAAATGCGTTGACGATCATCCGGATGTACCCAGGTATTTACATATTCGGAGATAAACCATAAGAATTCGCAAGGCTTATATTCATGGTCGAACTGTCCTATGATCCGGTCACTGAGACGATATGGAAGAACTTTATTTTCGTCCAGATCCGTGTAGAGAATTGCGTCGTAATTGACACTGAGACCTTCAATTACTTCAAGGCGGCGTAGATACTCCTGATTGATCAGCTTTTTCTCTTTATCATATTCATTTATTATATTTTGTAATTTTTCTGATTCCTGTTTTTGGGCATCAAGGAGAGCATTTCTTTCTCTTTGCTGACGATTGTGTTTCTCAGTGGCATCACCGATAAAAACATAGAAAATGCCTCCGGAAGAATTGCTCTGGATAAAATGACCATAGTCTTCGACCCAGCCAATGGTTCCATCCTTACGGATGATCCGATATTCTACATAATCGAAATCATACTGACTGACAGCAATCTGTTCCCGGATACTGTTTTCTACTCTGTCGAGATCTTCCGGATGTACAATTCCCTGAAAAGAATTACCGGTCAGTTTCTGAAAGTCCTGAAAAGTGTTGCAATTGAAGATTCGAAGCAGTGCTTTATTTGCATATATGATCTTTTCATCATGATCTGCGTGATAAATAAGAAAACCGCCGGGCATTTCATCCATGAACTTAATGATTTCGCAAGCAGTTTCCATATTTCGAGAATCCGATTCTTCTTTTTGTCTTTGTTCAATCAGACTGACAAGACCTAAGTCATTATTTTCGGGAAGATCCAGCAAAGTCAGAATATCTTCGATTAATTTGTGACCGGTATGTTGATTGTCCATAAAGATACTCTCCCTGTCCATTTTTTAAAAATTTTAACACAATTTGCATATTCTGTCATTATTTATGTTAGTAAGATGTACATTCTCATAGCTTATGAATGGCTTGACTGAGCAAATGCTATTTGAGGAAGTGAAAATCATAAAAAACATATTCTTCCGTATAATGTAAAAAAAGATAGAAGAAGAAAAATGGAAAATCAAAAACTGGAGGATTTATTAAATCTGGCATTAGAGGTATCAGAAAGTGAAAGAATAAATTCCGGTCAGCTGGCGGTGGGATTTGATGAGAAGAGCCGGAGCTGGGAACTGATTGTTAAATACCATGGAGATATTTCTAGGCTTCAAAGCAGCGTTATTTTGGTGGAAGAGTTGATTGCCGGATATGCAATTGTAACTATACCGGAGAATCTGATCGATACATTTACGTTGCTGGACGAAGTTGAATATGTAGAAAAGCCAAAGCGTTTATATACATCAACAATTTTGGGAAAGCAGGCTTCCTGTATTCTGCCGTTGACAATAAGAGACCCCTTTTTGACGGGAAAAAATGTTTTAATTGCGGTGATCGACTCGGGAATCGACTATAAGAATATAGAGTTTCGAAACAGAGCAGGTAATACCCGGATCAAGTATCTTTGGGATCAGACGCTCATGCCGGAACGGGTAAATGCGCTGCTTCCTGACGGATATGAAGAGTTTGCGGATCAGGCTGCTCCACCGGAGGGCTTTTATACGGGAGTAGAATTTTCGGAGCAGCGAATCAATGCGGCAATAAACAGTCCTGTGCCGGAGCGTATTGTTCCCAGTATTGATACATCCGGTCATGGAACAGCAGTTGCGTCTATCGCCGCCGGGAGCGGGTTTTTGGCCTCTGGGCAGTATCAGGGAGTTGCACCGGAAAGTGAACTTCTGATCATTAAGATGGGAAATCCGGCGCCGGATTCTTTTCCGAAAACTACGGAATTGATGCGCGCAGTAACTTATGCGGTGAAAAAAGCAGTGGAACTGGGGAGACCGCTGACCATAAATTTAAGTTTTGGCAACACCTACGGATCTCACGACGGCACTTCTTTGGTGGAGCGCTTTATGGATAATGCAGCGGAAATCGGAAGAACTGTGATCTGCGTGGGGAGTGGAAATGAAGGTGCAGCGGGAGGGCACTGCGCAGGAAGCTTTGACGGGAATGTAAGTTCTTCTGCAATGCAGAGAGTTGAGCTGAGCGTGGACAGATATCAGCTGGCTTTTGGAATTCAGCTTTGGAAGGATTATTCGGATCAGTTTAATATTGAGGTAATTTCGCCCGGAAGAGAAAGCCTTCGGATCAGTGACAGACAGACCGGCGGCGCAAGCTATATAGTGGAAAATACTCAAATCTTATTGTATGTGGGGGAGCCGTCACCGTATTCTGTCAAGCAGGAAATTTATTTTGACTTTCTCCCTACTGAGAATTATGTAAACCAGGGCGTGTGGACATTTATCTTGATGCCGGTTCGAACGGTAACAGGCGGATACGACTTTTATCTGCCTTCAAGTAATGTGTTGAATGCAGGAACCCGATTCTTTACACCGACACCGGAAAAGACATTTACAATCCCTTCCACAGCCTCTAAGGTGATCACGGTGGGAGCTTATAATGCGGAGTTGGAGGCATATGCGGACTTTTCGGGCAGAGGTTATCCGGTACAGGGCATCTCAACGGAAAAAATACTGACAAGAGATATTAAACCGGATTTGGCGGCGCCGGGAACGGGAATTAATGCGGTGGGGCCAAATGACAGTTATGTACAGGTATCGGGAACCTCCTTCGCCACTCCCTTTGTGACAGGAAGTACAGCGCTTATGATGGAGTGGGGGATTGTGCGGGGGAATGATTCTTTTTTGTATGGGGAAAAGGTGAAAGCGTATTTGCGGGGAGGTGCAAAGATATTGCGGGGGGAGAGGGAAGTTCCAAATGATAAGGTGGGGGATTATGGTATTATAGTGCTAAGTTAGCAGGGAGCCAGTAAAATCAAGGTGTTCCGCTGATTTAGTCCAAATATTTTTTCGCTGCGAAAGTAGCAAAAAGGGATTGGGACAGGCCTGTTTTTAATCTTGTAACTGCAAATTTGACGACTTGACACTAAATTACCATAAGGCTGTCAGGGACGGGAGAAGTGCGCTTTAAGGAGGTGCAGGGAAGCGTTTTGCCCGAAAGAGGATTATTAAAGAAGAAATAGTATTTGGGACTAAGTTTGTTAATTGTTAGCTGGCTTAGTCCCTTTTTGTATCTAATAAGATGATGCGCGGAGCGTGTCGGCGTTCAGTGAGATAAGGAGGAGACATATGGGGAACCGGATCACAAAGGAAAGTATGGAATTTATTGCAGGGGAAATCATGGACGCAGTCCTTGCTTCCGACAGTCTGGAAGATGGCATAAATTCGATACAGGAAATTCTTGAAAGCAATGGAATCGTTGAGATTATTACGGATTAAGGAGGAGATATATGAAGCAGAGAGAGATGACAGTTTACAGGGCAAGGGGAACAAGCGTGGAGGAAAACAAGCCGCTGATCATGCTGCAGGGGAAATGGCTGCGGGATATGGGGTTTTCCACAGGTGACAGGATAGCAGTAACCTGTGTGGACGGGAAGCTTATTGTGGAAAGGACCGGCAGGATTTGGTCTGACCCGAAAGGGGCAGGGATGGTAGCGGAAGAAAATACAGAATATCAGACGGAGGCGGTGTGAAAATGAACAGAGTTAAAGGAAATAACCGTGCAATCACTTTCAGGAATCAGGAACACGAAATGTTTTACAGGAGCTGTCTGCAAAAGTGCAGACAGCAGGATGCGTACCACAAAGCGCTGGTTTACTGCCTTGGGATAAGCGGAGATACAAGGCGGAATATCGGACGGATTTTTGATTTTGAAAAAGGGAGCGTAAAGCCGAAGTGTCTGGAAGAGGGCTGGATCACCAGCGGCAGTGCGAGGGTGGTACGCATGGCGTTCAACCTTTTCTGCAACGGTACGCCAAGCGCATATGCCCTTGAAGGGGACGAGAAAGTAAAAGAATGCCAGCGGTACACAGTGGAAGATTTGTTCTGCTGTGAGTATGCAGTATATTTTTGGGAGGCGGTCAGGATGCGTTACCCGGAATACTGTTTCCCGATAGATTTATCAGGAATCTAAGGCGGGCAATGTTTTTAAACACAATAAAACCACGTAGTAAAAGGAGGACAATATGGCAGAGTTAAGTATGGCATTAGTACAGATGAAAGGGCTGAAAAGCCGNATTGATGATATTTTAAGNGTTACCACTTATGACGANCATGCAGACCTGCGGGGGCTGCATGNTGACCATGAGGACAGTGACCAGCTNTTCCAGTTAAAGGAATTGAGAGCGATTATGAGGAANCTGGCTGATATAGGCGGCAGTATTGAGTATCTTTTCCGCCCGGTNCGGGAAAACNGNATCNTNCNCAGGGNTGAAAATGGGGAGTACAGGACGGAGAAAGGATATTGTTACCGCAGNGGGAGCTTGATTGAGGTTTTACTGNCAGAGGCTGATAGTGAAAANCCCGGCTGGGTGCAGACAAAGGTAGAGCATGACGGGGAAGATTATTATCTGGTCGGATATGATGATATCCCTATGGAAGGGCTGAATGTCCGTGTGAGATAAAGTGACGGATTGATAACAGTGTATCTGTTCCCGGCTGGGCCGGGCAGAGTAGAAAACAGAAATGAAATTACAGGAGGACAGGATATATGGAAAAGACAGGAAGGAAATGTAAGGTNATAGCCATAGCTAACCAGAAGGGAGGCGTGGGCAAGACCACTACGGCGGGCAGNCTNGGCATAGGGCTGGCAAAACAGGGGAAGAAAGTGCTGGCAATTGACGCAGACGCACAGGGCAGCCTTACCGTAAGTCTTGGATACCCNGAGCCGGACAAGATGGAAGTCACGCTGGCAAGCGTNTTAGGCAAGATNATNAATGAGGANGAGCTGGAACNGGGNGAGGGNATANTGTCNCATGAGGAAGGGATAGACCTTATGCCGGGGAANATAGANCTTTCNGGANTGGANGTATCGCTTGTAAACACCATGAGCAGGGAAATGATTTTCCGGCAGTATATTGACACCGTCAGGGATTTCTATGATTACATATTAATCGATTGTATGCCTTCCCTCGGCATGATTACNATCAACGCTTTTGCATGTGCGGACAGCATNCTTATNCCTGTCCAGGCAGCTTACCTTCCGGTNAAAGGCCTNCAGCANCTGATCAAGACCATCGGGAANGTAAAACGCCAGCTTAACCCGAANCTTGANATCGAGGGCATCCTTCTGACCATGGTGGATGCGCGTACTAATTATGCAAAGGAGATTACAAGCCTTTTGGTAGATAATTACGGGGATAAGGTGCGGATATTTGCCAACAGCATCCCCATATCTGTGAGGGCGGCGGAGACCTCTGCGGAGGGTGTGAGTATTTATAAGCATGACCCAAGGGGGAAGGTGGCTTCTGCTTACCAGTTGTTGACGGAGGAGGTGCTTNCAGATGAAGAGCAGTGCAGNTAANNTAAAAATNGACAGTTTTGACAGTCTGTTTGGCGGCGGGGAGCCGCAGGGGGAGCAGGTCAGGAAAATTCCGCTTAGCGAGNTNNATACGTTCAGGGGGCATCCATTCCGGGTGCTGGAAGATGAAAAGATGCAGGAAACCGTAGAGAGCGTGANGAAATACGGGATTTTAGTGCCGGGNATTGTGCGTCCATATCCGGAGGGCGGTTATGAAGTGGTGGCAGGGCACAGGAGATGGAAAGCCTGTGAACTGGCCGGGCTTAAGGAAATGCCAATGATAGTACGGGAGCTGAATGATGATGAAGCCACGATCATCATGGTTGACACGAATATCCAGCGGGAGGATATCCTGCCCAGCGAAAAGGCAAAAGCCTATAAGATGAAATACGAAGCAATGAAGCATCAGGGGAGCAGGGGGGATAAGCACACGGCAGACGAAGTGGGCGAAGCTGCCGGGGAGAGCGGCAGGACAGTCCAGCGTTATATCCGGCTGGCNGAATTGACGGAGGAACTGCTGGGATACGTGGACGAAAATAAGCTTCCCATGGTGGCGGGCGAAAAGCTGTCTTACTTGAAGGAGGAGGAGCAGGGCTGGGTGGAAGGGGCTATTGGTAACAGCGGCGTATTCCCTTCCAAGGCGCAGGCAGAGCAGATGAAAGCCTTAAGTGAGGCCGGGGAACTTACAGAGGGTAATGTGTATGCAGTTTTAGTGAAAAANGAAGACGGAAACGTGGGCGTGATGATTTCGGCAAAGAAGATCCGGAACTACTTCCCGCCTGCCTATACAAAAGAACAGATAGAGGAGGTCATTTATACGCTTCTGGAGGAATGGAAGCAGGGTAATGANAGGGAGGGATAGGAGATGCAGGGAATCCGATTTGATTATTTTCGTGGAATGGAAGCGGAGCAGTACAGCTTTTACCGCATACCAAAGATGCTGTTTACAGCGGNATGTTTCAGGAGCCTTTCCTGCGAAGCGAAAGTCTTATACGGTCTGATGCTGGACCGTATGGGGCTGAGCATCAAAAACAGGTGGATTGATGAAGAGGACAGGGTATACATAGTATTTACGGTGGAGGAGATAGCGGAGCTGATGAACTGTGGGACACAGAAAGCAGTAAAGCTGATGAAGGAGCTGGATACGGATAAAGGCATTGGTCTGATAGAGAAAAAGCGCCTTGGGCTGGGCAAGCCCAACGTGATNTATGTGAAAAATTTCATGGAAATAGAAGATGCGCCCCTGCCGGACAAAGAAGAAGATTCCTATGAAAGTGAAACAATGGTAAAGACAGAAAATGCGGTATCCAATAACCATAATTCCAGAATTGTGAAAATCACAAATCAGGAATTTCCAAAATCACAATTCAAGAATGATGAAAATCACAATTCAGGAATAGTGAAAACCACAATTCAAGAATTTCCAAAATCACAATCTAATAATACTGAATTTAATAATACTGATTTTAGTAAGACTGATCCTATCAATCATTATCCATCTGATGTGATAGATNAGATGGGCAGATACCGTGATGCTTTGCAGAAAAATATTTCGTATGAGTGTTTTTTAAGCGATAGGAACTGCCAGAGGGAGGAACTGGACGAACTGGTGGAGATTATGGTGGACGTGATGATAATGCCGGATNATGCNTCNCTGCGGATAGCNGGAGTAGAAAGGCCTGCTGTGGTNGTGAAGGAACGCTTCCTGAAGCTGGAGCATTCCCATATCNCCTATGTGCTTGGCTGTCTGCGNNCNAATACNAGNAAAGTNGGGAATATCAGGTCGTACCTGCTGACATCGCTCTATAATGCCGCACTGACCATGGATAATTATTACCGGGCAGAGGTAAACCATGACATGTATGGGAGTGGGTAACGGTTCAGACAGNNGGTGGTATTTAGATGACAGAGAACGAGGGGATAAAGCGGATAAAATTGAATTATAGCGTATCGAGACAGCCAGATATGTGATGTGGCTGTTTTTTACTGCCTTTTTTCAGGAAAGGCAACTTTGCGACACGGTGTCGCAAAGTTGGGAATTGAAAATCTAAATGAGAAGGGGGATACCGTGTTGGGCGGACGTGCAATGTCAGAGGAACTGGTCATGCTGGGGGAACGCATACGGAGCCGGAGGATGGAACTGTGTATGTCACAGGAAGCGCTTGCAGAGAAAGCGGGAATCAGCGCCAATACGGTAAGCCGGATTGAAGGAGGGCAGATGTCCGTGACCATAGGGATATTTATAAAGCTGGTTCAGGCATTGGATACAGATGCAGACAGGCTGCTGGGAATTCTGCCGGAAGCGGGGAGAAAGCAGTATCGGGAGATATTTTACCGTATCAGCCATTTGAGGGCAGGTGAACAGGAGATTGTCCTGCGGACAGTTGAAACACTGGTGGAGGAACTGCACAGGAATAGGTGACAGGGATTCTACTCTACAGATATGGTGGAGGATTGCCGGAATTTCCACATATCCGTTGAGGAAAATGAGAAGCCGGACCGCTAAACTGTATTTATAAGCAAAAGATGACAACGAAAATGCAAAATGGAGAACAGGCATTAAAAAGGAGTTTCCAACTTCCGTCAAAAAAAACGGGTACGCTGGGAGCTGTTTTTTACTGCCTTTTCTGCAACAGAGGGCAATCCATACAGTCAGCATTATGCCAGTGCCGCCCGTCAGAAAGGCGGTCTGTATGTTGACATTGCAGGAACTGAAAGAAATTACTGAAATCCCGGGACAAAGGATAAAAGCGCCCACTGCAAAAAATTTGAGGGAAACAGGCAGGGCAGTGGCAGAAAAACAGCTTGATAATAGCACATGGATAACAGCTTACCAGAATGGCTATGCACTGTATCATGTCTGCGGACATTCCACCGTATTTCCAATCCATACATGCGGAGCTTATCTGTATGTGTCCAGCGGCATAAGCAGCTACTTACCGGAGCAGTTTTTTGAAAAAGAGCCATGGTATGTGCGGCTGGTGCTTGAGGGTGAGGACAGGCTTGACCATAACCAGAGGGAAAAAGAGAAGGAGAGAACTGTTTCTTATCATGCCATTTCGGAAGAATGGGAAGCCTTGGGAAATGCAAGGGAAAACCCACTGGAATCCCTTGTGGAAAGAGAAAGCAGGAAAGAAATACTGCGCTGCCTGACAGAAAGGCAGAAGGCGGCAGTCAGCCTATGCTTTTTCCAACAGAAAAGCAGAAAGGAAGCTGCAAAGGAGCTTGGAATCAGCAGCCCGGCAGTATCCACCATACTTTCACAGGCAGCCCGGAGACTGCGGAAAAAATATCACTCTCCTAATCATGCAGAAAGGGAGATAGCGGCTGTATGAGAGGGAAAAAACCAAAGGAACGGGAAAAATATGTTATCCGTCTTGGTGACGGGACGCTAGTGGAAGTAAGCAGAGAAATTTATCTGGAATGGTATCGGTCAGAGCGGAGGGAACGTTATCAGAAGGAGCGTGACCGTAAGTATGGACTTTGCAGTATAGATAAACTCCATGAAAAGGGATATTTCCCTGAACAATCCATTTGCGCCAGCGATACAACACAGGAAGCAGTTTTGAAGAACGATTACCAGCAAAAGTTGGAAAATGCCCTTAAAAATTTGCCAGAGCAGGACACCCGTCTGCTCAAACTTTTGTATTTTGAGGAAATCACTGTAAAGAAAGCAGCAGATATTTTTAACTGTAGCAGGAAAACAATCCAAAACAGGAGAAAACAGACTTTAGAGAAAATAAGGAAAATGATGGAAGAAATGTAAACATTCTCATGGGGAGAAGAAGCGTATAAAGCTGGAACGGAGCGGAACCGTTGTCAATAGAACCGTGGAATAATGGGGTAGGGGCCCCGTTATGCCGCGAAAGTCTATTGACAAAAGGTTCACGGATTATCCTGTTTGACAGAAAAGGGGCTGCTGCTCCTTTTCCTGCTTCCGGCGAGGACAGGTCCGGGCAGCGCCCGGCATAAGGGTCAAGGGACTGGTCCCTTGCAGGTTCTTAGGGCAGAGCCCTAAGCCCCCGGAGGGCCTTACGATGGAGAAATCTTAATTTACAGAAATTATTTTATTGTATCTTCCAAGTTGAAAAATTTTTTTTATCTATATCCAAATAATATTATTCAATCTGGCCAACAATTCTGTGAATGAATTTTCTGATATTGATACTGTTTTAGCATTACCCATTAAATTGAGTTTTGATTCCTCTAGGAATACCTCCCACTCGAATTCATGGTTTTCGTAATATTTCCAAACTAATCCATTTGTGTATATATAATGATTTGTTGCGGATTTCTGTTCTTCTATTTGCTCAGTTTCAGAAAGTGATTTACTTGTTGCTTTAACTTCAATAAATCCCAAAACTTGTCCGATATCGGTCTTGTATTGAAAATCGCTAGAAAGTATTGCTATATCTGGAATACCTGCTCCAGTTGTCAATCTTGGATCTCTATCCTTCCATAATCGGTTTATATCAACAAGCGATAATCCTTTTGATTCAACAATATTATCAAGCACATTATAAACAAGTATTTCCACGCCCGCTTCAATAGGACACTTCATTATTATATCATTTATTTTTCGCTCATAGTATTTATAATCCATTTTCTATCATATTCCTTTCATTACTTTGCCATTAGTACATTTAATATTTTTGTTTTCATCCCATAAAGCAATGTTACATTTATCTGTATAAAACGAATTATATTTTATGCCGGAAATATCATTTCTTTTCTTAACAATATCTAAAAAATCCAATGGCACAACATAGTCCTGGTCTTTATAATTGGGCGATGTTAAATATTTTTTTATGAAGATATAGAATGCCCTGATATTGACTGAATAATTATTTTTAAAAAACTGTACGGTTTCATCTGAAAACCAATTAGCAAGTCCATCGGAAACCGCAATAGTAAAATCCATCACCTTTATCTTGTTGCTTATAGCACATTCAGATACTGAGATATAATCATTTTTATCTGCTTTTTGTTCTTTGCATGAAGTTTCTACATCTTCTGCCAGATAAAGAACTTGCTCGCCAATCCGGTTAACCCTTCCATTTTGTTTTATTGCGTGTGCAGGTGCTACACCAGAGTATTGAACATTATATCCACTTATTGGTATGCCATTTTTTCTGATGATTCCGGTATCTTCTCCGTCAAAATCATTGATTATCCTTGCCCTGTAATAAATTCCATTTTCAATTTCTGTTATAGGCAAATACATCACTATCTGTTGAAATAGTTCCTGATTTTTTTCTTTTTTTCCACCGTTCAAACTCTCAAAACTAAATTGCTCAATGTTAAGTAAAGAAAAAAGTGCCTCTCCAGTATTAATTTTAAAATCATGCATTTTTATTACCACTTTTCATGTCCCAATATTAGTAATTAAACATTTATGTTACCAGTATAAGTATAATCTATTTTCAGCAGGTACACAATTCCGAAAAGAGAATATAAAAATAAATTCTAAAATTTCTATAAACTGTTTATTTTTTACCCTTTCCCCACTGCTATTAGTGAAAGGGTAAACAAATCTCATTTTCAATCCATCAAAATTCCCTTTCACCGAACCTTGACAACTTCATAGCCTGCCCAGATTGATACCCGGCAGAAGAGTGTGCATCCTGCGTACCCTGCCGGAGGGAACGCTGCGGAAAAACAGAGACCGGGGCTGGAACGGGTCTGGGAGGGAAACAGGCAAAAGCGCTCAATATAAAAATTATAGAAGAAAGGAAAAACAGTATGGGAAGAAAAGGAATCAAGCCAAAGCTTTTTATGTGCGCTGTGGCGTTATCCACGATGGTATCGGGGATTTTGGGAAGTGCTCCCCTGCCTGTAAAGGCGGCGGAAGAGGGAAATTATACGGTCACGTTTGAAGCCTATGAAGGGACCTGTGAGACGGAAAGCATTTCCGTACCTAAAGGGGAGAGCCTGACGCTCCCGGAAGCAGTTTATGAAGGGCATTACCTTGAAAGCTGGATGGACATAACCAACAATGAGGGTGTTACTAAATTTACGGCTGTTGGAAAGGCAGGCGACACTTATATCCCGGAACGGGATATGTGGCTGTATGCCAACTGGAAACAGGAGACGGAATCAGAAGGAGAAACCGGCACAGAAACAGAAGAAGATTTGGAGTCAGGGACAGAATCAGAGGAAGAACAGGAACCGGGGACAGGATCAGAAGATGAGCCGGAACTGGAAACAGGATTAGAAGAAGAATTGGAACCGGAAACAGGATCAGAAGAGGAACCGGAGCAGGAGACAGAATTAGAAGCCGAAGAAGAATTGGAGATGGGATCAGATGAGGAAACGGAAGAAAAAGCTGACATATCCTATGAGGCAAGGATTGGGGAGAACTATTATGAGGATATCGAATCAGCTTTTGCTAATGCACAGGCGGGGGATACGGTCACTGTCCTTAAGGACTGCAAGGTATCAAAGACGCTTGAAGTTACCGCAGAGGGCATCACTTTAAAAAGTGAAGATGCAGGGAATCCGGTGACAATCAGCAGGGAAGAGGAGTTTACCGGCAAGAAATATGCCAAAGATGCCGGGAATGTACTGATCGGGATAAGCAGCGGAAGCCTTACCACACAGGATATCATCCTTGACGGCGGCGCAGTCCTTGACGAAGACTTTAACAATTCCGGGCAGGTCTGGGACAGCCCCCTTATTTATGTAAAGGGCTTTTATGCAATGGAGGCAGGTACTGTCCTCCAGAATAATTACAATACGGATTATTCTGAAAGCGTAGACAGCTCCAGAAGCGTCAGGACAGCAGGGGCAGTCGATGTCGCGTGGGACGCAAGCATGACCATGAACGGCGGCCTGATACAGGACTGTTATACATTAGGGGCAGGCGGCGGCATCCAGTCTTCAAAGACCGCAGAAGTTACGCTCACATCCGGCACGGTACGCCACTGCTGGGCTGTATGGGGCGGGGCATTGGGCCTTATGGGACCGTCAGAAGCGTCAGATATGGTATTAAGCGGAAACCGTTCCAGTTCAACCGGGGGCGCGGTATGGTCTACCCTGTCCATGGTCATGACAGACTGTACCATTGAAGGAAACAGTTCCGGCTATGACGGTGGCGGCGTTTTCATGTCCACGGGAATTGAAGCGAAACTGATCCGGTGTACCCTTACCGGGAATACAGCCCCAAGGGGCAGCGCGATCCAGACGGGGAAAGGGGAAGGAATGCAGGCGCTGATCATCCGTGACTGCACGATCACCGGGAACCGCTCAATGGAGAAGATCAGCATGGGAAGCGCCATCTGCTACATGAATGAGACGGGGATCGTCCTTGACGGTAAGATTGTCATGGAAGATAACCATGAAGTGGGGCTGGCTCCCTGTGATATTTTTTACTTTTATAATGAGGGGGCATCCATTCTCCTTGATGAAAACTTTGAAAGCGATTCCGTGTTTGTGCTTGGCGGCTATGATAACATAAAGCCCGGCAGGGTGCTGATCGACGGGACGCTTTACCATAAGGACGCAAACACGGAACAGTTTGTATGGAACACAAGAAGCTATTGTACGGAAAAAAGGGGCGAAAACATTTATCTTGCGGAAGTGCCCAAGACTTATGCTGTCATTTATGATGCCAACAACAGCACCGCAGGTTCCAGCATTATGTGTTCAGACCCCAATAAATATACCAGTGAAGATACCGTTGTTATTATGGATCAGGCTGCACTTTTCCCGCTCATGGGGAATATTGTGAAATTCGGGTATGATTTCGACGGATGGAACACGGAAGCGGACGGGACGGGAACTGATTATGAACCCGGACAGGAAACAAACCTGACAGGGAACCTCTACCTTTATGCGAAGTGGAAAGCCAAAGAGCCCGTTACCCTTACTTATATTTATAATGACGGGGAAGGGAAGACAGACAGCGAGCAGGTAATCCCCGGAGCGAATGTTGCATTCCCGGACGCTTCCAGAAAAGGCTACAGCTTTAAAGGCTGGTATGAAGATGAGGAACTGACTGTATTTGCAGGAAATGCAGGGGAGAAGCATTATGCCCCGCAGCAGGACGCTTCCTACTATGCCGCATGGGAAAAGACAGAAGCAACGGTCACTTTTGACGCAGATGGAGGAAAGATGGATGGCGGAAATGTTACTGCAAAGATCGGCGATACCATTACGCTTCCTGCCTGCACCAAAGACGGTTATGAGTTTGTAGGCTGGTATGATGGCGATACCTGTATCGGACAGGCAGGGGAAGAGTATACTGTCTCCAATGATGTCACCCTGAAAGCCCACTATGTAAAGAAAGGGGCAGCCACAGGCACAATTACCTTTGATGCAGATGGAGGGAAGATGGAAGGGGGAAATGTCACTGCAAAGATTGGTGATACCATTACGCTTCCTAACTGTACCAAGGAAGGTTACGAATTTACGGGCTGGTATGATGGAGATATCTGTGTCGGACAGGCAGGGGAGAAATACACGGTTACCGGTGATGCCACCTTAAAAGCACGTTATGAGAAAAAAGCGGAGGTTACTTATCTCATTACTTTTGATCCCAATGGTGGGAGAAAAGCAGAACATATAAGGGCGGCAAAAGGGACAAAGATCACCCTGCCCGGAACGGAGAAATCCGGTTATGTTTTCCTTGGCTGGTATACGGAGAAAGAAAACGGTATCCTTCTTGGTCTTGCCGGGGACGAGATGGAAGTGACAAAGGATATGACTGTTTATGCCTTATGGGACAAGGAAAAAGCGGAAGAGAACGGAGATAAGAATCAGGAGACCTGTAAAGCAGTATTCCACACAGAGGGCGGCACACTGAAAAATAAGACTGTCACCATCGCAAAGGGTGCAGGGCTTTACCTGCCCCTTCCGGAGAGGGAAGGCTACGATTTTGTAGGCTGGTATCTTGACCAGTCCCTGACGCAGTTTGCAGGGGATTACAGGGATTCTTACCGCATTACCAAAGACACTGATTTTTATGCGAAATGGGAGAAATCAGAGAAAAACAGTACGGATCAGGGAAGCAATGGGGAAACTACAGACACTTATACAGTAAAATATGACGCTAATGGCGGCACTGTAAAGGAATCCTCTGCCGAAGTGGCAAAGGGCGCAGGCGTGAAGCTCCCTGCTGCGGAACGTGAAGGTTTTACCTTTAAGGGCTGGTATACCGATAATCAGGTATTTGTCGGCATGGCTGGCGACACCTACAAGCCGGAGGGGGATATCTGCCTTTATGCGAAGTGGGAAAGCGCAGCCAGCGGAAACAGCAATGGCAGTACCGAAGATGCTGGCAACAGTTCTGATGCCAATGCAGGAACTTCTACAGATTCTTCCGCAGCAGGAAAATCAGTGGATACAGGAGCAGGCGTATCAGGGACAGCAGCGGTGAAAGAGCCTGTGATCCAGACAGGACGCACCTCACCCATTTATCTTCTTGCAGCCCTTGGAATGTTTGGCATTCTTCTTGCGGCACTTTCTATCCGTGAGGGAAAACGCAGTTCCATGGAATAAAGTTTTATGGCAGGGGCGTTATGCCCCTGCATTTTGTAAGAGGGAGGCGCAAGACAGAATGAAAGACCTGACAGGAAAGCTGGGGAAACTGATCTTTCCTGATGTGGAAGAGAAAAAGGGCAGGCGGATTGTGGTACAGATCATCATAGGACTTTTAATTGCCCTGATATCCATAGCGGGCATGTTGATCTATAGCCATCAGGAAGTGGAGCAACAGCAGAAATTCCAGCAGATAAAAGGAATGGAGATTAGCCTGCCGGAGGAAAAAGAAACAGGATCTGCGGAAGAAAAATCACCGGAAGCAGGCGGAGGGAACGACACAGGCGATATTAAGGAGAGCGGAGAAAATACCGTAACATTTCCCTATGATTGGGATTCCCTGATTAGTATCAATGCTGATGTGAAAGGCTGGCTCTATCTGCCGGACACACCCATTGACCTTCCTGTGGTCGGCACTTCCGATAACGATTATTACCTGACGCATGATTTTTGGAAACAGAAAAAGAGTGCAGGCTGTCCTTTTATGGATAAAGATACCAATCAGTGGGATTTTAACAGGACTATCTATGCCCACAACATGAGCCGCTCATCTGATGTTATGTTTTCCCCGCTTCTGAACTTTAAGGATAGGGATTATTTTATGGCGCACAGGCAGCTCTATTATACGGAATGCTTTAGTGATACCGCAGAATACCAGATCATGGCGGTGGTGAAATATAATGCCAAAGATACTGAAAGCTGGGATTTTCGAACGAGGAACCATGCGGATATGGAAAGCTATAACCTCTGGATGGAGCAGTTACAGAAACATGCCTTATATTATGCGGAGCCTGACCATGCCCCGGCAGAGATACTGACACTTTCCACCTGTGACCGTTCGGAGTTTGGGAAAGACGGGAGGCTGGTCATTGTAGCTGGTAAATGCCAGCAGCAATAGTATTTATATTCTGTAGATAAAGCATAAAGTAGAAAATAAAATGCAGCGTTCATGGACGGTCAACCAGTCTGTGGACGCTTTCTTAACGAAAAAATGAAAGAAATGAGGAAACCAGAGTGCAGGGAGGGAAAGGAGAGAGACCAAGGTATGCGGAAGATAAACCGGACTGTGCCTACTGCTATTTCCGTAAAAAGAAAGGCACATGCAGGCTGAAAAAGTGTTATTACCTGCTCCCGGAGGGGCCGGAAAAGGAGAAGGAGGAAACCTGCGGGGACTGCCCTTATGGGAAGCATTCCCCCTGTATCGGCTACTGCCTTTTAAAGATTGTCCGGGAGATGAAGCGGAAGGCATAGGCAGGAAAGGAGGCGGAATTATGCAGGAAGAGGTAAGCGAGAAATTAATAGCATTATGCATCAATGGCGGGAAGATTTCCGCACGGATACTGAAGGACACAATGGAGAAGGCGCTGGCTGATCTGGAACATTCCGGACAGCAGGAAAGATATAACGCCTCTGAAAAACAGAAAGATAAAAAGCAGATGGTGAGCCATGGGAAGCAGAGCCTGAAAAAACTTGCGGAAAATGGCACCCAGCTTTCCAACATAGAGATTACTGACGGGAACATCAAATCTTTTGCCAAATGCGCCCGGAAATACAACATTGATTACAGCCTGAAAAAGGATAAGTCCGTAACCCCGCCCCGGTATTTTGTATTCTTCCGGGCGAAGGACGTGGATTCCATCACCGCAGCTTTCAAGGAATATACCGGGAGGACGCTGAACAAGGCGAAAAAGCCTTCCGTCCGTAAAAAGCTGGAGCTTGCGAAGGAGCGTGTGGCAAAGCACAGGGAGAGGGAAAAGACAAAACACAAGGACAGGGGGCAGGAATTATGAGTGGGAAGAAAGAGAGTGTTTCACTGCATGGCCTGACTGGTAAAATAGCGGGCAGTTTAAGCGAAAAATTTTCCATGATAGATAAAAAACGCCTGCTCATGATGAACGTACCCTATATCATTGTATTTTATCTGGTGGATAAGCTGGCATGGCTGTACCGCCATTGTATAGGAAACTCTTTTGCGGAGAAAGCAGGGGTGCTTTTTCTGAATTTCCAGATGGCTTTTGATAATCCTCTCCCCAGCTTTTATGCCTATGACCTTGCAGTGGGGGTAATCGGGGCAGCGGTGGTAAAGGGCATGGTGTACCTGAAAGGGAAAAATGCAAAGAAATACAGGCAGGGCGTGGAGTACGGTTCTGCAAGGTGGGGGAATGAGAAGGATATCGCACCGTTTATCGACCCGGTGTTTGAGAACAATATCCTTTTCACACAGACGGAGCGGCTTACCATGAATGGCAGGCCGAAACAGCCGAAGTACGCAAGGAACAAAAATGTTGTGGTGATCGGCGGTTCCGGTTCAGGAAAGACACGTTTCTATGTAAAGCCCCAGCTCATGCAGATGCCCTCCAACGTCAGCTTCGTGACCACTGATCCGAAAGGAACCATCCTTTTGGAATGTGGGAAAATGCTGAGCAGAGGTACGCCAAAGATGAAAAACGGGAAGCCGGTCAGGGATAAAAATGGCAGGATCATTTATGAACCTTATAGGATAAAGGTGCTGAACACCATCAATTTCAAGAAAAGTATGCATTACAATCCTTTCCGGTATATCCGTTCCGAAAAGGATATCTTAAAGCTGGTGAATACCATTATCGCTAACACCAAGGGGGAAGGGGAAAAATCAGCTGAGGATTTCTGGGTGAAATCGGAACGACTTTTATACTGTGCCCTGATCGGGTACATTTATTATGAAGCGCCGGAGGAGGAGCAGAATTTCTCCACTTTGCTGGAGTTTATCAATGCTTCGGAGACCAGGGAAGATGATGAGGAATTTAAAAATGCGGTGGACGAACTGTTTGAGGAACTGGAGCAGGAGAAGCCGGAGCATTTTGCGGTACGCCAATACAAGAAATTTAAGCTTGCGGCGGGCAAAACCTCAAAATCTATCCTGATTTCCTGCGGCGCAAGGCTTGCACCGTTTGATATTGCGGAGCTCCGGGAGCTGACTTCTTATGATGAAATGGAGCTGGATATGCTGGGAGATCAGAGGACAGCCATGTTTATCATTATTTCAGATACAGATGACACGTTCAACTTTATTGTAGCGATCATGTATACGCAGCTCTTCAATCTCTTATGTGACAGGGCGGATGACGTGCATGGGGGCAGGCTCCCATATCATGTAAGGCTCCTGCTTGATGAGTTCAGCAATATCGGCCAGATACCCAAGTTTGACAAGCTGATCGCAACTATAAGAAGCCGGGAAATATCTGCTTCTATTATTTTGCAGTCACAGAGCCAGTTAAAGACAATCTATAAGGACGCATCGGAAACAATTTTAGGGAATTGTGACAGCATGTTGTTCCTTGGAGGGAAGGAAAGTACCACTTTAAAGGAGATTTCAGAAACCCTTGGACGTGAGACCATTGACCTTTACAACACCTCCGATACCAGAGGACAGAGCCGCTCTTATGGAATAAATTTTCAAAAAGTCGGTAAGGAATTGATGAGCAGAGACGAGCTTGCGGTAATGGACGGTGATAAGTGTATCTTACAGCTTCGCGGGGTACGCCCCTTTTTAAGCAACAAATTTGATATCACCAGCCACAAGAGGTATAAGGAATTGTCGGATTATGACAAGAAGAATACCTTTGACGTGGAAGGTTATCTGGAACACAGGCTGGTACTGCGGGCAGATGAGGAGTTTGAACTGATTGAGGTGGAGGCCGGTGAGGAAGATACGGGAGAGTAAGAGCAGGGCAGTAGAAAAGGAGATGGGACAATAGAAAATATAGTTTATCAGGCACGTGCGCCTGACAGGGACAGATTGCAAAAATGAAAATTGAATATGGTATGTTGTAAAAATATTACAGCATGGAAGCAGCCGCAGATTATCAGCGGCTTTTTTAGTGGCAGTCAGGGGATTGCCGCTATTTTTTTGCCCGAAACCGGACGGGTATGTGAAAAATCTGTCTGGTCTGCAAAAGGAAACTATCAATTTATCAGGCCGCATGGCGGCAGAAAGAGAGGAATTTATGGCATTTTTTACTTCGGCGATCACGATTTTACAGACATTAGTAGTAGCCCTTGGCGCAGGCCTTGCGGTATGGGGTGTCATCAACCTTTTAGAGGGTTATGGGAATGATAATCCGGGAGCAAAGTCACAGGGAATCAAGCAGCTTATGGCGGGCGGGGGCGTGGCGCTCATCGGCACCCAGCTTGTGCCGCTCCTTGCCAACCTGTTCTCATAAGGCGGGAAAGGAGCTTTGCCCATGTTTGACAACATATTTGAGGCAATCGAGGAGTGGATGCGGGAGCTTTTATCCGGCATGATACGCTCCAACCTGAATACCATGTTCACGGGTGTGAACCAGAAGACCGGGGAGATCGCCGCACAGGTGGGGCAGACGCCGCAGGGCTGGAACGGGAACATTTTCAGCCTGATCCGGAACCTGTCGGATTCGGTCATCATGCCCATAGCGGGCATGATCATCACTTTTGTGCTGTGTTATGAGCTGATCACCATGCTTACGGAGAAAAACAACATGCATGAGATAGATACGTGGATGTTCTTTAAATATTTCTTCAAGATGTGGGTGGCGGTCTACCTTGTAAGCAATACCTTCAACATCACCATGGCGGTCTTTGACGTGGGGCAGCATGTGGTCAGTGCGGCAGGGAATTCCATAAACGGGCAGACCGCCGTCAACGTGGATTCCATGATAGCCCAGATGGACGCTGCCATGGTGTCCATGGGGATCGGGGAGATGGCAGTGTTAGCCTTAGAGACCATGCTGGTGAGCCTTGGCATGAAGATCATGTCGGTGATCATTACGGTCATTCTTTTTGTAAGGATGATTGAGATCTATCTTTATACATCAGTCGCGCCTATCCCTTTCGCAACCCTGTCAAACAGGGAGTGGGGGCAGGTAGGGAACAATTATTTCCGGGGGCTTTTCGCCCTCGGTTTTCAGGGATTTTTTATGATGATATGCGTGGGCATTTACAGTGTACTGGTATCATCAATACAGATTTCGTCGGATATGCACTCCGCCCTGTTTGAGGCGGCGGCATATACGGTGGTATTGTGCCTCGGGCTGACAAAGACATCAAACCTGTCAAAAGCCATTTTCGGGGCGCATTAAGGGGAAATGATAAGAAAGGGTAAGCGGCGGAAACGGGCAGTCCCCGGCCGGAAGGATTTCTGCCGCAGGTGTAAAAATGGCATATGTGAGTGTGCCGAAAGACCTTACAAAAGTAAAGAGCAAGGTCATGTTCAACCTGACAAAAAGACAGGTGGTGTGCCTTGGGACAGCGGCGGCTCTTGGGCTGCCTTTTTATTTTCTCACAAAAGCCCATATCGGGACCAGCAATGCGGCAACAGGCATGGTGCTCCTGATGCTCCCGGCGTTTTTCTTTGCCATGTATGAGAAGGACGGGCTTCCCTTTGAGAAACTGCTGCTGAATATGCTGAGCGTAAAGTTATTCCGTCCGGCAGTACGCAGGTATGAGGTGGAAAATTTATACGAAGGGGAAGAGGAAATTTCACATCAAAAACAGGGGAAAGGAGGCAGGAAGCATGGGAAGAAAAAGCAAAAATAAAAGTGAAGTTCCTGTCAATGCCGGTTCCGGCAGCACAGACAAAAGAAGCGGAAAAAGCAGCGGCATTGGGCGCGGGCAGGATGCAGAAAGGAAAAAGAAAAAAGAAAAAAAAGAGAAGCGTATCTCCGCCCAGCAGTCCATCCCCTACCGGGAGATGGCAAAGGACGGGATCTGCCGGGTGCAGGATAAATATTATTCAAAGACCATCCGCTTCTATGACATTAACTACCAGTTAGCGCAGAATGAGGACAAGAACGCCATTTTTGAGAACTGGTGCGATTTCCTCAATTACTTTGACAGCACCATCCATTTCCAGTTATCTTTCATCAACCGAAGGAGCAGCATGGAGGAATATGAATCCGTGATAAAGATCATGCCCCAGAATGACGCTTTTGATGATGTAAGAATGGAGTATGCGCAGATGCTGAAGAACCAGCTCGCAAAAGGGAATAACGGGCTGGTGCGGACGAAATATATCACTTTCGGCATTGAGGCGGAGAATATCCGGGAGGCAAAGCCAAGGCTTGAACGGATCGAGGCGGATATCCTGAACAATTTCAAAGTCCTTGGCGTGCAGGCATACCCTTTAAGCGGGGAAGAGAGATTGCAGTTAATCTATGAGACTTTTAATCAGGAAGAAAGTGAGCCTTTCCGTTTTTCTTATGATGAACTGCTGGGCTCCGGCATGAGTACAAAGGATTTTGTTGCACCTTCCAGCTTTGTATTTAAAGGAGGGAAGGATTTCCAGATGGGGAATACCCTTGGGGCGGTGTCCTATTTGCAGATCATAGCGCCGGAACTGACGGACCGTATGCTGGCAGAGTTCCTTGATATGGACAGGAACCTTGTGGTAAACCTGCATATCCAGTCCTTAGACCAGTTAAAGGCAATCAAGACGGTAAAGAGTAAGGTAACGGATATTGACCGTATGAAGCTGGAAGAGCAGAAAAAGGCAGTGCGGAGCGGTTACGACATGGATATCATCCCTTCCGACCTGAACACTTACGGAGGGGAGGCAAAGCGTCTTTTGGAAGATTTACAGTCAAGGAATGAGCGGATGTTCCTTGTGACTGCCCTTTTTATGAACACAGCAAAGACAAAGCAGGAGCTGGATAACGGGATATTCCAGACTGCCGGGATCGCGCAGAAATACAACTGTTCCCTGCGGAGATTGGATTATATGCAGGAGCAGGGGCTGATGAGCAGTATCCCTCTGGGGCTTAATTTAATCCCTATTAAGAGGGCACTTACCACCACTTCAACAGCTATTTTTGTCCCCTTTACCACACAGGAGCTTTTCATGCCGGGGGAATCTTTATATTACGGGTTAAATGCCCTCTCCAATAACATGATCATGGTGGACAGGAAAAAGCTGAAAAATCCTAATGGGCTTATCTTGGGGACACCCGGCTCTGGAAAATCATTCTCTGCAAAGAGGGAGATCACCAACGCCTTTTTTGTCACGCAGGACGACATCATTATCGGAGACCCGGAAGGNGANTATTATCCTTTAGTNCATGCNCTTGGNGGNCAGGTNATCCATNTNTCNGCNACCAGNCANGANTANATNAANCCCATGGACATCAACATGGANTATTCGGAGGACGATAACCCGCTGGGNGTAAAGAGTGATTTTATCTTATCCTTNTGTGAGCTGATCATGGGGAGCNGGAACGGNATNGANGCNGAGGAAAANTCCGTAATAGACAGATGTCTGCCTATTGTCTANCGGAAATATTTTGANAANCCTGTGCCGGAAAATATGCCTGTGCTGGGGGATTTNTACCAGTGCCTTAGAGAGCAGAAGGAANTGCAGGCACANNGGATTGCTACTGCNCTNGAAATCTATGTNAANGGTTCNTTAAAGGTNTTCAACCACCAGACNAANGTGGANCTGGATAACCGGATCGTCTGNTTNGATATCAAGGATTTGGGNAAGCAGCTTAAAGAAGCTGGGNATGCTCATCGTGCAGGATCAGGTNTGGAACCGGGTAACGNTAAANAGNTATGTCANACAAATCAACACGGTATTACATAGANGAATTCCATCTNCTTTTGAAGGAGGAGCAGACNGCNGCTTATTCCGTGGAGATTTGGAAGCGTTTCAGNAANTGGGGCGGNATNCCNACNGGAATNACGCAGAANATCAAAGATCTGCTGGCAAGCCGGGAAATCGAGAANATNTTTGAAAACTCTGACTTCATTTACATGCTGAACCAGGCGGCAGGGGACNGGCAGATACTGGCAAANCAGCTTAATATCTCNCCGCACCAGNTNTCCTATGTGACAAACAGCGGAGAGGGNGAAGGGCTGATCTTTTATGGCAGCACCATTATCCCTTTCAANGATAAATTTGACCGTTCATTGCGGCTGTATAAGCTGATGACAACCAAGCCCTCGGAGATTGGGGAAAAAAGGGAATGAGGGCAGAAGAACTATATAACAGGATATATTGNATGGACTGCATGGAGCTTCTTGNACAGGTTCCGGACGGTTATGTNTCCCTGATACTCACTGACCCGCCNTATGGCATCTCTTATCAGAATAACTTCACGAAGAGAAAACACCGGGTTCTTACAGGNGATGAGGGCATGGATTACGGAAGGTTTGCAAAGGAGAGCTACCGGATACTGAAAGAANATTCCCATGCCTATTTCTTTACCCGGTTTGACTGTTANNCTTACCATTACGAGTGCTTAAGGCAGGCGGGATTTTCNATAAAAAACTGCATGGTNGTGGAAAAGGGGACGGTAGGCGGCATCGGGGATCTGAATGGAAGCTANGCCAGCAATGCGGAATGGGTNATCTTCTGCCAGAAGGGGCGGCGTCCGTTTAACCATACCACGCTNTTGGAAAACAGGAAAAAAGANGGNNTNAGATACTGTGCAGGAAGGAATGCCGGNAAGAAATANAAAACNAGNTTCAATGCCTGCTGGTTTGGCCCGGAATACCCGAAAGCAACTTATAATTCTGTCTGGCAGAAGCAGCATGGGATATACCACCCGACCATAAAAAATGTGGAGTTCCTTTCATGGCTGATACAGATTTCCAGCCAGCCGGGGGAGCTTATATTTGACGGTTTTATGGGGAGCGGGAGCACAGCGGCTGCAGCAGTGCTGACAGGAAGGGGATATCTTGGCGCAGAGATTGACGGGGGCTATTTTGCCATTGCGGAAAAACGGGCAGGGGAGGCGGTGATGGTCTATGGAGAACAGAATGCCCATAGAGGAAGCCCTTATGGCANTGGTCGGGATTGATATTCCTAAAAAGGAAATNGAAAAGGGCATACCATTTGTTTCNTTTGTTGTGAAAGAGGGAGAANGTGCAGTTTTTATAGAGCCGCTCCCTCTTTTTGNTGCNGACAGNNTNNTGAANGGTGCAGGAGGCGGCAGGCAGGGAGATTCTGTACCGGGCAGATTANCTNNGGGGCGGCATNGGGANATATGCATCAGGNGTCCTCATCTTTGGGGANAAACCGGAAACTTTTCTNAAGCTGCTTGAAANCAATATAANCTCCGGCAATGCAAAGGCAGATATCATGGGAATNTANGGTTATCTGGAAGCCCACCTTANCCTGTGCGGGCTGGAAAATCTTGCNCAGGANGAGATTGCANTTATGGGAAGGGAAGAAGCCGGGACGNAAGATTACAGGGNAGCAAACAGTTCNTATTATAAGGAAGTCCTTTCTTTTGTGGAGACAGGACGGAGATNTNTNAATACAGGAACTTCCGGGATTTTTCTGCCNACNTTNCCGNAGCGCAGTAAGTTTATGGCTGNGTGGTATCGGGANCATAAANGCAGNCAGTAAAAATATCCGGGAAACAGAAAATGGAAGGAGCTTAAAAATATGCGTGGACAGCATTACAGGGCAAGGGATAAAACGGTCCGGAAAATGGGCAGGGACGGTCTTACGGAAGAGAATCTCCGGAGCGGGGAAACTGTCAGGGTAAGCAGGAGGGACGTTGATCAGTTGACACTTCCGAAAGTAGCAGACGATTCCATGAATTTTCAGGACAGGCGAAGCTACAGGGCAGAAGATAAAAAAGCAGCCGGAAAATACAGGAGCGGATATTCGCCGGATTTTAAAAGACCGGATAATAACGGGGCAGGAGATACGCAAGCTGGTTTTTATCAGGCAGATATGGAGAAAATGGATTCTTATAGGGAAGATACAGGAGTAGCAGAAAGCTATGGGGAAAATGTGCAGGGTATGTATCCTGATGTGGAAAATATCCCGGAAGCAGACACCAAGATAAGGGAAGGGAGCGGCAGGCAGGTTCCGGTTTCATCTTCTTACAGAGGTTCCGGCAGGAGAAAAAATTATATCCCGGAACCGCTGGCGGCACATAACCGCAGGAATGGGAGAAACACTCAGCAGGGAAAAGATTTTTATACAGAGACGGGATTTCAGGATAGGACATTGGAAAATACATCAGATACGGAATCAGGCAGTATGCCGGATATGGCGGTTGATTCTGGAAATATGTCAGACGTAGCACAAAATATACAGGGATATTCGTCTCATATGGCAAATATCAGGGAACAGTCTGCTGGGAGCAGCGAAAGTTCTGGTGCGGATACAGAACCAGCCGGGGACAGTTCCCGTAGCCGGAGAAAAAAGCAGGTATATGACCATGCGCGGAAGGAGAAAGAGCGGAAGAAAACGGAAGAGGGAAAGGCAGCTTCTGTTCAGAAGGAAGAGGAACGCCATACGGGAAATCAGTTATCAGCAGGGCAGGCGCTTCAGATTTCCAAGAAAGATGTGGAGAAAAAGAACAGGCGTGAGCGGCTGTATAAAGAACAGAGAAAGAGGGATTCCCGCCTTAACTTTGACGAAGAAGGAGGCATGGTGCGCGGGGCGGGCATGAGGCTGGCAGGAAGGGCGGCGGCCAAAGCTGCCGCTCTGGCAGTTTCCGCCATTACAGATGACGGGGCAGACGGACAGCAGGAAGATATGGAAACGGAAGTGCTGCATGGCACAAAACGGGCAGGGGAAAAGACACTCCGCTATGCCATGCGCCAGTCCAGCCGCCGAATGCAGAAAAGGAACCGTCAGGCAGGGGAAGGGATTCCGGAGGCTGACAGGAAAAAGGAGTTAAGGAAATTTTACCAGAAGCGGCGGATCAAAAAAGCCTATGCAGAGGCAAGGCGGGGAGGAAAGACAGCAGAAGAGGCAGCAAAAGCAGCGGGCGGATTTTTCGGGAAAGCAAAGAGCATTGCAGCAGAGGTTTTCAGGAGCAAAAAGGGTCTGCTTATAGCGGCAGTTACCATTTTATCAATATTTTTGTTCTTCTCCGCAGGGCTTTCCAGCTGCAGCGCCATGGTGCAGGGGACTTCTTCCACTTTTATAGGCACTACATACCCCAGCGAAGATGAAGATATCTATGATGCGGAGGCAGGCTATAAGGAACTGGAGGAGGCACTGGACGAGCAGATAAACAGCATGGAGGCTACCCATCCGGGCTATGACGAGTACCGTTATCAGGTGGACGAGATCACCCACAATCCTTACCAGCTAATCTCTTTTCTCACTGTGTTATATGAGGAATTTACCTATGACCAGATAAAAGATATCCTTCCAGAACTGTTTGAGAAGCAGTACCGCCTTACGGTGGAAGAAATCACGGAGATACGGACGAGGACGGAGACACAGAATGTAACAGATCCTCTGACGGGGGAAGAGACGGAAACAGAGGTGGAAGTTGAGTATGAATGGAACGTCCTTTGTATCTGCCTGACCAACAAAGGGTTTGATACAGTGGTAAGGGAGCGGCTGACGCAGGAGCAGACGGAGCTTTATGATGCCTACAACATGACCTATGGGAACAGGAGTTATCTGTTTGATATAGCAGGGATTCCAACCGAAAGCATTAGCGGGGGCGGTTATGAAATTCCGGAGGAAGCCTTATCGGATGAACAGTTTGCCCGCATGATAGAGGAAGCGGAAAAATATCTTGGGATGGCTTATGTGTGGGGCGGCTCTTCGCCGGAGACGGGGTTTGACTGCTCCGGCTTTGTAAGCTGGGTCATCAACAACAGCGGGAATGGATGGGACGTGGGCAGGCAGACTGCGGAGGGGCTCCGGGGAAGCTGCGTGGCGGTATCCCCTTCGGAAGCAAAACCCGGCGACCTGATATTTTTTCAGGGAACCTACAACACTTCCGGGGCAAGCCATGTGGGGATCTATGCCGGGAATGGAATGATGATCCATGCGGGCAACCCAATTAAATATTCTAACATCAACACCCCGTACTGGCAGGGGCATTTTTTATCTTATGGAAGGATAGGCTGAAAGGGTTGCCGGAGTGACAATTATAACTAATAAAGTTACAAAAATGATTGATAAATAACAGTTGCGTTTTATAAAGCCGCAGGATTTTCAGGGTAATGAATCTCCATGCGGCTTTTGTAATTTCAGGGAGAGGAGGAATGTATGGCGCAGATACAGTACCAGTTTAAGAAAAATGATGAATATTTCACGCCGCCTTATGCGGTCTACCCGATCATGGAACGCCTGAAACCGGGGGCGGCAGTATGGTGTCCGTTTGACAAAGAAGAGAGTGCGTTTGTCAGGATACTCTCCGGCAATGGCTTTCGTGTCATGTACGGGCATATCCAGACCGGGCAGGATTTTTTCCATACGGAAGTGCCAGACTGCGATTATATTGTCAGCAACCCGCCCTACAGCTTAAAAGGTAAGGTTCTGAAGCGGCTGTATGAGATCGGGAAGCCTTTTGCCATGCTGGTCAATTTTCAGGGAATCTTTGACAGCAAGGAGCGTTTCCGTATGTTTAAGGAAAACAGGGTGGAAATGCTTTGGCTGAGCCCAAGGGTCTATTACCTGACAGAGGACGGGGAGCTGCCCGCAAGGGCGCCTTTCCAGAGCGGCTACCTGTGCAGTGGGATATGTGAACACCAGCTTGAGTTTGCGTATCTTGATGTTGATTACCAGAAAGGAAGTTAAACATATGCTGCTTCCAGTTAATAACAAATAGCAGATTATTGATATTTTGCAGAAATGAGGCAGGAGATGAACACAAAATTAAACAGGATTTTAGATGAGATCAAGAGGACAGAGGAAAAGATCGCCGCATGGCAGGAGCATTTAGAGGAGCTGAATATCAGGAAAAAGCAGCTTGAAGATGCGGAGATTATTAAGAGTATCCGTTCCATGAAGCTGGACAGCCGGGAGATGCTTCTTTTTCTGGAAAATATCCAGAATGGCACAGTAGCTGTCCGGCAGGAGCAGTCCGAGCAGGCTGCAGGGCAGGACGGAAATATGCAGGAAGAAACAGAAAATATCGGGGAGCCGGAAAAAGCACCGGCAGAAAGAGAGGACAGGGAAGATGAAGAGAAAGATTAGGAATCTGGCAGCAATGCTTATGATGATGGCAACGGTTTTATTATCAGGGACAATGACAGCATATGCCTATGTGGACGAATCAGCGGAGGCGGAGCCGGAGACGGTCATCATGGAGGAAACACCGGAAGAGACAGAGGACACGCCTTTTTCGGTGGCAGGGAACGGGGAGCTTCTGGACGACATCACCGATGATGAAACAAAGCAGTTCCTTACCGTCCAGACAAAGAACGGGAATACCTTTTTTATGGTCATAGACCGTTCCAGAAATTCGGAGAATGTCTATATGCTCTCCCTGATTGATGAGTATGACCTGGCAGAATTTATTGAGGAAGAGAAAACCGAACCGGTAGAGGAAAAGCCTGCGGTGATCGTGGAAGAACCCCAGCCGGAGCCTGTGCAGAAAGAACCTCAGCAGGAAAAAGGCGGCATGGGTATGGGAGCCTTACTGACCATTATCCTTTTAGGCGCTGGCGGCGTGGGCGGCTATTACTATTTCAAGATATTGAAGCCGAAGCGTGAGGAAGAGGAAGCGGAGAGCGAAGATCTTGAGTTTTATGACGGAGGCGCTTATGTCAATGAGGATCAGGAAAGCGGGCAGGACGAGGAAAAAGACGAAAAAGACGAAGAAGAATAGGAGGCGGCAGGTATGTTTTTAGTTATTGGTGAGAAACCCAGCGTTGCGCAGGCGCTGGCAAAGATATTGAAGGCAGAAAAGAAAGAGGACGGGTATCTTGTCGGGGAAGGCTGCTTTGTGAGCTGGTGCTTCGGGCATCTGGCAGAGTACGCTTCCCCGGAAACTTATGATGAACGCTACGGAAAGTGGGATTTTAACGACCTTCCCATTATTCCGGAAAAGTGGGAGCTTACCGTGGCAAAGGATAAAAAAGGGCAGCTTGCAGTCTTAAAAAGGCTGCTCCGCAGGAAGGACATAGAGTATGTGGTCAATGCCTGTGACGCAGGCCGGGAAGGGGAGCTTATCTTTAAGCATGTCTATGACCTGTCGGGCAGTACCCTCCCGGTAAAGCGGCTGTGGATCAGTTCCATGGAAGATTCCTCTATCAGGGAAGGTTTTGCAAACCTGAAGGATGGGAAGGAGTATCAAAATATCTGTGAGGCTTCCGTCTGCCGGGCAAAAGCGGACTGGCTGGTAGGCATGAACGCCACACGGGGATATACCACAAAATATTTGAAGAAACTGGCGGTGGGGAGGGTGCAGACACCCACCCTCGCCATGATCGTGGAACGTGAGGAGCGGATCAGGGATTTTAAGAAAGAAAAGTATTTTGCAGTACATATTTCCTGTGGCGGGATAGACGCAGTGACAGGGCGCATTGATAACAGAAAAGATGCGGAGAAAATGTTGGAAGAATGCAGAGGCGGGCAGGCGCAGGTGGCATCTGTGGCAAAAGAGGAAAAATCTGTTGCACCGCCCAAGCTCTATGACCTGACAACTTTACAGCGTGATGCCAATCGTATCTTTGGATTCACTGCAAAGGAAACGCTGGAATATTTGCAGAGCCTTTACGAGAAAAAACTGGCAACCTACCCAAGGACGGACAGCCAGTTCTTATCAGACGATATGGGGCAGACTGCGGGGAAAGTGATAGAGGCGGTCCTTCATTCCGGTTTATTTGGGAAAGATATTTTATCCGGGAAGGAGATACCCGCACCGGATATCGGAAGGGTGCTGGACAGTAAGAAGGTTTCCGACCACCATGCTGTTATCCCCACTGTGGGGATTGGGGAAACGGATTTTTCAGCACTGCCGGAGGAGGAACGGAAGATTTTATTATTGATCGCTGACCGGCTTTTGTGCGCAACGGGGGAGAAGCATTTATATGAAACCGTAAAAGCAGAAATCTCCTGCGGCGGGCATACATTTTCTGCTTCCGATAAAACCGTCACGCATAATGGCTGGAAGGATTTTGAAGATATGCTGAAACGCTCTTTCAGGATTGCGGAAGATATGGCAGAGCAGGAAGCAGCAGGAGATACGGAACCTGCTGAAAACCGGAAAGACCGTAAACTGCCGGAACTGACCGAAGGGCAGGTATTTGAAAATGTACAGGCAGATATCAGTGAGCATTTCACCTCAGCCCCGAAGCACTTTACGGAAGACCAGCTCCTTCTTTCCATGGAGACCGCGGGGAAAGGGGAGTTTGAAAATGAGACAGAGAAGAAGGGGCTTGGAACCCCGGCAACAAGGGCGGGGATCATTGAAAAGCTGGTATCTTCCGGTTATGTGGTAAGGAAGGGCAGGCAGCTTCTTCCCACACCGGAGGGAATGGAGCTGTCCGCTGTGATGCCGGAATATTTAAAATCGGCTGCCATGACTGCGGAATGGGAAAATGACCTGCTCCGCATGGAAAACGGGGAACTGGACAGCAGGGATTTCATGCAGGGAATTACAGAACTGGTGGAAAAGATACTGGAAGGGTGCAGGAATATCCCGGAAAGTGAGCTTTACCGATTCCACCAAAAAGAAAGCGTGGGGAACTGCCCGTTATGCGGGGAGGAAGTCTATGAGGGGAAAAAGAATTTCTACTGTGGGAACAGGGACTGTAAGTTTTCCCTCTGGAAAGAGAACCGCTATCTTTCCAGCATGAAAAAGAAGATTGATAAGAAGATGGCGAAAGAGTTTCTGAAGTCCGGGCGCAGCCATGCAAAAGACCTGTATTCAGAGAAAAAAGGGCAGAACTTTGAGGCGGATATTCTTATGAAGGTAGAAGACGGGCGGGTGAATTTCAGCCTTGAATTTCCGAAGCGGGAAGAGAAGAAACAGAAAGGGAAGAAAGGAAAATAGGGATATTACAATGACATTTTAATACAGAAAGGGGGATTTTTCCATGGCAAAACTACAGGAGATCCAGTATCTTGCCGATGATGAGGCAAAAAAGAACAGCAGTTCTCCAAGGGACTGGATGGGCTACCTTGATATGGCTGCAAAGCTGTACCGCTACCCGTTTTCGGACACGATGCTGATCCATGCCCAGCGTCCGGGGGCATCCGCCTGTGCATTGATGGAAGACTGGAATGAAAAAGTGGGGCGGTGGGTAAAGGGGGGCGCGAAAGGAATCGCCCTGTTTGACGACAGCGGGGCAAAGCTGAAGCTTAAATATGTGTTTGACGTTTCCGATACCCGCCTGCTTCCGGGCGGCTGGACACCCGTCCTGTGGAAGATGGAGGAGAGGCACGAAGCGGAAGTGCTTTCTTACCTGTCAGATACATACGGGCTTACAGGGAAAGCGGCAGGGAACCTGAACCTTGCGCTTATGGAGATCGCTTCCCATACTGCACAGGAGAACCTGGAGGATGCCATGCAGGGGCTTAAGTATGCATCTGAGGGGACTTATCTGGAAGGGCTTGGGGAGGACGCCATCCGGGTAAGCTTCAGGGAGCTTTTAAAAAACAGTATTTTTTATACGCTGTCCGTCCGGTGCGGCTTAGACCCCATGGAATACCTTGAGGAAGAGGATTTCGCGGGCATTACCGACTTTAATTCCCTTGCGGCGCTCTCTGTTTTTGGGAATGCCGCAAGCAGCCTTACGGAACCTGTCCTTATGGGGATCGGGCGGACGGTAAAGAAAATTTGTCTGAAAGAAGAACAAAAAGCTCTTGAAAACCGTACACGGACGGAGTATAATAAATTTAACACTTTAAAGCGTGAAACTGAAAGCGGGAAGGGAGGAACCGTAGATGGAACTGACATACCACTGGGAGGGGGATTACCTGATCCCGGACCTGACCATAGGGGAGGAGCAGGAACCAATCGGGAAATACGGGATGCTGCGGAAGACATTCTTAAAGGAGAACCGGGCGGGATTGTACCAGGGCATGATGCTGTCGGGGAAACTGGACAGGCATCTGGCGGAGACAGAGAAAGCGGCATCGGAGAGGATGGAAGTCCTGATGGAGGGGCTTCTGGAGAAATATCCGGCACCGGACAAGGGGAAAGACCAGATGGCGTGGGCAGCCCACATGAACAGCCTGACAGCCATGGCGGAAGAGAGCGTCTTACAGGAATTGGTTTACAATTAAGCGGAGCGGAAACTGAACAGGGAGCAGACGGAGCAGGGGAAATAGAATCCTCTGCTTTTTCTGTGCATACGGACGACAAACAGGACGGGGCGCATGCTGACACAAAAAGATTCCCTACCGTGGAGCAGCAGATCCGGAAGATTGAGGAGCGTATGCAGGCTCTTTATGCCGGGGAGATTGCAATCCCTGCCGATGTGGTGGACGAAGTGCTCCGCAAAGGCGGCAACCAGAAGGGGAGCATGCTGCGTATCATTTATAATTTTATGCTCGACCAGACTAAGGAGGAATATACGGAATTTGTCCGCAAAGAGTACGGAACCGGGGGCAGGGGGATCATAGCCGGGGGCATAAGATATTCCGTCTGGCATGATGAGCTTGGCATGCAGATAGCCGCCGGGGATTCCGTGCATGGGGCGGTGCTTTATAAAGCGTTCCTGTCATGGGAAGAGGTAAGCGGGAGGATCCACCAGCTCCTGAAACAGGGGGAATATGCCCCGCAGGAGGTACTGGATAATGCCCGTCCCAATGCCATTACAGAACACGCGAGGGTACTTGCCTACATGGAAAGGGATATGGCGGAGGGCATCCCGGAGACAGTCTTTACGGATATGGAGCCTTTCAGCGGCAGTTTCCCCGATACGGTGGAAAAACTGGAAGCGCTGCTTGCACAGCCGGGATATCTGGAGGGGCTGAACGTGCGCCTTACGGAGCTTGCGGAAGCATACCGGGAAGATAAAAAACTGATGAGGAGCCACTTGCACCGTCCTGACCGGGTAGCGGAACTGTTTCAGAAGTTTGCAAAAGAAGCTGTCCCCTATCAGGCAAGGGAAGGATTTGCATGGGAGGAACACCCGGCATTTATCACACAGGACGAGGTTGATGCCTGCCTGATAAAAGGGGGCAGTTTTTCTGACTGGCGGCTTGATGTCTATTCTTATTTTATATCAGATAAAACAGATAAGGAAAAAACAGATTTCCTGCGGAAAAAATACGGGATCGGAAGCGGCGGTGGCGCAGTCCCCGGTGCAGATGAACCCAGCGTATGGTATGACGGGAAGGGGCTGTGCCTGACAAGAGGGGAATATGACAGCGTGAAGGCGGAAACCCTGCTGAAATGGCCGGCGGTGGCAAAGCGGGTAAAGTATCTGATCGAGAGTGACAGATATTTAAGTACGCCTGACCTTTCCCGTATGCCGGAGTATGAGAAAGAGCAGATGGCGGGGCGTGTCCTTGATTTTTATCACCGTATGCCGGAAGATATTATGCGCCCATGGGAAGGAAATCCTAACCCTTATGAGCATAAGAATGATGTCATCAGCCTTTTGGGGAACTCGGACGGAAAGGAAACGCTTCTTAAACATATGGGGCAGGCACTGGCAGCACTTCCGGCAGATTTTGAAGGTTATGAAAAAAGAGTGCAGACACTGGCAGATCTGCAGGGGTATGTGGAAGGCACTTATACGATATTTCCGGAGAGGAAAAATGAGATACAGATCGGGGACAGCGTACAGCTGTCCTTATTTGATTTCATGGATATGGGAACAGTTCCGGTGGGAAAGCAGGCAGTCGAAGGGCAGGGGATAAAAGCACTGCCGGGGGAGGAAAAAAAGGAAGAAAACAAAAAAGATAAGATACCGGAAAAAGATGACAGGGAAGACAAAGAAGTGTTTCAGGATATTTCTTTACCGCAGGAAAATAAGCAGGAATTTCAGGGAAGACCAGAATATACAGAAGAACAGGGATTGGGTTTGCCGGAAATGGGAGTAGGCAGTGTTCCGGTACAGGTTATAGTTCCAGTCCAGCCGCAATCCTTAAATCCGGTCAATTTCCGTATCACCGATGACGACCTTGGAGCAGGTGGACCGAAGCAGAAATTCCGTGCCAACATGGAAGCAATCACTCTTCTTAAAAAGCTGGAAGGAGAAAACCGCACAGCCACACCGGAAGAGCAGGAAATTTTATCCCGGTATGTGGGCTGGGGCGGCATTTCTGCGGCTTTTGAGGAAGGGAACGGGGCATGGGCGGCAGAATATATGGAGTTAAAGCAGGCATTGACGGAAGAGGAATACCGGCAGGCAAGAGCTTCCACCTTAAATGCGTTCTATACCCCGCCTGTAGTCATAAGGGCAATGTATGAAGCCCTTGGGAACATGGGGCTTACAAAGGGGAATGTATTGGAGCCTTCCTGCGGTACGGGAAATTTCATGGGGCTTGTGCCGGAAGAAATGAATTCACTAAAGATGTATGGCGTTGAGATTGACAGTATCTCCGGCAGAATTGCGGGGCAGCTCTACCAGAAAAACCGTATCTCCATACAGGGGTTTGAAACAGCACAGTATCCGGACAGTTTCTTCGATTGCGTGGTAGGGAACGTGCCCTTCGGTGCTTACAAGGTGGCAGACAGGAGATATGACCGTTTCAATTTTTTTATACATGATTATTTTATAGCTAAGTCCCTTGACATTGTGCGTCCGGGCGGTGTGGTGGCAGTGGTCACGTCAAGCGGCACCATGGATAAGCAGAATCCGTCCGTGCGCCAGTATATCGCAAACAGGGCAGACCTTTTGGGGGCAATAAGGCTTCCTGAGAATGCTTTTTTAAGGAATGCAGGGACGGAGACGGTAGCGGATATCTTATTTTTCCAGAAAAGGGACAGGGCGGCTCTGGAACAGCCGGAATGGGTAAGCCTTGGCACTACACAGGACGGGTATACGGTAAACAGCTACTTTGCCGCCCACCCGGAGATGGTGCTGGGGAAGTTTGCCATGGAAAGCACGCAGTTTGGCAGGCAGGCGCTTACGGTAAAGCCCATAAGCGGTACAGCCCTTTCGGAGCAGCTAAAGGAAGCAGTCCGCCATATACAGGGGGACATCACGGACAGGGAGCCGGAGGAGCTTCTGCCGGACGGGGCAGGGACTTCCATACCCGCAGACCCTTCCGTAAAGAATTTCAGCTTTGCAGATGTGGACGGGAAAGTATATTACCGGGAAAATTCACGGATGAATCTGGTGGAACTGCCAGCTAAGACCACGGAGCGTGTCCTTGGCATGGTAAAGCTCCGGGATACCACACAGGAGCTGATCCGGTGCCAGATGGAGGACGGTAGTGATGAGGAAGTGGAGGCCCTCCAGAAAAAGTTAAATGAACAGTATGACAGTTTTACGAAAAAATATGGCCTGATCAGCAGCAATGCCAACCGTAAGGCGTTTTCACAGGATAGCAGTTACTGTCTTTTGGCGGCACTGGAACTGGTTGACGAAAATGGGAATTTAGAGCGGAAAGCAGATATCTTTACCAAGCGTACCATACGGAAAGCGGAGCCTGTCACCAGCGTGGATACTGCAAGCGAAGCCCTTGCAGTATCCATCGGGGAAAAAGCAAGGGTGGATATCCCCTTTATGGCGGCGCTTTGTGGGAAAACAGAAGAGGAGGTTATAAAGGAACTTACCGGGGTAATCTTTAAAAACCCGGTGACGGAAAAATGGGAGGCAGCGGACGAATATCTTTCCGGCAATGTCAGGGAGAAACTGCGGGTGGCAAAGCATTATGAGGAAAACCACCCGGAATATGCCCCGAATGTAATAGGCCTTGAAAAAGTCCAGCCGAAAGACCTTGACGCTTCGGAGATCGAGGTTCGGCTGGGGGCGGCATGGGTGGAAGATATCTATATCACACAGTTTATGGGGGAATTATTCCAGACACCGGAAAATTATCTGGGAAAGAGCATTAATGTAAAATATTCAAAAGAGACCGGGCGGTGGCATATCTCAGGAAAGAAGCTGGATTCCCATGGGAATTCCCTTGTCGATTCCACTTACGGTACGGACAGGGCAAACGCCTACCGTCTTTTGGAGGATGCCCTGAACCTGCGGGATACAAAGATATATGATATGGTCAGGACAGAGGACGGGAAAGAAAAAAGGGTGCTTAATAAGTCAGAGACCATGGTAGTCCAGCAGAAGCAGGAGATGATCCGGGAAGCCTTTAAGGAATGGGTCTTTAAAGACCTTGACCGGAGGGAGGAGCTGTGCCGGGTCTATAATGAACAGTTCAACTGCATCCGGCCGCGGGAGTATGACGGGAGCCATATCCAGTTTGTGGGCATGAATCCGGAGATCACCATGATGCAGCACCAGAAGAATGCGGTAGCCCATATCTTATACGGAGGGAATACCCTGCTTGCCCACTGTGTGGGTGCGGGGAAGACTTTCGAGATGGTGGCGGCGGGCATGGAGAGCAGGCGGCTGGGGCTTTCCCAAAAGAACCTTTATGTAGTGCCGAACCATTTGACCGTACAGTGGGGCAGCGATTTCCTGCGCCTTTATCCGGGGGCCAATATACTGGTGGCAACGAAAAAAGATTTTGAACCGGAAAACCGGAAAAAGTTCTGCTCCCGTATCGCAACAGGGGATTATGACGGGATCATCATCGGCCACAGCCAGTTTGAGAAGGTGGCACTGTCCATAGAACGCCAGATCGCGATCGTAGAGCGGCAGATAGATGATGTCATCCTTGCCATATCGGACGCAAAAGCGGCGGAGGGGGAGCGTTATACCATTAAGGAAATGGAAAAGACCAAAAAATCACTGGAAGCAAAACTGGAGAGATTAAACAATCAGGAACGGAAGGACAATGTGGTGACTTTTGAGGAACTTGGCGTAGACCGGCTTTTTGTAGATGAAAGTCATTACTATAAAAACCTTTTTTTATATACGAAAATGCGTAATGTAGCAGGCATAGCCCAGACGGACGCACAGAAAAGCTCCGATATGTTTGCAAAGTGCCAGTATATGGACGAGATCACCGGAGGCAGGGGCGTTACCTTTGCGACTGGCACCCCCATATCCAACAGCATGGTTGAATTATACACAAATATGCGCTACTTACAGTACGATCTTTTACAGAAGCTGGGGCTGGGGCATTTTGACGCATGGGCGGCTGCCTTTGGGGAGACGGTCACAGGCATAGAACTTTCCCCGGAAGGGACAGGGTACCGGGCCAAGACACGTTTCGCCCGGTTTTATAACCTGCCGGAGCTGATGGCTATCTTTAAGGAATGCGCGGATATCCAGACGGCTGACCTGTTAAATCTCCCGGTGCCGGAGGCGGAATATGTCAACGAGGTACTTAAGCCAAGCCCGGAACAGCAGGAGATGGTAAAGGCGTTTGCAGAGCGGGCGGAAGCTGTGCGAGGGGGAGGCGTTGACCCGTCAAAGGACAACATGCTGCGGATCACTAATGACGGGAGGAAGTGTGCGCTGGACCAGCGGCTCTTAAACGACATGCTGCCGGACGCGGAGGGGAGCAAGGTAAACCGCTGTGTGGAAAATGCTTTTGAAGTATGGAAAAATACCATGCAGGAGAAATCCACCCAGCTTATCTTCTGCGACCTTTCCGTGCCGAAAGCAGGTGTTTTCAATGTTTATGATGATGTGCGGGAGAAACTGGCAGCGATGGGAGTGCCAAGGGAGNANNTNGCNTTTATACATGANGCNNNNACGGAANNAANGAAAGCGGANCTNTTTGCAAAAGTNNGNNNCGGNCAGGTNCGNNTNNTNTTNGGNTCNACNNCAAAGNTNGGNGCNGGGACNAACGTNCAGGATCGGCTNATTGCNNTNCANCANNTNGANGTGCCNGTGGNNNCCCTCGGANNTNGAACAGCAGGANGGGCGNATNNTNCGNCAGGGNAACCNNAATNNAAANGTNNNGATNTNCNGGTATGTGACGGAANNNACATTCGATNNNTACANNTGGGTGCGACACGAAGTCGCTTAATTTAACTGTTTGGCGGNAATGCCGACCAAACCATCCATTCCGTTGGATGAAGCCGTTGTCCCCGGCTCTGCCAGTAATGGCNCTGTTCGGAAGCGGACATAAACGTAACCCTANNTGGAATCCAAACCGTGAGGGGAGGATGAAACTGCGAGCTGCAATGCGGTTAGGGTGCAGGCTTTCTGATAGCATGGTTAATTAACTGAACCGCNGTAAGCTTCGTTAANCNGAACAAGCCAAAGCAGCTGACAGGCTTGAACCAAAAGGTGTGCAGTCGGATACTCCCCTCCACGCTTGGGAGTACACGGACATTATGACTGCCGGAGTAGAGGCGGAACCTAAACTATCAAATAATTGTTGGTTAAGTGGAACGTGTCAAGCCCGTATTCCTGCCCATATGGGCAAGCNGACCGTAAGGGAAGCCGTTGGGAATGCGGGTANAGGATTGCGGAAGAAGCGAATGCCNNCCCTGTAATGGGGACGGACAGGGGTTCAAAATTTGCCCCACCCGAAAGGGGGCAGAATTCCGCAGGGTGCTTGATTACGAGAGAGTTTATAGAATTTTTGAAAGGAGTAAAGCAAATGNACGGTAAAACGTGTGCNACTTCTGACATNGCAAAGGCATGGGATTCCATTGACTGGAACAAAGCCGAAGCATATGTTAAAAAACTGCAAATGCGTATCGTAAAGGCTCATCAACAGGGCAGGACAGGCAAGGTGAAATCCTTGCANTGGCTGCTCACNCACTCTTTTTATGGACGTGCTTTAGCCGTAAGAAGGGTAACGAGTAATAAAGGTAAAAAGACAGCAGGNGTAGANAAAGTTTTATGGTCTACCCCAAAATTGAAATATGAAGCAATNCTCAACTTGAAACGCAGGGGTTATAAGCCACTGCCGCTAAAAAGGGTGTATATACCGAAGAAAAACGGGAAAATGCGCCCGTTAAGCATTCCATGTATGAAGGACAGGGCAATGCAGACATTGTATAAATTTGCNTTGGAGCCGATAGCAGAAATCACAGCAGACCCGAATTCNTATGGATTCCGGGCAAAAAGNTGTGTNCAGGACGCTATTGAGCAGTGNTTTACCTGTCTGAATAAAGGNAAATCAGCAAAATGGGTNCTGGAAGGGGACATCAAAGGCTGTTTTGATAATATCAGCCATGAGTGGATTTTAAACCACATCCCAATGGATAANGACATTCTGCGGAAATGGTTAAAATGTGGGTATATCGAAACAGGGAAGCTNTTCCCGACTGATTTGGGAAGCCCACAGGGTTCATCTATTTCCCCAACTATCTGTAACATGGTGCTGGACGGTCTGGAAATCCAGATTAAAAAGAAATACCACAAAACGAAAGTGAAAGGAAAAACCTACTTCCCAAAAGTGAATTTTATACGTTACGCTGATGATTTTATTGTCACTGGNGAAAGCAGGGAACTTTTGGAGAATGGCGTGCTTCCGATTATCCGTGNATTCNTGTCAGANAGAGGGCTGGAACTGTCGGAAGAAANGANAGTCATNANCCATATNGAAGACGGGTTCGANTTTCTCGGAAGCAATATAAGGTGGTANAAAGACAAACTTCTGACTAAACCGTCCAAAAAGAATTATAAAGCCATAGTAGGCAAGATAAGGGAGATAATTAAGAAAAANCCATCCATGAAGCAGGAAGATTTGATACGGAAACTGAATCCNGTCATCCGTGGGTGGGTGAATTTCCACAAATACAATGTCTCATCACATGCATTTGAAAGATTTGATTTTGATGTGTGGAGATGCCTATGGCAGTGGTGCAAACGGAGACANCCTAAAAAGAGCCATAAATGGATAGCAAAGAAATATTTCAGACGGGCTGGCACAAGAAACTGGACATTCAGNGTCAAAATGTCTGATTCGTTTGAACTTAATCTGATATATGCCACGGATACCGATATNGTAAGGTGGCTGAAAACAAAATCAGAAGCGACACCATTTGACAGCAGTTTTACAGGATATTTTGAAGAAAGAGATACAGAGAGAATGTTTCGTGAAATCAAAGGCAGAAAGAAGCTGAATGCCCTCTACAAAGCACAAAAAGGAATNTGNCCTGTATGTGGCGGTGCTATAACGGTAGAAAAAGGGTACAGAATCCATGAAGCCATGGGGAATGATTATAAGATAACAAGAATTTTANTAGACGCAAGCTGTCACAGNAAACTACATTACTCAAAAGAAGTTGTTGAACCGGCTCTGGTNANACAGGGCTTATAAGTGCTTGAGCCGTGTGAGGGGAAACTCTCATGCACGNTTCTTAGAGGGGAAGGCGGTAGTAATACCGCTGACCTACTCGACCAGATTTTGGANAATAAGCAGAAATTCATCAGCCAGATCATGACCAGCAAATCCCCGGTGCGCTCCTGTGAGGANGTGGACGATACNGCACTTTCCTATGCGGAGATCAAGGCGCTTGCCACCGGGAATGTNTTCATAAANGAGAAGATGGAGCTGGACATACAGGTNAGCAAGTTAAAGCTNTTAAAAGCGGATTATACCAGCCAGAAATACCGTCTGGAAGCNGATATCGCANGGAATTACCCGGCAGAGATCNCNGCNCTTAAGGANCGGATNGCCGCCCTTTCGGCAGATAAAGCCCTTGCCGCCCCTGTTCTGGAAAAANGGGANGGNGAGGATCANTTTTGNCATGGAGATAGGNGGCAGGGCATATACGGACAGGAAAGAAGCCGGGGAGGCGCTCATAGATGCCTGCAGGAGTTTTGGCAGGGCGGACGTGGAGAACACGGTGGGGAGATTCAGCGGGTTTGCGCTGAATGTCTTTTATGACAGCTATGGGATGAAATATGTACTGAACATCAAGGGGAGCTGCAGCAACAGGATATCCCTCGGCAGGGATGCCCTCGGCAATATGCAGCGCATCAGCAATGCCCTTGCAAGGCTTCCGGAAGAACTGGAAGAGGCGCAGCAGAAGCTTGAAAATGTACAGCATCAGCTTGCCGTTGCGAAGGAGGAGGTGGCAAAGCCTTTTGTAAAGGAAGATGAGCTTCAGGAAAAATTAGAGCGTCTGACAGAACTGAATGTGCTGTTAAATATGGACGAAAAAAGCCCTGTGGAGACAGCCGGGCTGGACGAAGGGGACAGGGAGGATGATGATATTTCAGAGAAGGATATGGAAGAAAATATGAAAGAAAATTTGACAGAAACTATGGAAGTGGAAAATGCTGGGGACAGGGTGGAAGAAAAGCCGGAAACTTCTTCCATATGGGACGAGCCGGAATTCCCTAAGGAGCTTGCCTGCAGGACGGAGACCGGATATTTCACCATACAGGAATCATACGGGGGATATGATTATACTTTTTACGGGAAAGACTACAGGGTGGTGGACGGAGGCGAATATGAGTACCCGCCCCAGGACGTGCCCATAGAGTATGTTATGTGGGAGTTCCTTGAGGAGGAAGGGGTCTGTGTGGACGAATGTGTCATGGAGGATTACGAAGAGCTTATGGAGAAGGTTGAGGCAGTGGGAAAGGCAGATATGGAACTGTTCCGGCCTGTATCTAATAACACAAGGCAGGAAGAGGCACTGAATGGCCAGAGCCGGGCGGAGATCGAGGAAATGGTTCTCTGTTATGCACAGGCGCAGATTGAAGATGCAGGGCTGGAAGGGGAAGTGGAGCTTCTGGCTGCAAGGGTATACGGGAGCCGCACAAGGGAAGGGCTGTACCGGGAGGATTCGGATATTGATGTCGTGATCTCCTACACTGGGGATATCAGGGAGGATTCTTTTTTTGACATACTGAATGAGGGAGGCTTAAAGATGGCCGGGCTTCCTGTTGATATGAATCCGATCTCTTTAGAGAAGACCGGGACGCTGGGGCAGTACCTTGAAGGTGCAGAGAAGTATCTGGACAGCAGGGAGGCGCAGATGAAAAATGCCAGAATTGCACCGGAATCTGCGGACAGCATGGAAACAGGGCAGAAAGGCAGACCGGCTGCAGAATCCGGGGAGAGGAAATCGGTGCTGGCAGCCCTGAAAGAGAAGCAGGAAGGCTTGGAGAGACGGGAAAATGTGGCAGATAAATTAAAAGAGCATAAAAGAAAGGGGCAGGAATTATGATTGGGGAGAAACAATTTGCAGTTTACCAGATGAAACAGACACCGGAAACGAGGCAGATACGTTTCCGGTCTTATAAAACGCTGTTGGAGAAGGGAATACAGGTCAGAGAGGAAGATTATGAGCAGGTATATACGGGAACCCTTTCCACACAGGATACCCCGGAGAGCGTCAGGGAGCGGCTAGATAGGCAGCCGCCCCGCTCCTTTGCCGGTCATTCTGTCAGTGTCAGCGATGTGCTGGTGTTTAACCGTTCAGGGACGGTTATCTCTTATTATGTAGAAAAGATTGGGTTTACTGTCATAAATAATTTCTTTAAAAATGAAAGCAGTTCATTCGGGTCAGCAGTTACCATAGATACAACCAATTTCCAAATCGAAGGGAAAGCCGGGAGCTGGATTACTTTTGACAGTATCAGACTGGAGGGGCAGGAGTTTTTCCTTATGGAGCATGAAACTTATGGGAAGGAAGCCGCATGGGTGGTGGTGGACGGAGCAGGGAAGCTGGCAGTAGATAACGTCAGGAACGGTTTTGATCAGGAGGTAAAAAGGAAGCTGGAACAGTATCTCCACCCGGAACAGCCGGAAGAAGATAAGCAGGAAGAAATCCGGCAACAGGCTGAGCCGGAGAGGCAGGTAAAACCACAAACTTATCAGGAAGAGCCGCAGCCGCAACGGGAAGGGGATCATTCAGATAAGCCCCAGCCTGATAACTGGCAGAAATACATGGAGAATGGGGAATATTTAAGAAGTGCAGAGATCAGTGAAGAGCAGAATTACAATATGATTGATGGAAGGAAAAACAACGGATATAAGGTTTCCTCTGCCACAAACAGTATGCCGCCCAAAAAGAAACCGAAGGGCAGGCAATCGGTGTTGGCAAAGCTGCATAAGAAGCAGGCGGAGATTGCAAAACGAAGCGGGAAAAAGGAACATCAGCAGGCGGCAGAGAATGATATGGAGCGTGAACGGAAATAGAAGAAGGAGTGTCTGGCATTGCGCCGGGCACTTCTTTTTTTGGAATATAATTCAGACTGCAAAACTGATTTATTGCCTGACTGAGTTGTGCCAGTCTATCAGGAAGCGGATATAATCCCCACCGGGTTCTTTGACAACTTGGTCAAACTTCACGCTGCGGATGTTTGTAAGGTTAGGGGTTTTTCCGAGGATCTGGTCAATCTCGTTCTGACGGAACAGGAGGAGCAGGCTTGCGGCAGAACCTTTTTCCGTATAGGCTGCGACTTCCACAGCATCGTTGCAGCCGGTTTCCCTCCGTTCCCTGCCAAGCTCCGATGTAAAATGTTTCTGTGCCTGTAGATATAAATTCCCTGCGGCTGTCTCCGCCATTTTGTTTTCGATAAAAGAGTTCCTCCCACAAAGAAGGTCATTCAAATGCATGGAAGTAAATTCTTCCGGAGCGGATTTGAAATAGAAGAGGAGCATCAGGGCTGTGTGATATTCATCATTGGTAAGGGTATAACCGATGAGGTTTTTCACACGTTCAAGGAATGATTCTGTTGCTGCGCCCTCTGTTTCAGCCAGCCTGCTCTGCTCCATTTCTGTTTCGGTAGAAAACCGGACAGCAGGGATCTTGAATTTTTTGCTGTTATCGTTTTGTGCAATAATCGAGGATGCACTGCAGGCAGGGCAGGAAGAGGGCATATCATCCGCATGGAATATATAATGGCATGCATCACAGGTGAAATAGTTCATGGCATGGTCTCCTTATAGCAAGCGGTCAGACGGGTCAGTGCCGCCAGACACTTCTTATCATTGACAGTCATATGTGTACTTTCTTTTGCTGTTCATTGTAACGGTGGACCGCTTTAGTGTCAATAAATGTGGGAAAGAAATTCTGGGAAATTTCAAGGTGGAACAAGTATTCAAATTTCAGAAATGGTGGAGGCAGATGTATTTATGGCATCTATGAAAAAACAGTTGCAAACCAGAAAAAAGTATTTATAATAGAACATATGTGCGAAACAAGTAAGGGGAGAAGGACAATGGGGGTAGTGATGAAGGAGCAGGATAAACGTGCAATAGAATCGATGTGCCGGTGCGGGCTGGATCTTGAAGGTGTCATTTCTGTTTTTCCAACGTTTCCCAAAGAGGACGTTATGGCAATCTATAACGCTGTAAAGGGTCTGGATGCAGGGGCCGACGGGGAACTTCAAATAAGCATGAATTGTTCATAACCAGATGTGTATTTTGCAGGGAATTGTTTTATAGGGTGTTAAAAAAACTGTATACTAAGCTGCATAAAAAGCGGGCAGAGATTGCACAGTGCAGTGGGACAAGGAATATTAGCAAGCGGCGGAAAATGATATGGAGCGGGAACGGAAGTAGAAGAGGGAGTGTCTGGCGGTGAGCCGGATGCCCTTTTTCATTTATGTCCGCATGATTTTTGGGAGTGTCTTGCCTTTCGCAAGTTCATCCACCAGTTTATCCAGATAGCGGATCTCCTGCATTAAAGGTTCTTCAATGTCCTCCACGCGGACACCGCACACCACGTCTTTTATCAGCCTGCGGTCTGGATTTAAATCCGGTGCCTGTAAAAAGAAGTCTCCGTAAGTAATATCACTTCCTATAAGTCCATTCAGATTTTCTATGCTGAATCCGGTCAGCCAGCAGGAGATTTCATCGACTTCTGCTCTGGTGCGCCCTTTTTTCTCTGCTTTTGCAATAAGCATAGGATATACCTTTGCAAAAGACATGCCATATATTTTTTCGTTTGCCATAGTTGTGATCCTTTCATGAAACCAGAAATTGTTTCGTGGTGCTGGCGGTTAATTATCAGAATCTATATCCATCAGATTAGGGACATCTGCGCAGACAGCGCATTCAACCTTTGGGCTGCCTGTAAAAATCTGTAAGTCCTTTTCTTCTTTCATTGCCATTTCTTTTTATCTCCCATATCAAATATTGGCTTGCTGTTCATTTTAATCTTCTGGCGAACTGGAGGCTGTCATCATAGTACGTTTATCTTGTGTGTTTATGTTTAATTTTTTATAGATTTTAATACAAAAAATGATCATCAAATAAATTATAATCCCATTAAATAACAATCCTAAAGGATTGAAGTGCATGGACATAAAAGGACTTACACTTAACCCTGAAGCGTTTATATGTATAAATGGTATGGGAAAACCCACCTGGTACTGTGAACTGTCTGTTATCTTAAAGGGTAAGAGATAAGATAAAATAATTTCAATCCAAAAGGCTAAGTTCAATAGTTTCCAATTTATATTTTCACTAATTTTTTTCACTTTACACTCTCCCGGTTTTCCAGATTGACAAGCTGGAATTTGCATATCATTTGTACTTTCGATAAAAAGAAATAAAAATCAACGCAAAAACCATAGGTATGCAAGCATATCCTGCATTAATCTTTCCATTATTAAGAAGAATATATCCAGCTCCAATAAATGTTAAAATAATGAATACTGCACTTAATGTCAAAGCTAATTTTTTTATCATAATGTTCTCCATCAATTCCGATTTTTCAACCAGACAAACTAAAATTTATGACTTCGTTGAGGTGCTGTTGATTTCAGTATTGTCACGCATCATAATTCTGTAAACTTTCGTCATAAGAGGAATATAGGTTGCAATGAATACTCCGATAGATGCGCAGATTACGGTTTTCTTATATTTCGGTGTAACCTGTGTGCCAATTATGATACCCATGGAGCACAGACAGAATTTCAATAAGGCAAAATCTTTCCAGTCACTTTCTTTTGCATACTGGTTTCCAAGTTCAAATAGTTTTTTCATAGACCAATACCTCCTTCAAATACCGATTTTTTTGCTTTGTCTTCCTAATAAGCAGGAAATTACTTGCTCCCTGAAAAATCATATGCCTGCCTCACCCATATATAAAATTCATCGTCAAGTTCAGACTGGGAGCTTATAACCAGATGAGTTGTCCATCTTCCGGGATAAGGCTCTGTTTTTACAGCTACCCGGTCAGATTCAAGGGGATAAGAAAGTCCTAAAGTAACCACAATATACGGATCTGGCAATTCTGCTTTCTTTTTCACCCGTGCAAAAGAAACGCATGCAAATACATGACGGTTTGAAAATGTTATTTGTGATTTCTGCACCCGCATTGAAGCTGATGGAAACATTTCAAACAATTCCTTTACAAATACTTCATATAAAGGAAATGCTGTGGGATACTTGTCAAAAAAGAGAAGTTCATCCTGTCCTGTAAGGTACGCCATCATTCCTCCTGAAAATTTCGGTTTATTTGTTTATGCATTCATCCTATCATGCCAGTCTGTATTTGACAAGATTTGAGGCATAGGTCAGGATATATCTTCGCGCTCCTGCTTATGTGTCGGTCTGGTATGCTGTTGCCCCAATGCAGAGTGGATATTGGCACAGACAGTATTCAATTCTTTCTGATAATCCCGATAGTAATGATATTTTTCTTTTGCTTCTTTTTTCTGTACCAGCAGTTTTTCCTTTTCTGCTTTCAGTGTCTGCAAGGTAGGGAGCTTTCCGTCACCGGATTTTTCCTTCAGGAATTTCACAGCGGCTTCATAAAGGGCGAGCTCCGAAGAATGTTCCTGACGGAACTGTCCTTTGTTCTTTGACTTAAGAAACTGCGAATAGATGGATTTGTTGGCAAGGTACTGTCCGGTATAGTGGATCTGCTCATTGGTCTGTCGGAGCCTGCCTTCAATATCTTTCAATTCTTTTCTGGAAGAAGACACAAACTCTTTTATTTCGGCAAGTCTGCCCTCTGCATCTTCTACAGTGTTATACCCATGCTCCTGTACATAGGAAAGTGTCTTTGCCATGGTCTGGAGGTTGGTGAGTTTTACTTTTCCGGCGTAGGCTTTGCTCTGCTGGGCTTTGATGCAGTGTTGTAAGTCTGTTACCAGACGAAGCCCGGATTTCTCAAACGGTGCAGTTGGAGCATCTGTTCCGGCAGGGATTTCCCGCTGATGCGCAGAGTTCTCCCGGTCATGGGTTATTTCTTCCGGTAAAAAATCTTTTTGCACAGTCTGGTCTTTTTCGGCATTTTCAAGACGGGAATTATTTTCAATCATTCCCATAAGGTAATCCTTTTCATAGTGTGTCCCAAGGTTTTTTCCAGTGATCGGTTTATCACGGTCAGGGTGGAGATAGCTGAACCTGCCCCGGCTGATTTTGAATTTGATGTTGAATTTTTCTGAAAGTATCTGTTCAAATTTCTTAAGGTCATGTGCGGAGGCGGCAGCTTCATCAATGGAAGTGCGCAGATATTCCTTCTGTGTCTGGAATACGGTAATGCGTGGTGTGATACCTTCTGATATCATCTGCCTGTTACGTTCTTCCAATTTTTTCTGACCGCTGCGTTTTGCATGGTATTCTTTTTCTGTCACTTTCCGTTCTGCTTTCGTGAGTAAATCTACCTGATGCAGATTTTCCCGCAGGCATAAATCCATAAGGGACTGTTTTAGATAAACCAGATAATCGTTAGTTAAATGGTGCTTATTTCCGGCGCGGGAATCACAGTTACGCTCCATAAAGTCTTGACGCTCCACATCATTTTTGCGCAGGCTGTTGATGACGATATGTACATGGATATTGCCGCTTCCGTTATGCCCGTCCATGTGGGTGCAGACAAGAGCCTGATGTCCGGGGAAATTCTTTTTGCAGTATTCAAGCCCAAACTGCTGCGCCTGCTCCCCGGTCAGTCCGCATTCGTCCCTGTCTTTTGGGTCGAAGCTGATGATGTAGTGGTGGGATTTGATCTCATCGTAGGTTTGATTTTTATGGAAGCGGGCATTCAGTTCTTTACACTCCATATCAAAACTGAACGGATCGCACTCTACACCGTCAAGATAATATTCTTCCCGGAGCTGCATTTTCCCATTTCCGTCAAGGATCGGTTTTCCAGTGTACTCGTTGTGCTGGAAAATGAGATATCTTTGTGCTTCACTATAATCTGCATTTTTATTCGCTATGTGTTTCAGTATCGCCATGAAAATTTCCTGCCATTTTTACGACTTCATATTTCATTTCATAAATCTCTGCAATGCACTTATTGATTGCCTGCCGCATTTCCTGTGAATGGATGCCGCCCTGATTAAAGTGGCGGGCGATCTGGTTTAAGTTGCTGCCAATCTTGCCAAACTCTGCAACCAGTTTTTTCAGTTCCGGCACGTATGCAACGATCTCATATTTTGCAATCACTTTCCCTTTCATTACCTGCATGCGCAGATATTCTGCAAGAGGCAGTCCTGCTCTTGTAGCGTTTTCCATAATAATTTCGTATTCGGTGTCATTGAAGCGGAGCATGGCACAGTGGCTGCGTTTCAGTTCTTTTTCTTTTTTTGGTCTTGCCATATCAAATCCTTTCCCATGATGAAGCTGGATAGTGCTGCCAGTAGGGCAGTGCTATCGTGCTTCATCACGTTGCGAGAGTGTAACGGTAGCCAGTTCTGCATATCCGAAGGATATGCCACCGAGGGTATGGGGAGCGGAATCCCCATCAAGTAAGCCGGAGTGGCTCAAAATCCACGAAGTGGGTTTTGAGTTACGCAGGCGAAACTTGCTCT
>JAAVAA010000047.1 GCA_014804285.1 Lachnospiraceae bacterium | reverse complement strand
TATAGTGGAGTCAATAGCTGGTTTTCCTTTATTCAGAAAAGTAACTCGGATAAGAAATAAATTCTAAAGGAAGCAATTCGCGAACGCTTTATCGAGCGTGCTGACGTAGAATTTATTTCTTATCCGAGTGGTCGTTTAGATATTACATGTAAACCAGCTAAACGTTAATTTAATGACACAGTAATATCAACGTCTTTCAAGTTTTCGACCAATCCACTCAACGGAGAAAAAACAACAATTGTTGCAACTAAAACCCAAAAAATCCACATTTTTTTGCATTGAATCTTGCATTTTGGCAAAAAATGGTTTCATTTTATAATTTTTTCTTTCAAAAAATTACATTTTTCGACTTTTACAGGAAAATTTAACGATATTTTACCATTGCCGGAATCGCATATCCCAGATTATAGTCAAGATACAGACAGTATGCCGGTTTACTACTTTCGTCTTCATAAATGTAATAATATTCTACATAACCATGTGTAATGTAGCCTGACTTATACTCAATCCTTTCCTTCTCATCATAAAAACACTCCAGAGTGCTTTCTGTTGTTCCAAAAATTTTATGATTATGGTAGTAGTCTCGGCAATATAAAGTACCATCATCCCGATAAACAAAATTTATTTCTAGTATCGGCACCAGTTCTTCCCCGCCTTCATACATAACCAACCCCGTCGACTCGAAATAATCAGGTCTTCCGTCAGCCCGATATTCTGTCTTTTCTTCATAATTTGGAACCTTGCTTGCCCCGTCTGTTCCATTTATAGATTTCAATAAGTATTTGCTCTGATCTTCCCATTCTGCTTCAGGCATCATGCATTGTGTAAAACCATACAAGAATTCAAGTTTTTCCAGTTTACTATTAAACCTATAAGTATGAACAATTCCGCAGATATTCTCTGCCCCTTCATCGATATATAATTCCAATTGAAGATTTCCGTATCTGTCAAAATATTGGTACATAGGTTCGCTGCCTGCAAAGCCAAATTCTTCCAACAATTCCTGCCTGTCATTATAATCCTGTGTGTGTCCCGGATTGTCAAACAAATAATTCTGCACCTTATCAAAGCTGTCAATCTCCGGAGTTTCTTCTTCCCATTCCGGTTTCTCTCCTACCCATACCGGAAGCCGGTCCTGTTCCTCCAAATTCCATGGTCTACTTAAATCGTCCCATAAAAGCATTTCATAATACTCAGAATTTACCGGATTCCCTTTTTCATCTAATTCTACCGTTCCTTCAAATATACTTTTGTTTTCTAAATGATCCCGTATTTCAAGCCACCCTGTATTCCTTTCCAAATAGAAGCTTCTAACTTCCTCTATCCAATTTTTTTCTTCATTTAACAGGTAAATTCGTTTTTTCAGCTTATCCCCCTCTTCAGCGCCAGTAAGCATAAACCAATTTCTGACTTCGTCATATTTCGGAATCTCAATTGCTTCCTGTGAAAACCGTTCATTCTCCCAAAGAAATAAAAGTCCTGTATCACTTCCGGAAGAAAAAATTTGTAAATCATGATAATACCCATACCTCAATCCTTCATAGGAAAATTCTAAAGGCTCTGCCAGCTTTCCACAGGAAATCCGCTGTAACACTTCTCCATCTTTTCCATAAAGCATCAATTCATAATTATCTGCAGAATCAGGTAGCTTAGCCAGCGTAAGTTTATATTCTTCGGAATCATAAAATGGAAAATCAATCTTGATTTCTTCCCTATCTGACACTTCTAATAATTCTTCAGGAACGGAGAAATCTGTTTCCACATCTTGTTCTTCCAATACCTCTTGCATGGGCTCATCTGGTGTTTCTGCTTCCGGTGATGCAGTATTTCTTATTTCTGAACAACCTGCCAAACTCAAAATAACCATAACGATTATTATTATTTTTTGTATGGCTTCTTTTCTTCTCACTAGATTATCTCCCTGTTATTAATCCTCTTTGGTATAAAAGTCTATATTTTAACAAAAATGGTATTTCCGACATTGATATGATTAACCCATACAACACCATTTTCATTTGTTATTTGATATAGGTCTCTATCCTGATCAGAAATTCCATTGTATATATTGATGTACTCAGACTGCTGTGCAAACGGAAATTTCATATTAGTAATAATTTGATTCCCCTTTACAAAACCATTACTCATAAACAGTTCATCCAATTCATTTAAAGAATAAAACTGAATATGACCATCCTGCTTCACTTGCATCAAAGAATCTATAATTCCTCCATCATCTTCTTCATTTTTCAGTGGATCAGAAATAAGCACCCTCCCTCCTCTTACTAATAGTTTATTCATTTGACAAATCGCATTCTCTATATTAGGGAAGTGATGAAAAGCATATCGAGTAACAATTAAATCAAAGCTTTCATCATCAAATGGATATTTTAATCCATCAAAAGATTTGAAAATAAGATTTGAAATACCTCTTTCTTTCACAGATTCATTATTTTTTCTGATTATAGTTTCTGCAATATCTATTCCACAAACACTTGCTGTTGGAAACTTTTCAGCTAATGGAAATGCCAAATAACCATTTCCTGTTCCTATATCTAAAATTCTATCATACCTTCTATCTTCTACCAAACTCAGTTACAGTGATAAATGTCCGTCATCCTTGATTATGTCAGCATATTTTTTACTGTCCAAAATATGGTCAAAACTCCTTTTAGCTTGCATAACTTTTTCTATATCATTGTTCATTGTAAATATCCTCGTGATTTTTTATGTTTTTGTAAAAATTATTTTGCCCTAATGATACCTTATCATCTGAGGGATCACATATCCGAGATTGTGATCAAGGTACAGGCAATATGCCGGCTTATCGCTTTCGTCCTCATAAATGTAGTAATATTCAACATGACCATGGGTAATATATCCCTTTTCATAAACCACTCTTTCCTTTTCATCATAATAGCTGTCCAGATAACTTAAAGATGTCTCAAACGCTAAACCATTATGGTCATAATCCCGGTAATACAAAGTACCATCCTCGCGATAAACAAAATTAATACTTATCAATGTACTTCTCTCTGGGGAATCATCAATCCTTCCCGATGATTCAAAACAATCCGGTCTTCCATCCTCGCGGTACACTGCATTTGCTTCATAATCTTTTATCCAATCCTCGGATTCTGTACCATCATACCCATCCACAGTTTTTAATGAATACTTATCCCTCTCTTCCCATTCTCCTTCATACAGAACCCGCAGCGTAAATCCATATTGATTAAAATCTACTTTTTCCAGTTCACTATTGAATGCGTATTCATGATAAATTCCGCAGATATTCTCCATTGCATCATCCATATATAATTCTAGTTGAAGTTTGCCATATTGATCAAAAAATTGATACATAGGCTCACTATCCGCAAAACCAAATTCTTCCAGCAATGCCTGCCGGCTCTCGTAATCCTTGGTATATCCCGGATTTCCAAAAACTTCATTTTGAATCTTCTCAAAACCACTGTCTGTCTGCACTTCTGTTTCGAAATCTTCTCCTATCCATACCGGAAGCAGAGATTGCCCTTCAAAATTTCCGGGCGCATATATGTCATTCCACAAGAGCATATCATAATATTCGGCATTTTCCGGATTGTTCTCTTCGTTCAGATGTACGATTCCGTCAAATAAGTTTAATTGCTCCAGACTATCCCGAATCAAAAGCTGTCCGGATTCTCTGTTAAGACTATAACTTCGAATCTCATCGGCCCGCATTTTCTCCTTATTTATCAGATAGATACGTTTTTCCAGCTTGTCCCCCTCCTCAGTGACGGTAAGCATAGACATTCCCCTAAGCTCGTCGTATTTCGGAATCTCTATTGGCTCCTTAGCAAATCGCTCTTCCTCCCAGAGAAACAAAAGCCCCGTAGTGCTTCCGGCAGAAAAAATTTCCAAATCATTTTCATCTTTATAATCCAGCCTATCATAGGAAAAATCTATCGGTTCTGTCAATTTTCCACAGGGAATCCGCTGCAATACTTCCCCTTCTTTTCTATAAAGCATTAATTCATATTCATTTGAGGAATCCAGCAGTTTCGCCAGCGTAAGTGTATATTCTTCGGAATCATGAAATGGAAAATCAATCCTGATTTCTTCCCTAACCAGTACTTCTGATAATTCTTCAGGAGCGGAGACATCTGTTTCCGCATTCTGCTCTTCCGGTATCTCCTGTGTGAACTCAGCCGGTGTTTCTGTTTCCGGTGATACAGCATCTCTTTTTCCTGAACAGCCTGCCAAACCCAAAATGACCATAACGATTATTGCTGTTTTTAAAATAACTTCCCTTCTCCTCATTGAATTATCTCTCAATTTTTAATTGTATTTGTTTCATCCGATAATATCTCTCTTCATTTATATGTTTTCATTTTATTAGTACTTCAACATTCTTGTCAACCAATAGTAATCTTTAACTTTCGCTTAAAAGTTAACATAACTAAATTATGTCAACTGGTTTGTGCTTCTTCCTCCACCCATATAAAAAAATCCCGTCAATATAGAATTTACGGGATTTATCATACTTTTCTTTATGTTGTTTTTAGAACTTCCCAGCCTTATCGCTTCCTCAATGGCAGCAGTAACCCTAGATTTTACGGCATTTTTTAACCCTTTGGTTGCTATACGGTCGCTATCAGCTTTATCCTATTAACCACTATCTTAAGGTTTTATGCAGATTTTGAACAATACAAATAACACTATGGCAGCGTAGATAAATATATTCCTTCCATACTTTTAAGCTTTCTGTTAAGTGCCATAAAGTAAATACGGTCAGCAACAATGTCTGCCGCTCTTATAAGAGTCACTTTATTTGAATCGCAAAACAATAGTTCTATTCCTTTCATCTTTCCAAAAACTGGAGGAAAAAACTTATCATATCTCAAATTATATGTTCCCAGTTTAAATTCCTGTTCCAACCCTTCCCACAATTCATAACGTCCATTTGTTGCTGTGCTATGTTCGTCATTATAAATATGTATTGTTTCAATTTCATCAGAATAAATAAACAAATCCATACTATTTTCCCAAAAATAAAAACCTCCCTTTTTCATCAATAGTATATTTTGCCAAAATGCTAATCCTTTACCCCCCTTCCCTATTCCCTTCATTTTGAACTCGTACTTTCAGGTATGGTTTGGAATAGTCCTCTCCTTCAACAAATCCTTGGCTATTGGTTTCAAACCATGCACTGAAACACCGGAAAGCATGCACTTGATAACCGTGTAGTATGCACTAATTCATCGGTATTTACAACAAAAACAAAAATACTTTTAGGTGTAATAAATAGGATATATTATTCCAATTTTCGAGTCTAGCTATAACATGTCAGTTTATAGATCTCAAATCGGTAAACCGCCTGATAAAAGAATGAAAGGGATTTTTAACAAACAAATCAATTTGTTTTAACTCTTGCGACCTGCCATCAAATGTGCTATATTATAGATATGAGAAGGAACAACCGCCCACAAAGTGGTTAGCCTCTAGAATAAGTTTTTAAGCCTACCTAGACCGCCAAGTACAAGGTAGGCTTATTTATTTTCGCTTGTTATTCCTATCTATGTAGGCAAGCAATGCGACCAGAAATGAACCGCCCAAAAATAACAGGCTTAAAACTTCATATGTATCCATCCGCACCACCTCCCCTCTTCTTCAAGTTTAGGGAGGCTTACCACCTTGCAACACGGTTGTTCCAAGTATTAATATACCACAACCTTCACGATTCCACAATATACCCCTTCATAATTTTATCATTATAGCGTTCCTATTTTAACTATATTCTGTTTTTTCATTGTAGTTATTTGTTTTAAATCCAGTAACTACACTATATTCCCCATTCATCCTTAAGGCTGTTGAGCATCTTCATTTCTTCGCTTGTGTCTTTATCTGGATTGCTGTCCGGATGATAAGCCTTAGATAACATACGATAAAAATTCTTTAGCATAGCTTTATCGCTCTCCTTGTAGTTACTGCGGATATTTCCGAAATAACTACGACTCCCAGTACCCTCACTAATCCTTCCAGTGTCAGAACCGTCACAGCGGCTTATGCATATTGCAGCGGTCTCTGTAATATGAGGATGAAGGATATAAGAACATCGCATTTAGAAGGTACGGTTATCAACGCCGATGTAGGAGCTTCAACAAAAGGAAGAATAAAAAGTTTATTCAACATGATGTACAGATATTGTCTGGTTCATGAAATTGTTACTCTATGGGAATGGGAAAACTTCGGCGTTACTGATATGATTTTATTCTGCCTGTATTCCGGTTTTCGTCCTTCTGAAATGCTGCTCCTTGAAAATAAAAATGTTGACTTTGATCGTTGGACTGTTCTTGGTGGCATGAAGACCGAAGCCGGTACAGATCGTATTGTTCCGATTCACGAAAAAGTTCGCCATATTGTGAAAAAGCATTATGACCCTGATCGCCGGTACTTATTCCGCAATGAAAAAAATGAATTTATGACATACGACCAGTATCGAGGACGCTTTAAGCATATTATGTCAAATCTCAAAATGGAGCATACACCGCATGAGACACGCCACACATTTATTACCTGTGCCAAAGCAAAACATATGGATGAGAATTTGCTAAAAATGATAGTTGGTCACGAAATAACCGATGTTACAGAAGCCGTATATACTCACCGCTCCCTGTCCGATCTTGCGGAAGCTGTCGCATTAATCGACTATTCCGGTGCTGATCTTCCGGCTAACCCGTCCGGTTTTGACTGGGAATAAAATACTATGATAAAAATAACGGGCTTTCCTGCTGCCATATCCGGCGTAGGAATCCCGTCCTTTCTGTTATCCCTGTAAATCTTCCTTTAAATCTTTTAACAGTTCTTCAAGTTCTTTGTCAGTCTCTTCTTTTGTTTCCTTTTCCTTGGCTCCTTCAAGCCCTCTAATAATTTGTTTTAACCAACTTTTGAATTGTAAATCTGTCATTCCCATGTCTTGCATTACCTCTATTTTCTCCCTTCTGCATCAGATTTTTTGTGTATTACCGCTGTGTATTACCCGTATATTACCTGTGTATTACCCCTAAAATTTCACGGGTTTTGACAGGTTTTTGCTTTTATTCCACACACATAACAAAAGCCCGTAAATATTGAATTTACGGGCTTTATCGCACTTTTCTTTATGCTGTTTTTAGAACTTCCCAGCCTTAGCCGCTTCCTCAATCGAAACTGCAACGGCTACGGTCATACCAACCATCGGGTTGTTACCAGCGCCGATCAGACCCATCATCTCAACGTGAGCNGGAACAGATGAAGAACCTGCAAACTGAGCGTCAGAGTGCATACGTCCCATNGTATCAGTCATACCGTAGGAAGCAGGACCTGCAGCCATGTTATCGGGATGAAGGGTACGTCCTGTACCACCGCCTGATGCAACTGAGAAGTACTTCTTNCCCTGCTCANTACATTCCTTCTTGTAAGTACCTGCAACGGGATGCTGGAATCTGGTAGGATTGGTTGAGTTACCNGTAATGGANACGTCAACNCCTTCCTTGTGCATGATTGCAACGCCTTCACANACATCGTTTGCACCGTANCAGTTAACCTTTGCACGAAGTCCTTCGGAATAAGACTTNCGGTAAACTTCCTTAACGGTGTTGGTATAAGGATCATATTCTGTCTCAACNAANGTAAATCCGTTGATTCTNGAGATAATCTGAGCAGCATCCTTTCCAAGNCCGTTNAAGATAACACGAAGNGGTTTCTGNCGAACCTTGTTTGCNTTCTCTGCGATACCGATAGCGCCTTCAGCNGCNGCAAAGGACTCATGACCTGCCAGGAANCAGAAGCACTCGGTCTCNTCTTCCAGAAGCATCTTGCCAAGGTTACCATGTCCTAAACCAACCTTACGGGTATCAGCAACGGATCCGGGAATACAGAAAGCCTGAAGACCTTCGCCGATTGCAGCGGCAGCCTCGGAAGCCTTCTTGCAGCCCTTCTTGATTGCGATTGCGGCACCGGTAATATATGCCCAGCATGCATTCTCAAAACAGATAGGCTGGATACCCTTAACCTGTGCATACACATCAAGGCCTGCATCTTTTGTGATTTTTTCAGCTTCTTCAAGAGAAGCGATACCATAGCTATTTAATACTGAATTGATTTTGTCAATTCGTCTTTCATATGATTCAAATAATGCCATTGTTATGTAACTCCTTTCTCACTTCTCTATTATTTAACTTCTTCGTCGGTTCTGGGATCGATGATCTTAACAGCGTCAGCAACTCTGCCGTACTGTCCGCTTGCCTTTTCGTAAGCAGTGTTAGGATCATCACCTTTCTTGATAAAGTCGGTCATCTTTCCAAGGCTTACAAACTTGTAGCCGATGATCTGATCGTCAGCATCAAGTGCGATACCTGTTACATAGCCTTCTGCCATTTCCAGATAACGGGGACCTTTCTTTAAGGTTCCGTACATNGTACCAACCTGGCTTCTTAAGCCTTTTCCAAGATCCTCAAGACCAGCGCCTACCGGAAGTCCGTCCTCAGAGAAAGCACTCTGTGTTCTTCCGTATACGATCTGTAAGAATAATTCTCTCATAGCGGTGTTGATGGCATCACATACAAGGTCTGTATTTAATGCTTCCATTACCGTTCTTCCGGGAAGGATCTCAGCTGCCATAGCTGCTGAATGTGTCATACCGGAGCATCCGATTGTCTCTACCAATGCTTCCTGAATGATACCCTCTTTCACATTTAATGTCAGCTTGCAGGCGCCCTGCTGAGGAGCACACCAGCCGATACCATGCGTAAGACCGGAAATGTCTTTCACTTCTTTTGCTTTTACCCATTTTGCTTCTTCCGGGATAGGTGCACAACCATGGTTAACGCCCTGGGCAACTGTACACATTTCTTCAACTTCTTTTGAATAAATCATGTGAAAACTCCTTTCAATATGTAGATATTATTTTCTAACAAAATATTCCTCTCTCTTGTGAATATTTTGTCATAATCACATTTTTTATTTTCTCATATCTTCTGTAAAAAATCCAGTCCTTTCGGCAAAAAATTACATTTTTAAGATACATTTTCCAAACCGGATTTCTCATGATGAGTTTGATATAATTAATACTTCTCGGCAATCTCTCCTCTTTTTTTGTAAATGCTTCCCGCAGGAATGCATCCGCGTACCATGCTGGTGGGATATACATTAGTATTTCTGCCGATTACGGTTCCCGGATTCAGCACACTGTTACAACCTACCTCCACATTATCGCCCAGCATAGCTCCGAATTTTTTCAGCCCGGTCTCAATTTTCTCTTCACCGTCTTTCACTACCACAAGGGTCTTATCACTTTTTACGTTTGATGTGATGGAGCCTGCCCCCATGTGCGATTTAAAACCTAAAATACTNTCNCCAACNTAATTATAATGAGGCACCTGTACCTTATTNAACAGTATCACATTTTTCAGTTCCGTGGAATTNCCCACCACAGCACCCTTTCCAACGATGGCATTTCCCCTGATAAAAGCGCAGTGCCTGATCTCCGCTTCCTCATCAATAATGGCAGGGCCGTTAATGCATGCACTGGGCGCTATCTTTGCGCTTTTGGCAGCCCACACATTTTCCTGTATCTGCTCATAGCGATCCTTTGGAAGACTTTTTCCCAGCTCCAGAATAAAGCTGCTGATCTTAGGAAGAAGCTCCCATGGATACTCCGCTCCCTCAAAAAGCTTTCCTGCTATGGTTTCCTCAAGATTATAAAGATTACTGATTTTATATTGTTCCATAAATTCCCTCCGTCTGTCTTTCCCTGTCTGCAATATCAGATTTTTTTATAGTTTCCCGCAGCTTTATTAAACTGCTGGTTAAGCACAAACTGATTATTTAACTGTTTCACGATATTGGTTCGTCTGGAAACAAAATCGTCCAGCTTTTTCATATATTCATCCTCAGTGATCACCCCATCCGCCACCATGGTAAGTCCCTTTTCCCAGCTTGCAGTGAGAGCCGGATCAAGAAGCGGACGAATAGAGTTATCTACCACTTCATAGATCATTTCTCCCATCAAAGTAGGTGTAATGATCTGTGTCTTTTTATTTAATGCCAGATATTTGATATTTATGAGTTTTTTCAGGATTTCCGCTCTGGTTGCCGAAGTGCCGATTCCACTTCCTTTAATGTGTGAGCGCAGCTCCTCATCCTCAATCAACTGTCCTGCATTTTCCATGGCAAGAATGATGGTTCCCGAATTATATCGCTTGGGAGGCGAGGTTTCCCCCTCTTTGATCTGCATGTCCCGNACCGGAAGCTCCGCTCCCTTTTTCAGTCTGTTAAGCGCCTCCATAAATTCCTGATCAGCTTCCTCATTTTCTCCCTCATCCTCATTTTTCTTTTTGGCAAAGGAAAAAGCCGCGGCCTCCAGATAGCCTTCCGATTCCAGTACCTTAAATCCCGCAAAAAACTGCTCTCCCTTTACCGAAACATTTAAGGAAATTTTTCGATAGATGGCAGGCGGAAAAAAGATCGCTAAAAATCGCCGCGCAATGATCTCATAGACCTTTACGGCAGTGGGACTTAAATTTCCCAGACCGGCAAGCCCCTGTCCTGTAGGGATGATCGCATAGTGATCCGTGATCTGCTTATCATTCACATAACGGGTTTTAGCAATCTGCTTATAGCTCCCGCTCTCTAATACCTTCGCTGCAAGATCCCTGACAAGACTGTAGCTGCCAAGCCCCCGGATATTCTTAGAGATTTCCTTCGCCACTGCTGTGGAAAGAACTCTGGCATCGGTTCTGGGATAAGTGGTCAGCTTCTTTTCATACAGTTCCTGTGCAATTCTGAGCGTTTCATCGGGNCTGATCTTAAAATANTTNGANCAGTCNTTTTGAAGCTCNGCNAGATTATATAAAAGAGGCGGATTTTTGGTCTCNTTTTTCTTTTCCAGNGACTCNACCTTTGCCAAAACCGGCGNATCNNTCATCAACANGGAGATCAGCNCTGCCGCATCCTTTTTTTCTTTAAATCCNTTTTCCTTATAAAGGAGCGGAGAACCGAAATATCTGGTATTTTCTACNGCCTTCCACTCNCATTCACAGGTCTTTTCTCCNACTGCAANCTCTGCNAGGACNCGATAAAAAGGNGTTTTNACAAATTCCCGGATTTCACGTTCTCTNTTTACCACCATGCCCAGCACACAGGTCATTACCCGCCCTACGCTGATTACGGCCCGATCNGCTTTTAAATAGTTTTTAACAGCATTNCCGTATTTCAATGTAAGTACNCGGGAAAAATTAATTCCCATCAGATAGTCTTCCTTTGCGCGAAGATAAGCGGCTGCTCCCAGATTATCATACTCTGATAAATCCTTTGCTTCCCGTATGCCTCTTTTGATTTCTTCTTCTGTCTGTGAATCAATCCAGACTCTTCTTCTTTTCTTCCCTGTCACATGAGCCTGCTGTTCCACCAGCCGATAAATATATTCTCCTTCACGTCCCGAGTCGGTACAGACATAGATGGTTTCCACATCCTGACGGTTCAACAGTCCGCTAACGATCTGAAACTGCTTTTTGACTCCATCGATTACTTCGTACTTAAACTCCGAAGGAATAAAGGGAATTGTGCTGAGTGACCATTTCTTGTATTTTTCATCATAAACCTCCGGATAGCTCATTGTTACCAGATGCCCGACGCACCAGGTAACAATTGCCTCCGGAGACTCTATATATCCATCTTTATTACTGGCATTTATCTGCAGTGCCCGGGCAAATTCCCTTGCCACGCTGGGCTTTTCNGCAATATACAGATTTTTTCCCATTACATCTCATCCAACCTGATNAATTTCAAATTACGTTTTACCTTTGCTTCCAGATCCAGCTTCTCCTCAAACCGTCCCACNGAAAACAGATAGATATAATCCACATGTATCTTCGCTTTCTGGGCACAGAACAAAAGCCACTCATAATCATCATAGCGCATCATAGGCTTATCCCAATTGCAGATACCGATAAGCGTCTTTCCTTCCTCATCCTGTGCNATCAAATCAATGTTTCCGAATTTCCCTACCCATTCTCCAATCCGNTCCACCTCAATGGGAAGCCTTTTCCATTTGCTCCACTTTTCAATGTGCTGCTTACATACCGTCTTAAAATATTCTGCAACATATCCTCGAAACGATGGTGCAATATATTTAACATAAAACTCCTCCCCTGAAAGTACCTCCAGGCTGCTTAAATTCGGATACAAAAAACGGAAATAAAAATCCACGAAATGATTTGTTATACGGTAAATACCTTTCTGCGTATTTGCCTTTCCTTCCGTATCATAAGAAAATACCTTTTCAACCAACTCCAGTTCCATCAGATTCTTNAAATAAACGCTGATCTTTGCCCTGGAAAATCCTGTGTGGAGAAACAAGTCGTTAAGNTTATGTTTCCCTGNCGCGATTGCAGATAAAATCGTNTTATANACGGAAGTTTCTCTNAGCTCTTCCTCAACAATTCTCTGCCCCTCACTGTANAAAAAGGAATTTTTATCAAGAATATGCCTGCATATATTTTGNCGNACGCTTAGTTTNTCATCAAAATGTGCCCACAGNCCCGGCATTCCGCCCAGCACAGCATAAACCTCTATACACTGCTCCATGGAAAACCCCGGGAAATATTCCATAATTGCTTCAAAACCAAGTTCCCTGATCTTAAGAAACCCGGAAAGCTCATGTGCNGCTTCCCCNATTNTNGTGATCATACCGTTCTCNATCCANCCTATGGANGAACTGCANAAAATGACCATCACCTGNGAATTATTGTTNACAAAAGCAGTCAANTCCTTCATAAANGCACTGCCTGCNTTAACAATATACTGGAATTCGTCGATAATAATGACTTTCTTTTCATCTGTTTTGTCTAAAAGAGNCTGAAATATTTCNGTNAAAGAAGGATACTTAGCAATCTNANTTTNATCACTGCTAATTTCTGNCCCCCACAAATAACACTGTTCCCGCTCGGANGCNGANCTTGCCCTNNAATANGAATANACTTTATCCTGAACAAACTGGTCAAGAAGCGCTGTNTTNCCGACACTTTTTTCTCCATAAACTACCACAATCCGGCTGCCTTCCCGGTCATAGTAGGAATTCAAATATTTTAGCTCTGAAGCCCGTCCCAAAACCATAATTTTCTCCTAAATTATAATTATATCTGTAAACTCAGAAGCTCCTCCATCTTCTCAGCNGACATCGGNTTTCCNAGCAAAAANCCCTGAATACAATCACAGCCAATNTCNCTTAAATAAGAAAACTGTTCCTCTGTTTCCACTCCTTCTGCAACGGTTTCAAATCCCAGCTTTTTCACCATATATATAATAGATTCCGTGATGATTCTGGTNTTTTCATCCGTAATGATCGTNTCNATAAAGCTTTTGTCAATTTTCANNGTATCNATGGGAAGNCCCTTAATATAGGATAANGAAGAATANCCNGTTCCAAANTCATCAAGTGANATTCGGATTCCATAATCCCGAAGGATATATANTTTTTCCGTAACNTCCTTGAAATTCTCAATCAATACGCTTTCCGTNATTTCCAGNTCAAGCTCCTTNGGATCNACATCGTATTTATGGATAATANTNATNACACTGTCNATAAACTCTTCCCTCATATATTGGATTGCTGAAATGTTCAACGAAAGAATCACATTTCGCCCATACTGCTTTTTCCATTTNACAAAGGTTTTNATGCTCTCTTCAATCACCCAGGTTCCGATAGGAACAATTGTTCCATTCTTCTCTGCAATAGGGATGAAAACCGCAGGACTGATCATCTTTCCGTCATTATCCCGCCAACGGATCAATGCTTCCATTCCCCGAAGCTTTTTCGTATCCGCATAGTACTGCGGCTGGAAATTCATGGTAAAATTCTGATTAAATACGGCCTCTTTCAGCTTGGTCTCAATATTTACATTCTGTAAAAATTCGTTCAAAATCGGCGCATCAAAATACTTAATTGTATTTTTGCCCTGACCTTTTGCCTTGAACATAACAATTTCCGCACAATTGATCAGCTCCAATGTGGTCCTTGCCGCTTCCGGATATTCCGCCACACCGATACTGACGGATATTCCCAGATCCTGTCCGTTACTGAGCCTGAAAGGATCTTTAATCTTATCGCAAATCTTTTTATAGATTTGTTCCACCGTGCGGTTTCCATAAGGTTTGTAGATTGCAATGCAGTAGATATCCGCATTAAAATGAGATACCAGAACATTCTCTCCCTGAAGGTCTGCCAAAAGCTGTCCAAACTGTTGAACGATCTCATCCCCTACAATAATTCCGAAACCGTCATTGATCTTCCTGAAATCATCAATATCTACAAACATAACCGACACGATCTCATTATCGTCACTGGCTCTGCGTACAAAATCTGCCAACAATCTGACAAAATAGTTACGGTTATATAACCCTGTCAGGACATCAAAATATGCCATATAGGTTAATTCTTCATTTTGATTCTTAAACTTGGATATATCCTTAAATCGGATCACCTTATCCGTTGCATTTCCTGCATCATCATATAATATTTCTGCTTCGCACTCCACCCATGTTCTGCCGTCTTTCAGCTTAACAATACCACTGTCTGAATTTAATTCTTTCTTTTCCAAAAAGATCAGATCTCTGAGCGGGAGAACATATTTATCCTCCACCTGCGAATATAGCTTTGCCAGATCCTTCATGTCTCTGATCTCGACCTCTGGGAAAAAGAAATCCCAGTTAGCAATCGTTTTTACCGTATTTTCAACAAGATTAACATAAAGAAAAGCATTACTTGATGTATTGCAGATCAACCGATACATCTTTTCATCGTTTGTCAATCGTTGATTCATTGCGCTCAACAGGTCTACCTGATAACGTAATTCATCCATGTTACTTACCCTTCGTTTGATTACAGAAAACTCCCCATTTCCCGTAACCGATCAACCTTTGTACTATTTTTTGGTGATATATCCCTGTTCTTTCAGAAGTTCCGCACAAAGCACTGCACCACCGGCGGCTCCTCTTACCGTATTGTGGGAAAGTCCAACAAACTTCCAGTCATAAACCGTATCCTCGCGAAGTCTCCCCACGCTGATACCCATACCGTTTTCGAAATCAACATCCACTTTCACCTGAGGTCTGTTATCCTCCTCAAGATATTGAACAAACTGTTTTGGTGCACTGGGCAGTTTCAATTCCTGCGGAAGTCCTTTAAAGGAAACAAGCTTTTCAATAAGCTGTTCTTTGGTCGGATTCTTTTTGAATTTTACAAATACCGCTGCCGTATGACCGTTTAAAACAGGAACCCTGATACACTGACAGGTAATAATCGGAGATACTGCAGGTTTAATCACACCATCTTTAATTTCTCCCCAGATACGGAGCGGCTCTTTTTCACTCTTTTCCTCTTCTCCTCCAATATAGGGAATAATATTTTCTACCATCTCCGGCCAGTCCTTGAAGGTCTTTCCTGCACCGGAAATCGCCTGATAAGTAGTTGCTACTACTTCGTAAGGTTCAAACTCCTTCCATGCAGTCAGCACCGGCGCATAGCTTTGAATGGAACAGTTCGGCTTTACAGCCACAAATCCCCTCTCTGTTCCCAGTCTCTTTCTCTGGAAATCAATAACCTTCATATGTTCCGGGTTAATCTCCGGCACCACCATAGGAACATCCGGTGTCCATCTGTGAGCCGAGTTGTTTGAAACAACAGGAGTCTCCGTCTTTGCATAGTCTTCCTCGATCTTTTTGATCTCTTCTTTTGTCATATCCACTGCACTAAATACAAAATCTACTTCCGCAGCTACTTTTTCCACTTCATTTACATTCATGACAATAATATCTTTTACTTTTTCCGGCATAGGAGTTGTCATTTTCCATCTATCCCCTACTGCCTCTTTGTAGCTTTTTCCGGCAGATCTTTCACTGGCAGCAATGGTCGTCACCTCAAACCAGGGATGATTTTCCAGAAGAGCTATAAATCGCTGTCCCACCATACCTGTTCCGCCTAAAATTCCTACTTTTAGTTTTTCACTCATTTCTATTGTTACTCCTTTCTCTTCTTGTCTGTTTTGTTATTCTAGCGCTTTTCCCTGCAGGCACTTAAAAAATCCTTATTGATCCGAATCACTTCCTTCATAGCCTCCTGCCCCGGAGCTCCTATGGTAAGCCGTTTTTCTACACAGGTTTTCAAGCTGACTGCCTCATAAATATCCGCTTCAAATACCGGGCTGATCTCCTGCAGTTCCTGTATGCTGAGATTATCGATGCAAGTATTCTTTTCAATGCAGTATAGAACCAGTCTGCCGATAATTCCATGGGCATCCCTGAAAGGAACCCCTTTTCCTACCAGATAATCCGCCGCATCCGTTGCATTGGTAAATCCATTCATGGCACTCTGCTCCATAACCGGATGATTAAATTTCATGGTTTCAAGCATTCCATTAAATAGAACCAGACAACTCTTCACCGTCTCAATAGCATCAAATGTGACCTCTTTATCCTCCTGCATATCCTTATTATACGCAAGGGGAATTCCTTTCATGGTTGTCAGGATGGAAACCAGCGCACCATAAACACGCCCGGTCTTCCCTCTTACCAATTCCGCTATGTCTGGATTTTTCTTTTGCGGCATAATACTGCTTCCTGTAGAAAATCCATCATCAATATCAACAAAACGATACTCATTGGAATTCCAGATGATCACTTCCTCCGAAAATCTGCTCAAATGCATCATGATCGTAGATAATGCGGATAAAAATTCTATGATATAGTCTCTGTCCGCCACAGAATCCATACTGTTAAGGGTCGGTCCCTCAAATCCCATCAAGGCCGCTGTATATGCACGATCCAAAGGATATGTGGTTCCCGCAAAGGCACCTGAGCCCAGCGGGCAGTAATTCATTCTCTTATATATATCTGACAGCCTGAGCCAGTCTCTCTTAAACATTTCAAAATATGCACCCATATGATGGGCAAGCGTTGTGGGCTGGGCCTTCTGTAAATGTGTAAAGCCCGGCATATAAGTCGTCAGATTATTCTCCATAATGGAAATCAGCGTATCCATCAAGCCCAGAAGACAATCAGAAACTATTAACACTTCGCTTCTTACATAAAGCTTCATATCCAATGCCACTTGATCATTTCTGCTTCTTCCAGTGTGCATCTTCTTTCCGGCATCACCGATCCGTTCAATCAATTTTGTCTCTACAAAGCTGTGTATATCTTCAAATTCTTCTGAAATAGCCAGCTTTCCCTGCCCTACATCCGTTCGGATGCCGGTCAGGCCTTTCACAATGGCATCCTTTTCCTCCAAAGAAATGACTCCCTGCTTTTCAAGCATAACCACATGGGCAATGCTTCCTTCGATGTCCTGCTCAAATAATTTTTTGTCAAAATGAATGGAAGCATTAAACTGATAAACCAGGTCATCGGTTTCCTTGGTAAACCGACCTCCCCATAATTGAGCCATAAGCTTATTCCTCCAATTATTAAATCTGAATTTGATACTATCATATTTTTCGTTTCTTTTCAATGTTATATTTCACGAAATCCATGACATATCCGGCACACAAATGTCGAATGTTCATAGATTAGTAGTATAAAAAAGGGAAATGAGGTCCTTAAATGGAACAGCCTATTTTGGAATGCAGGGATATCTGCTTTTCCTATCACAATCTAAAAGGGGAAACCAAAGCGCTTGATCACATATCCTTTCAGGTAGATCGGGGTGAATTCATCGCTATTGTAGGCCCCAGTGGCTGCGGAAAATCTACGCTGCTTTCTATTATTGCAGGCCTTCTTAAACCCGAATCAGGTGAAATCCTGTTAAATCAGGCAAATGACATTCAAATTGGCTATATGCTCCAGCAAGATCATCTTCTGGAATGGCGTTCAATTTGGAAGAATGTATTACTTGGTCCCGAAATAACAGGCACACTGACCAAGGAAAAAGAAGATCTTGCAAATCATTTGCTGAATGATTACGGCTTATATAAGTTTAAAGATAAAAAACCCAGCGAATTATCAGGAGGCATGAAGCAGCGCGCCGCTCTGATACGAACCATGGTCATGGAGCCTGCACTTTTGCTTCTCGATGAACCGTTCAGCGCTCTGGATTACCAAACCCGGCTGACGGTTTCCGCAGACATTGGCAACATTATCCGTAAAAGCCGGATTACTGCCATCCTGATCACTCATGATCTTTCTGAGGCCATCTCACTGGCTGACAGAATTCTAGTCATGACAAGGCGCCCTGCCACCATCAAAAACAATATACCGGTTCATCTTTCCATGACGGAAAATTCTCCCCTTGCAGCGAGAAATGCACCGGAATTCAACAATTTGTTCACTTTACTGTGGAAGGAGATTTCAGATGAATATACCTGAGAAAACAACTTCACCCGTAAAAACTTCTCCCCTCACCGGACAGCTTACCGCTCAAGAGTCCTATATTCGTGCGCATCATCGGCATCACCATCTCATCACCACTGCACGTCTTCTCATCTTTGCAGTATTTTTGATTATCTGGGAATCCGCCGGCAGATTAGGACTTATCGATACCTTCTTTTTCAGCAGCCCCGGCATGGTCATCTCCTATTTTGGTCAGATGCTGGCAGATGGCTCCTTTTTTACACATACCGGAATAACACTAATGGAAACAATGGTCAGTTTTCTGTTAATTACCTTGATCGCCATGATTACGGCCACTGCTTTATGGTATTCGAAAACCTTATCTGAGATTTTGGAACCCTACCTTGTGGTTCTCAACAGCCTGCCCAAATCCGCTCTCGCTCCGCTTTTTATCGTATGGCTCGGCACCGGAACGGATACCATTATCGTTGCCGGAATATCCGTTGCCATCTTTGGTTCCATCATCAGCCTCTATACCGGCTTTTCTCATACGGATTCCGAAAAGCTGAAACTGATCTATACTCTTGGCGGGAACCGCATAGATGCGTTTTTTAAGGTTGTTCTTCCCTCCTCCATTCCGATCATTTTAAGCAACATGAAAGTTAATATTGGTCTCGCTCTGGTAGGCGTAATCATCGGTGAATTTCTTGCTGCAAGGCGCGGTCTGGGGTATCTAATCATCTACGGTTCCCAGGTATTTAAACTGAATATGGTGATCACTTCCATCATTATCCTTTGTATTATTGCCATGGGTCTTTATCAGGCCATTCAATATCTGGAACATCTATACAAAAAGAAAAAATAGGAGACTGTATACCAGCCTCCTATTGTAAGCTACTGAGGGGACTCGAACCCCTGACCTGCTGATTACGAATCAGCTGCTCTACCTGCTGAGCCACAGTAGCGTCTCTCTGCGGTTCTTTTGAACCTGCAACAAAATAATTATAAGGGTAAAGTGTATATTTTGCAAGAGAAATTTACGTTTGACAGGGTATGCGTATATAAGTCGTACGCTCAGATTAAAATAAATCCTACGTCAGCACGCTCGATAAAGCGTTCGCGAATTGCTTCCTTTAGGATTTATTTTAATCTGAGCTGGATTACTGAATAACGCAAAGCCCAAATGGTAACTCCACTAATGTCGAACGGTTCACTCTTTGGCAGTCAGCCAGACAGTAAATTAGGCAACTGTAGTGAAGTCATTTCATTAGCTGTTTTTCCGTTAGACAAAAACTAACTCGGATCAGAAACAAATTCTAAAGGAACCAATTCGCGAACGCTTTATCGAGCGTGGTGACGTAGAATTTTGTTTCTTATCCGAGTGGTCGTTTAGATATTACATGTAAACCAGCTATACGTTAATTTTGCTCCACATGCACATCAATCTGCGGATAGGGAATGTTGATCCCCGCCTCATCCAGCGCATATTTTGTCTCTTCCGTCAAACGCCACTTTGCCGTCCAGTAATCGCTCTGCAAAGTCCAGCAGCGGAGATTTAATATCACACTGCTGTCTCCAAGTGTATCCACAAACACAAGTACATCTTCATCCTTCAACACTGCCGAATCAGACTTTAATAAATCTATAAGGACCGCTTTTGCTCTTTTGATATCATCCTTGTATGAAATCCCTACAGAAATATCCAACCTCCTAGTGGGACATTTCGTAAAATTTATAATGGATCCATTCGCAAGAGTTCCATTGGGAAGTACGATACTCTTGTGATCCGGTGTAATCAGATGGGTGTAAAATACATCTATGCTCTCCACCGTTCCCTCATTTCCGGCGCCATCTCTGATATAATCTCCCGGTGCAAAGGGTTTTAGAATCAAAAGAAGCACTCCTCCCGCAAAATTGCTGAGGCTCCCCTGTACCGCCAGACCAATTGCCACGCTGGCTGATCCCAGCAGAGCAATGATACTTGCAGCATCCACTCCCAAACCGGAAGCAACAGTAAGCACCAGAATAAAATACATTCCAAATTTAACAAAGGAATCAATGAAGCTCACTGCACTGTCATCTACCCTGCTTCTGCCAAGAGTCTTTTTCAGCACATGACGAACCAGCCTTATAAGCTGTACTCCGATCAGAAACGCCAATGCTGCAAGCACCACCCGAAGTCCTAAATGAAACGCCTTTTCAGGGAGCTCCTGAAGAAATTTTTCAATTACTCCTGCTTCTTTACCAATCTGCTGGATATCCATGATTACTCCTGATTCTTTTTTATGCTCTCAACACGCTTTTGCTCTTCCAAAGCCCTCTGCAATTCTTTCTCAGCCTTTTCCTCTGCCGCCTTGGCACGCTTTTCGGCCTCTCTTGCCTGCTTTCTGGCTTCCGCCGCTTCTTCCTTTGCTGCAAGTGCAAGCTTTTTGGCCTCTTCCGCTTCACGCATGGCTGCCTGCGCATGGCGAATAGCTTCCTGCTCCGCTTTCTTCTTTGCAATCTGCTGTTTTTCTTTTTCCGTATAAGGAATAAAAGTAAAAATACTTGCGGACAAGGGTGCAGCAGTCATTTTAAAGGAATAGGGCTTTCCGTCTACTTCTTCTTCCAAAACACACTTCGCCCGTCCGTTAACTCTTCCCTGACCGCCATAGCATTTTGCATCGGTATTTAAGATCTCTTTATACTTACCTTCCAGCGGAACTCCTACCACAAATTCCTGCTCAACATTGGCAAAATTCACGGTAACTACTAGCATTTCTTCCGGCTTATCCGTCTTGCGCAGGAACGAAACCATACATTTTTCCGCTGAAATGCAGTTAATCCACTCAAATCCTTCCGGACTGGTATCCAGTGCGTACAAAGCCGGTTTTTCTTTGTACAATTTATTTAAATCCTGTACCAGTCTATAGATTCCCTTATGCTCATCGTAAGAAAGCAATGACCACTCAGTCTGCCTAGACTCATCAAATTCACGAAACTCTGCGATATCCTGTCCCATAAACAAGAGTTTTTTACCAGGATGGGTCATCATATAAGCATAGGTGATACGCAGATTTGCAAATTTATCTTCCCTATTACCCGGCATTTTACCGATCAAAGTGGATTTTCCATGAACCACCTCATCATGAGAAAATACCAGTGTAAAGTTCTCACTGTAAGCATAAATCATACTAAATGTCAATTCATTGTGATGATGTGACCGGAAATAAGGATCATAACTGATATAAGACAGATAATCATTCATAAATCCCATATTCCATTTCATATCAAACCCAAGTCCGTCCTCCTCAAGGCTGCCTGTAATCTTCGGCCATGCAGTAGACTCCTCTGCAATCATGAGGACGCCCGGATTACGCTTTTTCATAATAGAATTCAAATGTTTTAATAGTTCTACTGCTTCCAGATTTTCATTGCCTCCATAAATATTGGCAACCCATTCCCCATCATTCTTTCCATAATCCAGATAAAGCATGGACGCTACCGCATCCATTCTGATTCCGTCCACATGGTATTTTTCCACCCAGTACATGGCATTGGCAATCAGATAATTTGCAACCTGAGGCCGTCCATAATTATAAATCAGGGTTCCCCAATGCGGGTGAGCTCCCTGCCTTGGATCCGCATGCTCATAAAGGCAGGTTCCGTCAAAGCCTGAAAGCCCGTAAGTATCTCTCGGAAAATGTGCAGGAACCCAGTCCAGAATCACCCCAATTCCCGCCTGATGCAATGCATCCACAAAATACATAAAATCTTCCGCACTTCCATATCTTGCAGTCGGCGCATAATACCCAATCACCTGATATCCCCATGAAGCATCAAGAGGATGCTCCATTACCGGCATCAGTTCCACATGCGTATATCCAGTTTTCTTTACATAGCTGATGATTTCCTCTGCCAAAACACGATAGTTTAAAAAATCACCGGTATCCGCATCCCTTTTAAACGATCCAAGATACACTTCATAAACGCTGACCGGAGTATCGGACCCCTGAACAGCCTCCCGGCCTTTCATCCACTTTTGATCCTTCCACGCATAAGAAGTAATATCTCTCACAACAGATGCCGTGTCCGGACGAAGCTGCTGTCCAAACGCGTACGGGTCTGCTTTCAGGAAGGTAATTCCTCCCTTTGCCTTAATCTCATATTTATAACATTCTCCCGGTCCCACATCGGGTATAAAAATTTCAAAAATACCGCCTTTTGCATTTCGTTTCATCTGATGGGCTCTTCCATCCCAGTTATTGAAATCCCCAACCACACTGACTCTCAGCGCATTGGGAGCCCATACGGCAAAAAAGGTGCCCGAAACGCCGGAAACGGTCATAGGATGTGCACCCAGTTTTTCGTATACCGTATAGTGTATTCCGGCATTAAACTTGTCAATGTCTTTTTGATCCATTCCCACCTGATAACGATATGCATCCTTGATAATCTTGCTCGTTCCATCTTTCTCATGTACTTCATATACATATTCATCAGGAATCTTACCAGCCATTGCATAAGCAAAAAAACCGGCCTCATCTGCCATTTCCATTTTGTGCTTCTTATCTCCCGGCTGTGTAATAAGCGTTACAGCCTCAGCATCCGGCTGGAAAGTCTGAAAAAGTACGTTTTTTCCTATCACATGAGGACCTAAAATATCATGGGGATTGTCTTCCTCTGAATAAATAACACCCTCAATCCGTGGCCAGTTCATCAACTTATACAATTTACTATTCATATATAACCTCCATTTGTTAGCTGTCACTGCTTATATATTTTAACAAAGATATCTATACAACACAAGCATCAAGTGTTACAATCATATCGTGCCATGTTGTGATTATCCGCATATCAACCGGCGCATATTAAGGAAAAGGATGTGAAAAAATGTTTCAGACAATAAAAAATTCCAACGGATATGGTTCCCTGAGTGAGGAAGATAAAGAAATGCTCTCCCGCATTAACGCATATGCCGAAAAGGTACTCGGCGACATTGATCCGCAGAAAACAAGAATTTCTTTTCAGCTCGATCAGTTAAAGCCTGTGATGCAGGAAATTGCCGATGAAAAGAAAATGAGTCTTGAAGATGTGTTCATTAAGTACATGGATCTTGCAAGCATTGTTTCTGCAAAACAAGATGCTATGCTGAAAGAAGATCTGGAAGAAAATCTGGTGAATTTCTCCGAATTTTAAAAGCAGCGCTGCCGTTTGGCAGCGCTTAATTCATGCTCTTTATTTCACTACACGTACACGGAAAACTCCGTTTATAGACTGAAGTTTCTGAATAATGCTCTCATCAGCGGCTTTTTCAATATCCATCATCGTATAAGCCACTTCACCTTTTGACTTGTTCATCATATCCGTGATATTGATTCCCTCATCACCAAAACATGCTGTAAACTTCGTGATCATGTTAGCAATATTCTTGTGGAAAATAGCCACACGTCCGGCCTGTGTACATACACCCATATCACAGTTCGGATAGTTGACACTGTTATTGATGTTTCCATTCTTTAAGTAATTCATCATTTCCTTCACTGCCATCTTTGCACAGTTATCCTCCGACTCTTCCGTGGAGGCTCCGAGATGCGGAATAACAATGCAGCCTTCCTGTCCTGCAGTTGTGGGATTAGGGAAATCTGACACGTATCTGCGCACTTTTCCGTTTCCAATCCCTTCCAAAACATCCTTTTCATTCACAAGCAGATCTCTTGCAAAATTCAGAATGATAACACCATCCTTCATTTTGGAGATTGCTTCCTTATTGATCATTTCTCTGGTAGAGTCAAGAAGCGGTACGTGAATAGTGATAATATCACAATTCTCATAGATATCCTCCACATTCAGCACATGCTTTACATCACGGCTTAAATTCCACGCTGCATCTACCGACACATATGGATCATAACCGTATACTTCCATGCCCATATGCTTTGCCACATTCGCTACCTTAACGCCAATTGCACCAAGTCCGATAATGCCCAGCTTCTTATCTTGAACCTCCGTACCTGCAAAGCGTTTCTTTTCCTTTTCGGTAGCTTTGGCGATATTCTCATCATCTTTGGCTGAGAGAACCCAATTAATTCCTCCTACTATATCTCTGGATGCAAGAAGCATACCTGCAATCACAAGCTCTTTTACTCCGTTTGCATTTGCACCGGGGGTATTAAATACCACAATCCCCTTTTCGGCACACTTATCAAGAGGAATATTGTTCACACCGGCACCGGCTCTTGCCACCGCAAGAAGCTCGTCAGAAAACTCCATGTCATGCATAGCAGCGCTTCTTACCAGAATGCCCTGAGCCTCATTCACATCCTCTGTCTTCACAAATTCTTCCGTAAACTTTTCCAGTCCGACCTGTGCGATCGGATTGAGACAAAAATAATTAAACATTTCCTTTTCTCCTCTTTCAGGCATTCTTCTCTTCAAATTCTTTCATGAATGCGACCAATTTTTCCACACCTTCAATAGGCATTGCATTGTAAATGCTGGCACGCATGCCTCCTACGCTTCTGTGTCCTTTCAGATTTTCAAAGCCTGCCACTTTCGCTTCTTTCACAAACTTTGCATCAAGCTCCTCGCTTCCGGTAACAAAAGGTACATTCATCAGTGAGCGGTCTTCTTTTCTGACCGTTCCTTTAAATAAATGGCTTTCATCCAGAAAATCATAGAGAATCTTTGCTTTTTTCTCATTATATTCCTTCATTGCCGCAAGACCGCCCTGCTTCTTTAACCACTTAAATACCTTACCGCAGATATAAATTCCATATGCCGGAGGCGTATTGTAAAGGGAGTCTGCATCCGCATGCGTCTTATATTTTAACATCGTAGGCGTACCCGGAAGTGTATCTTCCGTGATAAGATCCTCACGGATAATTACGATAACCACACCTGCCGGACCGATGTTCTTCTGCACACCACCGTAAATCACCCCATATTTGCTCACATCCACAGGCTCGGATAAGAAACAGGAGGAAACATCTGACACAAGAATATGTCCTTTCGTATCAGGCAGTGACTTAAATTTCGTTCCATAAATCGTATTGTTCTCGCAGATATATACATAATCAGCATCTTCCGGAATCGGAAGATCTGAACAATCTGGAATATAAGAAAAGGTTTTATCTGCTGAAGAAGCTACTTCAATGGCATCACCATAAATCTTAGCTTCCTGATATGCTTTCTTTGCCCACTGTCCGGTTACAATATAAGCCGCTTTCTTATTTTTCATCAGGTTCATGGGAATCATTGCAAACTGCTGGCTGGCTCCTCCCTGTAAAAACAATACCTTGTAATTATCGGGAATATTCATAAGCTCTCTAAGGTCTGCTTCTGCTTCCTTAATGATTGTATCGTAAACCTTGGATCGATGGCTCATTTCCATCACGGACATTCCTGATCCTCTGTAATCCATCATTTCATCTGCAGCTTCTTTTAATACTTCTTCAGGTAAAACTGCTGGACCTGCTGAAAAATTATACACTCTGGACACTATTCTCTCCTCCTGTAGTGACATACATCTTATTTAAAAACATCTGGGAAACATTTTAAACGCATTTAAACTATTCGTCAATCTTTTTCCAAATCGGCAGCATCAAACACCTCGCTGATGGGAGCCCCAGCGGGAACCATGGGAAACACCTTATCATCTTCCGGAATGATACATTCAATCAGGACCGGTCTGTTCATTTCAATTGCCCGTGTTATGGCATCAGCAACCTCATCCTTCTTCGTCACCTTAATTGCCTCACAGCCAAGTCCTTTTGCAACCATGCAGAAATCAACTCCGTCATTTAATACGGTTTGGGAATATCGCTTATCATAAAACAGCGTCTGCCACTGCCTTACCATTCCAAGTACATGATTATTGATCACAATCTCAATAATAGGAATCTGATATCTGGAGGCAGTTGCCAGCTCATTCATATTCATGCGGAAGCACCCGTCTCCGGCAATATTAATACATATTGTATCCGGCCTTCCCACTTTTGCACCGATACAGGCTCCAAGTCCATAACCCATGGTTCCAAGTCCGCCGGAGGACAAAAAGGTTCTCGGCTGTGAATACTTATAATATTGGGCAGCCCACATTTGATGCTGCCCCACATCAGTGGTAATAAGCGCCTTTCCTTCCGTGATCCGGTCAATTTCTTCCATGATATACGGACAGGAAAGCATATTTTTATCATAGTTGAGCGGATATTTCTCCTTTAATTCCTTAATATGATTATTCCATTCTTTATGTTCCACCGGCGTAAGCTCTCTATTGATCAGCGTGAGTACTTCCTTTAAATCTCCCACTACTGATGCCGCTGTCTTAATGTTTTTATTTATTTCCGCGGCGTCAATATCAATATGAAGAACCTTTGCTCTTGAGGCAAACATTGCCGCGTTTCCAACTACACGGTCAGAAAATCTTGCTCCCAAAGCAACCAGAAGATCACATTCGCTGACTCCCAGATTCGATGCCTTAGTCCCATGCATTCCGATCATGCCCGTATAGCGTTCATCATGTCCATCCATAACGCCTTTTCCCATCAGCGTATCACATACCGGTGAGTCCATAAGTTCAGCCAGCTTACGCACCTCCTGTGCGGCTCCTGAGATTACGGCGCCGCCACCTACATAAATAAACGGCCGCTTGGCAGCTTTGATCAGCTCTACTGCTTTTTCTATATCCTCCCTTGTGTACTTGCAGGAAGAAGCATTCGGTGCGGGCAGAGCCTTTTCATACTCGCATTTATTTGCTGTTACATCCTTGGTGATATCCACAAGCACAGGACCCGGACGTCCTTCCTTAGCAATGGCAAAAGCTTTTCGGATGGTATCCGCAAGCTTGGTTACATCTTTGACGATATATCCGTGCTTGGTGATCGGCATCGTCACGCCTGCAATATCTACCTCCTGAAAGGTATCCTTTCCAAGAAGCGGAAGCACCACGTTACAAGTGATCGCCACCATAGGAACCGAATCCATATATGCCGTTGCAATTCCTGTCACCAGATTAGTCGCTCCCGGTCCGCTGGTCGCAAGACATACACCTACTTTTCCGGTAGCTCTGGCATAACCGTCTGCCGCATGGGCAGCTCCCTGCTCGTGGGAGGTCAAAATATGTTTAATCTCCCCACTATGCATATATAAAGCATCATAAACATTCAATATGGTGCCGCCGGGATAACCGAATACGGTATCTACTCCCTGCTCCTTCAAACATTCAACTACAATTTCCGCTCCTGTCAACTGCATTTTCTCAATCCCTTTCTTTGTTGTATTACTGGTTGTTTTTTATGCCGTTTTCCGCATGGGGAATCTCTAAAACTGCTCCCCTGTTTCCGCTGGTAACCATCTCACGGTATCTGGAAAGATATCCGGTTGTGACCTTTGGTTCTCTTGGCTGCCATTTTTCTTTTCTGCTGCACAATTCTTCATCCGACACTTTCACATTCAATGAATTTTCCGGAATATTAATGCTTATAATATCGCCTTCCTCAACTAGTGCAATAGGACCTCCTACTGCTGCTTCCGGCGATACATGTCCAATGGAAGCTCCTCTGGAAGCTCCCGAAAAGCGTCCATCCGTGATCAGCGCCACCGAAGAGCCGAGCCCCATTCCCGCAATAGCTGAAGTCGGATTTAACATCTCGCGCATTCCCGGACCTCCTTTGGGTCCTTCATAGCGGATGACCACCACATCACCTGCAACAATTTTACCGCCTTTAATCGCTTCAATCGCATCTTCCTCACAATCAAATACTCTTGCAGGTCCCTCATGTACCATCATCTCCGGTACCACTGCAGAGCGTTTTACAACACCGGAATCCGGTGCAAGATTACCTTTGAGAACTGCTATACCGCCGGTCTGTGAATAGGGATTTTCCACCGGTCTGATCACTTCCGGATTCTTATTAACTGCGTTTTCTATATTTTCACCGACCGTCTTTCCAGTCACAGTGATTAAATCCAGATGAAGCAGGTTCTTCTTGGTCAGTTCTTTCATTACTGCATAAACACCGCCCGCCTCGTTCAAATCTTCCATATAGGTAGGACCTGCCGGTGCAAGATGACAAAGGTTGGGAGTCTTAGCCGACAAATCATTAGCAATATCCAGATTCAGTTCCACCCCCGCTTCATGGGCAATTGCAGGCAGATGAAGCATGGAATTTGTAGAGCATCCCAACGCCATATCAACGGTCAGTGCGTTTAAAAATGCCTTCTCGGTCATAATGTCTCTGGGTCTGATATCCTTTTCAACCAATTCCATGATTTTCATTCCCGCATGCTTTGCAAGACGAATTCTCTCTGAATAAACCGCCGGTACGGTTCCGTTTCCTCTAAGCCCCATACCCAGCGCCTCTGTCAGACAGTTCATGGAATTTGCAGTATACATACCGGAGCAGGAACCGCAGGTAGGACATACCTTCTCCTCAAACTCACTTAATTCTTCCATCGTCATAGAACCGGCTGCTACACTTCCCACTGCCTCAAACATGGAAGACAGGCTTCTCTTTTGTCCATGTACATTTCCGGCAAGCATAGGACCTCCCGAAACAAATATTGTGGGAATATTCACTCTTGCTGCCGCCATCAACAACCCGGGAACATTTTTGTCACAGTTGGGGATGCAGACCAAACCGTCAAACCCATGAGCCATAGCCATACATTCCGTGGAATCCGCAATCAGATCTCTGGTGACCAGAGAATACTTCATCCCCACGTGTCCCATGGCAATCCCATCACAGACTGCAATCGCCGGAAATACTACCGGTGTTCCTCCTGCCATGGCAACTCCCATTTTCACAGCTTCCGTAATCTTATCCAGATTCATATGCCCGGGAACAATTTCATTATATGAATTGACAATACCGATCAGCGGGCGTCTTCTCTCCTCCTCGGTATATCCCAGTGCATTAAATAAACTTCTGTGGGGCGCCTGCTGAGTCCCTGTTTTTACAGAATCACTTCTCATTTTCATTCTCTCCTTTATTTTTCTGAAATAACATATAGTTTTCACTTTCATAAGCCAGATTCATATCATCTCTGATATAATCCCATGAAATACTGTCATAATAATGATAAAATTCCCACACCATTTCTTCAAAATCAGGATCAGTCATCCTTTTATCCAGAATAACCATGTCTGATCCTTCGATCTGTGTATTCTCACAGCGTATGCCATAGAGAAAGTACAAAAGATATTCCTGATTGCAATCAGTCACACAATAGTTTTTATCAGCCTCAATATCTGCGTGCCGCAATACGGTTTCAATCTCATGCTCCCTGTCTCCATACTGCATGCCATACCCGGAAAAAAACAAACACTTTATTCCAAATAGCACTACGACTGACAAAAGAACTATATCCGTCTTTATTACGAATTTTTTCTGTCCTATCACCTGATAAAGTATCCATACAATAAGCAATGCCAAAAGAACACCGCCATAGGTAAACACCCGATAATAGGGACGTTTGCATTGGATAAAAAGGCAGACCGGCACAAACAAAATTTCACAAAGTAAAAAGAGCTCCTGTAGAATGTCTTCCGGTTTCTTCTCCC
>JAAVAA010000046.1 GCA_014804285.1 Lachnospiraceae bacterium | reverse complement strand
TAAAAAATAGTTTTTCAAGTATTTAAGACCATAAAAAAAGCCTTATTTTAAGGCATTTGTAGGGGATTGGGCATAAACCTTGCTCCGAAAAAATATGGTGTTAACTTCTAAAGACGGGTCTTGTACTTTTTACGCGGTTTAAAACAACCCCCGCCACCAGCATTTTTCCTTCTTCATCTTCATTCCCGGCTTCAGCCTGTACAATTTTCAGCAATGCTTCATAATCCTCATCCGACAACTGATACTGATATTCCTGTTTTAGAACAGAATAATCCACAACTCTCTGCCCTGATGCAGCTTTTCTCAACATTCCGAAAAAGTGGTCTTTATGAGGTTCTTCCTCCTGATCAATGTCTTCCTCTATATTTTCTTCAAGGCTGAGTTGAAATGCGGGCGTAGCAGCAAACAAAGTCAACTGTGCTCCTTTCACACAGAACCAGCTTACACCAAGCAACATATTTCCTAAAAACAATTGAAGAATAAATTTTTTGTACATAGCAATTCTGTATCCTTTCTTTCCCATGACAAAGCATGTCTCCAAACAAGTCTCACTTGACCTAAATCTGTCACACTTATGTAACAGTTCTTTAATATTTTATACAGTAACTGCCAAAAATATTTCTAAAAATTACTTATACGGGTATTTTTTTCAAATTTTCAGGAAAAATTTATTATTTTCTGATACAATAAAATTAATCATGATATTACGAGGGGGCATCTATGGGGCAAAATCTTCCAGGTGTTTTTACCGCACAAAAAAAGGACGGCAGCATTTACTACCGTTCCTCCATTACCTATAAAAGAAAACATATAAGTCTTGGCAGTTATCCTACTGCCGCCATGGCATATGCCGCTTATTTAGAGGGTACTTCACTAATTTTTGACAATGCGCTCACTCTGGCAGATTATTCCGTAAACCGTGTTCTTCCCTTCGGTAAATGGGTATCTCTGCTCAATTTCAGGGATAATGACATTTACTTTTCCACCCCCATTTATACACGCAAAAATTATTTCGATTACTATCTTTCGCCTACAGAAATTCTAAAATTTGATTTTGAAGATCTTTTTTACTATTCTTCCCATAAGATCATGAGAAGAGGCCGGCATTTTTTTGTTGCAGACTACGGTATGCAGGTCAACATCATGAATCGCTATGGCATCAAGAACTATGCCGTTATGGGAAAAGATTATCGTTTTGTCAATGGGGATAATATGGATTTTCGCTATGAAAACATAGAAGTTTTTAATACCTACCACGGTGTATCAAGACGTCGGACATCCTCTGGCATTGTCTATGTTGCCAAAATACACATTAACGGAAATTATACCATCGGTTCTTATACAAACAGTATAGAAGCTGCAATAGCCTATAATAAGGCTATTGACATATTGAAAAAAGCCGGCATAAGCAAAAACTTTTCTCCAAATTACATAGAGAATCTGTCTCCATCCACTTACGCCGACATTTATTCCAAACTTTCTGTTTCTCCAAAAATCACCGCTTATTTACGGGTATAATCTACAAAGCTTATGATATAAGATGATTTGTTTTCTATTCCCGGTATATCCTGATTCACCGCATATTTCCACATTTTAATCTGATAGGGATAATCCGGAACCGGCGAAGCATCAAAGAGCCACACATCATAATCCTTCAAAAGTTTATCCGGAACAAGCTCTCCCAAGAGCCATGACTTATTTCCATACAAAATCCCGCGATAGCCTTCGCTTTCCACTGCTCTGAGAAACGCCTCCGCCGCCTGCGTCTTTTGTTCCTCATTCAAAATATCGATTCGTGCCTTATCATTTGCAATGTATTCCATATCAAAAGCAATCGGGTAGCTAACCTTATAAGGAGCCAGAGTCTGAACTACAAATTCTGCTTCCTCTGCTGCCTCCTTGACATCCAGTGACTGTGAAAAAAAGGTAACTCCTACCTCCAATCCTGCTCCCTGCGCTTTGGCAATATTGTTTTCAAAGCTTTCATCCAATGTTAACAATCCGGTCTCATAGCCTCTGCTTCCCAGCCTCAGCATAACGAAATCAACTCCGTTACTGTGAAGTGCCTCAAAATCCACATCACCGCTGTTTTTGGACAGATCCACTCCCAGCCAGGAATTCTTTTCCCCGTCTACAAAATATTCCATCTTTCCGTTGGTGATTTTCAAGTTGGTAAGATCATAGGTAAACAGTGGAATTTTTTTGGAAATCTCAACCCATTTCGTGGTTCCATCCCGATAAGTGACCTGCGTATGCATTCCATCGGCCGCCAATTCCTCATCTGTGGGCTCATGAGACGGCGTAGGCGTAGGACTTTCTGTTGGCTGCGCCTCTTCAATGATCAGGGTATTATCCTGATACATATTCCAAAAATCAAGATCCTCAGCCCGCAGTTTATTTTCTTTATACAATTGTTCAATATCCTTCTGTCCTTCTGCAAATTCAACGGTTTCCCGCTCAGACTCCGGCGTCGGTGTGGCTGCCGCCACATTTGGTCTCCTTCTGGGATTATTGCTCTCACGGTTGCTGATAAACACNACNGCAAGTATNATCACAATAAAAACAGANACCGCCAAGATCATATAAATGACAGGCGTTCCAGTACCCCTCTCTTCATCCTCTCCCGGTAAGCGCATATATTTTAACCTTTTCCTTTAACTCGTTTTCTGACTGNGGATTAGTCTGCATANCATTCTACTGTACACTGACCTTTCCTGCAAGCACATTTTCATAATCCTCAAGGTTTCTNGCAAGCAGNGCNGGTGTATCCAGNCCNTACGGACATTTCGNTTTNCACTGATCACAATGCAGNCAATCCTTGATTTTCATCATTCGNTCCTGNCCNNCCTNNGTCAGCCANTTNTGAGACGGTGANCNGCGNAGCAANAGGGACATTCTGGCNCAGTTATTAATCTCAATACCTGCCGGACAGGGCATACAATATCCACAACCTCTGCAAAATTCTCCTGCCAGTTCCTTTCGCTCCTTTTCAATCAACGTCCTGATTTCTTCTGTCATAGACGGCGGATTATCCATGTATGACAAAAACTCATCTAATTCTTTCTCTCTCTGTACACCCCAAATTGGCAGTACATTATCAAATTCTGCCGCATGGGCATATGCCGCTGCTGAATTAGTAATGAGTCCTCCGGAAAGGGCTTTCATGGCAATAAATCCCATGTCCGCTTTCCGGCATCCTTCCACCAGAGCTTCTTCTTTTTCAGTCGCAAGATAACAAAACGGAAACTGCAGCGTCTCATACAGACCGCTGGAAATCGCCTCCTGTGCTACCGAAAGCCTGTGGTTGGTAATGCCGATATGCCGAATCTTTCCTTCCTTTTTGGCTTCTGCTGCTGCTTCATACAATCCGCTTCCGTCTCCCGGTTTTGGGCAAAAAGCAGGATTATGAAACTGATAGATATCAATATAGTCTGTGCGAAGATTAGAAAGACTATTCTCAAGATCCTTACGCATATCCTCACCGTTTGATGCAGTGGATTTGGTCGCAATATAAAGAGAGTCCCGGATCTTATCAAACGCAAGTCCCAGCTTGTGTTCGCTGTCACTATAGCCCCGCGCCGTATCAAAGAACCTGATACCTCCCTGATATGCCTTTTTCAAAAGATATACCGCCTCTTCATCGCTGATTCTTTGTATGGGTAATGCTCCGAATCCATTTTTATTCACAACAATTTCAGTACTTCCAAGCCGAACCAGCCTGCTATTTTCTTTCATATCTGACCTGTCTCCCTTCCGCCTTACCACAAGATTTATTAATGCTCAATAATTGATTTTCTCGGACATTTTTCCAAGCAGGCACCGCACCCTTCACATTTCTCATAGTCGATTGCCGCATGGAAATCTGAAATTTCCACTGCCTGCGCAGGACAATTCTTTTTGCAAAGCTGACAACCGATGCAGCCCACCGTACAGTCTTTCATTGTAACCGGTCCCTTATCTTTGGAGCTGCATGCCACCGTATATTTGGCCTCATAGGGTATCAGCTCAATCAAATTTTTGGGACATACTGCCACACACTTGCCACATGCTTTGCACTTTTCTTTGTCCACTACCGCTACCTGATCTATTACATGAATTGCATCAAAAGGACATGCCTTCACACAGCTTCCGAATCCCAGACAGCCGTAATTACAGCTTTTGGCACCACCGTTCGGAACAAAAGACAGCATCCGGCAGTCCTCAATCCCGTAATATTCATAATCAAGGGTTACTTTTTCACAATCTCCCTGACACTTTACAAATGCCGTCATACGGGTTGTTTCCCCGGCTTCCACGCCCATAATCCCGGCAATTACCTTACCCACCGGCTCTCCGCCTACAGGGCACGCATTTACCGCTGCTTCGCCTTTTGCGATTGCTGCCGCGAGGCCGCTGCATCCCGGGAATCCGCATCCTCCGCAATTATTACCGGGAAGTGCTGCCAGAACAGCCTCCTCCTTTTCATCCACTTCTACCTTAAATTTGATTGCTGCAACGCCTAAGAAGATGCCGATAAACGCTCCTACACCTCCAACCACGAGCACAGCCATTAATACTCCTGATATATCCATCTTTACACCCTGCCTTTCTTTCAGCCTGTAAATTGACGCTATTAAAGCAGTCCCGAAAATCCGCAGAAAGCAATTGCCATAAGTCCCGCAGTGATCAGAACAATAGGCATTCCCTTAAAGGATTCCGGAATATCATTGTACTCCATCTTTTCACGGATACCGGCAAGAATCACAATTGAAATGGTAAACCCCACTGCTGTGGCAAATCCGTTGACAATCCCGGTAAGTATTCCGTAATTTTTCTGGACATTTGTAAGTGCAACACCAAGCACTGCACAGTTTGTCGTGATCAGAGGCAGATATACCCCAAGCGCCTGATATAAGGATTTCACAAATTTCTTTAAAAACATTTCCACAAACTGCACCAATGCCGCAATTACCAGAATAAAGACAATTGTCTGCAGGTAAGTCAGATCAAAGGGCAGCAAAATATACTTATAGATTGCTCCCGCTACAGCTGAAGCAAGAGTAATAACAAAGATAACCGCTGTTCCCATTCCTGCAGCCGTTCCGGTCTTTTTGGATACTCCGAGGAACGGACACAAGCCCAAAAACTGGCTGAGTACTACATTGCTTACCAGCGAGGATGAAATCAGTATAATCAATAATTCTTTAATCATTGCCTTCTTCCTCCTTTTCTGTAGAAGTCTCCTGCTCCTTGAGCAGATCTTCATCATCACCTATTTCAATAATTTCAAGATCTTCTGCTTTACTTGTCTCTTCATTCACAATCCGCCTGCTGCATCCGGACTCCCCGCAGTTCATACAGTCAGAGTTACAACCGGACTGTATTTTTGACATATCCTTGCCCTTTTTCTCTCCTGCAATTTTTACTTTATTCTGAATGGCTGTGAGTGCTGCCAAAACAAAGAACGCACCGGGTGCAAGGACAAAAATACTGCAGGGCACATAGCTTTCAGGCATGATGCCCATACCGAACACCTCTCCTGCTCCCAGCAGCTCTCTCACCGCACCAATAATGGTAAGTGCACAGGTAAAACCAAGTCCCATACCGATCCCATCAAATAAAGACAAAACCGGTCCGTTCTTGGACGCATATGCCTCTGCACGCCCCAGGATAATACAATTAACAACAATAAGCGGTATATAAAGTCCCAGCGCTGCATAAAGAAAGGGAATATATGCTTTTAACAGCAGCTCCGCTACCGTAACAAACGAAGCAATGATTACAATAAATGCCGGAATTCTGACCTTATCGGGAATCACATTCCGCAGAAGGGAAATAAACAGATTACTCAGTGCAAGTACCACCATGGTGGTAAGTCCCATTCCCAGACCATTGACTGCCGAAGTTGTGACTGCCAAAGTCGGGCACATACCCAGCATAAGTACAAATGTGGGATTTTCCTTAAGAATACCGTTAATCAGCCGTTCCGATATACTATTCTGCTTCATAGCTGCCACCTCCCAACTGTGTCTGGAAATAATACAGCCCGCCGTTTACGGCATTGGTAAACGCATTGGTTGTAATTGTTGCNCCACTGATCGCATCAATCTGGCTNTCTGATGCCGCTCCCTGCTTTGTATAGGTAAAGCTGGGAACCTTCTTACCNGCAAACTGAGGCTTTAAAACGCTTTCTGCCTTCATTCCAAGTCCTGCTGTCTCTGAAATATCTAAAATNGAAATTCCGTTCAGGGTTCCATCTGCTGCAATNCCCATGGTAAATGTAATATCTCCGCCATATCCTTCATGGCTGGTAACNGTCAGAACATATCCCAAAAGACTGCTGTCGGTTCCCAACGCTTTTAAGACATTTTTAATCTCCACTGCTCCAAGTCCGTTCTCACTCCATGCTTCCTGCCAAATCGCATCTTCCGGCCAGATCAGTTCAGCTTCCTCAAAATCTTCCGCCCCGGGAAATACTTCCGCATAAGCTTCCCTGGCTGCTTTCTCTTCTGCCAGCGCAATCGGTTCTTTGGTGATCTGATAGACAAACCCAAGCGCTAATCCTGCCACTAAAGTAATCAATAAAAGAATGGCCGCATCCTTTATCATATTTTTCATGCCCGTTTCCCTCTCTTTCCAAAAGCAATCGGCATGGTCACCTTTTCAATAAGCGGCACCAGAAGATTGCCTAAAATGATCGCATAGGAAACTCCCTCTGCCGAGGGTCCGTATATACGGAAGATACCAGTCAAAAGCCCTAAAACTACTCCATACAGATATTGTCCTGCCCGGGTAACCGGTCTGGTCACATAATCTGTTGCCATAAAGAACGCTCCCAGCATTAAGCCTCCTCCTGCAAGATGAGCACTGATAAACGCAGGGTCAAAGCCATGACCGCCAAACAGAATCAGAAAAACAGTAAACGTCACTATGTAACTCCCGGGAATCTTCAGATCAATGACACCCAGCAAGATAAGGAAGCATGCCCCGATCACGATTGCGATCATAGATGTCTCTCCGATAGTTCCACTTGTCTTTCCTATCACCATATCCAGAATATTGACACTCTCACCTGCTTTCAGCGATGCTAAAGGCGTTGCTCCCGAATAAGCATCGCATTCAAAATTACACATGATTGATGTGTAAGAAATTAAAAGAAAGCATCTTGCTCCCAGTGCAGGATTCATAAAATTCTGTCCCAAACCTCCGAACAGCATCTTGACCACCAGAATTGCAAAAACACCTCCGATCACTCCGATCCACCATGGCGCTGACGACGGAAGGTTTAATGCAAGCAAAAGCCCGGTTACTACCGCTGAAAAATCTCCTATGGTCACCTTTTTATGCATAGCTTTTTCGTAAATCAGCTCCGTAAGCACCGTAGATGCCACAGTAACTATTATTAAAATCAGTGCATCTATCCCAAAATTATAAATACCAAATCCCGCTGCGGGAAGCAGGGCAATTACCACGGCAAGCATAATATTGGCGGTGGTAACCTTAGATCTGATATGGGGATTGGATGACACTTTCATCAAATCGCTCATGAATGTTTCCTCCTACTTTTTCTTCTTTGCAAGCTGCATCTTACGCATAGATTTGATCACTTGGGTAAGCGGTCTCTTTGCCGGGCAAATATAGCTACAGCAGCCGCATTCACAGCATTCCATACCATTATTCTTTACAAAGGCTTCCTCATCATAATGCTCTGCATAATCTGCAAGCTTTCTGGGAACCACTCTTCCCGGACAAACTTCAACACATTTTCCACAGTTAATGCATGCCGTAGGCTCCATTGCCGCCACCTCGTCCCGGGTCATACAAAGAAGTGCCGATGAAGTCTTGGTTGTAGGCACGTCCAGATCAAAAATGCCAAATCCCATCATAGGACCTCCGGAAACGATCTTTTCAGGATTCTCCTTGAAGCCTCCTGCCTCCTCGACCAATTCATGGTAATTAGTTCCGATTCTCACTTTAAAATTCTGAGGCTCGGCAATTGCATCCCCTGTCACCGTCACGATTCGGTGCATAAGCGGTCTGCCCTCCATCACTGCATGATAGATGGCAATTACCGTATCCACATTATTTACTACGCATCCGGCATCTGCGGGAAGCATGGACGAGTTGATTGCCCGCCCCGTGGCAGCGTAGATAAGCTGCCGCTCCGCCCCCTGCGGATACTTTGTTTTCAGTGCTTTGACCGTTATTTTGCTCTCATCTTTCACTAAATGCTTAAGTCGTGTGATACAATCCTGCTTGTTATCTTCCACTGCAAGAATTCCTCTTGCATTTTTAAACAAACTTAAGGATACCTTGAGGCCTCCTATCAGGTATTCCGGTTCCTCCAGCATCTTCCGATAATCGGATGTAAGATAAGGTTCACATTCCGCACAATTCACGATAACATATTGTATCTTGTCCGGATCCTTTGGAGAAAGCTTTACTGCCGCCGGAAAACCAGCTCCGCCCATTCCTACAACTCCGGCCTCCCGGATCATATCAATCTTTTCTTCCCGGGTAAGCTCCTCAAACGGCTTCACAGGCGGCCACTCCACCTCCTCATAAAGCCCGTCATTTTCAATTACTATACTCATCACATTATCACCGGTAACTACCCGCCTCGGCTCTATTGCCTTCACTGTTCCCGAAACAGAAGCATAGATAGGCGCCGAAACAAATCCGCCTGCTTCTGCGATCTTCTGCCCCGTCAGGACATGATCTCCCTTCTTCACTATGGGTTGTGCCGGTGCACCGATATGCTGTGAAAGCGGATACACCAAATCGCCTTTCGGAAAGACTTCTCTGATAGGTTTCCCCTTCGAAAGATCCTTTCCATCATACGGATGTATTCCGCCCGTAAAAGTTAATCTCGCCATTGCCAGCCCCTTCTTTCCGTAAATTTCCANACAGGATAAAATTTATAATTACCCTACTTAAATATACTATTTTTTTGTCGAAAATACTACTGTATTTTTTAAAAATATGCTACACTAGTCAGTAGACTAAGAAAGGCATGGTTATCACTATGAAAACTGAAGAGATTATACTTGGAAATTTTAAACTGGAATACCCTCTCGAAAGACTTGCGCCGTTAAATCAGATTTTATTTCTGGACATTGAAACCACCGGCTTTCTGGCAACAAGTTCTGCGCTCTATCTGATTGGATGTGCTTTTTATACAGAAGGTAACTGGATCATCCGCCAATGGTTTGCACAGACTCCTGATGAAGAACCAGAATTATTGCGGGCATTTTTAGATTTTGCTTCCAATTATTCCTATTTGGTTCACTATAACGGAAATACCTTCGATCTTCCTTTTATCAAATATAAAGCGGATCAATATGGTATGAGCTTTAATTTCAACTCCATGGAAGGTCTGGATATCTACCGCCGGATTTCTCCCTACAAAAATTTTCTGAAGCTTTCCAACTGTAAATTGAAATCCGTGGAAGCTTTCCTTGGTATTGCTCGTGATGATCCTTATACCGGTGAAGAAATGATACGGGCCTATCGGGATTATACCATTTCCCACGATTATAGCCTTTATCATGCACTCCTTTTGCATAATTCGGATGATTTGAAGGGGATGTTGGAGATTCTTCCAATCCTGTCCTACTATGATTTATTTAACTCCCCCCTGAAAGCACGCAAGGTTCAGGCAAATTATTATAATGACATTCACGGCATACCACGTAAAGAACTGGTTCTACAGCTGGTATTTACCTCACCCCTTCCCATATCTATCAATGCTATGAGCAGAGGCTGTTATTTTAAAGGAGAAGGACATGAAGGCACTTTGATCATTCCTATTTATGAAGAGGAATTAAAATACTTTTATGCCAACCATAAAAATTACTACTACCTTCCCACTGAAGATATGGCCATTCATAAATCAATCGCTTCCTTTGTAGATCGGGATTACCGGCAACAAGCCACCGCTTCAAACTGCTATACGCGCAAACTGTCACTCTTTCTGCCTCAGTGGAAAGTTCTTGCAGAACCCTTCTTCAAGCGGGAATATCACAGCAAGGATTTGTTTTTTGAACTTACGGATGAGATTAAAAAGAATCGGGAATTGTTCTCCCAATATGCAGAGCATGTACTTAATATGATGACGGTTCCTGAGTAAATTAAGCGAAGAAAGCCCGTCAAGCGACCATATAATGACCGTGCGGGCACGTGTCATTATATGGTCATTTGACGGGCAAGACGGTATGAGCATGTAGAGCTATTGCTCGAAATGCGAATAGCGGCGGCGATTGCGAGAGTGCGCAGCACGAAGCAATCGGCTTTCGAGCATCAGTATCATTGCTTATTTCTAATTTGTCTTTTTTTGAATACTTCTCATATACAATGTATAATCACTTGGATCAAATTCATCTCCACAACCTCTATCAATTGCTTCTGTGAATCCAAATTTAAAATAAATATGTTTGGCTCTTTCATTATCATCTTCAACGCCAATTGTAAATTCAGTATAACCCCGACTTTCTAAATCAGATAAAGCAAATTGAATTAACTTTTGCCCAAGTCCTAATCCCTGATATTTTCTATCTAACCTAAAAGCTTGAAGGTAAACTCTTTGATCAGGTATTGCTTCAGAACTCAGATCATGACTTATGTAATTAATTGATAATTCTCCTATAAAAGCATTATTTTGTTCAATAACATAAACATCAATTTCTTTATTATCAAATTCTTTCATTCTCATGTCCCGATACTTTAGCCACATTTGCTCATTATCCGGAAATAAGTCATGTAATCTGTCAAATTCATCTTTTGTGATTTTTCTAAATATATAATTCATTTTATCTTCGATATCCATTGTTATAAATTCTTTAGGTTTCTGATCCTATTGTACCACAATACCTTTAATACTGATAGAAACAAATTGTGGCAGTTCTGTTTTTTATTCAACTTCTCCTTTCTCCAGCAGACTTTTCACCTGACTTCGGGACAAGCCCAGGGCCTCCGCAATTTGCTTTTCCGGACGAATTTTCAACCTATAAGGATTACTTATTGTAACCTCAATTTGCTCTCCGAAGTCACTGCTTTCCATACTTTCATGCAACTTAACAAAGTCGTAATTTAATCTGTCAAAATCAATGATCGCTTTGTTTTTCAGAAATAACTGCATATTTTTGCCATACATTTCCGCTAGCTGTTCGTTATTGTCCAAAAAACGCTGATATTCTTCCTTGGGTACAGAAAAAGCTTTCTTCCGCTCATAAATTGCGAGATTGAGGGTATGCTTACATTCCTCACATTGATAAATCAGCCAGATATCCAGTTTATTACCATTGGCATTAACGCAAAACTTTTTGGTGTTTTTATAATGTGTCTTTCTGCCGCATTTGGGGCAGCTTCTGATAACCCAAAATGAATCTTTCAGGATAATTTCATATTCAATTTTCTTTAAATAGCTCATTTGCCAGCTATCAAAATTGTTGCGCCGTCAGGATTGTCCAAGACTTTTTCAATCACAAATCCAACGTTTTGCAATAGTTCTCTTTCATGCTCCAAGGTCAGCGGAATATCAAAATGAACGAAACAATCATCTGGTATTGCAAACTGCTCTCTCCTTTTTAAGTAAACACTACGCAAAAGCTCTTCTTCCTCATCACAACAGGCAATATAATCTCCCAAAACAAACACACCGCCACGTTTTAGACCATTATAGACTTTCTGGTACAGTTCCTTTTTGCGTTCCGGCAGAAAATGATGCAGGCTTTCAAAAGAAATGACAGCGTCCCACTTATTGTATCCAAAATCATACTTGAAATAATCCTGACATACTATGATAAGGTGTTTATCAGAATGCTTTTTCAGAAGTATATCCAGCATACTTTGACATAAATCTACACCGGTTACTTCTATGTCCGGATTTTTCTTCCAGATTTGGTCCAATTCCAAACCGGTTCCACACCCTAAGTCTAAAATTTTTTGACATTTTGAAGGCAGAACTTCAGCAAACATCTGATATGATTTCTCCCAGATTGACATATGTTCCTCATAATCATCCAAGCGCTTTGTGAAAAAGTCAGACATTTCCTCCAATGGAGAATCCGACGTATTCTGAAGCCATTGCTTTAAGTCATGTAAATATTTTTCCGTTGATTTCATACTGTTTTCTCCCATGATTTTTTATTCTCCTTTCGTAAAAGTGGAAATATCATAAATTCAATTCTTCATTAGTTCATATATATTACTCATTTCTTCTCTTTCATCATATAAATCTTGATACGGTTTCGTTTCAACCACAGAGAAACCTGCCCCTTCCAGGGTTTTGCAGGAAGCAATATTTTGAACATTAGCTGTAGCAACCAGTTTTTTCAAGTTATATTTTTCAAACAGATAGTCTACTAAACATCGCAGTGCTTCAGCAGCATATCCATTTCCGCGATAGTCTGCACCAATGAAATATGTAACGCCAACTTCCATAAAATCCTCATAATATGAACTCCCTACAGAACCAATAACCAGATGACTTGTTTTATCCTCTATAGCAAAGGCCAGATATTTATTATAAGGATTATCCTCGGTTTCTAATAGAATTGCTTCACTTATAAATTCACCCATCCATTTATGACATTCACTGCAATCACCAAAAATTTCTGTCAAACTACCATCAGATGCCATCTCGATAAATGCTTTTTCGTCAGATGTGCGTATGCTTCTTATAATCAGTCTTTTAGTCTCTAAAAACATATCATGAATTCCTCCTGTAATTACAAAAATTGAGTTTTTATCAACTGCCTTTTTCTTTGTGGTTAAGATAACACACATTAATACTACATTCCACCTCACACATTTTTATAAAAAAATATGAGCCGACACTAAGTATCAGCTCAAATTTTTATTCACTCATTATTCAAGAATACATTTGCATTCTTAGGATACGCTGTATGCTCTTCTCAGAAAGAAAATATTTAATGGCCAATTCCGAAACATTGCTCCCTGCAAGATAATCCTTGTAAATTTGCTGGTTACGCACCGAAAGCTCCTGCTTAATTTGTGTGCCTGCACCCCATGCCTGCCTATGTGCCACCTTACGCGGGATATAAATATTTTCTCCGTCAACATACTGCTGTATCAACTCTATTACCTCGACAGGCAGAATTTCTTCTGCTCTTATATAGCCCATATTTGCCTCCTAAAACTTATATTTTTTAGGAATAGCATTGGCTATAACAATTTAACTAACATAAAAATGATCTGTTAAACGCAGCATCCGTTGTTTTTTGCAATAGCCAGTGCTATGCAAACATAACATATCTTCTCATATACAAATTCTCCTTTCTGAATTTACTTCATAATACTATTAGCAACAAGCCACTTTATAATATCATCAAATCTTTCTTTTGTTAATGCATGACCACCTTGATATCTATTATGCTGTAAGTTATGCAAAGAATTAAATTCCGAGTATATTGGACTAGCTTTTGCAACTATATAAGAAGCATCTTTTGAATATTTATCATCATCACTAGAAACGATAAGTAAACGTCTTGGTGCGATACAAGAAACTAAATCATCAATATCGTATTTTCCATGAAAATTTGGAATTACACTTGCCATTTCAATTCCTACATTGTTTGACATACGATTTTCAAAAGTGCAAGCGCTACCACTCGCACAACTAAAGGCAATTCTCTCATCTAGTGCAGAAAGAAATAAAACAGTATTTCCACCATATGAATGTCCGAGAGTTCCAATTCTTTTATTATCAACATAATCAAGGTTAGAAAGCAATGTTATACCATTCATGGCATCATTTAGTACTTTTTTCATCAGGTAATCGCCTTTTAATATACGATAACACATTTCATCGAAATGTTGCCAAAAATCAAAGCCCTCCACAGATGTATCCCTGCGTCTGTCTTCAAAGCATATTGAATCAGGCGCCAACACAACAAACCCCTTTTTTACCAATTCCGATCCAAAAGCCTGCAATGGATTTCCCGCCAAACCACAGACTTCACTTTTTCCCAAATGATGTTCTCTGTTATGCTGATGATTGATAAGAATTGCCGGATTGTTATCAAGACTTTCCGGAAGAAGCAAAAACGCACTTACCTTATCTCCATACGAATCATATTCAATTAATTGCCTTGTATATCCGTCTTCTTGCGTTGACTTCAATACCTTGTATTTAATATTTACTATAGGATTAGAAAGCTCAATTCCTATTACTGTTGCTATTTCATTTCTTAAACTCATTTTCATGTTGTTATTCCTGTAATTTCTGAAATTATAACTATCATTATAATCTACTTTTTGTAGGGCTACAATCCCGAAAATGAGCTTGCTAATCAATTTATCATCCGGAATATCTCGTTCCACATAAAGCAGTTCAGCTCACGCCCATTCGCAAGGACGCACCTACGGTGCTATCTGTTGCTTCGCAACTCCTTGCTCATTAACGGGGCGTTCCCTCAGACAGAAGAAATAGCAAAAAATTTGTGCAAGCACATTTTTTGCTATTTCTTCTGTCTGGCTGAACTGCTAAAATAAAAAGAACCATGATCACTCACGGTTCCTTCAACATTACTTCTCCGGATGTTCATAATAGAAAGAATTTTTCCTATCAAATCCCATGTCCCTGTAATTGATAATCTGCTCTGTACTTCCAATAAAGAGAATTCCTCCCGGAGCAAGAGAACGATAAAACTTCCGGAATACTTCATCCTTTGCTTCCTCCGTAAAATAAATAAGTACATTTCGGCAAACAATCATATGATAATCTTTCGGATAATTACTTTCAAGCAAGTTATGTTCCTTAAACTCAACTCTTGATTTGATTTCATCAGAGATTTGATAAGAAAGTCCAACCTTTGTAAAAAATTTCTTTTTTAGGTCTTCCGGAACTGCTGCAACGCTTTTTTCATTGTACAGTCCCACCTTTGCTTTCGCAATCACCTGCTTATCAATATCCGTAGCAACAACATGAATCATATTCAACGGAATATGTCTTGACAATGCCATCACAAGAGAATATGGCTCATCACCGGTAGAACACGCCGCACTCCAAACCTTCAAACTCTTTCCGAATCTGCCGATCAACTGCGGAATAATCTGCTTGTCCATCACCTGCCACTGCTCCGGATTTCTGTAAAATTCAGAAACATTAATTGTCAGGTAATTGACAAACTCTTCAAACCTTGCCTTATCCGTCTTAAGCACCTGAACGTATGCATCATATCCTACGATATTATTTTTCGTTATCAGCGCATCGATCCTACGCTTCATCTGACGCTCTTTGTAAGCATTCAGATCTATCTTGGTGAGCTGGAAAACTGCACCTTTAAACCACTCATAATCATAAGTCATATTCAGCCACCCTGACTATCATTTATTCCTCTGCCTCTTTTTCTTCTTCTGCGGAAATTACAGCATCAATGTCAACAGATACTACATCTGCATCCTCCTCTGCCTCCTGCTCGTCCGCTTCCGGTTCCGGCGCCATCATTGCCTTAATGCTCAGACTGATCTTCTTGTCCTCGCTGTTAAAATCAACAACCTTTGCTGTAACCTCATCACCAGTTTTAAGTACATCAGCAGGCTTCTCGATGTGCTCCTTGGAAATCTGTGAAACATGAAGCAGTGCATCCACACCCGGCTCCAACTCAATGAAAGCGCCAAAGTCCGTCATTCTTGCTACTTTACCGGTTACCTCATTGCCTACTGCATACTTAGACTCTGCATCTTTCCAAGGATTTGCATCCTCAAACTTAAGGCTGAGTGCAATCTTAGTTCCTGAAATTTCTTTGATAAAGGATTTTACCTCATCCCCTACCTTAAATACCTTTTTGGGATTTTCAACTCTTCCCCATGACATTTCTGAAATATGTAAAAGTCCGTCTGCTCCGCCGATATCGATAAATGCACCGAAATCCGTCACATTTTTGACAACACCTTCTACTACGTCACCTACCTGAATACTCTCCAAAAGCTTCTTCTGCATTTCAGCCTTTTCAGCAACCAAAAGCTGCTTGCGGTCTCCGATGTATCTTCTTCTCTTAGGATTATATTCACTGATCACAAACTGAATTTCCTGTCCTGCATACTTGGTCAGATCCTTCTCATAAGAATCCGATACAAGACTTGCCGGTATGAAAATTCTTACTTCATCGATAATAACACTTAATCCGCCGTCGAGAACCTGCGCAACCTTAGCGGTAAGAATCTCTTTATTATTAAAGGCTTCTTCAATTCTCTTGTTGCCACGGTCAGCAGCCAGTCTTTTGTATGTAAGAATAACTTGTCCTTCGCCATCGTTCACCTTAAGGACTTTTACTTCCATCGTATCACCCGGCTTGACCACCTTTGTGAGATCCACACCCGGCTCATTGGTATATTCATTTCTGGTCAAAATACCATCTGACTTATAGCCAATGTTAAGAATGATCTCTTCAGGCTTGACATCAATGACTGTACCCTCAACTACCTCTCCTGTATGTATTGTCTTTAATGATTCTTCCAGCATTTGTTCAAAAGTTAATTCGGACATAATTTTGAACCTCCTCGATAATATTGTTAGGGGTGGAAGCCCCTGCAGTAATACCCACCAGAGTAGCAGTTTTAGGTAGTTCTAAATGCAAGTCATCCAGTGTCTGTATAAAATAAGTGGCCTTACATTTCTCACGACAGATCTCAAACAATTTCTGCGTATTGGAGCTGTGCCTGCCACCTATTACAATCATCGCATCAACCTTCTGCGCGATCTCACCAGCTTCCTTCTGTCGTTCCTCCGTTGCATTACAGATAGTATTTACAACATTAACATTGTAACCTCTTTTTTGAAAAATTTCAACTAATTCTTTAAATTTGTTGTAGTTAAATGTCGTCTGAGATACAATACAGAGCGATTCCCCTGCATCCAGCGTAAACATCTGCGCTTCTTCCACCGTCCCGATGACTGCCGCCGGAGTACTTGACCAGCCTCTGATTCCCTCTACCTCCGGATGTCCGGCATTGCCGATAATGACTGTTTTCTTCCCTTGCCTGCTTTCCTTTTCCACAATTTGGTGAATCCGCTTCACAAAAGGACAGGTTACGTCAATACAGTTAAGACCGTTCTTCTCAATTAATTCATAAATTCTCCGGGATACTCCATGAGAGCGTATAACCAGGGTTCCTTTTGTCAACCCTTGCAGTTCTTTCTCTCCTTCGATCACCCGTACCCCCCTCATTTCCAGATCTTTTACAACCTCTTCATTATGAATAATAGGTCCATATGTATATATTTCCTCATTCTCACCAAGCTGCTCATATACTTTTTCAACCGCGCGCTTTACACCAAAACAAAATCCGGCGCTTTTTGCAAGCAAAACCTCCATTGTAAAACCATACCTTTCCTAATCCGCCTATTGCTGATTTTCTTTACATAAACCTAAAATAACCTCCACTGCCTCATCAATGGTCATATCGGAAGAATCGACCAAAACCGCATCTTCCGCCTGCTTAAGCGGTGAAATTTCTCTGGTCATATCCTGTCGGTCTCTTATCTCAATATCCTTTGTAATCTGTTCAAGATCACAGCTTACTCCTTTTTCTGACAATTCAAGATATCTTCTTTTTGCTCTTACCTCCACACTGGCTGTAAGGTATACTTTCACATCCGCCTCCGGCAGTACGCAGGTTCCTATATCTCTGCCATCCATCACCACATCATTGGTGCTGGCAAGCTCTTTCTGAAGCAGGGTAAGCTGCTCTCTTATTTTCGGATATTTACTGACATCAGAAGTCATTTGTCCCACTTTCTCTGTCCGGATCACACCATTAACATTTTCTCCATTTAACCATACTACCTGCTCTCCATTTTCGTAGCTGATAGAGATCCGGGCGCCTTCACACTCCCGTTCCACAGCCTCTGCATCCCCGGAGTTGACTCCCCGTTTTAAAAGATAGTATGCCATAGCTCTGTACATAGCTCCGGTATCCACATAGATTATTTCTTTTTTCTTTGCCACCCTTTTAGCTATAGTACTTTTTCCGGCTCCCGCCGGTCCGTCTATTGCAATTTGAAAACTCATTGTTCTTCTCTCTCCTTTTTCTTAACTGCACTGATTCCTGCCAAATGTCCGGTAGACCATGCAATCTGGAGATTAAAACCTCCGGTTACCGCATCTAAATCAAGCACTTCCCCAGCAAAATAAAGCCCTTGAACAAGCTTAGATTCCATGGTGGAAGGATTGACTTCTTTTACATTTACTCCTCCCTGCGTTATGATTGCTTCGGCAAATCCTCGTGTTCCCGTAACCGTAAGTTCCAGTCTCTTCAAAAGCTCCGTAAGCCGGTTCCGCTCCTGTTTTGTTACCTCATTGATCTTCTTTTCCGGTGCGATCCCTGATAATTCCACAATAACAGGTATTAGCTTTGCAGGCAACAGCCCATCCAGTGCATTTTTAAACTGACGATTTCTGCTTTCCTCAAAATCCCTTACAAGCCGTTTATCAAGTTGCTCTATTGTTAGTGCCGGTTTCAGATCGATACATAGCCGTACCGGCATATTGTCATATTTTTTAACATAATAGCTGCTGGCGCTTAAGATCAGCGGTCCACTGACTCCGAAATGGGTAAACAGCATTTCCCCAAACCCATCATAGATTTTCTTTTTGTCCTTCAGAAGTTCAATGGAAACATTGCGAAGCGACAAACCCTGCAAGCGCTTACACCATTCCTCCTTCACGGTAAACGGCACCAATGCCGGATGGATATCTCTGATCGTATGTCCTGCCTGCTTAGCAAACCGATATCCGTCACCGGTAGAACCGGTAGATTCATAAGATTTTCCTCCGGAAGCAATGATCACCGCATCCGCGGCAAGTTCACATCCGTCTGCAAGCCGGATCCCCCGGACTCTGTTATTATCCCTATCAAAAAGGAGACTTTCCGCAGGTGTTTTCAGTAAAACCTTTACTTGCTCCTTTTCCATCTGTCTGTTTAATGCCGCAATCACATCTGAGGAATGATCTGATACCGGAAAAACACGCTCTCCCCGCTCCGTTTTCAGCCTGCATCCTGCCTCTTCAAAAAAATCCATCACTCCCTGATTATCCATCTGATAAAAGGCACTGTATAAAAATTTCCCATTACTGATCACATGATTAAAAAAATCCTCAGGAGCACAGGCATTGGTCAGGTTGCATCTTCCTTTTCCGGTAATATATATTTTCTTTCCCGTCTTCTCATTCTTTTCAAGAAGCGTTACCTCTCCACCGGCCAGAGCTGCGCCGATTGCTGCCATCATTCCGGCAGCCCCTCCTCCGATTACTATAACTTTTCTGCTCATGATTCCTCTTTTCGCATCAGCGGATAATTCAACATCGGTTCTTCGTCAATAAAATTGATCTCATCATTCAAATAAACCTGATAGTTATTCCAAACCTCTTCCAATGTCTCTAAATTCTTCTTGACCTCCTCCGGCGCCTTTAAGCAAAGTGCTACCACCAGCGCATTGATCAGACTTAAGGGAGCCACCAGAGAGTCAACGATAGAAACCATATCACTTCTTGCCAGCAGGTTGCAAGAAGAGTAAAGATTCATCGGTGAATGAATACTATCTGTAACCGTAATTACCTTTGCGTTTCTGTCATTGGCAAACTCCATTGCCTTCAGCGTACGCATGGAATATCTGGGAAAGCTGATTCCCACGATAGCATCCTTATCCCCGATCCGGATCATCTGCTCAAACATTTCTGTCACGCTGGTTGTTTTTAAAAGAACTATATTTCCTCTGATCATATTCAGATAAAAATGAAGGAAATCTGCCAGCGGTTCACAACTTCTCACTCCAACCAGGTAAACAGTCTCTGCCTCCAGAATAATATCCACTGCCGCTTCAAAAGCTACCGCATCCAGGCTGACCAGGGTATCCTGTATCTTTTCGATATCTGCATTTAAAACTGAACTCAATATTTCAGACTGAGTGCTCTTACCATACTTAGTCCCAATCTTCTGCACCGTATTTAACTTATTCTTAACCCAGCTTTCCAACTCCTTTTGAAATTCCGGATATCCGTCATAACCAAGTCCCGATGCAAAGCGAACAACCGTAGATTCACTAACCCCTACGGTTTCTCCCAGTTTTGCCGCTGTCATGAACACAGCCTGTTCATAATGATCCGAAATATAGGAGGCAATTGCTTTATGGCCTTTACTCATTTTCATGAACTTTTCGTTCATTCGGGTTATAATATCATATTCCTGCTGTTCCATCGCACTCCCCTGTTCTCCTTACTTAAACGCTTTGTAGGAATCCTTCAAAATCTGTATTGTTTCACTTTCCGAAAGATCATAATCCCCTGTAAGTGCCATACATGCCGCTCCATGGATAAATATCCACATTTTCATAAACAGTTCACTCGCATTTTCACAGCCCTGCCCGGCAGCAGCCTGGATTTCCCTGCTCACATTTCCTCCGCTGCCGTTTACAAGATCATACATGCTTCTGCCAAAACGCTGCGACGATAAAAACACAAACTCAAACATTTTTTTGTGTTCCCCAGCAAATTTTATATAGGCATAACCAAGATTTACAAACGGAGTTACCGTCTGCCTCGGAAATCCGGAATAATAATCCTGAAAGAACTCGCATGCACGCGTAAAAAGCTCTTCCGTCAATTCT
>JAAVAA010000045.1 GCA_014804285.1 Lachnospiraceae bacterium | reverse complement strand
GCGTAGCGCCGCATTTTTTGAGAGGTTTGTCAAGAGGTTTTGATAAAAAAGTGGGTGATTTTTGAAATATAGAGTTGGAAAGCCTTATAAAATAAGGGGTGAAGATTCCGAGAAGTTATGAATTTGGAGAGGAGGAGAGGCATGAAAACGGTTAAAGAGCGTTTGGAAGAATACGCCAAAACATTTCCGGCAGCGGAGGAAGAGAAAATAAAGATGGCTGTGGAGATAAGCAAGAGTGCCTTTTGGGAGGAGGCGGAAAAACTGCCCGCTTCTTACTTTGACTTTTTATACCAACAGGTGGGATATATTCGGAAAAGGTGGTGGGGATTGCAGTTTTTGGCGCTTACTTTGTTGTGGTGGTGTATCTACAACTCTTATGTCCAAACCGGCGTGCAGAGTATTACCGGAATTACGGCAGGACTGTTTGGAATTCTGCTGATTCCGGAGCTATGGAAGAACAGAACCTATCAGGCGATGGAAATTGAAGGAAGCACTTATTATTCCCTGCGACAGATTTATGCCGCGCGGATGCTTGCGTTTGGGGTGGTGGATATAGGGCTTTTAACTGTTTTTATGGCGATAACTTCCGTCACCACTTCCATGCGGGCGGAAGATATGATCATTTATTTTTTACTGCCGTTTACAGTGACCTGCGGTATTTTGTTCGGAACCCTTTGCAGCGGATATCAGGCATCAGAGACATGGGCGTTTTTGCTGGCGGTGTTTTGGATCTTGATGTGGGTGCTGGTTGTTTTAAATAAGCATATCTACTCGAGAATTTCTGTTTTGACATGGATAGTTCTTTTGGTTTTGGCAATTTTTTATCTGGGATATGAAATCAGAAAAACGCTGGTTTTGTGTGAAAGTTTTTGGGAGGAAAACAGGGAATGGAGTTAAGAATTGAAAATCTGACAAAGGAATTTAAGGAAGTCCGGGCGGTAGATGGTATCGACTGCAGAATGGAAAAGGGGGTTTATGGGTTGCTTGGCGTAAATGGAGCGGGAAAAACTACATTTATGCGCATGCTCTGCACACTGCTTAGTCCTACAGAAGGGAAGATATATTATAATGGAGCGAATATTTTTGAAATGGGAGCGGATTACCGCAGGAGACTGGGATATCTGCCGCAGGAATTTGGGTATTATCCGGATTTTACAGTGAAGGACTACTTGCTTTATATTGCTTCGATCAAAGGGGTAAACAGAGCAGTAGCCAAGCAGAAGGTAAACATATTGCTATCGAAAGTAGGGCTGTCCAAGGTGCAGAATCGGAAAATGAAGAAGCTTTCCGGGGGAATGAAGCGAAGGGCCGGGATTGCGCAGGCTATGCTGAACGATCCCGAAATATTGATTTTGGACGAACCTACAGCTGGCTTAGATCCCAGCGAGCGGATCCGCTTCCGAAATTTGATCAGTGAGCTTGCCAGTGAGCGGCTGGTGATCCTTTCTACCCATATTGTGTCGGATATTGAATATATTGCAAACCAGATACTTTTGATGAAGGATGGAGCACTTTTACATTCCGGTACACTGTCTCAGGTAATAAATGAGGTGGAGGAAAAGGTGTGGAGCGGGGATGTTCCCTTGGAACAGGCACAGCATTATATGAAAAAATATAAAGTGGTCAATGTGAGGAATGGAGAAGGTATGGCACATATGCGGATTCTGTCCGATGAGATGCCTTGTCCCGGCGCAATACAGGAAGAGCTGACACTGGAGGACGTATTTTTACATTATTTTGGAGAAATGGCAGGTGAAGAAGATGCTGAGATATGAGCTGAAAAAGATATTTGTTAAGCCGGGCGGTAAAATTGCTCTTTTATTGCTGGCAGTGCTGCTTGGAGTGACTTGCTGGTTTGCTACTGACAGGGGATTTATCAATGAACAGGGAAATTCAGAAACCGGGATCGGGGCAATGCGGAAGCTGCGTTCTGCCACGAAGGAATGGGCAGGGGAATTGACCGAGGAAAGGCTTGCGGAGGTCATTGCGGAAAATGCAAGAATCAATGCCTTGCCGGGGTACTGGGGAGATGACGGATGGGCAACGGATATGGGGTATGGCTGGAAGCAGGGGATTGATGATATCAACGATATGTTATGTCATGCCTTTGGGAAATTCCGGGAATATGATTATCGTATTGTAGATTCCCTGACACCGGAGGATGCGGGGCAATTTTATGAAAGACGTATCCTACAGCTAAAGGAATGGCTTTCCGGGGCTGATGGGGACATTTTTTCGGATAAGGAGAAAGAGTTTCTTATCCATCGCTTTGAAGAACTGGAGACACCTCTTTACTATGACTATATGATAGGCTGGGATCAGCTTTTTGAGTTTGCGCCTACAGTCATTATGATTACTGTGCTGATTTTGGGATTTCTGGCAGCAGGTATTTTTTCAGGGGAATTTCAGCTTAAGGCGGATGCGGTCTTTTTTTCTTCACGCCATGGAAGAGATAAAGGAAGCGCGGCAAAGCTGGGGGCCGGACTTGTGATGGTCACAGTGATCTACTGGGTGATGATCCTATTGTATTCGGTGATTGTGCTGGGATATCTTGGTGCCGATGGCGCAGGGTGTCCGATTCAGATAACAGGGCGAGGGTGGAAAAGCTTTAACAATATCACTATTTTTCAGGAATACCTTCTGATCATATTTGGCGGGTATCTTGGTGTGCTTTTTATGCTGCTTTTGGTGATGCTGGTGTCTGCAAAGGCCAAATCGGCGGTTTTGGCAGTAACCGTGCCTTTTCTGTTTCTTTTCGCGCCAAACTTTTTGATGATGATCCCTGATGAGGTGATCAATAAAATCTGCGGACTGTTGCCGGACCAGCTTTTGCAGATGAATATGGTGGTGGGCTTTTATAATTTGTATCAAATTGGCGGAATCGTGACGGGAGCAGCTCCGATTTTGATTGCTGTTTATCTGCCTTTGACTGTGATTCTGTGCCCGGTGATCTATCAGGTGTATCGGAGGGCGGAAGCAGGATAAATTAACGTTTAGCGGAGGTACTATTCTAAGTGTGAATCGAACTTCCCCAATTAAAAACGATGCTTAGACGATAGAATTTTTAGGCAAAATCTAAGAATCCGCTCTCAGTAATGATATTAGTGCGCTGTTTTCAAACTTGCTTCGCTTCGAACAAAGAAAACAGCGCACACATTTACCGAGAGACGGATTCTTGATTTTGGCACTAAAAATTCTATAAGTCTTTCACATTCGTTTTTAATTGGGGAAGTTTTTTTACGTTGAGAAATAGTAACCTGCTAAATGCGGAAGATATATGGAATAATCCACGAAAAGTCTGACGGTTAGTATATTTAGCCGGCAGTTTAAGTGAGAGCAGGGGGACTGAAGTCATTTCAGCTTTCGCATGGCTTATAGCGATCTTTCGTTGGATTTTGGAGAAACGGCTGTCACAAAAATGCTGCTGCCCAGAGACGTTGTCCGAAATACCCTGAACAAAAAATTTCGTCTTATAGAAACTATTATTCAGGGTATGAGTTTCGGCTCTGGGCAGCTAATAGGCATTTGTGACAGCCGGGTTCCCAAAATCCCGAAAGGCGCTATCGCCACAGAAAGCTGAAATGACTCAGTTCCCCTCCCCCGCTAAACGTTAATTTGATGGCTATGCTGATAATTTCTGGACTGCATCATATCTATCATTTCGGCATCTTTCCTGCTCCAAAAAATTCATTGATTATCTGGTAATTTAAGAGGATAATATTATCCAGCCGGGTAGTGATAAAATTATTATTAAGCCAAGTCAGAGTCGAAAGAGGAGGAAGAAAGGTGGAACTGATTAAAAATGGGAAAGCGGCACTTCTTCTTGTTGAGGAAACTGCATATGAGGGAGTGCGCAGAATTGCGGAAAAAGTGGCGGAGGATGTTGAGAAGGTAAGTGGTTTTAAGCCGGATATATATACAGCAGTTTCAGGTGCTGAATATATTGTACTGTGTGCCACTTTGGGAAAAAGCCCCCTGATAGATCAACTGGTCAGTCAGGGAAAGCTGGAAGTATCGCCCATTGCAGGTAAGTGGGAAACCTATGTTACCAAAGTGGTCGAAGAACCTTTTGAAGGAGTAAAAAAGGCACTTGTAATCTGCGGAAGCGATAAGCGTGGAACAATCTATGGGATGTTTTCTTTATCTGAGTATATCGGAGTCTCACCGTTATGCTATTGGGGAGATGCGGAGCCGCAAAAAAGACAGGAGATTTACATTGGAAAAGACTTTGAAAAAATATCCAGGGAACCAAGCGTGAAGTATCGCGGCTTTTTTATTAATGATGAGTGGCCCTGTTTTGGCAATTGGACCTTTTCGCATTTTGGCGGGTTTACGCAGGAGATGTATGAGCATGTATTTGAACTGTTGCTTCGGCTAAAGGGAAATTACCTGTGGCCTGCAATGTGGACATCCTGTTTTGCTCTGGATGGACCGGGCAGCCTGAATGAAGAGTTGGCGGATTTGTATGGTGTGGTGGTGGGAAATTCTCATCATGAGCCATGTCTTCGTGCGGGCGAGGAATTCGATAAGGTAAAAGGAGAAAACTCCATATACGGAAACGAGTGGAACTTCTTTACCAACAGAGAAGGATTGATTCGATTTTGGGCGGACGGACTGAAAAGGAGCGGTAAGTATGAACACATGATTACTGTCGGTATTCGTGGCGAGCGGGATTCGGCAATGCTGGGAGGTCGGTCAACATTACAGCAGAATATAGATCTATTAAAGGATGTAATTACGGTACAGAAAGAGTTGATTGGTAAATATGTGGAAAAAGGCGGAACGAAAGTTCCGAAGCTTTTGGCATTATATAAGGAAGTAGAACCATTTTTTTATGGAAGTGAAGATATTCCCGGATTAAAAGACTGGGATGGCTTAAATGATATCATTTGCATGCTGTGTGAGGATAATTATGGCTTTATGAGGACTCTTCCCACATCCGGGCTTTTGGAACAGATGAAGAGGAAAAACTGCGGATTGGGAATGTATTATCATCTGGATTATCATGGAGCTCCGGTGTCTTATGAGTGGATGCCTTCAACGCCGTTATCTAAGGTGTGGGAACAAATGTGCATGGCATATGACTATGGAGTACGTGATGTGTGGATTGTAAATGTGGGGGATCTGAAAGGGAATGAGATTGCGTTAGAATATTTTTTGACGTTAGCTTATGATTATGATACATGGGGAAGCGGACATATCAATAGTTGGACGGATTATCTTGATCAGTTGTTTATGAGGACGTTTCCTTCAGTAGAGGAAAATCTGCAACAGCAGATGAAGCAGATATTGATTCGGTTTATGGATGTGAATGGGAAAAGGAGACCGGAGGCTCTGCACGCCAAAGTATATCATCCCAGCCATTATCTGGAAACAGACAGAATGTTAGATTTTGCGAGTCAGATTGAGCAGGCGAATGAATTGGTATATACACAGCTTTCCGATAAGGGAGACCAAAAGCTGCTGGAGGCTTATTACAGTATGATTTATTATCCTGCAAAAGCCAGCATTAATCTTCTTCGGATGCATCTTTTCGCAGGAAAAAATGAACATTATGCGCATCAGGGAAGAGCGGTTGCTAATGTTTATAGCGAGAAGGTAACAGAATGTATCCGGCAGGATAGAGCGCTTGCCGGAGAGTTTGCTGCTTTTAAAAACGGAAAATGGAAGGGAATGGAGTTGGAACAACACATTGGTTTTACTTCATGGAATGAAGACAACTGCCGTTATCCGCTCCGAATCCAGGTAGAGCCTTATTGTGAGCCGAGACTGTCTGTGTCCCGTAAGGACAGCGAGGAAGCTTATACAAGAATATTTCAGAGTGCGCCGCGAATCATTGTGGATGATTTCCTTTTTGAGGGAAATAAAGAGGTGGTATTGGAATTGGCCAATGCGGGTACAGGAGAGTTGTTCTATGAAATATCCGGCGGTGCCCCTTGGCTGCAGATCGTGCCTGATAAGGGGAAATTACAGCTTATGCAGGAAGTAAAGCTGATTTGCAACCGGGAATTGCTGACTGAGGAAACACAGAAAGTTTACCTGAAAATACAGTCATCGAAATCGGGATTAACAACGGAAGAGAAAGCAGATGTGGAAATTGAAGTGTCAGCGAGGGCAGTACACCATGGTTATAAGCCGATGACATTCTTGCCGGATAAGGGAATCATCACCATGGAAGCCCATCATTTTTGCAGGCAAAAAGATACAGAAAAAGGACGTTTTCGAGAATTAGAGGGGTATGGAAGAAGTGGTCATGGCATGAAAGTGTTTCCGTTTACGGCACATTTTGCAGAGACAGATCAGGCGCCTTCTCTTACCTATCGTTTCCTTGCGCAGGAGACAGGAGAATATCAGGTCGAGGTGTGGATAAGCCCTACCAACCCCATGCAAAGCGGGGCACCGTTACGTTTTATCTTAGAGTCACCAGATGGGATCAGACAGACAGTAAATACGGTTCCGGAAGATTTCAGAGCAGGGGATTGGAGCGATTCCGGATGGAGTAGGGGAGTAGTAGATCAGATTCGTATTGTGAAGACGAAGATCCATTGTCAAAAAGGAATACAGGAAATTACCATTGGAGCACTGGAGGCAGGACTGATCCTGGAAAGAATATTGATTTACTGTAAAGGAAATGCGCCAAAGGCTTCTTATCTTGGACCTATAGAAAGTTATAGAGTGTGATGTTGCACGAGAATTTGAAATCTTCTATAATGGTAAAGGCGTTAAAGAAGTGCCATAGTCGGCTCCATGAGAAAAGCAGCATGAAGAGAGATCATGGCAGCAGGCAAAAACAGTGTAGGAGGCATATGATAAGATGGCAATTGATAAAGTAAGAGAATATTTCAGGCAATATAATATGGAAGATCGGATCAGAGAATTTGAAGTATCCAGCGCAACCGTGGAGCTGGCGGCACAGGCTCTTTCCTGCGCTCCGGCAAGGATAGCCAAGACCTTGTCCTTTCTGGTGGGAGAACAGCCTGTTTTGATCGTAGCGGCCGGAGATGTGAAGATTGACAATAGTAAATATAAGAAGCAGTTTGGAACGAAGGCAAAAATGCTGACAACGGATCAGGTGGAAGAACTGATCGGGCATGCGGTTGGCGGTGTTTGTCCTTTTGGAGTGAAGGAGGGCGTAAAGGTTTATCTGGATGAATCCTTAAAAAGATTTGAGACGGTGTTTCCCGCCTGCGGCAGCAGCAACAGCGCTATTGAGCTGACAATTCCGGAGATGGAGCAGTATGCCGGGGAAGAGGGCTGGATTGATGTGTGTAAGGTGAAAGAGGGATAAATCAGTTATGAATAAGGATTTAACGAAAGGACAGCCGGAACAGGTATTATGGAGTTTTTGTCTGCCGCTTTTCGGGAGTATTATTTTTCAGCAGCTTTACAACATTGCGGACAGCCTGATTGCCGGGAAACTGGTAGGGGAAAACGCGCTGGCAGCAGTGGGAAACAGCTATGAGATTACTTTGATCTTCATTGCGTTTGCCTTTGGATGTAATATCGGCTGCTCTGTGATTGTCAGCAGATATTTTGGCGCGAAGGAAAATCATAACGTAAGGACAGCGGTGCATACCACACTGGTAAGCGGAGGCATTTTGTGTCTGGTGTTGATGGCAGCAGGATTTTTGGGATGCAAAGGACTTCTTCATCTGATACAGACGCCGGAGGAGATTATGGCGGATTCCCGGCTGTATTTAAATATTTACATAGCGGGACTGCCCTTTCTTTTCTTTTATAATATAGCCACCGGAATTTTTTCGGCAATGGGGGATTCCAAAACGCCGTTTTTGTTTCTGGCATTTTCTTCGACGGCCAATATTGTGGTGGATTATCTGTTTGTGCGGTTTCTACATATGGGAGTGGCCGGAGTGGCATGGGCTACCTTTCTCTGTCAGGGCGTGAGCTGTATTCTGGCGGTGGTGGTGGTATTCAGAAGGCTGTCCGGTCTGGAATGCAGGATGGAGGCTAGGATATTTTCCGGGCATATTTTCGCCCAGATCTGCGCAGTTGCGATTCCGAGTATTTTGCAGCAGAGTTTTATCTCTGTGGGAAATATTGTGATTCAAGGCCTGATCAACGGGTTCGGACCGTCGGTTATTGCGGGATATGCAGCGGCCATCAAGTTGAATAATCTTGTGATCACCTCTTTTACCACATTGGGGAATGGAATATCCAATTTTACATCCCAAAATCTGGGTGCAGGGAAATATGAGCGTATCCACAGCGGTTTTAAAGCAGGTCTCAAGATGGTGCTTGCCTTATGTGTTCCTATTGTGGCGGTTTATTTTCTGCTTGGAAAATGGCTGGTATTCCTTTTTATGGAAAGCGCGCAGGGACTTGCCATAGACACAGGGGTGCAGATCCTGCGCATCCTTGCTCCGTTTTACTTTGTCGTATCTGTGAAATTGGTTACGGACGGTGTGCTTCGGGGAGCAAGCAGGATGAAAGAGTTTATGACGGCTACTTTTACGGATCTGATTCTACGGGTTGCGCTTGCTATGGCGCTGTCGGGAATGCTCGGCGCAGTGGGAATTTGGGCGGCTTGGCCGGTAGGATGGTCGTTTGGTGCAATGGTGTCGTTGTTTTTCTATAAGTGGCTAAAGAATGCTCTGTAAGGCACCGATATATTTTTTGCAGAGGGAAATGAGGAAGTAATATGGCGGAATGGACACAGCAGAAAATTTTAAGCATGGCAATGGAGCAATCCGCCATTGACCTGTGCTGTCAGCCCGAAGATTTTTTAAAAAATGAAAATGTGATCGTGACATCTGCTGTCAGTGAAAACTGCCGGAAATATTTGAAGCTTCCCTTTTTCTGCAATTTAGTGTCCTACGGGAATAATCTGGTAGCGTCACTGGATCCGAAGGTACAGAAGGTAGTATGTGATTATATGGAGCGCTATGGAAAGGTGCATGCTTTTGAAACGCCTAATATGCATGTGCTGGATGACGCGTTTCGACAGTATGGATACAGGATTTGCTTTATGGCGGAATATTTTCTGCCGGAGTTATCTGCATTGAAACCAAGTACATGCGACTATGAGCTTCGGATATTGAACCCGGAGGATTTCGAAGAGCTTTACGTAGAGCAGTGGAGTAATGCCCTTTGCAAAGACAGGAAACAACTGGATGTTCTGGGTGTGGGAGCTTATGATGATGGGAAGTTGATCGGTCTTGCAGGATGTTCGGCGGACGGCAGGGAAATGTGGCAGATTGGTATTGATGTACGGAAGGAGTATCGGCGTCAGGGACTTGCCGTATCACTTACCAGTCATTTGGCTTTGGAGATTTTGAAAAGAGATAAGGTTCCCTTTTATTGTGCGGCATGGTCCAATATCCCTTCGGTGCGCAATGCCATAAAGTCAGGATTCCGTCCGGCATGGGTGGAGATGACCGCAAAAGAGGAAACCTATGTAAATGAAATGAACGGAGTTGGGAGGTAACTATGAATTCAAGAGGAATCAGTTCATTAATTANNCANAACAGACTGCTTAGTCAGGCAAGGAGCAGAAGCAGGAACANTAGTTCCGGNATGGCAGCAGCACTGNCAAAAAGCAGNAGTTCAGGAAAAANTAATGCACTGGNGGAAGCACTNAANAAGAAGAATNCNGGGAAAAATTCTNTAAGTGAAGCAGANCAAAGNCAGAAAGANGCTTATACAGTGGTGAAGAAAACCGCCGAGAATATCAAAAAGCGTGCGGAGAGGCTGTTGTCATGGCCGGAGAAATCTGTAGATGAGATGACTGACGAGGAAAAGACCACTTACAAGAAAAACGTTACNGATGAGGTTTCTGCNCTGATNNNTGAGTATAATGATATGATGGCGGGGATGACGGANGCCGGCGGNAAGGTGAATGAGATTTATATAAGNCAGATGAAGGGATATTTNCAGAATGCCCAGAAGCAGCTNGCGGAACTGGGAATTACGGAAAANNNAAACGGNAAGCTGACGCTGGATAAAGAAAAGCTTGCGAGCGCTGANGTGGCAANNATTAAAGAGGTTTTGGGNAAGAANGGNACCTTCATTGACGATATCGGNAAGAGAGCGGAAAATGTTCTTTCCAANGCAGAGACTAATCTTGCAGTACTNAATAAGAGNCAGTATGCCGGAAATTATACCTATAATCAGTATGGAAGNGATATTTTTGATGCNCTGACAAGCGGGAGTAAATACAATTATAAAAGCTGAAAACANGNNAGTTATTTTGAAGANTNAATAACCAATGCAACAAAAAGCAGTTGTCGGAATCANNANGAGATNCGATANCTGCTTTTTAATTTACTGATTGTTTTTGAAATCAAACACCCCGCTGCAAGCAACGGGGTATTTGACCCTCGCGGCAGTCGCCAAATGCCTGCAAGCAGTCACTTGGCTCGTTGCTCGCGGGAATAACTGACAGCTATGAGTACAAAACTGNCCGCCCATCCTGTGCCACACCGATATAGGTCTTTCCGGTATTGAGCTGGATTTCATTGCCNTTGTCATCGTAATATCTGGTAGGAGAATAATCAGAGGTTTTCGTCCATGTAATATGGATGCCTCTTCCTTTGGTAAAATAATATCCGTCTCCGGTGGAATCAATGGTCTGGAATGCCANATAGCCTTTGGCATCNCGCTTGGACCATTTGGTATTTTGAATGATNACGTTGGCAAAAGTAAGCTGTTCACCGGTAANGCCGTCGGTCTGCGGGCCGCCGTGAATGTTTTTGGCATAAAGACCNGTTTCCNGATTATAGGTAAAATAGCTTTTGGTATAAGTAAAGATCTTGGANAGGTCGATCACGTTGCCGGGAATTGCTCCCGGGTACTGCTCCAGAGAGTTTGTCCCTTCCGCAAATCGGAAATGCGAAGCATTGTAATANTCCGGTCTNGTGGNCAGGGAGTANCCAAGGGCATTGCAGGCATTGGNAATGCCTTCGCCGCTGATATAAGCATTGTGAGGCGCTTTTCGGTCNGTGGTNCGGAAAAAGTANCNNGATCCCGGTCTTTCTCCCCCTGTTCCGTATTCATTGGTTCCGGANAGATTATTGATGTCNGGNGCNGTNATGCGGTCGGCCATATAGTAGACACCGCCAAAATGTACCAGAATGGGATCCCATTCCGTGGCAATGGAGATGTAATAATCACGACAGCTCCGGATATTTCCGATACGGGTAAGCCCCTGCCAGTTGTCAATGATAGCCATCTGCCGGGAAATTTCGCCTTCCTCCATGATCTCATAAAGAATCTTGGCATTTCCGATTCCNTAAGAGGGCTGCGCCTTTTTGTCGGTGGGCATCATAATGGCAATGGGACGNTGTGATGCCTGCGCAGCAGGAATCATTTCATTAGTATATACACTGCGAACCTGTTCATCTGCCAGAACCTGANCATTNCCNGAAGCGGAAGGAGCAAGTAATGCAGAGGNGGCAGCAAAACTGCCGGCTACGGTCACAGCAAGTAGTCGTCTGGTAAGCTTTTTCAGTTTCATTAGATCACTTCCTTTCTCAAAAGTCATCACATTAATGTGATGCGTAGGAATATCATACTCTATATACTGAGGAAGCGTCAATTTAATTTTACTTTACAACAAAAAAGGGTCATTTGATGACATTTCCCTTTTCAATCAGAATGTTTTTTTCGATAAAAAAGATAGAATATTTATTATTCTATAAGGAAAATATCGTGGAATGTCGATATCATCTATAGATATGGGTTAATATCGGCCATTCGACGGAGCGATATGGCAAATAAGTAGAACAAGGAGGTTACATTCATGAGAGTAAACCAAACAATTTATATGGGAGATGACACTCTTCGCGCCAGACACGGGCAGGAAAGTGCGCAGAATGATGTGGGCAAAAAGAGTATTTTTGCCGGCGGGTTTAACAAGGCAGTTGATCCCATTTTGCAGAAAAAGCAGCAGGCGCAGAAGCAGGCAATGAAGATCATAGGCGATACCTGGGCTGGTGACCGGAAGATTGATGATGATATTGACGCAAGAAGAGCAAGGATTAATAAGAATTGGGAGAATATCGGAAAAGCCAAGGATGAGCTGAATAGAATCAGCAAAGAGCGTGAAGGACTCAGAGAAAAATATCAGGTGGAGGAGGGGTCTCAGGAGGAGCAGGATCTGAAGCTGCTGGAAAAGGAAATAGATTCTGAAAGACCGGGCAGCGAAGTTCATTTGACAAAGGAAGAGCGGGAACAAATCGAGGAGATTAAGAAAAATGGACTTACCGAATATCAGACACGTTCTTTGGAGATGAAGAAGAGCGGTGAATCATACGAAACAGAGATCGATGAGGCCGAGAAGGTGATCAAGGCAGAAAACGCAGCGATTGCTTCCATCAGGCTGGAGCGTCTTAAGAAGGATCCTATGGTGGGTGCGCAAAAGAACGCAGAAGAGATTATTGATGCTGCCAGAGATGAAATCTTAGGTATGTTGATTGACGAGAGCAAGGATCATATCGACGAGGAGATGGAGGAGAAGAAGGAAGCAGCAGAGAAGGCAGAGGAGAAGAAGGAAGAACAAGAAGAAAAGATAGAGAAGAAGAACGAGAAAGAGGCTCAGGAAGAGCAGTTCCGGGAGCAGATCAAGGATTCCACCGAACTGATGACCAAGTCCGATGAGCTTTTGGATGATGTCCAGAGAAAGGTAAAAAAAATCCTGGACGAGATGAAGCTTCTGGAAGAGGATTTAAAGGGCGCGGCTGTGGATACAGTAGGCTGACATCCTTCAGGATAACATGCTGCTATTTGGCGGATACCTCTTAGTTTAGTTCGTAGTTAATCGAATTTTGATTAAAAAAATTCACCATATATTTATCCCAGATTTGATCAGGTGACTTATCAGGGATAAAAGTATGAAATGCGGTGGCAGTGATGCAGGTAAGCTCACTTCCATCGTATTTTATATTCAGAACAAAAGCTTTCAGGTCAGAGAGAGAGACTGCTGATTCATTCTCTTTCAGAAGAGAGTCTGCGAGATCAGGTTTTAAATGAAGAACAAATTTAAAGCTTACCGGTGTCCGCTTCCCTTTGATCAGCCCAAAGCACAGACTGCGCATATCCTGCCACAAGGAAAATTCATTAGGAGGAAGAATACCCTCATCAGTTAAGTCTCCGGTAAAAAATTCCTTATTTATGCGTCCGTCAATGAAAAAGGTATTGTAGGTGGATATGGAGGCTTCCGCCAGAAGAAAGCCGTCGAATACACTACTTCCAAGCAAACGGCTCATAAAATTTTTCAGTTCTTTTATCTTGTATGCTTTCATGGATTTCCCTTCTTATGAAACATTATTTTCTCTTATTATAATGGAAAGGAAAGAAAAAAGCAAAATTTTGACACCGCCCCGCTTATATGATAGAATCAGCTTAATCAACAGCCCTGTTGTGAGCATATCCGGTTGGTTTATTGCTTGCGGGACTTGAAACAGGAATGGAGAGAATATCGTTGAATAATCTGAAAAAAAACAAACTTGTAAAATTGCTATGTATCCCTT
>JAAVAA010000044.1 GCA_014804285.1 Lachnospiraceae bacterium | reverse complement strand
TTAGCCAATAATTTAACCCGGATAGAAATCAAATTCTTAAGGAGCCCTTTAAAAAGCGTCAGCACTTAGTGAGGTTCTTTTCGAACTTAGTGCTGTTACGCTTTTTATAGAACGAGAGTGAGGCGACGTAGAATTTGATTCTATCCGGGCTTTATATTGATTTCCGTAACTCAGCTAAACGTTAATTTATCTAGGGTTCATCTTCCCTCCATCTGAAATTCACCATATAAAATATATTCCTAAATAGTTTGCCACAGAAAAAATTATTTACAACATGGGGTTCTGGTAAACTTCATACATTTCCGATATACTAACTGTAGAAAACAGGAAAAGAAGTGGTTTGGGAAGATAAAATTAATCGATATCGGGTAAGTGCATCTGTGGCAGAAAGCATATTGATTCTTTTGATATCAAGCTACCTTTTTGGACGTTTTGTTAAATCGTTCTTAAATAATAACAGGCGATATAAAGGTGTAGGAGCTGCTTTTTCAGCTCCTGCATTTCAATACACACCGGTGGATGTGCGCTTATAAGAGATGTTTCCATATTGTTTCCACCGGATATTACGATGTTTCTTTCCATGGGCGATGTCTTTTCGTATAATATTCTCAGCACAGGCAATGATGAGCAGATCATGAAAAAGCAAAGGAGAGCAGTGTTATGATTGAATTTGGCGAAAAGGTAAAAAAGCTGCGGGAAGGAAAGGGAATGACTCAGCAGACGATGGCAGATCAGCTATATGTTACCAGGGCAGCAGTATCCCGATGGGAATGCGGAGCGCGCTACCCTGATCTTGTGACTGCCAAAAAGATTGCGGAAGTATTGGAGACTTCCATTGATGAGCTTTTGTCGGGGGAAGAATTTAAACGGGACATTGAAAAGGAACCGATCTTGCTCAGGCATGGGGATCATTACATACAGACTATCCTGTATACGATGGGAGCGATCTCATATCTTTTTATCGGAATCTGTCTGGTTTATTCGGCATTCTCTTATCGAATCAGACTATATGATATCTTCACAGTCTTGGGATATGGGATTAGTTTTATGGCCATGGCAGCGGGGATTTATTTTTCAGTTAGAAATGAAATCTCTCCAAGAAAAACAGGAGTTATTTTAAGCGCGGGATTCCTGCGTGTCTGGTTTGTTTTTATTGGTGTATGCACAATGACGATCTTTGTAGGAAATGGGCAGGTGACGCTTGCAACATGGTTTACGCTTGTCTGCAATATTGTAGAGGCGGTGCTGGTTATTCGGTTTTTCTTTGGAAGTTTTACGCATGAAAAAAGAAGAATTTCACCGATACCGGTCTATGTTGTAGGCACTCTCATGGTAATACAGGAAGTGTCTCATTTTCGATTGATGTTTATGGATATGTCCATTGGTATTTCAAACGTAGATGCAGAAAAGGGACTTGGTTTTCTCTTGACTCTTTTAGTCAGCTCCTTAGGACAACTTGCAATCGGGATACTGATGATTTATCAGGCATATGTTTTGGATGAAAAGAGGAGAGGGGAGAATGCATAGACTTAAAATATGCATAGGAGAAATAGGGTAATAAATATGGACAAGAAGATGACTGTAAATGGAAAAGAATATGAAATACTTAAGCTATTAGGAAAGGGGAAGGGTGGGTATTCATATTTGGCAGACGATGGAACCCGAAAATATGTTTTGAAGCAGATTCATCATGAACCCTGCGATTATTACCAGTTTGGGAATAAGATTGAGGCAGAGATAAACGATTATAAACGACTAAAGGATATAGGGATAAAAATTCCGGACTTAATTGCTGTTGATATAGAAAAAGAACGCATTCTGAAAGAATTCATTGAAGGGGATACCATTTATGAACTGATTTTGCAGGATAAAATGAAACCCGCTTATGTTGACCAGTTGCGCTATATGTGTAGGTTGCTTTATGCAGCCCATACAAATATAGACTATTTTCCAACTAATTTCGTAGTGCAAAACGAAGAAATCTATTATATTGATTTTGAGTGTAATGAATATTTGGAAGAGTGGAATTTTGAAAATTGGGGTATCAAATACTGGTCAAAAACTCCTGAATTCCTGCAATATGTGAAAGAAAATTCTATCACCTGAGTATTGTTTTGGAAAGCACTTGCAAAACCGATATGTAAATGATATCCTTTTGGGGAACACACAGGAATGGAAGTCAGTATTGGAGGTTTAGAATGAGAGCAAGTGGAGTTTTACTGCCGATATCCAGCATTCCTTCTGCGTATGGAATCGGAACCTTTTCAAAAGAAGCATATGAATTTGTGGATTTTTTGGAACAAGCAGGCCAGACATACTGGCAGATTCTGCCTCTTGGTCCGACAGGATATGGTGATTCACCCTATCAATCCTTTTCTACTTTTGCAGGTAATCCTTACTATATTGATCTGGAAGAACTGGTTGACCAGGGGAGTCTTACCAAAAAGCAGTGTGAGGAGTGTGACTGGGGCGGAAGTGAAGAATATGTAGATTATGAGAAGATATATCAGTCGCGTTTTAAGGTTCTGCGAACGGCGTTTGAGAACAGCAAAATTGAAGAGAATGATGATTTCCATGCCTTTGTCCGGGAGAACGATCATTGGCTCTCTGATTATGCGCTTTATATGTCAGTAAAAGGCTCTTTTGGCGGCATCAGTTGGTCACAGTGGGATGAAGATATTCGGCTGCGGCGGCCGGAGGCAGTTTCTTCCTATAAAATGAAGCTAAAAGAAGAAATTCTTTTTTATGAATATCAGCAGTATTTGTTTTCGTCTCAGTGGACGCGTCTTAAGAAATATGCTAACAATAAGGGAATTCAGATTATCGGAGATATCCCGATTTATGTGGCGTTTGACAGTGCGGATGCATGGGCAAATCCGGAGCTTTTCCAATTTGATGAAGATGGTCTGCCCACAGGAGTGGCAGGATGTCCGCCGGATATCTTTTCAGCTACCGGGCAATTATGGGGAAATCCGCTTTATCGCTGGGATTATCACCAAAAGACGGGATTTGCGTGGTGGACACAGAGAATTGCGCATTGCTTCAAGCTTTATGACGTGGTAAGGATTGATCATTTCAGAGGTTTTGATGAGTATTACAACATTCCTTATGGAGATCCCACTGCAGAGTTTGGTACTTGGGAAAAGGGACCGGGGTATGAACTGTTTAAGGTACTTAAAGAGAAGCTTGGTAATATGCAGGTGATTGCTGAGGATCTGGGATTCTTGACCCCCTCAGTCATTAAGCTGGTCAAGAGAACCGGTTATCCGGGGATGAAGATTTTACAGTTTGCGTTTGATGCAGATGGAGATAGCGATTATCTTCCTCACAACTATACGGAAAATTCAGTAGTTTACACAGGAACTCATGATAATGACACTACTGTCGGTTGGTTTCAGTCAATGAACAGAAAGGACCGAAACTTTGCAAAACGATACTTAAATTTTAAAGGGAGTAAAAACATAGAGTGGGAATTCATACGGGCGGCTCTTGCCAGTGTCTCAAATATGGCAATCATTCCCATGCAGGATTATTTGGGACTGGGGAAAGAAGCCAGGATCAATATCCCTTCCACACTTGGAGAGAACTGGAAGTGGAGAATGCAAAAAGGGCAAACTACCGATGAGCTTGCCCAAAAGATTTATGAAATTTCAAAGTTATACGGAAGAGTTCGTAGTTGACTAAAGCGGTAAATGCTGGAATCACTGACGGGAGAGATTGGAATTGTGATATTTTGGATCATTGGTCACATCTTCCCAAAACCAGTCAGGAGGAAGAAAAGCATTTGCCGTTTTTTCATCCGGAAATTCCACCTCGGCAATGATAAGAGGGGCAAAAGGCGGGTCAAAAATATCCAGTTCAATTTTCAAGTCTAAGGGCTGGCTCGGAACCGCGAACCCCTCCGCAAAAGAAGGGTTTGCAATGGGAATCAGATACCGCTTTTTGGAGATGATTGCGCCATCCGCCTTTTCAAGGAGATGCCGGTAGGCATGCTCATTTAAAGGAAGATTGTATTCTTCCCTTGCCATAAGCCCTTTTCCCTTATAGGTCAGGTAATATTCCTGATCCTGACGTCTGATGCGGACAACAGGGTCAGTGCATAGATAGGCTTGTTCAAGGGTAAGGAATTGGTAAGAGGAGAGATTTTCAGGCAGTTCTTTGATCAAAAATTTGCGTTCGATTTCCATAGGTTTCCTTTCTGAAAAAAATCATCAAAATTATAATCATTTCAACTATCATTGTGGCAATCAATTAGAATTATCCTATTTTAAATCAATTTATATACAAAATCAATGATACAAAATAAAATGAGGCAGAGACTTGATTGGTCAATATGATTTGCGAAATCGTAATTGATTAAAAAGACTATTGACGATATACTTTATTTAATCAGGTTGGGGGGATAACAAACGCTGCCACGCTTTGCGAGCCAGCTTATTGTAATAGATGAAGCTAGAACAATTGGAAGATGGGAAGTGGTTTGACTCAGCAGGAAAATTAGTCGCTGTAAACATAACAGTGGATGGTTACCATGCTGCGTTGCTGATAAATCAGACTGCTATATTATATATTGTGAAGAATAGTAATCTGAAACTTGTGTGGGGAATATACACTGAAAAACAGGAGAAAGATATTCACTATGAAACAAGAAAGGCAGCACAATGGAATGGAGAAAAATTCGAGATACAGCAATACCAAGAAGAGCAATTGGAAAGTGCTAAATGGTAATAGAAATTTGACTGAAAAAGGGATATGGCAAAGTTAATATGATGCTTTATGGAGGTGCCTGCATGACAATAGAAGAAATGAAAGAAATAATCAGTAAAGGCGAGAAAACAGATGTTGAATTTAAAGAGTCGAGGAATGATTTAAATAAGGATGTATATGAGTCCGTTTGTTCATTTAATAACAGAAATGGTGGTCATTTGTTTTTGGAAGTTGTGGATGGCACAAAGGAAATAAAGGGTGTTAATCCAAATAAAATAGACAAAATGCTTAAAGATTTTACAACAGCCATTAATAATTCCAACAAGATAAATCCGCCAATGTATTTAATGCCTGAAGTACATGAGATAGATGGAAAGAAAGTTATTTATATTAGGATTCCGGAGGGAACCCAGTTGCGGCGGTTAAATGGTCGCATATGGGATAGAACCCATGAAGGCGATATAGATATTACAGACAATGCGGAACTGGTATACAAAATGTATGCCAGAAAACAGAGTACTTTTTTTGTAAATAAGGTTTATCCAAACTTGGGATTAGATTTTTTGGATTTTGAGCTTATACGAAAAGCGAAGAAAATGGCAATATCCAGAGTTGATAACCATGCATGGTCCAACATGAGTGAAGAGGAAATTTTAAGAAGTTCCGGATTGGTTTTGACAGATCCGGATACTGGAAGGGAAGGAATTACCTTAGCAGCAATTTTGCTGTTTGGCAAGGACAGTACTATTATGTCAGTGTTGCCTCAATATAAAACAGATGCCATTTACCGTGTAAAGAACGTGGATCGTTATGATGACAGGGAAGTAATTATTACCAATCTTATTGACAGTTACAGAAAGTTAATGGAGTTTGGTAAGAAGCATTTGAATGATTCGTTTGTATTGGATGGTGACCAGAGCGTCAGTGCAAGAGATAAGATTTTGAGGGAAATTATATCTAATATTTTGGCTCATAGAGACTATTCTAATGCCTATACAGCGCAGTTTGTCATAGAAAAGGATAGAGTTTTTACCAAAAACAGCAATCTACCACATGGTCATGGGGAATTGCAATTGAATAAGTTTGAGCCATTTCCTAAAAATCCGCCTATATCTAAAGTGTTTAGGGAAATTGGCTATGCTGATGAATTGGGATCTGGAATGCGCAATACCAATAAATACACAAAGTTGTACTCGGGTGAAACGCCAATTTTTGTTGAGGGCAATATTTTTGAAATAGTGATACCTATGGGCAATGTTGCAAATTTACAAGTAGGACCGGTAGAAACTAGCAAAGAAATTGAAGAAACTGATAAAGAAAAACGCAAAGAAACTAGCAAAGAAAAAAGTAAAGAAACTAGCAAAGAAAAAAGCAAAAATACTGGCAAAGAAACCAGAAAAAAGGCACTGAGAACCAACAGTAAGACAAAAAAACCAGCAAAGAAAAAAACAAAAGTACCAGCAAAGAAAAAAGCAAAAGTACTAGCAAAGAAATTTGTAACAGGATCATTGATATATTGGAAGTAAGACCAGAAATAGCGGTGAGAGAAGTTGCTAAATTTATGGGGATGTCAGTCAGTGGAGCAAGGTATCATATTGACAAAATGAAAAAGACTGGAATGATTGAACATATTGGATCAACGAAAAAAGGAAGATGGATTGTACACAAATAAATCTAAGGCAGACAAGTTATATAAAGGGTGATCATCATGTCCGAAAATAGTAATTGGCAGCTTGGGTTGGCTGAATATATCCGCCAGAGAGACAGATACCGTTTCATCAAGGATAGCGGCATTGCTTGGGGAGAGAACATTCCATTTTTTGCCGGTAGAGTGGCAGGAAGCCACTGGAAATTGTCTTTTGAGTTTTTTTGACCATTTCGGTCAGGATAAATTATAATGATCTGAAAAACGGTGTTGTAGCTACAACAATATTGATTTGGCAAAAACGCCATAAAAAGTAGTTGATATTTTGTGAAAGTCAACATATAATATTTGTACAGATATGAATCTGTTGCACGAAGTGCATTAGTATTTGGGCTGACCGTAAGGTCCTGGTCCACCGGCTGGCGGGGATTTACCCCGCCATTTTGTATATAGGAATAGGAGTGCTTATGAAGGATAAAGTACTAAGTGTCTTTGTTGATGAGTCCGGAGATTTTGGTCAATATAATCCATCATCACCGAACTACTATGTTTCAATGCTTTTGCATGATCAGGAAATAGATATTTCAAAAAATATAAATGCTTTGGAAAAGTTGGTGAACAACTGGGGATATATGGAGCATGCAATACATACTGGACCATTAATCAGACGTGAAGGTGTTTATAAAAATGATTTGCGAGAAGACAGAAGAGCCCTTTTTAATGCGTTATATCATTTTGCACGAATATTAGATATAAATTATATTTGCGTAATGATTAATCAGGGAGATTGTGCAGAGAAGTCAAAACTAGCATATACGGATAAATTGACAAAAGAGATTGCAAAGAAGCTGAGAAGAAAATATGAATATTTTTCTGCATTTGACAAGATTATTGTATACTATGACTATGGACAAATAGAACTTGCACAGATTTTAGTTTCGGTTTTCAATACAATGTTTTCTAATTTGGAATTCAGAAAAATAGAGACAAATCAATATAAATTATCGCAAGTAGCAGATTTGATTTGCACAGTTGAAGCGATTGCACAGAAAAATGTGCTTACAAAATCCGAAATTGAATTTTTTCATTCAAAGCACGATTTCAAGAAGAATATTTATAAAAATATAGTCAAGAAAAAACTGTAACGAGATTTCCTTTATAAGTCTATCCCAAGACAGGAGGCAGAAGCAGATATTGTTTCAGTAAGAATAGCTGCATTACTTGGCGAGAGAACATTTCATTTTTCACCGGCGGTGCTTTGTCTTTATAAATATTTAATTTGGAAAAAAGTGTCTCTAATGGTAAAATAGAATATAAGGTTCTTTCTTATAAGAATAGGAAAATTTATATATTTTATGCGCAGAAGCAAAGCGCAGGAATGGGGTGTAACATGAGTAAGGTATGTGTATTTTTCGGAACGGGTTATGAGGAGATTGAAGCTCTGACCGTGGTGGATATTCTGCGGAGAGCAGGAATAGAAACCGATATGGTATCCGTAATGAGTGAACGGACAGTGATGGGCTCCCATCAGATTCCCGTGGTTATGGACAAGCTGCTTTCGGAGGTAGATTTTGACAGCGTGGATGTGCTGGTGCTCCCCGGCGGGCTTGCAGGAACGAAGAATCTGGAAGCGTGTGAGGCGCTTATGGAAAAGGTAGATGCCTTTGTGACAGAAGGAAAGACGGTATGTGCCATTTGCGCGGCTCCTTCTATTTTGGGACACAGAGGACATTTAAATGGAAAAAGAGCAATTGCATATCCCGGTTTTGAGGATCAGCTTACCGGAGCGCAGATTGTATGTGAACCGGCAGTGAGGGACGGTAACATTATTACGGGAAGGGGCATGGGCTGTTCCATTCCATTTGCACTTGAAATTTTGAAGTATTTGACCGATGAGCAGACGGCTAATGCTATGGCAGAGAAAATCGTATATTTGTCATAGAGTGGAACATAAGATTTTAAATAATGTAAACGGGAAAGGTATGAAATGAACATATTATTTTTTTTGACACCCAAAAGCGAGGTGGCGTATTTATATGACACGGATTCTCTCCGGCAGGCCCTGAAAAAGATGGAAAGTCACAGATATTCAGCAATTCCGATTATAGCCAGCGATAGCGGAAGATATATGGGGACATTGACAGAGGGAGATTTGCTTTGGAATATCAAGGATAATGAAAATTTGTCTCTACAGAATGCGGAAAAGCTTTCGGTTATGCAAATTAAGCGAAATCGTGATAATGAGCCGGTGGAAGCAGATGCAGATATGGAAGATTTAATTAATAAAGCGGTGAACCAGAATTTTGTTCCCGTAGTGGATGGCGATCAGTGCTTTATCGGCATTATCAAAAGGAAGGATATTATCCTGTATTTAAGTTCAAGGCTTGCCACAGCAAAGGCAGCGCTTGCAGAAAAGAATCAAGAGAAAGAGTTGGAGACATGTATAATCAATTAACCCAAAAGGATATTGAAGCCATGGAGGCGGAAATCGAAGAACGAAAACTGGTCATCAGGCCGAAACTTTTGGAATCAGTTAAAGAAGCCAGGGCGCATGGTGATCTCAGCGAAAACTTTGAATATTATGCCGCCAAAAGAGAAAAGAATAAAAATGAAAGCCGCATTCGTTTTTTGGAGCGGATGATCAAAACGGCGGAGGTGATTCCGGATGATTCCAAGGAAGACGAGATTGGAATGAACAATACAGTTGAAGTGGAATTTGAAGAGGACGGCTCTGTAGAGAAGTATAAGATTGTCACTACCATGCGGGGAAATTCGCTGGAAGGCTTGGTAAGCGTGGAGTCACCGATCGGTAAAGCTCTGATGGGACATAAGGTCGGAGACCGCGTGCACGTTCAGGTTAATGAAAGCTATGGTTATTACCTGATTGTTAAAGCAATTGAAAATACAGAAGATGACGGAAGCGACAAGCTGCGAAGTTTTTAAATTGAGGAAAAACTTACCATCATATTTTCAAAATCACCGTTAATACTATGAACAAGATAAGTGATACGAAAACGCTTTGAATGAGGAACTCTTCAGGATAAGCAATTCGGAAAGCTTATCTTGAAGAGACCATAGATTTTGGTCAAAAATAATAACGGAGGTGAAAGAAGATGGCAAGCAGCAAATCTAATAGAGTAGAAGTTCCTGAAGCTAAGGCTGCTATGGATCGTTTCAAAACAGAAGTTGCTTCTGAGCTTGGTGTTAACTTAAAAGAAGGCTACAACGGCGATTTAACATCCAAGGAAGCCGGTTCTATCGGTGGCGAGATGGTTCGTAGAATGATCAAAAAGCAAGAAGAACAGATGAAGTAACTTCGGCTTTNCGATGAAAATAATGAATTAAAATAAGAAAAGTGGTCCGTCTGCATGGTGCAGACGGATCATTTTATGTTAGGGTAAGAACAGTTTGTCTGAGTTGNAAAAAATATTATTCGCNGNAATAAATGTTGATNANATACAATTTTTNNTTGTAATTTNTGTAATTGTATGACATAATATGAANGCATACAGAAGTATTCAGGAGGTGAATAAATGTATCGTTTTGCAATAGAAGATCTTAAAGGTTGGAAAGAAAGCAAATATCGTAAGCCGCTTATTATTGAAGGCGCAAGGCAGGTAGGGAAAACCTGGCTGATGAAAGAATTTGGGCGTTTATATTATTCTGATGCCGTGTATATAAATTTTGATTCAAATTCGAGGATGGCCGAGCTTTTTTCATCAGATTTGCAGACAGACAGGATAATCATGGGACTGGAACTTTATTCCGGCAAAAAAATTAATCCTGAAAATACATTGATCATCTTTGATGAAGTTCAGGAAGTGCCCAGAGCGCTTACAAGTCTCAAATATTTTTGTGAGAATTCCCCGGAGTATCATATTATCTGTGCAGGTTCACTGCTTGGAATAGCTCTTCACAGTGGAACTTCTTTTCCTGTGGGCAAGGTTGATTTTTTGAAACTGTATCCTCTTTCATATAAAGAATTTCTTATGGCAATGGGAAATGAGCGGTTTGTTGAGCTGCTTCGGAGCTGCGATTTTCAGATGATAACAAATTTTAAACAGTTTTTCATTGATGCTTTNAAGCATTACTATTTTGTCGGAGGAATGCCGGAAGCTGTTTTGCGATTTTCAGAAAATCGTGATTTTAATGAGGTCAGAGAGATTCAGAAGCGCATACTTGATGCATATGAACAGGATTTTTCTAAACATGCACCAAATGAGATGGTTCCTAAAATCAGAATGGTTTGGAATAGCATCCCCTCGCAGCTTGCCAAAGAAAACAAAAAGTTTGTTTATGGGATTATTCGTGAGGGAGCAAGGGCAAAGGACTATGAAACGGCAATTATGTGGCTTTCTGATTGCGGACTTGTCCATAAAGTTAGCCGGGTGAATGCACCGAATCTTCCGCTTAAAGCATATGAAGACTTAAAAGCTTTTAAATTGTTTTTGGTGGATGTGGGACTGCTTGGCTGTATGACAGGTCTTAAGCAAAGNAGCCTGCTTGATGGAAATGATATGTTTAAGGAGTTTAAAGGCGCATTAACTGAGCAATATGTTATGCAGCAATTTGCAACGATTCCGGGGNTTAACATCTATTACTATACAAATGANCGNGGCTCTTGTGAGGTAGACTTTGTCGTAGNTAATGGGGAAACAATANTACCTGTTGAGGTGAAGGCNGAGATTAATTTAAANGCAAAAAGTCTTAAAACNTATTGTGAGAAATATAATCCAAGGATAGCAGTCCGTACAGCAATGACTGATTNTAAAAAGGAAAGGAATCTGATCAATTTACCTCTTTATGCAATCGGGGAATTTTTGACAGTGCTTTAAAGNCGGGGAGAAGCAGAAGTGGAAAAAGAATATTTATTNGAAGTCTGTGTTGANAGTGTAGAGAGCGCCTGCATTGCCGCNGCAAATGGGGCGGACAGGTTAGAGCTTTGTTCTAATTTGATTATCGGGGGAACCACGCCGACCCTGNCATTATTTGAAGAAATCAGGAAAAGGAGCAGNATTGCAGTGAATGTNCTGATCAGGCNCAGGTTTGGGGATTTCTGCTACAGTGACCAGGAATATGCGGTTATTAAGCGGGAGATTCANCAATTTGTNAAAGCTGGGGCAGACGGAGTNGTAATTGGNTTNTTGAACCCNGACGGAAGCCTTGATTGCGAACGAATGTCAGAATGNATTGCNTTNGCNGAGGGAAGGCATGTTACATTGCACAGGGCATTTGATGTGTGCCGGAATCCTTATGAAACATTGGAACAGGCGGNCCAGCTTNNTGTGAATACGATTTTGACTTCCGGGCAGGAGAAGGATTGTCTGGAGGGAATCTCCTGTTTAAAGAGTCTGACAGGAGCNGCCNAANACAGAATTGCGATNATGGCGGGAAGCGGTGTTTCACCGGACAATATGGTGAGACTTCATGAGGAAGCAGGTCTGAAGCATTTCCATATGTCCGGCAAAAAGATTCTGGCAAGCAGAATGGAGTATAGGAAGGAAAATGTACCTATGGGATTATCTGCTTTCAGTGAGTTTGAAATCTGGCAGACGGATGGGGCAAAAATTGCCCAAGGGGTAGAAATTCTGACCGAATTTTACAAATCCTGACCGCTTTTTAAATATTTCTTTAAAGGAATCCAAATGATATAGGCAAGTACGCTTCCAATGAGAGCCGTAATAAGCTGTGTGATGGAGAAGGTTACTTTGGCTGTAGCAAGGACCTTGGGGAGAGCCTCCGGTTTGGGGAGTTTGCTTGCAACATTTTGTCCAAAGATAGGCAAAATGATCAAAACTACGACCGCTCCCATGAATATTGCCTTTAACACGGAGCCAACAACCAGTCCTGCCGGAAGCCGCCATTTGAAGGACTGCTTTTCCTGAAAATACCATACGCTTACAGCTAAAATTGCGTTTCCTGCCATGACTACGAAAAACATCAGCGGAATTGCTGCCATAATGGGTGAGCCTGTAAAAAAGAAAGCTGTGATGGGGGCAACAATACTGATCAAAACACCGCTCCAAAGTCCTACGGCAAGTACGGCAATGATAATAGTGGTGTTTACGATCGGACCGGTGATATAAACAGAAAGGTTTTTAAAATACTGGCTTACGATACAAATGGCGAGTAAAAGCGCTGTCTGGGCAAGACCTTTGGTTGTGAGTTTCATGAAATAATTCCTCCTTGGCAGTAAAATTATAATTTTGCCTGCATTGCCTTGGCGCTGATCCCTTTGATCCGACCAAGCTTTCCGGAGAGAGTACTGATGTCATCTGCAGACGCATTGACGATGACAGATATGATATTCAGGGATTTTTCCCGATAAGGAATACCGATCCGTCCGATAATGCAGTCTGCATATTCATGCAGTAGTTCATTGACCTTTGCGGCGGCGCTTATGTCCTGAATGAAAATGCCGATGATGGCTACTTTTTCTTCCATAATAATTGGTCTCCTTTGATTTCCATATAACCATATGAAATGATAAGAAATTTACAAAAATACCCCTACCGGCATCTGCTGATAAGGGTGACAATCTTTACCGCAGGAATCCCTTTAGTTCAGAACGTATAAGCTCGCTGCAAGGACAGAACATTCTCTCGATGCAGGTTTGTTTCAGTATAACGCATGGGAGAGAAGATGGCAAGTAATTGATCTCCTAAAAATTTCTAAATCATTTCGGGAAATGTATCATAAATATAATGGCTTATGGTATATTCTTTTCTTTTTTTCAATGATATACTGGGAGAAGAAAAGAAAGGGGAACGGACATGAATGATTTTATGAAGAAATTTTCATTGGAGGGCAAGGTGGCTTTGGTGACAGGTGCTTCCTATGGTATCGGCTTTGCTATTGCAAGTGCATATGCGCAGGCAGGAGCAACCATCGTATTTAATGATATTAAGCAGGAACTGGTGGATAAAGGCCTTGCTGCCTATGAGGAAAAGGGCATTAAGGCTCACGGTTATGTATGCGATGTTACGAATGAAGAACAGGTACAGGCACTTGTGGCGCAGGTAGAAAAGGAAGTAGGTGTGATTGATATCCTGGTAAACAACGCAGGAATCATTAAGAGAATTCCTATGTGTGATATGACGGCAGAGCAGTTCCGACAGGTGATTGATGTGGATCTGAACGCACCCTTTATCGTTTCCAAGGCAGTAATTCCCGGTATGATCAAAAAGGGACACGGAAAAATCATCAACATCTGTTCTATGATGAGTGAGTTAGGACGTGAGACCGTATCCGCTTATGCGGCAGCCAAGGGCGGTCTTAAGATGCTGACGAGAAATATTGCATCTGAGTATGGCGAGTACAATATTCAATGTAATGGTATCGGACCCGGTTATATTGCAACGCCTCAGACAGCGCCGCTCCGTGAAATTCAGGCGGATGGAAGCAGGCATCCTTTTGATCAGTTCATTATTGCAAAGACACCGGCAGCGCGCTGGGGAGAAACGGAGGATCTTCAGGGACCGGCAGTGTTTCTTGCCTCCGATGCCTCTGACTTTGTAAATGGCCATGTGCTATATGTGGATGGTGGGATTTTGGCATATATTGGGAAGCAGCCATAAATGACTGTTTGAATGTATAAGTGCCCAAATCGATGCAATAGACATTTATTTTGAGTGAAACTAAAGATAGACGGTACGGATAGTAACGGCCCAGTAAGCATGGACCTACAGAGGATATTTCCCCTGAATGAAAGATTACCAAAAGGACAAGTAGACTTGTCCTTTTTTTTGTCAGATTATCCATAACACAACCCTCATAATTTATCTTTTTATAAAAAATGCATAAAAAACCCCCTTTAAGAAAAAAGATTACCCCCTTATAAACCAGAGGGGTGATTGCTATACTGGAAACAGTAAAGAATGTAGTATATAAGACATAAAAGGAGCGGAAAGAAAGGAAAGCCGGTAATATGGGAATGAATGAGACAATCGTGTCCATGAAGGGCATTTGTAAAAGCTTTCCGGGAGTGAAAGCGCTTGATCATGTTAATTTTGAGCTTTGTGCAGGAGAGGTTATGGCTCTTCTGGGAGAGAATGGAGCCGGAAAAAGTACTTTAATGAAAATTTTAAGCGGTGTCTATGATCGCGATGAAGGAGAAATGAAGATTTTCGGAAAAGAATACGGAAATCTAACGCCGAAGCTGGCTCAGGAAGTCGGGGTAGCGATTATTCATCAGGAACTGAATATGTGCAGGCATTTATCCGTGGCGGAAAATATTTTTCTTGGAAGAGAGAGGACAAAAGGAATTATGCTCTCGAATAGAGAGATGGATGCAGAAGCACAGAAAATTCTGGACGAACTGAAAATAGAACTTGATCCCGGTCAGGTAGTGGGAGAACTTCCAGTATCCAAGCAGCAGATGGTGGAAATTGCCAAGGCACTGTCAACGAACGCCAGAGTCCTAATCATGGATGAACCCACATCAGCACTTACAGCCAGAGAAATAGAAGATTTGTTTCGCATTATCAGGGAATTGAAAAGTAAAGGATGCGGAATTGTATACATATCTCACAGACTGGAGGAACTTCAGCATATTGTGGACCGGGTTACCATTATGCGGGACGGTCAGTATATTACCAGCATGGATTTTAAAAATGCTGCGCTGGACGAAATCATTGCTCATATGGTAGGGCGGGAGATAAAAGAAAAGTTTCCGAAAGTTTCCTGTCCGAAGGGGACGAAGATTTTTGAAGTGAAAAATTTGAATGCTGGAAGGATGGTTAGAAACATTAACTTTTCTGTGTATGAGGGCGAAATTGTCGGCTTTGCAGGACTGATGGGAGCGGGAAGAACCGAGACTACCAGAGCAATTTTTGGTGTTGACCCCAAAGAAAGCGGAGAAATTATACTGGATGGAAAAGAAGTGAAGATTCAAAAGCCGAAAGATGCAATTCAAGCAGGAATTGTTCTCGCACCAGAAGACCGGAAGAAGGATGGCTTGTGTACTAAACTGAGTATCCGGCATAACATAGGGCTTCCCAATTTGGATCTTTTATGTAATAAGCTGGGAGTGGTGAATGCGGCAAAAGAAGATGAAATGTGTGCCCGAACCGTGAAGAATCTTAAGATTAAGACACCCGGAGTTGAGATCAACGCAGCAAATCTTTCAGGAGGTAATCAACAGAAGGTGGTTGTAGGTAAGTGGCTGGCAAGAAATTCGCGGGTAGTGATTTTTGATGAGCCTACAAGAGGAATTGATGTTGCTGCAAAAGTTGAGATATATAACCTGATGAATGAATTGAAAAAACAGGGTATCGCCGTAGTATTTGTATCTTCCGAAATGCCGGAGGTCATGGGAATTGCTGATCGGATTATCGTCATGTGTGACGGGCGTATTACGGGAGAACTTATGGCGGAGGATGCTACTCAAAATGAAATTCTTTCATTGGCAACAAGATTTGAAAAGAAGATTGCTGATGGTAGCAGCAGGGAGGAGTCGAGATGAACCTGAAAAAACAAAATCCGTTAAAGAGAATTTTAAGTACCAGAGGAATGGGGGGAGCGCTCACTGCTTTTGTAGGATTGATCATTATTTATATTGCATTCGGAATCATTAACCCTACCGTATTCTCAGGGCAGAATATCATGAACCTGCTCAGATCCATGTCCAAATATTTATTAATCGGTATTGGTCAAAGTTATCTGCTTATCACAGGAAATATTGATTTATCTATTGGTTCCGTTGCAGGTATGAGTGCGATGATCTCCGCGACATTGATGACCATGGGTGTTCATCCGGTGCTGGCTATTTTGATTACACTGCTTTGTTGTATGGTGATCGGCGTGCTGAACGGTATTTTAGTAGGAAAGTGGCAGCTTCCGCCTTTTATTGCAACTTTAGGAACCATGTTTGTTGCAAGAGGCGTGGCCTATATGGTTAATGGCAATCGGAATACGGACGCCATTGCATCCGGAATAGGAAAGGAGTCAGCGGAAACCTTTCAGAGTATCTTTTATTACGGGAAGACGTTGGGAGTTTATAACACCTTCTGGATTGCCATTGTATTGTTTGTGATCTTTTTCTTTTTGCTTTCTAAGACAAGAACAGGACGTCATATCTATGCTATCGGCTCCAATGTGGATGCGGCAAAGCTTTCCGGTGTCAGTGTACTTGCAACGACTACCAAGGCATACTTGGTCAGCGCATTTTGCTCTTGCGTAGTGGGATTAATCCTTTGCGGGCAGGCTGGTATGGGTAATATGGAAGCCGGAAACATGTACGAAATGTACGGCGTAGCAGCAGGAGTTATCGGTGGAGTGTCGCCTCTTGGAGGCACCGGTATTTTATTGGGAACACTGGCTGGTGCAGCAGTATGGCAGACTTTAGAGAACGGGCTGAATATGATCGGCGCACAGGTTGGCATTCAGAGACTGGTAATCGGTATTATTGTGGTGTTTGCAGTGCTTTTGGATGTAGTAGTTCGTAGCGGTGCATTGAAAAAGAAAAAGGCATCTCAAAAAGAAAGTTAGTAGGAATTAGTCACCATAAGGTGCTAAGATAGATGATCAAAAGGAGGAATTAATTGATGATGAAAAAGCTTATGGCAGTATTGTGTTCCTTGTGTTTGATGGCAGCAATGCTCACGGGGTGCGGCGGCAAGGACACCGAGACACCTACAGAAGGAAATGGATCGGAAGCAGGATCGGATACGATGATTGCACTGATCACAATGGATTCTATTGACCAGCACTGGGTAACCTTAAATGAGGGAGCTCAGAAAGCAGCAGGGGAACTTGGTGTTACGGTTCAGTTTATGGCACCGAATACCAAGGATGATGCGCAGCAGATTGAATGTGTAAATAATGCAGTTAGTGCCGGTGCAAAAGCAATTATTGTAGCGGCAAACGGACCAGACGCTATTTCTTCTGCGCTTAAGGAAGCGTCAGATGCAGGTGTTAAGATTGTATACGTTGATTCACCTGCAAATGTACCGGCAGAGGCAACCTTCTCTACTGATAATAAGGCAGCAGGACAGACTGCCGGTGAAGAAATGAAGAAGGCGCTTGCAGAGAACAATGTTACAAGCGGTACAATTGGAATTATCAATGTAAATGCGGCAACAGATTCCTGTGTAATGAGAGAAGAAGGCTTCCGCGCAGCATTTGAAGGAACGGATTTTGAACTTCTGGAGACTCAGTATGGTGAAGGTGATGCGGCGAAATCCCAGAGTATTGCAGAAAACTATATTACTCAGGGAGTGGTTGGTATTTTCGGATGTAACGAAGGCTCTACTACAGGAGCCGGAAATGCAATTAAAGCGTCCGGTAATGTTTCCGTAATTGGTGTGGGATTTGATAAATCTGATGCAATTCTGGGTCTTATTGATGGTGGATTCCTTCGTTGCACTATGGCACAGAATCCGGATGTGATGGGATATGAAGGTGTGCAGGCGGCTGTAAAAGCCATTAATGGTGAAAGTCTTGGAGGAGCTGTGACCGATACTGGAGTTTCTGTACTGGCAAAAGAAGGCGGGGCACAGAGTGAAGCTACAGATACTGCAGCTTCCAAAGAATGGAAAATTGCATTGATTACCATGGACTCTATTGATCAACACTGGGTAACCTTAAATGAAGGTGCACAGGCAAAGGCAGATGAACTTGGTGTCAGCGTAACCTTTATGTCACCCAACACCAAAGATGATGCACAGCAGATTGAATGTGTAAACAACGCAGTTGCAGGCGGATATGATGCGATTATGGTAGCGGCAAATGGACCGGATGCGATCTCATCTGCACTTAATGAGGCTTCAGCAGCAGGTGTTAAGATTGTTTATGTTGATTCACCCGCAAATGTGGCCGCAGAGGCAACCTTCTCTACTGACAATAAGGCGGCGGGACAGACTGCCGGTGAAGAAATGAAGAAAGCATTGGAAGACCAAGGTGTTACAAGCGGCACAATCGGTATCATCAATGTGAATGCGGCAACAGATTCCTGTGTGATGAGAGAAGAAGGATTCCGTGCGGCATTTGAAGGAACCGGGTTTGAACTTCTGGAAACCCAGTACGGTGAGGGGGATGCGGCAAAGTCACAGAGCATTGCTGAGAACTATATTACTCAGGGAGTGGTTGGTATCTTTGGCTGTAATGAAGGTTCGACAACCGGAGCCGGAAATGCAATCAAAGCTTCTGGAAATGCAGATATCATTGGAGTAGGTTTTGATAAGTCAGATGCCATTCAGGGGCTGATTGGTGACGGATATCTGCTCTGCACCATGGCACAAAATCCGGATGTGATGGGCTCTATGGGTGTAGAAGCCTGCGTAAAGGCATTGGAAGGAGAGTCTTTAGGTGGTAAAGTGGCCGATACGGGAGTTTCCGTACTTACAAAATAATCTGTAGAGAAAAAGGGTATACCAGTAGAAAAGAAAAATTCAGGAACGTCGGAGAGATCCGGCGTTTCTGTTGAATTGTTTTGAAACGGGTGTTAAGATGAAAAAAATGCTGTCAGAGGGGAAGCCTATGTGGAAGGTAATTATAGCAGATGATGAAAAGTTGATTTGCAGGCTTGTGGAGGCTTTGGTTGACTGGGAGGGGCTAGGACTTGAAATTGTAGGGAAAGCAGTAAATGGGTTGGAAGCGCTTGAACTTGTAAAAGACAAGCAGCCAAACATATTGATTACGGATATTCGGATGCCGGGATGTGACGGATTGGAGTTGATCCGGCAGGCAAGGGAGCTTTGTTCGGATATTGAAATTGTTATTATCAGCGGCTATGCACATTTTGAGTATGCTCAGACAGCAATTGCGTATGGTGTGGGGAACTATATTCTAAAACCTATTAAGCAGGATGAGTTGAATGAAACATTGCAGAAAATTGTAAGCCGTCTGAAGGACAATCATAAGAGCAGTTTGGACAAGGAAAATGATCATCAAAACAGTCGAAATGATTTGAAAAGGCTGCGTGAGGGACTGATTAAAGATGTTTTGGACGAAAGCAGAGAGTTCACAGTAAGTGAGTTGAAACAAAATTATCATTTCCATGTGGAAGAAGGAATCCTCCAGGCATTTGTTTTAAAAATCGACTTTGATCCGGAAAAGACAGGTGAACCGGCATTTTCCATTATTATGCAGAAAGCCGAAGAACTGTTTTTGGCGGGAGTTCCCCCGGTATGCACGGAAAGTCTTTTGACGTTTCGAGGATTTGCCGGATATGGAATTCTCAATTATCTTCCGGAAAGACGCGACGAGGTAAGGCACCGCATGCGGGAATTTTTGAGACAAATGGAAGCAAGTAAAAATCTGTTTGGGAAGGTGGAATTTTCTATAGGATTGGGGAGAGCTGCTGGTGATGTAACAGAGCTTGCCGATTCTATGGAAGAAGCAAGACTAGCAGTTGAGGAACGGCTGATCGAGGGCTGTGGCAGAATGTTGGAAGGAACAGCCTTAAGCAACGGGATCGATAAACAGCCCTTATTAGAAAAATATGCAAAGACCGTGGAACATGCCATTGAGGTTTTGGACGAAAAAGAGGCTATGCTGGCAGACGATCATCTGAAATCTGCTGTGATGGGTATACCGAATATCAGGGGAAGAGAAATTCTTGAGATTGTGTTGGATGCAGGAAAGCTATTTGTGCTCAGAATGGGAAACAAGCACACTGGAAAACTACAGCAGGAATTTGAATTCCGTTGTCGTCAGTGCAGCATGGTGGAAGGTATTTTTAAAGAACTTTATGTACTTCAGGAAAAAATAATATCAGAAGCGAAAACCGTTCGGGAAAACGAGGCAACAAGGCCTATACGGATAGCGAAACAGATGATCATGGAAAATTACGGAAGAAATGTTACGCTGGATGAGGTCTGTGACGCAGTAGGATTTAGTTCGGCATACTTCAGCGCCATGTTCAAAAAGGAGACCGGAGAAGGGTTCTCCAAATACCTGACCAGAGTGAGGATTGATAAGGCAAAGGAGCTTCTTCGAGAGACGAACATGTCGGTAGCAGAAGTGTGTGAAGCAGTTGGATACAATGACAGGAAACATTTTACGCAGACTTTTCATAAAATGACTGGAGTAAATCCAGCAGAATTCCGACGGCTGTATGGATAATGAATTAGGAGAGGGTGATGAAGAGTAAGAAACTCAGTTATTTATCCAAGAGAATTTTAGTGGCGGGAATTGTAGGAATAGCCCTAATTACGGTGTTGCTGTTTTGCTTGTCAGCAGTCGCAATAGTTTGGGACAGCAGGTTTTGGTGGTGCGTTTTGGGGGGTGGAATTATATTTACACTGAATCTGTGGGCAGCGGGGATGTGGATTATGAAGCCGTATCAACAGATAGAAAAAAGCACTCGTTTGTTTCTGGAAGGTTATACTGCTAATGAAGTATCTGGAAATGGAGAAGTTTATCTGACACCGGTGAGCCGGATGATGGAGGAACGTCTGCAGGGAATGTTGGATGTTTCAGAACTTTTGCGGATGAATAAGCGGCAGGCCCAGTATCTTGCATTGCAAAATCAGATTAATCCGCACTTTTTGTATAATACATTGGAAAGTATCCGCAGCGAAGCGTTGATTGCTGGTCTGACTGAAGTGTCAGATATGACGGAAGCCCTTGCAAGCTTTTTCCGCTATACCATAAGTAAGGTTGAAAATCTGGTTTCTATAGAGGAAGAAATACAAAATTGTGAAACATATTTTAAAATTCAGAAATACCGGTTTGGAGAAAGAGTGCAGCTTGATATAGAATGTGATAGGGAAGAGCGCGAAGAGATTTACCGTTGCAGGCTGCCAAAGCTTACCATGCAGCCTATTCTGGAAAATAGTATCATTCATGGAACAGAATGTAAATTAGGAGCAGGGCATTTGAAGATTCACCTGGAGAGAACCGCTAGGAGACTTGTGATCCGGATATCGGATGATGGTGTGGGAATGGATGAAAAGACGCTGTCTGACATGAATGAGCGTCTTCAAAAAAGCGCTCGGCTGATGTCCAATCAGGAATCGGAGACAAAAGGCGGAATTGCACTAGTCAATGTGAATAACCGGATACATCTGCTTTTTGGGGAGGAATATGGATTGCATGTATTTTCCATGCCGGGAGTAGGGACGGATGTGGAAATTACCTTACCGGCAATTACCAGTGATAGGGAAATTCCAAATAAAGAGGCGCTTGGGTAGCAATAGGGGATAGAGCTATGAGAGAAGAAATGCTGCGTATGGAGCGAGTGACTTACAGGAATCAGAGCGTGACTGAACTGGACAATTTTAGCATGACAATTTTGTCAGGAGAGATTATGGGACTGGTTCCAGTTAATAATGATGGCTTAGAAGCCCTTTTCTTGCTGTTGAAGCAAAATCTGCCGCTTCATTATGGTTACATTTATTATCATGAAAAACTAGTCAATGAATGGAAAAAAACAGAAGGAGGGACGAACCGGATCAGTATTATTCGCAATGAAAGCAGCCTTGCACAGGATTTGACTGTTGTAGACAATGTGTTTGTGCTAAGGCAAGGATTTCGAAAATGGTTTATGCAGCCGGAAGTGTTGAAAAAGCAGCTCCTGCCGTTTCTGGAGGACATTGGCATGAATATACGGGCAGATGCCTATGTGGATGAATTGACAGTATTTGAGAAATTTGTGGTGGAGCTTTTAAAAGCAGTGGTTGCAGGCAGCAGATTAATTGTGCTGGACAGCGTAGGAACCTTTATCAGTGACAGTGAGCTTATCAAACTGCACGGGATCTTGAGGCATTATGCAGGAAAAGGGATCTCATTTCTTTATGTATCTGCTCACTTTGAGGAGACAAGGCAGTTTTGTGATAGGATTGCTCTGATGGAAAACGGACATATTATCAAATACTTTGACAGCAAAGATAAGAAGCCGGATCAGTTTTTTATTCCTTGCGTGGAGGATTATGATAGATGGGTGAGAACTCAGCTAAAGGTGCAGGAGAAAAAGCAGGGGAAGGCAGCATTTGAGGTCAGATCCTTGTATCATAGAAATATACGAAATCTGAATCTATGGGTGAATGCTGGAGAGTGCCTTGTTTTGCAGGATATGGATAATTGCGCATTGGAGGATTTCTTTTTCCTCTTAGAGGAAAAAAAACCGGAAAGCGGACAAATTATCGTTGACGGTGAAAAATTAAGACCTGGGATGGACAGGCGGATAGCCGTGATACAGGAGCTTCCCGCAGAGACTATGATATTTCATAATATGAGTTATTTTGATAATTTATGTTTTACTATGGATCATCGGTTTCGGAAAATCTGGTCTTCCAAGGGGATGAAAAAGAGTATTATTAGCGAATATGGACAGTTTTTGGGGGAAGATGTGTTTTTTAAAAGACCGGAGGAACTTACAGTAAAGCAAAAGTATGATCTAGTGTATACTCGGATTCTTCTGCAAAATCCCCGGGTAGTGTTTTGTATACAGCCCTTTCGACGGGCAGAGGTATCCATTCGAAGTCATATCTGGGAACTGTTGGAACGCTTTCTTAAAAAGGGAATCACAGTGGTAATTCTGGCAGTAAACCTTGCAGATTCTCTAGCATTAGCTGATCGATTGATCCGAATTAAGGATGGAACGGTTCAAGAGGTGTATGATAAGAAGGATTTTATCAAGCTCCCTGTCAACACCCCCTGGCTGTATTTATATAAGGAAAAGTATGCGTCAGAAAGCGGTGAAGACAAATCACCGGACAAATAAACGTATCAGACTGCCATAAAATTTGTTATAAGGCTGATAGCGCATAGGCAGGTCAAGAAATGTCTTTTTGTCCACAATGCTTTTTTGGTGGGAGAAGGTGTCAAATCCGCACTTTCCGTGGTAAGATCCCATACCGCTTTCACCAACTCCGCCAAATCCCATACCGCTGGTGGCAAGGTGGATCAGGGTATCATTGATACAGCCTCCGCCATATTGAATGCGCTCTTTTACAAAGCGGATATTCTGCCTGTCAGAAGAAAAATGGTAAAGAGCTAAAGGCGAGGGCATGGAATTAATCTTTTGGGCTGCTTCCTCGAGGTTTTTGAAGGTCAGTACAGGAAGNAGAGGNCCNAAAATTTCTTCCTGCATAATAGGATCCTGCCAGGTGACCCTGTCTAAAATGGCAGGAGCAATCTGTAGAGTCTGGGGATTAGTTTGACCACCGCAGACAATCTTTGTCCGGTCAAGGAGACCGCACAGACGGTCAAAGTGCTTCTGATTGATGATCTTTCCGTAATCAGGATTTTGGAGAACTGTTTCGCCATACTGTTTTTGAATTTGCTGCCGGAGTTCACTGATCAGTTTTTCCCGGATACTTTCCGCACAATAAATGTAGTCAGGTGCAACACAGGTCTGTCCGCAGTTGATAAATTTTCCAAATACAATTCTTTTGGCAGCAAGTCTTAGATCTGCCGTNTCATCTACAATACACGGACTTTTTCCTCCAAGCTCCAAGGTGACGGGAGTAAGANGCTGTGACGCTTTACGCATTACTTCCCGNCCCACNGATTTACTTCCGGTNAANAAAATGTANTCAAAGGATGAGTCCAGCAAAGCGGTATTTTCTGCCCGNCCGCCCTTGATGACAGTAACAAATTCGGGCGGAAAACAGGAGGATATTACTTTTTCAATCATATCAGCAACAGTAGGGGCATAAGCGCTGGGCTTGATGACCGCAGTATTTCCGGCAGCAATGGCATCTGCCAGGGGTTCAAGAGACAGGAGTAGAGGATAATTCCATGGGCTCATAATAAGGACACTGCCATAGGGAACCGGTTTTACGAAGCTGCGTGAGAAGGTTTGGCCCAGCGGAGTGTGAACCCGGTGTTCTCTTGCATATCCGGCCACATGGCGCAGCATATAGCGAATCTCACTTTTGATGAGGGCTAATTCGCACATGTAGCCTTCCTGGGCACTTTTTCCTAAATCCGCTTTTAATGCGGACAATAGTTCTGCTTCATTTTCTTCCAGAGTGTGAAGGAGTTTAGTAAGTGCTTTTTTGCGCTCCTTGACGGGCAGGGTTGCTCCGGTGGAGAAAAATTCTTTTTGTTTTTTTAAAATCGCTTCTATTTTTACAAGTTCCATGCTAACATGCTGCCTCCCGATAAATTTTTTCCAGCTCTTTTGCATCCCACAAAACGGGAACAGGATAAAGCGGGTTTGCCTCTTTATCAGCATGGGAAGCCAAAAGAGGAATGTCTTCCTGACGGATAGCGTCTATATGACAGGGAATGTCGTAGCGGTTATTCTTTTCCTCGATTGCAGCAATGAACCGTTTGGCAAGTACTTCTTCACTTTCGGCAGGATTGCCGATGCCGGCACAAATGGCAAGCTCGGCAAGCTTTTTCCAGACAGTACTGCCATAGCGCTTTAAAATAAGAGGAAGCAAAACGGCATTGGTCCATCCGTGAGGAAGATTGTATTGACCACTGAGACTGTGAGAAACCGCATGGATATAGCCCACATAAGAGCGTGTAAAAGCCCGGCCGGCATAATGGGAGGCCTTCAGCATAGCACTTTCCGCCTTTGTGCTCTCATGATTAACAGAAGCATCAAGATTCTCAAAGATGAGTTTTACTGCCTTCTTGGCATCCGAGCGTGTCTGACGGGTAGTGGACCTGCCGATATAGGCTTCCACTGCATGAGTTAAGGCATCAAGTCCGGTAGTGGCCGCGATAGAGACTGGCAGGGTATGGATAGTGGAGGGGTCTAAAATGGCATATTTGGGTATCAAGGGAAAATCATTAATGGTAAATTTATAACGGGTGTCCGCATTGATCAGCACAGCGGCAAGAGTGGTTTCACTTCCGGTTCCGGCCGTGGTGGGAATTGCAATTAGTACCGGCAGCTTCCGATGAACCTTCAGGATTCCGGCAAGTTTTTCCAAGGATTTGTCCGGCCTTGCCAGCATGACACCAACTGCTTTGGTCAGATCCATGGGAGAACCGCCGCCAAAAGCAATCAGTCCGTCACAGTTATTTTCCCGATAGAAAGCGGCTGCCTGACGGGCAAGGGCAGTGGTAGGGTTGGGGAAGGCTCCGTCAAACAGAGCATAGTGAATTCCGTTTTCGGTTAGAACTTTTTGTAAACTGTCAGTGGCACCGATAGAAGAAAGCGTCTGATCGGTGATGATCAGCGGTTTAGAAATTGCTTCTTTTTTCAAAATATCCGGAATTTCTGAAATGCGATTCCGAACTTCCGGGTTCCGATACGGAAGTATGGGAAGTGCAATTCGAAATGCCGTCTGAAAACAGCGACAGTAGATTTTTTTCAAAGTATTCATTGCAATTCTTCCTTTCCTTGCAGATATTGTGTCAGATTATCCAGAATATGTTCCATGGTATCATAAAACACATTGCGTTCTTCATCAGAGAGATNCCGGCCTCCGNTNATAAGGGCATGTTCGATCCGTTCGTTCATTTTGNCCACAAGGCTCTTGCCCTGATCNGTCAGGTAGTGCAGNGTACGGTAAGANCGCTTGTTTTCGGGNAGNTTGCAGCAGACCAGATCTTTGCTGATCAACTGGTTAAGGCACCGGGAAACTGCGGATTTGTCTTCANGNCACAGCTTNGTGAGCCGGGCNGCGGTCAGCCCCTCGTCGTGTTGNCCGAGGTAATACAGGCACATGGTGTGTGCTCCTTTCAGACCGAATTGTTTCATTTCCAGATCTTTTATTTTTTGCAGACAGCGNTTCAGATCAAGAACAGAGCCTGCAAAGGATTCAAAACGGTTTCTCATGANTATCTCCTAATGGTTAATTTTNGGTATTGTAACANAAAGATGTTGAAAGTTCAACATCTGATGCNNTAAATTAACGTTTAGCTAAGTTTCAAATAGAAATACGAAAACCCGGATAGAATCAAATTCTACGTCACCGCGCTCTCGCTCTACAAAAAGCGTAGTGGTGCTAAGTTCGTTAAGAACCTCACTAAGTACCAACGCTTTTTGAAGGGTTCCTTAAGAATTTGATTCTATCCGGGTTTTAAGTTATTGGCTGACGTGAAACCAGCTATTGACTCCGCTACAGTTGTCTAATTCACTGCCTGGCTATTT
>JAAVAA010000043.1 GCA_014804285.1 Lachnospiraceae bacterium | reverse complement strand
TAGTACCAGCTATGTCCAATGGTTATGTCCATTTTTCTCAGATTTCTTTTCCTGCACGATATTCAGTTGTCAAATTTCAAGTGAAATCTCATTCATTGAGATTCCGAGAAGTTATTATACATAGTATATACTGCTTTGTTATAAAATACACCATAATTCTTTCATAATTCATTAAAATTATCCGTCACATTCCTCCTCAAAAGACAAACTGCACCAGAAGCATATAGCACACCGTTCCTCCCGCTATGGAAAGCAGCATCTGCCTTTTCCATAAATGCAGCGCAATCACCACCGCCATCGAGACCGCCTCCGGTATTCCCCGGCTTCCGGCAAACAGACTGACCTTTTTCAAGCAATAAACCACCAGAAGACCAAATACAGCCGAAGGAAGCACCTTTCCAAGATATTGTATGTACTTCGGCGTGGGCTTTCCTGAAGGAAACAAAAGAAACGGAAGAAAGCGTGTCAACATTGTTCCCAGAACAATCATTCCTACCATAATCACCTGCTGCCATACTGTCATCCCGAGACACCTCCTTCTAACCTGCCTCTCATAAGCGTTAATGCGGCAAAGATTGCAATCATTGAAGGTATCATAAAATCATCTGCGCCAAAAGCGACCAGACAAATCAAAGACAGTACAACACCTATCATAGCGCTGACATGATTTTTTTCTTTCAGCCACTGCTCCAGAAAGATTACAACAAACATTGCCGTCATAACAAAATCCAATCCTTCCGTATTGAAATGTATCAGCGACCCAAAAATTCCTCCCAGCGTTGCCCCGAAAAACCAGTAAAACTGATTAAGCAGTGTGACAAAAAACATGAACCAGCCCCGATCTGTATCTTCCGGAATTTCCGCTGTATAATTAATCGAAAAGCTTTCATCACACATACCAAAAATCAAATAAAACTTCTTCCACCCCGTTCCCCGGTATTTGTCTAACATGGAAATACCGTAAAAGAGATGCCTTGCATTGATCATTAAAGTCATCGCAAATGCCTGCAACGGATTAAACGCACCGAGCAGCAAATTCACCGCCACAAATTCCATAGACCCCGCAAATATGGTAAGACTCATCAGCATAGGATACCAAAAGGAAAAACCGGATACATTCATATAGATTCCATAGGTCATTCCCAAAAACCAAAATCCGGCAAAAATAGGTATGGTATGGGGAAATGCCGTCTTAAATGCCTTTTTCATTATGTCTGTTTTCTTTTGCATATCCTTTATCCCTTCAGACTCTTAGTTCATAGTTTTCAATATCCCGATACTCGCGAAATTTCACGCCCACCTCATGAATACTGCCGCAATAAGTAAAACCGTATTTATCATGGAGCCGTATGCTTGCTTCATTCCCTCCGGTTATCACCGACACCACCATATGAATACTTTCATCCTCTTTCGCCATATCTAAAATAGCTTTCATCAGTGCATCTGCAATTCCCATTTTCCGATAGGAAGCAGACACATAAACAGAAAGCTCTACCGTAGAACAGTAGGCCTCTTTTTCCCTGTAAGAGGATAAGCTTGCGTATCCTGCCGCATGCCCGTCTATTTCCGCAACAATAAGCGGATGATTATCTATATTATGAGCATCAAACCACTGCTTCCATTCCTCCAGTGTCTTAGGGCGAATGTCCAAAGTAGAGATTCCGTACACTACCTCATAATTGTATATTTCTAATAGATCCTTTAAATCCTTTAGCTCTGCCTTACGAATTAACATGATCATCTCCGCCAGTACAATACTTTTTAAAAAAATCCAAAAAACCATCTTCCACAGCTACCTGATCCAGCTCATCCTTTTCCAGATCATAATAATATTTCCCTGTCCGAATATCTATAGAAAGACTGTCTAAAGGAAATCCTTCTTTCCGCCGGGGATGCGGTTTGGAGGTGATAAGAAATGGCTTACTTGCCATGCTTTCCTCCATGGCTTTATAAATATGTTTCTTGTCCAATATCAGACAAATCGCATTCCGGTACCTGGCTGTCAAATCTCCATACTTAACTGCCAAACCGGAATAATAATCCATCATTTCCGCATCCGTCAAATATTTTCCGTTAATCGTCCTCACATGAATTCCCGGCTGCAGCTCCTGCGGTACTCCATCAAGATACAGTCCCGAATCACAGGAAAACAAAGGTATCTGAAAGGCTTCATAATATCCCAGTGCCTTCTTTGAGGCGTTTTCAAGAGGCGTATTTCCATCCTCAATCACCTCCGGAATTGTCAGATTTAAATCCTTCAGACCAATCAGTTCAATTCCTAAGGTCGATAACCTGTTTCTCATTGCCGTAACTTTAGCCGGATTTCCGGTCGCATATAATAGCTTCATTTTACCTTTTTCACCTTTTCTATAGTTCCATCCGGTCTCTGAATCGACAGACTTTCAAGCTGTCCTCTCAGATTGCCTTTGATACTGTCAATATATTTTTGACGCAGATTTTTCTGCTCTTCCTTTTCTTCTTCCGTCAGGCCCTCCACCTGAGATTTATGATACAACTCATTAATTCTTTTGATTGTCTCATCCATTGTCATCTTGCAAATTCCTCCAATACCTTTAATTTCTTTTTAAGTCCCATGCACAAGGCGGCGCCCATGCATCCGCCAAAGAAGTTTAATATCAAATCATCCACATCCACGCTTCTTCCAATAAAAAGCTGTACGGTTTCAATCAGCACTGTAATCAAAAAACATAACAACAAAGCTCTTCCAATTGACTGATTTCTTTTCCAAAGCAAAACCAATCCAAACCCCCAGGGCATGAACATCACAATATTCCCCACAATATTAACAAGAAAAACATCCGGTATGAAATGACGGAAAAATGTTCCAATTGTTCGAAAGGGAATCAGATTAATTCTTTCTCCGTCCCTGATTCTTTGCCCTGCGTTCCTCACCATAACAGATGGTCTGCTATAATCTCCTTCAAAAGCCAGTACCAGCAGAGCCATGGTAAAAAGCACAAAAACTGCCAACGCCGCTTCTCTTTTTCCTGACCGCTTAAAAGGCCGGCGGATTAAAAGATAAAAGGGAGTCATCACAACTGCAATGGTCATAAATTTAAAAATATAGTTTATCATTTGCTTTCCATTTCCTTTATGCGAATACGTGACTGTTCCCATTATAGCGGATAAACCTGAAATTCGATACAACATTTCTAAAGAAATTTTAAAAAGGCAAACCGCAACTTCGGCTTGCCTGAAAAATTAACCTGTGAATGGATGGAGGTGGATTCGAACCACCGAAGCAATTTGCAGCAGATTTACAGTCTGTCCCCTTTGGCCACTCGGGAATCCATCCATATATCAGGCGGCCTTTGACCACCCGACCATATAAAGTTATATCATAACACTATTTCAAACGCAAGGATTTTTTCAACTCTTTCTTGGGTTCCATCCGCTGATAATTCAGCACAATTGCTGAGGTCTTCGGGAGCGTAACTTTCAGCTTTCCTGCTTCGATAGGATACTCCTTCTCTTCCGTGGAATACCCTTCATCTGTAGTGAACATCAGGCATTTCATAACACTTTGCTTCGGAACTCCCAGATGCCATATAGATACCTCTCTGATTACCTCATACTGATTATTATTCACCATGACCACTGTAACTGATTTCCGGTTAAATCTCCCATATCCAATAATATTGTAAGCACCGTCAATAAATTTNNGAGATCCCGTCAAAATNTCGGGATTTGNCTTGTGAATGNGGATNATTTCCTTGTGGAAATTTATCAGATCCTGATCTTCATGTCCCCANGGATAACTTCTTCTGTTATCGGGGTCCGTAAAGCCGCACACTCCCGCTTCATCGCCATAATAGATTGTAGGNGCGCCGGGCCATGTCATCTGGATCACAACTGCTTCCCGCATCACNGCTTTATTNATTCCCTCATTTGCTGCCTGGGGACCNAACACATCTGTTCTTCCTACCCTTTTATTCGTNCGGGTAAGAAATCTGGAATGATCATGATTCGACAANTCATTCATNGCNATCTGCAAAGATGGTGTGGTCATATTCGNCATATGATGNCGCATTGCNCCAAAAAAGNTGTCCGCNTTTCCATACATGTCTTCACGGTANTCATCACTGTGTTTCTGCATTCCGGTAAGAAACCANGTAACCGGNTCCATGAAGGCATCATAGTTCATGACCGTGTCCCANTCCTTGCCGTTTAACCAGTCTCTCGGATTTCCATAATGNTCCGCAAGTACAATCGCATTCGGATTTGCCTCTCTGACTGTCCTCCTGAAATCCCGCCAAAATTGNTGGTTTGTTTCAGGNCTGTGTCCTAAATCCGCNGCCACATCCAAACGCCAGCCATCCGCATTATAAGGAGGNGATACCCATTTTGCCGCTATCCGCAGCACGTAATCATACAAATCACGGGATTTTTCNTAATTAAGCTTCGGCAGCGTATCATGCCCCCACCAACCNTCATAGGAGCCATTATATGGCCATGCATANTCATTGTAAAAATGAAAGTAATTNCGATAAGGGCTTTCAGCACTTACATATGCCCCNTTCTCATANCCCTCTGCATTCTCATAAATCCGCTCTCTGTCCATCCATTTGTTAAAGGAACCGCANTGATTGAANACACCGTCAAGGATAACACGCATCCCTCTTTTGTGCGCTTCCTTCACTACCTTGGCAAAAAGCGCATTACTGGCATCCAGATTCTTTTTATTNGTGACNCTGTCAATATATCGNGAAGCAAACCGGTTCTCGCGCTGATCATANCGGAGAAGTTCACCCTCATCACTGACAATCTTNCCTATATGCGGATCAATATTATCATAATCCTGAATATCATACTTATGATTNGANGGAGAAACAAAAAGCGGATTAAAATAAATCACATCAATTCCAAGATCCTGCAGATAGTCCATCTTATCCAGCACNCCCTGCAGATCCCCACCNTAAAACTCACGGACTCCCATCACCGCAGGATATTTTCCCCANTCCTCAACTTTAACCGTCTTATCACCTATATACTCATACTCCGAAGTAAGCACATCGTTTGTNGGATCCCCATTNTAAAAGCGATCCACATAAATCTGATACATAACGGCNCCCTTCGCCCATTTNGGCGTCTTAAATCCGGGTATNACCCGGAATGCATATTCCGGCAAAGCCTCCTTAGCAACCCCTCTGCTGTCATAAATACANCTGATTCTTCCTACCTGCACCTCAAAATGGTAGCAGAATTCTTCATCTTCAATCTCTGTCTCGCAGTCAAAATAATCAAAATAATCATCGTGACTTTCTTTTGTCATTAAATGCCGGACACCCTTGTTGACCATAAANACTCTGTCAATATTATTGAGCGCNGCNCGAAACCGAATCACTATTTTGGAATAAGGATTCGGCTCTGACGGTGATACATAATCCTCNGTGGTATCGCTGAACAAAGCCTNTCTGTTAAAGACNGGACGCATTTCAGAAATATACTGTCTGNCCCTTTCTATCTTTAATAATTGGTTAATATCCATATATAGCGGCCTCATTTCCATAAAATACAAATACAGGTATATTTTATACTATACGAACCACATAGTCAACAACCCCACTGCAAGCAACGGGGTTGTTGACCCTCGCGACAGTCGCCAAATGTCTGCAAGCAGCCACTTGGCTCGTTGCTCGCGGGAATCAATATATATTCTGCATCTTTCATGTTCCTATGTATATTCTTCTATAAGCTCTATAAATTGATCAACCGGTATTTTATAGTATTTTCCAATCTCTTCCAAATATTTTACACTTGCACTGTTACAGGAGTAATCATCAAATCTTAATGTAAACGCCAATGCATCTGTCTCCCCAAGAGGAATCGCTGCTATGAGCTCCGCATAAGGGGAATAAGTACCATCGTAAGATTCCCTATCTGCCGTNCAAATCTGATAAATCAGCCCATCTTCCTCAATTTTTCCCGAATCCTCTATATTTACATATCTACTATCCGGCAACAGGCACCAGAACTGGTCATGGTCACGCATAAAACCTAATAAACCACTATATAATCTACCGGCATACAAGGTCAGACTAAATCCATTGCCAGAATAAACAACAAAGCAATCCTCTTCCTCCAACACAAAATCCTTTGGCACCATGACAGGATAAGCATTTCCATCTGTGGTGACAAGGTCTATCTTCTTCAAGTAATCGTAACCTTCCACTTTCCAATCTTCTTTTTCCTTCTTAGCCTCTTTATTTCCGCCCATATATTCATATAATTTATCAAGCATTTCTTCCTTACTGTAATAATGAAGCTCATTAAAATTTATGTAATTTTCCTCCAACTCTGATAAAAGTACTCTATCCATTTCCCTCCATCTCACTAAGCCATTATATATTACATAGTATTCATAATGCTCCTTTTTATCTATTCCCATACTGGCACGTACAATGTGATTTCCCTTTGGTAAATAGTAATATTCTCTTGCATAGGTTCCATATGGCATCATTGAAAAATATTCAATTTTATTATCTACCGTCGAGTAAGAAAAGATATGATAACCCGCATAAATGTCATTACAAACCAATTCTGGAATGCTATCCTTATCCTTGTATATAAGCGCATACTTATCAAATACAATACTATCATTTAACAATAAATTAGAATACGCATTTATCCATGATCCTTCCGATTGGATTATGATTTCTTCACCCAATTCTTCATCTCTGCCCGAAATTGCTCTCTCCTTTTCCTGCTCCATTTCCTCTTCCGTAATGATTTGAAATCTCGCCTGCTCGTTCTGAATAGCATAGTCTACTGCCGGTGAATCTTTTGTTGTTATAATCATATTCCTACAGCCCGGCTCTCCCTTACGATATGACTTTTTGTCCTCTAAGCCAAAAATTGTATCAATACGCTTATCACCAAAGGAACTCCCAAGAGATGTCACTGTTTTTGGTATATATACTTCCAGTCCTTCCTGCCCTTCAAAACTATACTTTGATATCGTTGTCACTGTTTCCGGTATAAATACCTTCTTCACATTCCTGGGATAAGGACATTCCTCGTCCGTCATAAATGCTCCCCGTATTTCCTTTATGCCGGAGGGTATAATCACTTCTTCTTCATCCCCCTTGTACAAATACAAAACATCTCCTATGCAGACAAAATCTCCCTCAATACTTTCTACCCAAGGCGTTCCCCAAAAAGCCTTAGCACCTATATCTTCTACATTTTCGATACCCACTATCTCTTTAACCTTACTATTTTTAAATGCGCACTCTCCTACTTCCTTTACACTTTCAGGCAATACAATACTTTCAATACCGCTTCTAACAAAGGCATAGCTGTCGATGGACTCTAATTTTGACGGTAATGTGATTTGTTTCAGGCTTTCACAATCCCTAAATGCTCCTTTAATAACTGTCACAGTTTCAGGAATAATCACCTCCTCAACGGGAGACTCATCAAAGCATCCCCAGGATATACCTGTAACCTTGCGCCCCCATACTTCCTCTGGTATTTCTACCCTTTTCTCATCTCCAACATAATCATTTATATAAGCTTCCGAACCCCTTATCGTAAAATAGCATTGGCTCTCCTTGTGGTATAGTTCATACACAGAAACCCCATCGGGTATGTTATGAACCGTAATATCCGTACCCAGATTACTATAAACTTCTTCGTCAATATAAATTTCTTTTGCCCACCATATCCGTTCAGGAATTTCAACTTCACTTTCTTCTGATAAATATGCATTTATACTTGCACAGCCGCGTTCAATTGACACCAGGTACGGATATGTAAATTTAACCGGCAGACAAATCTCCTGCTTATCTAACCAAGATATCAGTATTCCCAAAAGAACTATCTGCCCAAGCGCGATTCCCACATTGATCCCGCGGCTTAACTTCTCCTTCCCACTTTCCTTTTGATCGTAAAGCGTGTTTAACAAAAGCCATAACAAAACCATAAAAGCCGCAAAGAACCATACATTTAGGGAGATCAATTGCGTTTCAGAGTCAAGATAAGGCCACAAACTGATATAAAACAAAATAACTGTTGCCATTCCCAAGATCGGTCCTAATGCATCAAACGTCCAATGCACCTTGCCTCGCACAATAACGGCAAAAAGAATAACAATTATAAAAAACCAAAATAAACCATTTTCCACTCCTGAGGCAATAAAAATTGCTTTAAACCTCCCGATAACACCCCCGGTAACCCCTATCCAATCTGTCACAAAATCCAGACCTATTTTGGCAATCGCTGCAAAAACTCCAAAAATGACTGCTTTGAGAATTACTCTGTTACGCCCTTGTTCTTCTATTTTTTCATGCCTTAAAGCCAGGTATAAGCATCCTCCATACAAAAACCAGCCAATTGCTGCTGCAGATGCATTTTCATAAATTTTTATAGTAGAAATCTTTCTTACTGAAGTATAAAGAACGTAAGAAAAATTCGCAAATACTATGTTAATTATGATAACTGCCACATATTCCTTTTTTCTATATTCTTTTCTCATATTCTCTAGTCTGGTTTCCATCAGTTTTTGTTCATTATCTTCATGATTTCTGTTTTCATCTTTATCCTCGTACATTGCCTGCTCCTTAATAAGTTTTATTCTTCATCATTAAAGTAATAATCTTCTAAAATATTATATTCCCGATATGTTTGTGTTGAAACGTCAAAATACCTTATTCCATCATTTTCACTTGCCGTCCACATGGCTATTACATCCAACACATTCATACACCCTACCACAGCGTCATAAGGCAGTTCACATATGTTATCCCATTTTGATCTCCTGCCATCTTCATATTCATATGGCTTTCCGGTCCAAATCAAATGCAAAAATGGAACCATGTTTCGCTCCTTTACAGTTCCCTCAAGCGTCCAACAAAAACTCTGCACTTTTCCATCTTCGGGATAAAATATTTCCCCAAAAATATCTTTCACTTCCGGAGCCGCCAAAAAAGATAGCCCCTCTCTTTTTAACCATTCCGCCTTTAAAACATTATTGATGTCATGAACTCCTTTTATTCCATATATTACATCCTCATATAACCACTCTTCTGTAGTTATCTCAGATCTATCATAATATGACCAATACCGTCCATCATTTGCTGTATACTTATCCACATATCCAATTTTATTTTGTTCATACTTCCAGACCCCTTGGATAACCTCCTCATACTCCACATAATTGTCCAGCAGATTATCATACCCCACCATAAAATGAAGTTTGCCTACTTGCATAATACGATTGTATTTATATATCTTATTATCATCAATACGCTTCTCAAAAATACTAAACAAAACATTTAACTCTGTATTCAGACAAAACTCCGGCAGCAGACCAACCACAACCTCTTTCCGGTTATAATTTTCGCACATCTGATCTACGACAGCATTCATTCGATAACCACCCTTATCTGACAAAACCTTTAAATACCGCTCACAATAATCCTCTTTTTTTCTGTTTGACAATGTTTTCAATATTCCATTGCAAAAAGTGCCCAGCAATTCCAAATTATCTTCTGTTACATAAAAGTGTTCATCATATTTAATGTTATTGCACAACAGAACATACGCATACTGATATAGCGCCTCCTGACCTGCTGCGCTTAGTTTGTCCGGATCCCTTTTAAATACCTGCGCATATGCCTCCTTATCCGTCGCTTTTACCAGCTCTTCCACAAAAGAAATATCTTCATCCGTATAAATATTGCCGAGTACGGAGACAATATCCTCATCTGAAAATCCCTTCTTTCTCAGATTTTCTTTCCCTTCTTCTCCAACGGTTTCATTCATATCCACAAACTCTATTTTTTTCTCTGATCTTCCATGGCTGACCGTTACCCATAGTCTATCTTCACTCTGCTTTGTCTTCACCTCAGGCTTATGACTCTTTGACTGAACATCATAATAATGATTTACGCGTGCCAGAGAATAATACGCCGTTCCATGCTCATCTGCATCAATACATGATAATACATCGTCGCATTTCTTCGGATCAATTCCTGCATGAAACTCTGATTTCTCAAATAAGAAAAAATATTTTACCTTTTCTTCCTGTTCAACCAGCATTTCCTCTAAAACTTCCTGTATCGCCTCTGTGTCCTCCATTTCAACGGCACTTACCCATCTCCCGGCAACCACTTTTGCTTGATCTATGGTCCATGTCTCATCCAAAACAGAATCCACACATTCCGTAATCTTTGCCGGCATATTTCGATAATTCCATGCCTTAATACATAAGAGCATGGCAATAATCACTACTGCCAGAGAAGCTCCTAATGCACCACCAATAGTTGCATTTCTTTTATTGATGCCAGCCTCTTCTCTTTCCTTGATAAAAAAATCTTCCCTCTTAGAATAATATAAGAATAAAGCTAGAAACAACATTACTGCAATCACTATTGACCATACAGAAACTCCTGCAGTTATAGGTATACTAATCGACTGTAATGCAAAAACTATCATTAAACAATGAAAACTATATTTTCGTCTTAACATACAAAAGAAGATCAATAGCATCCAAACAAGCAGAACAATTCCCATCGCCGCAATAGGTATGAATCCTTCCCTGCTGTCATTTTGGATCAGCCGAATAATAATCAAGACCAACAAAAACGCCATCCCCAAGGGCTGTCTGAAATAAAATTCAAACTTCATCCATCTAAATCTTAACCATTTAGTTTCTTCATCAAATGACTTGATACCTTGAAAAAATTCCTTTAGCATCTTTATCTCCCCCTCTTCCCTGTCGTGAGCACCTAAACAACAACTACCATCCACTCCGAGGCGACAGTCCCCTGTATGAATCCTGTCCTTCCGACATCATCTTCTATACCAACTTCAAACGGTACTCGGTATATTTTCCCTTCCTCACTGGTAAAATCAACATAAGTCTCATTGTCCGTGCGCAGCGGCACCAATATTGCCCCCACTGGCAGCACAACCTGAGATTCTACAACTGCATCATCTTCTCCCACCTCATCCGCTGTCAACTCTGCAATTGTCTTTACCTTAAATCCTTCCGACAAGAAGTACTCCGTTTCTTTCTTCCTGCTTACCTGACCGGCTTCGTCAAACTTCCAACAGCTCAGTGTATAAAAATACCCAACTCTATCAAGTAATCCATTTTCAGTTCTACAGACCACGTTCTGTGGATCTACCAGCGGCTGATCATCAATACTGATCCCGGCTTTGTCATTCAATACATTAATCCCCGACTCTGTTACCTCACAGACAACACCAAAATAAAGATCATCCAGAGCATAAGAAGTATGTATATAAATCAGGTTTTTCTCTCCAATATGTAAAATATAACATTTCAAATCCTTATAAATAAGCTCTTCTGACATATCCTCTGCATTTATAATTGATTTTTCCAGATCTCCCACTTGAAGTGTTAAACTTTCAATCGCATTATTGTTCGACACCTCGCATAAAAGTTCTATCTTATCTGCTTTTCCATCCTCATCTATATCATACATAAAAGGAGCAAAAGCATCTCCTTCAACTGCATAGCTTCCCGAAACCTGTGTGTATTTTTCATTGAATGATACAGCTTCCCTTTGCTCAACCTCTGTTGTTGCTATTTCTGCCTCATCCCACCCATCTACTATTTCGTATTCTATGCCATTTTCCTTTGCATACTCTTCGGCATAAGACCCTGATGTAGTGATTATTTTTATATCTCCACCTAAACCACTTTCTTCTCCTTTTTCATCTATTCCTATCTCGATAACGCTATCAGGAATATATACTGTCAAATTTTCTTGTTTTATAAAAACACCACTCCCCAACGTCTTTACTGTATTCGGAATATAAACTTTCTCCACCGGAACCGCATATTCATTTGGCTCTCGATTAATAAATGCTGTACGTACTACTGATACTCCATCCGGAATATGAACCTCCTTCTCAGTACCTTTATAATTCAATAATGTATCTCCTACAATAGCAAAATCTGAATTTAAGTTTCTCTCCCAAGGAGTGCTGTGGAATGCAAAGCTTCCAACGTATTCTAAATTTTCCATGACAGGAATTTTCTCGATACCTGACCCGTCAAAAGCAAAATCCCCTAAATAATTTACATTCCCCATAAAATCTACTGTATGTAAACTTTGGCAATTATAAAAAGCTCCCTCTTCAATTCGTTCTATTCCATTTGTAAATGTCACTTCTTCTAAATTTACATCGTCTGCAAAAGTACGTTCATATATTATCGTATTGCTACTTCCACTAAACTTCTTTAGACTACTGCAGCTACCAAATGCAATACTTGGAACCTCTATAGTAGACGGAACATAAATCTCTTCTATTCTAGTACTATAAAAGCATCCCCCGTAAATAATTACTTTTCTTCCCTTTAACTGTTCCGGTACATATACGATAGTTTCTTTCCCAATATATTTTGTTAGATAACAATACTTTCCCTCTAATACATATCTATATCCTGCCTCTTCATCCACTCCTCTAATAGGGTGTATATATGGGAAAAACCACCACAATAAACCTGCAAGGGGTATAGCCATAATAATTGCACATACTATAAATATTACTTTTTTATTCATTTAACATTAGTTCCTTTCCCCGCTGTTTTCATATACTGGTAACCACATACATTTCCTACTGATTTAATCCCAGCCTTCTACGATTTCGTATTCTATTCCATATTCTTTTGCATACTCTTCGGCATAGGATCCTGCTGTGGTGACTATTTTTATATTTCCTTCCATCTCATATGTTCCCCCATATCCATCTACTTCTATTTCTATTACACTATCTGGGATATACACCGTTACATTTTCCTGACCATAAAAGGCATTACGCCCCAATGATCTGACAGATCGAGGAATATATACTTCTTTTGCTTGAAGAGGATGTTCTTCTCTATACAGAAAGTCGGCTCGAATTGCCGTAATCCCTTCGGGTATACGTACCACCTCTTCAGATCCTTTATACAATTGCAAAGTATTGTCTACTACAATATAATCCCCTTCCTGTTTTTCTTCCCATGGTGTTCCTTTAAACACATTTGCCCCTACATATTCAAGTTTTTCCATTACAGGTAATTCTTCTATATCAGTATTTTTGAAAGCATAACTTCTCAAATATTTTACTGTTCCTATAAAATCTACCGTTTTTATTTTTTCACATTCCGTGAAGGCTTCCTTCTCAATACCTTCAATTTCATATCCGAATGACACTTCTTCTAAACTTATATCTTTTGCAAAAGTAGTACTATAAATAATTCTATTGCTACTGCCCTGAACTTTTCTCAATTTTTCACAGAGACGAAATGCGGCGGCTTTCATCTCCACTGTAAGAGGAATATATACTTCTTCGATATTCGTACCTGAAAAACAATAAGAATCTATAACTACTTTTCTTCCTTTTAATCTTTTAGGAACATGGACAACTTTATCGTTACCAATGTATTTTGATAAATAGATCACATCCTTTACAATGTAATATTCATATCCTGCATGCTTATCCCTCCCTCTAACAGCATGATGATACGGAATAAACCACCAAATCAGTCCTATTCCAAGCATACATACAGCAATTCCAGTTATAAGAAAAAACTTCTTATTTTTCATTTCGCACTTCAATCCTTTCGTTTTCTTTTGTATCTGCTGATTGATATTCATTCCTGCTTCGCATAATCCTCCATGACAGGATCATAAAATTCACAAAAAGCCATTTATTTATACAGTTGACTTCGTCAATGCCTGCTGTTGCTCCCTGCAAGAAATATTCATACAAATTTTCTGAATCAATGCCGGAAAATAGAAGTGCCACTTTAACACGAACCAGCATAATCGCTAATATATAACATGCTATCAAAACTATCATAGCTCCTTTTTGCTTTCGAGACACCTTTGCTGCCCGCTCTCTTCCTTTGAGAAAATAATGAAACAAAAAGTAAAGAAAGGCAAATCCGAATGCGCAGTTTCTAACTCCTTTCATTACTGTACCGGTTATATTGGAAGGAACAATATAACTGAGCAAACAATTTGTAGCTACATCAATAACCGCCTTTAAAATTGCAGTTCCTCCCCCTATCAGCAGAGCAGTCACCATGCATCGTTGATTAATCTCTGCGCCCTCTTCGCTCCAAACCAAAATCAAGTACAAGCCTCCCGCATATAAAATCCATCCCAGAACGCTTAATAAAGTATGTACTGAAAAAAGCTTATATAAGGCATACGGCGATCCGTACAGAAATATGCTTGTATATAATAAGAGAAAGACATTAATTACAAATATCATCGTGTATTCATTTTTTCTATTCTTTTCCATTATCTTTCCTCCTTGCTTTCACATGCTGATAGCTGCAGCTATTTCCATCACTCATTCTCTTTTCCTTCGCTAATCAGTTGTTTATCCCCCTCATCACTATAAAGAGTTCGCATCAGCCACCAGAAAAATATCATGAGAAAAGTGTATGCCCATACATTTACAGACAATATTTTAAGTGCATAGAAAAAGTCAATCTCATCAGCCTCCTCATATGCTGATATAAAATATTTCATAGCATAACTTTTTTGCCCACAAATACGTGCCACTAAAATAATATATATTAAAATATCAGCTACATTACATATCAATGCCGTCATTGATCTTTTTGATATATTTTTCTTTTTCTTGGAACATATACAAAATAATGAAATAATTACTACAATTCCGAAAATGCATGCTTCTATTCCAAATGCAACAGCTAAACCTACAAACGTGAAATTACAAACAATAAATTTATCCATAATATAATCACAAATGGTTTTAGCCACAGCCGTTAAAAATCCAAAAAGAAATCCAATAGGCGTTCTCTTTCCTATTTCTTTCAAACATATATTGTCAACTTTCAACGCCAAATATAATGCCATACCATATACAATCCATGCACCAAAAGCCACATGTGTGAACTTATTTATTTCCAACGTCGAAATATACGGCATGCTCCGCAGACATGCATTGGTAAAAAAGGGAAATAATATATTGATTACTATTACAAAAACATACTCTAACGTTCTATTTTTATTCATCATCCCAACTTTTCCATTTCCTTTTCATTCGTCTAAATCTTGCATCACTTATATTGTAAGCAATTATGTACATGCATTAATCCATAGAACATCCATTTATATATTCTCAACGCGTGAATTCCATCTTTACCGCATCAATTTGATTTCCTACAATATCCAACCCTATACAATGTACAGGCTTATTGCAATATCTTCGGATATTTAAGCCGAGTTCCGCCATCAACAACAAATCCCACGCTCCATATATTGCAGCTACAACTAATTAACTCTCCTTGTTCATATATCCGAACGGACTGAATAAATTCTTCATGTTTAGCTTCCTTTATATGTCCAAAACCATAATCAATTTTAACTTCTAAATCTCTGTCCGTATATTCTTGAAGCTTCTCCGGTGAATATTCCCCCAGCGGTTCATCTGACTCCCATATTTCATCTGACTCAAAATGCGGACATCGCCAGTTCTTAATACCTAAATCCATTAAAATCACATTCATTTCATACTGTTTTGGATTAGATTCCTCCATTGCCTGCGATATTTTCTCATCTAATGCTTCCATTGCATATGTCTTCCCTAATCCCACATTAAGAATGACTTGTGCAAGTAAGAAATATAAACAAAAAAGCAATGCCTTTTTCCTGTTGATCATTTATTTCTCCCAACCCTCTACGATTTCGTATTCTATTCCATATTCCATCGCAAATTCTTCTGCATAGGAACCTTTTGTAGTGACTATTTTCATCTTACTATCTTTTCCAATATCTTCATCTATCTCAACAACACTCTCCGGAATATACACCGTTATATTATACTGATAATCAAAAGCACCGTATCCTATCTTTTCTACTGAATCAGAAATATACACTTCCCTCACCTGAACAGGATATTTATATTCTTCCATACACATAAATGCACTCCAAATGGTTGTGATTCCTTCCGGAATATAGACTACCTGATCTGAGCCTTTATATAACTGCAAAGTATTCCCAACAATGATAAAATCACCCTCTTGCTTTTCTTCCCATGGGGTTGGCCAAAAAACATCATTTTCTGCATATTCTAAATTATCCAGTGCTGGCAAATGCTCAATATTTGTGTGGGAAAATGCCTGGCCACCTAAGTATTTAACATCCTTTATAAAATCTACATTTTTTAAATTAGTACACTTCCAAAACGCACCTCCTTCAATCTTTTCAATTGTGTTTGTAAACAGTACTTCCTCTAAATTTTCGTTGCCGTAAAAAGTACCTGAATAAATTGTAGTATTACTGCTTCCCTGAAATTTTCGTAAATTTACGCAACCCGTAAATGCTGAACCTTCTACTTCCACGGTCGAGGGAACATATACCTCCTCTATATTTTCACCACTAAAGCAATACTCACCGACAACCACTTTTCTTCCCTTTAACCGTTCCGGAACATATACAATGGTTTCTTCTCCTCCGTAATAGGTCAAAAAAACCTTATCATCGATTATACGATACCCAAATCCCAAATCAAAGTCATAACCGGAAACAGTATGGAAATACGGTTCAAACCACCAATACAAACCTTTTACTACAATAAATATTAGAAATATCGAAATACCAGCTATAACGGCTATTGTTATTTTCCTTTTTTTATCACTCTTCATAATCTAATTCACTTACCTCTCCATTTTGATACATTTCTTTTAATTCCAAATATATCAAGATTTATCTGATATGTTGGTACTATCGCATAACTTCCATTCTCACCGCATCAATCTGATCTCCTACGATATCCATCTCTATACAGTACACATGATCCGGATTTCGACAGACAGTTACATACTCCGGATTCTTTGTTTTACTAAAAACCACAAGGCTGACACACTTTCCTTCTTCATCGATAGACCAGAACTCAATGTTTATTTCCTTATATTCCTCCACATCCTCTATGTAAGGAAAATCCTCCGCACACTGATTAAAAAAGTTTTCTGTAAGCGGCAGCTCTTCCAATTTCTTCAAGTCTTCTTCATCTGCTATGGACAAGAAATCCTTTAATACCTGCGCCACATTATCCTCTACCAGCAGAGCATCTCCTTTATACGTCAATTCTATCTTTTCTTCTTTTTCCGTTATATCCTCTTGCTGCACCGTTTCCACTGCTGCGTCAGCCACTTCATCTATAGATTTTGAATTCTGTATATCTTCCTCTTCTTTGTTACTTTCCATAGGCAATGTTTCATCCACCACTGTCTGATTATTCTTACAGCCTGATAAACTTAACATCACTGCCATTAGTGTTATTACTGCCTTCCTACTTACTCTCATTTTCTTTCTCCTCTACGTACGCTCATTGCAACACCTTTGGATATTTAAGCCGAGTTCCGCCATCAACAACAAATCCCACGCTCCATATATTATAGCTGCAACTAATTAACTCCCCCTTTTCATATATCCGAACAGACTGAATAAATTCTTCGTGTTTTCCTTCCCAAATACGTCCGAAACCATAGTCAATCTTTACTTCTAAATTTCTGTCCGTATATTCTTGAAGCTTCTCAGGTGAATATTCTCCTAGCGGTTCATCTGACTCCCCTATCATACCCGACTCATACCACGGCCAATTCCAATCTTTAATATCTAATTCCATTAAAATTATATTCATTTCATATTGTTGCGGGTTGGATTCCTCCATCGCCTGTCTTATTTTCTCATCTAATGCTTCCATTGCATATGTCTTCTCTAATCCCACATTAAAAATGACTTGTGCAAGTAAGAAATATAAACAAAAAAGCAATGCCTTTTTCCTGTTGATCATTTATTTATTCTCCTGCCGTTTCTTTGCAGCCTCCATTTCCTGCTGCATTTCTTCTTTGGTTATTATTCTGCATGGTATTTTTTCTTTTTTCGCATACGCTTCTGCCGGTGAACCTGCTGTTGTTACAATCGTTCCCTTTCCTACGCTCCAATTAAATATTGACGTTGTAGTTTCCGAACCCTTCCCAATTGATACAACTGTCTCTGGTATGTAAACCTCTACATTATTTTGATTCCAAAAACTATGCCCTGATATAGCCACTACTGAGTCTGGTACAAACACCTTTCTCACTTTTATTGGATAGAGATAGTCCTTTTCTATGGCAAATGCACCCTTTATTTCCCTGACAGTTTCTGGAATTATCACTTCTTCATCATCTCCTCGATACAAGTGTAATTCTTCTCCAATGCAGAAAAAATCTCCATTATAGTTTTCTTCCCACGGTGTTCTTCGAAAAGGATTATTTCCTATTTTTTCTACATTTTCTAACCCTGTTACTTCTTTTAAATTGCTAAACGAAAATGCATCTTCCTTTATTTCCTTTACTGATGGAGGAATTTCTATCCTCTCAATGCCACTTTCCGCAAATGCCGCTATTCCAATACATTCCAGCTCTGCTGGCAATACAATCTGTTTTAAACTTTTACATCCATCAAATGCGCATCCGGAAATACGTGTTATTGTTTCAGGAAGAATTACATCTTCAATTTCACTATTTCTGAATGCACCATCAAAAACAGTTACTACTTTACGACCCCAAACTTCCTCTGGAATCTTCACTTGCTTTTCCTCACCTATGTATTCAAGAATCCACGCAGAATCATTACGTATGCAATAATAGCTTCTACTCTCTTGATCATATATTTTTTCCACATTTTCAATATCTTTTGGAATATGCCGAATAACTGCTTCTGTACCTATATTTTCAAAAGTATTTTCACTTATTTTTATTACTTTTACTCCTAATATTTTATCAGGTATACTTATTTCCTTTTCTTCTGCCAAATATGAATTTATTGTTACATTCCCTTCTAAAATAGTAATATCATAGGGATAAGTCATCCATGCGGGCATATGAATGGAATGGAAATAGCAGAATACCCCTAATGCAATAAAAGATATCGCTATTGTTAATATAATTGTCCTTTTAATCTTTTTACTCATTTGTCATCCCCCAAATAAATATGTATTGATCCATGGAATATCCGTTGCGACCTTCGCTTACTTTTTTTCCAAGTCTTCTATATTTCCTTCTGATTTAATCCCAACCTTCTACGATTTCGTATTCTATTTCATATTTTTGTGCATACTTTTCTGCATAAGACCCTGATGTAGTGATTATCTTAACATTTCCCTCCATCTTAACTTCTTTATTTGTATCACTATCTACTACTTCCGTAACACTATCAGGAATATAGACTATAACGTTTTCTTGATTTTCCTCCCACGGTGTTTTGTAAAAAACAAGATTTCCTGCATGCTCAAGCTTTTCCATCTCTGGAAGCTGTTCAATACCTGTTCCCCTGAATGCACTACTTCCCAAATACCGGACCTCATCAAGAAAATCTACTTCCTGCAGACTTGCACAATATGCAAAAGCACCTATTTCTATTTTTTCTATTTTATTTATGAATATTACCTCCTCCAAATTATCATCACACGCAAACATGTTACCAGAAATTACTTTGTTACTGCTGCCAGTAAATTTTTTCAAGCTTTTACAATTAGCAAATGCAAAAATTGACACCTCCACTGTATCAGGAACATAAACCTCCTCAATATTAGTACCCTCAAAGCATTGATAGCCTACTTCCGTTTTTCTTCCTTTCAGCCTATCCGGCACATAAACCTCTGCCTCTTCTCCTATATACTTTGTTAAAACAGCAGTATCTTTTGTTATTAAATAATTAAAACCCGTTTCTTCATCCGTACCACTGACAGAATGAAAATAAGGAAAAACCACCAAACTAAAGTTGCTATTACAATAAGCAATATCATTGCAACTATTGATATTATTATCTTTTTCCTCTTACCCATTTCTCTAAGCCTCCAAATCTAAAAACTGCACAAACCACTCTCAAAAGTGATCTGCGCAGCTAGCTTGCCGTATAATTATCAATTATGTTTTTGCTCATTCACTAAATTAAATGCATTCTTATCCATTTGTACTTATTTGCTACTATTTAAGTTTATGAGAGCTTCCGCCATATGTCAATCTATTTCTTAAAATCCTATAAATTTTTCATAAAATAAATTGACGGAATACTGTAAATATGATAATCTCTTTTTAAAGCATTATATTTCTATTTCTTCATATGGAAACACATCTGAACCATCTGAAATTCTTTTCTCGTAGAAATCTCATGCTTTATCACCCAACAACAGCAGAGGGATTTCACAGCAGACTTTCAGAATAAGATTCAGGTGTGCCGGGCTCCCTCACCATCTCAAAAGGAGGTCTTTCCTATGACAGTAATGGAAGTAACCGTAAACGACACCTACAAGGCGCGTGTGTTCGAAATGATTTTCAGCGACAAAAAGGAATTATTGACGCTGTACAATGCCGTAAGCGGGACAAACTACACCGATCCCAATCAGTTGGAGATCAACACACTGAAAAATGCAATCTATATGTCCATGCATAATGATGTGTCTTTCATCATCGACTCACGGCTGTCTCTTTATGAACACCAGTCCACTTATAGCCCGAATCTGCCGCTCCGGTATTTGTTCTATGTAGCAGATCTGTACTCGTCCATGACAAAAGATGCTAACCTGTATGGAACAAAATTAATTCCGGTTCCTGCACCTAAATTTCTAATCTTTTATAACGGAAAAGCACCATGTCCGGAACGGCGGGAATTACGGCTGTCTGCTTCTTTCAACGTTCCAGATGAAGAACCATCACTGGAACTGCGGGCTACGTTATTGAACATCAATCCGGGCTATAACGAAGAGCTGAAAAAGGCATGCAAGACACTCAATGACTATTCTGTATACACCGCCAGAGTCCGCCTTTATGCAGAAACTATGAAGCTGGAAGATGCGGTAAATCGGGCGATCAATGAATGTATCCAGGAAGGAATTCTGGCTGAATTCCTCAGCAAGAACAGAGCGGAGGCTATGAAAATGAGTATTTATGAATATGACGAAGAAAAGCATATGAGACAAACCCGGGAGGAAGGCTATGAGGATGGACATGAATCTGGCTACAAAGACGGTCTGGCAACCGGCATCAAGGCCTTAGTACAAACCTGTCAGGATTTACTTCTCTCTAAGACAAAAGCCGAAAAAATCGTCCGCGAGCGTTTTGCTCTTTCCGATGAGGAGGCACATAATTTTATCCAGAAATACTGGATTTCAGGTAAAAAATAGTACCTGATTATCATATATCTGTTTTCTACTAACTGATATTAAATAAAACGGGCATTGAGTACAGAAATTTCCTATGCTCAACGCCTGTTTTATTTCCCATATTATTATACTTGATGTTAAATTATGGAGTCCCTATGATTTATTCTCCTGCCGTTTCTTTGTAGCCTCCATTTCCTGTTGCATTTCTTCTTTGGTTATAATTCTATAAGGTATATTCTTTTCTATTGCATAAGACTCTGCTATAGATCCTTCTGTTGTGACAATTGTCCCGTCTTTCTTTGAAGAAGGTCCAAATATATTGCCTTCACATGTCGTTACTGTTTCTGGTATATATACTTCAATTCCATCTTGCCCAGAAAAACTTTCTTTTGAAATAATTGTTACAGAATCCGGGATAAATATTTTTTTAACCTCTATTGGATATGGATAATTCTCTTCTTTATAAAATGCTCCTCTTATCTCCTTTACCGTTGAAGGAATTATCACTTCTGTATCGCTTCCTCTGTACAAATACAACACATCATCTATACAAACAAAATCCCCCTCCATACTTTCTTCAAAAGGTGTTCCCCTAAAGGCTCTTGCACCAATGTATTCCACATTTTCCAAGCCGGTTATCTCTTTTAAATCACTGTACTGGAAAGCCGCTGTACCTATTTCTTTTACCGTTTCAGGCAGTTCAATCCTCTCAATACCACTACCCATAAAAGCACGCTCCCCAACGCACTCCAACTGGGAAGGCAATATTACTTGTTTTAAATTTTTACATCCATAAAAAATAAAGCTAATTCTTTTAACTGTCTCCGGAATTATTACCTCCTCTATTTTCGGGCTGTCCAAAAGCTCTGACAAAGCGGTCACTTTGTATCCCCACACTTCTGAGGGAAATTCTACTTTCTTTTCATCTCCAACATATTCATGCATAAATGCTTCATTTTGCGAAAACAATCTATAATAGCACTGGCTTTCATAATGGTACACTCTTCCGGCATTTACACCTTCCGGCACACTCAAAATAACTGCATCTGTTCCTAAATCCTCAAATGCAAAATCCTCTATAAAAGTTACTCTGAATCCTAAAATCCTTTTAGGAATATGGATTTCTTTTTCTTCAGATAAATAATCATTTATTCTTGCATGACCACACCAAATCGTTACATCATACGGATATGTTATTCTTGTAGGAATATGAATTGGAGGAAAAAAATAAATTCCCAATATTACAAAAAGCGCTACTGCCACAGATAGAATAATCCATTTCTTTTTCTTACTCATTTATTTGCCCCCATTCTCTTCAACGCCAAAAGAAGCTGCTTCGGATTCCGAAAGCTTCACTCTGCATATTCTTCCATCAGCAAGAATATAATCCTTGTAATCCTGATAATCAGTTCGGAACAAAAGCACCATTTCCCCTTCTGGTATTTCTATTGTATTGTCTTGTGCCGTCCCATCAACTTCTACCTGTTTTCCCCTGATTGCTTCAGATGCCACATATATTTCGCCACAATAATATATCTCTTCAACCGGTTCCAAATATCCTTCACTATTGACGTGCGCCCAGCAAGTATCGTATGCGATTCCTTCCGTTTGTATCCGGCTTTCTGTCTCATCTATTATTTTAGCCGGATCCGTCAACGCATGTGCCATATCAAAATTGAATACGCCGTCTCCCACATATATAGGCTCTGCCTCCTCCAATCGAAAAACACTATAGGAATTACTATAATCCCAATCCGTATTTGTATAGATGAGGATATACTTTTTCCCATCATTGTTTTTTACAAAATATCCGCCCGCAAAGCAGCCGTCTTCATCTTCATAAGCTTTCTGCTGGCAGACTACCGACTGATCTCCCACCTGAACAACAATTTCCGAGTTTTCCCACAATTCCATTCTTATAAGGTCGAATTTTCCATCTTCATCCACATCAAAGATCAGATCACTATATGGATCAAAACCTACCATAAATCCTGACAATTCCTGCCTCATATCTTCTTTAAACAATTCCGGATACTCTTTATACGAAATCATTACCGGAATTGCTTTTGATTTCTCTGTCTGCAGGTATATTGTCAAACCCTCATATCCTGCCGTCCATACTTCTAATTCTTCTTCCTGTAACTCATTTTCCTGCAATTGTTCTTCTACTAATCCTTTGAAAATGTCTATATCTTTAACAAGGTCAGCAAGCTTCAGTTCTCTGCCGCTTGCTGTGTCATAAGTATGACTGATATAGTTGACCTCTCCATAATCGTTATAGCTTACTTTCAGAAAACTCAATATTTTTTGGTCTGCTCTGTGCACACTGACTTTTCTTACTCCATCAACCGGGCTTCCATTCATTCGATTTGTTTCATTTTCTTCTGCAAGACTCTCTGACAATTCTTTATAGCATCCACCTGCCATAAGCAAAGATACATCTCCAATTAAGTTCGTCTGTATTCCTAGTATTTCTGAGTTTTCATCTCCATATAACGCATACTTCTTATAATATGTCCATAAAAGTGATTCATCGTCTTCCTCTTGCTGTGCCGTTCCCATTGCTGCATCTGCCGCTTCCTCTGCTGATTTAAAATCCAGTGTTTCTATCTTTTCTTTGCTGCTTTCAGTAATTAATGTTTCATCCATCGGTGTCTGATTATTCTTACAACCGGATAAACTTAACATCACTGCTATTAATGTTATTACTACCCTCCTGCTTCTCTTCATTCTCTATCTCCCCTGCAATAACTATTGATATTATTATCTTTTTTCCTTTACTCATTTTCCTAAACCTCAAAATCTAAAAACTGCACAAACCACTCTCCAAAGTGATCTGTGCAGCCAGCTTGCCGTATAATTATCAATTATGTTTTTGCTCATTCACTAATTTAAATGCATTCTTACCCATTTGTACTTATTTACTTATATTTAAGTTTATGAGAGCTTCCGCCATATGTCAATCTATTTCTTAAAATCCTATAAATTTTCCATAAAACAAATTGACGATATACTGTAAATATGATAACTTCTTTTTAAAGCATTATATTTCTATTTCTTCATATGGAAACACATCTGAACCATCTGAAATTCTTTTCTCGTAGAAATCTCATGCTTTATCACCCAACAACAGCAGAGGGATTTCACAG
>JAAVAA010000042.1 GCA_014804285.1 Lachnospiraceae bacterium | reverse complement strand
GATAAAGCGTTCGCGAATTGCTTCCTTAAGAATTTATTTCTTATCCGAGTTAGTTTTTGGCTGACGGAAAACCAGCTAATGACTCCACTATAATCGCCTAATCCACTTTCCGGCTGTCCGCCAGAGGTGTGAAACATTCGACTTTAGTGGAGTTTCCAGTAGGGATTTGCACTATTCGATAACCCAGCTCAGATGAAAAGAAATCCTAAAGGAACCAATTCGCGAACGCTTTATCGAGCGTGGTGACGTAGGATTTCTTTTCATCTGAGCGGACGTTTTACATACACATACCCTATCTAAACGTTAATTTGAGATACTCACTCAATTCCATTTTTTATTCATTGCTTCCTTTTCCATTGTGTAGTAAAATAAACTTTGATAATTATGTATGTGGAAACGATGTGGGTTTCATATACGTTCGGGAAGAGATAAGGAGGTTTCTTATGAATATGACAACGATCTGGCTCATGGTTTTTGTTGTCTGTATTGTAGCTGAGATCATATCCATGGGGCTTACAACAATCTGGTTTGCGGGAGGTGCGCTGGTTGCGACGGTTGTAGCTGCCATAGGTGCGCCGCTTTGGCTGCAGATTACGGTTTTTGCAGTGGTGTCTCTGGTTCTTTTGTATTTTACCCGTCCCATTGCGGTAAAATATTTTAACAAGGANCGTGTGAAGACTAATGCGGAAAGTNTGGTAGGAAAGCANGCNATCGTGATCAGTGAGGTTGACAATCTNCAGGGAATCGGACAGGTGACTGTAGGCGGTCAGGAATGGAGCGCGCGGACTACNGAGGAAGGGATTACCCTGCCGGTAGGAAGTGTAGTGGTTGTTCGTGCNATCAGNGGNGTTAAGCTGATGGTAGAAGAAAAGAAATAAAATGCTTATAGGGGGCAGCCCCGGAAAGAAGAGGTTTCAAATGGGATATTTTCTTGTTGTAGTGNTTATTTTGTTACTTGTTATTGCNGCATCCTGCGTAAAAATCGTNCCGCAGGCTAATGCGTATGTGGTNGAGAGNCTGGGAGCNTATCAGGGAACATGGTCNGTAGGACTTCACATTAAGATGCCGGTCATTGACAAGGTTGCCAANAAGATTAATCTGAAGGAGCAGGTTGTGGACTTTGCACCNCANCCGGTAATCACCAAGGATAATGTAACTATGCGGATTGATACCGTTGTATTTTTCCAGATTACAGATCCGAAGATGTTTGCTTACGGCGTTGAAAATCCAATTATGGCGATTGAGAATCTGACAGCAACCACCCTTCGTAATATCATTGGTGATCTGGAGCTGGATCAGACCCTTACATCCAGAGAGACCATCAACACGAAGATGAGAGCATCTCTTGATGAAGCAACCGATCCCTGGGGTATCAAGGTAAACCGTGTGGAGCTTAAGAATATCATTCCTCCCGCAGAGATTCAGAATGCCATGGAGAAACAGATGAAGGCAGAGCGTGAGAGACGTGAAGCTGTTACCCGTGCAGAGGGTGAAAAGAAAGCAAGCGTAACCGTTGCGGAAGGTAAGAAGGCGGCAGCTATCCTGGAAGCAGAGGCTGAGAAGCAGTCCGCAATTCTTCGTGCGGAAGCACAGAAGGAAAGGATGATCCGCGAGGCGGAAGGTGAAGCGGAAGCAATCTTAAAGGTACAGCAGGCAACCGCAGACGGTATCCGAATGATCCGTGAAGCCGGAGCCGATGAGTCCGTACTCCGTATTAAGAGCCTGGAAGCATTTGAGAAAGCGGCTGACGGCAAGGCAACAAAGATTATTATCCCGTCAGAAATTCAGGGATTGGCAGGACTTGCAGCATCGATGAAAGAACTGGTAAGTGATAAATAATACAGGACAGAGGATAAANNAATGGATTTAAAGGGCAGAAATTTTTTGAAGCTCCTTGATTTCACGCCGGAGGAGATTTTGTATCTGGTGGATCTGGCAGCAGAGCTTAAGAATAAAAAGAAAAAGGGCATACTGACACAGGATATGCATCGGGGCAAGAACGTGGCGCTGATTTTTGAAAAAACCAGTACCAGAACCAGATGCTCCTTTGAGGTGGCGGCTCACGATCTGGGGATGGGGACTACTTACCTTGACCCGGCAAGCTCCCAAATTGGAAAGAAAGAGAGCATCGCGGANACNGCAAGAGTGNTGGGAAGCATGTTTGAGGGCATTGAATANCGTGGCTTTGAACAGGAGATCGTGGAAGAGCTGGCAAAGTACGCAGGAGTTCCNGTTTGGAATGGANTGACCAATGAATTCCATCCTACTCAGATGCTNGCAGATNTATTGACCATTAANGAAAAGCTGGGAAGANTNAAAGGNGTGAANATGACNTACATGGGAGATGCCCGTTACAATATGGGAAATTCCCTGATGGTGGTGTGCGCAAAGCTTGGAATGCATTTTACTGCATGTACNACTGCCAAATATTTTCCGGATGAGNCGCTGGTAAAGCAGTGCCGGGANATTGCANAGNNNAACGGNGGAACNATTANCCTNACTGAGGATGTGACGGAAGGAACCAGGGGNGCAGATGTGNTNTATACGGATGTCTGGGTATCCATGGGAGAACCGGCAGAGNTCTGGGAAGAGAGGATNAAAGAACTTTTACCTTATCAGGTAAATGCAAGTGTGATGGCAAACGCNGGAGAAAANGCNATTTTCATGCACTGTCTGCCTGCTTTNCATGATCTGAAGACCAAGATCGGAAAAGAGATGGAAGAGCGGTTTGGCATTGCGGAAATGGAAGTNACNGATGAAGTGTTTGAATCTNCCCAGTCNGTGGTGTTTGANGAGGCNGAAAACAGAATGCANACGATTAAGGCAGTGATGGCGGCTACTTTGTAGCCGCCTTTGACGNATGTGANCGGAGACATANATATGGGCAGGGAAACAGAGGAAGNAAAGATTGTGCTTTGCGGNGCCAATGCCTACGAAAAGAANTATTATTTTAATGAGAAATTTGCAGGGATACCNGATTCNATCAAAGAAGAANTNCACATTATNTGTGTGCTTTTTACCGAAGAGGTNGGNGGAATCTTTACGATTGAGTTTGAAAAGGATGGAAATATATCCATGCGCACGGANTATGCGGATGACGATTTTCTTTATGATGAGATNGGAAGCGGACTTNTGGTAGGGGAAGTGCGCCGGAAACGGCAGGAAATGTTTGAATCTTTAAGTCTNTACTACCGGGTATTTATCCTCCATGAGGACCCGGGAGAACTGCTGGAACAAGAAGATGCCTGANAAGAGNNCNNANAGGNNTCCTAANAGGNNTCCTANNAGGAGACTNNATAGNAATCCCAGCAGGGGANAAGAAGCACGAAAGGAGAGCCCTTATAATGATACGGATCGGAAATGTGGTTCTTGATAATCAGTTAATACTTGCTCCAATGGCAGGCGTGAGCGACCTGCCATTTCGTTTGCTTTGCAGAGAAAAGGGTGCCGGACTGGTATGCATGGAAATGGTGAGCGCAAAGGCCATTTATTATAATAATAAAAATACAAAGGAACTGATGGAAATCCATCCAGAGGAGAAACCGGTATCCTTGCAGCTTTTCGGTTCAGATCCGGTTATCATCAGTGAGATGGCAAAAAGAATTGAGGATAGGCCTTTTGACATTCTGGATCTCAATATGGGCTGCCCTGTTCCTAAAGTGGTAAATAACGGAGAGGGATCAGCGCTTATGAAGAATCCCGCCTTGGTTGAAAAAATCATCACACAGACAGTGAAAGCAATCAAAAAGCCGGTTACGATTAAGATCCGGAAGGGATTTTCNGATCAGAGCGTCAATGCNGTGGAAATNGCGAAAATNGCGGAAGGNTGNGGAGCGGCAGCGGTTGCGGTTCACGGCAGGACCAGGGAACAGTATTATACGGGAACGGCGGATTGGGAGATTATCCGACAGGTAAAAGAGGCGGTAAGCATACCGGTATTTGGAAACGGAGATGTGACAGATGGACCTTCCGCCAAAGCCATGCTCTTGGAAACCGGATGTGACGGGGTTATGATCGGAAGAGCGGCAAGGGGAAATCCATGGATTTTTTCTGAGATCGATTACTACTTAAAAACCGGTGAAAGGGCTCCTGCGAAAACTTACAAAGAAGTACGTGAAGTCATTTTGCGGCATGCGAAGATGGAATTGGAATATAAAGGAGAATATACTGCAGTGCGGGAGATGCGNAAACATATTGCATGGTATACTGCGGGATATCCCAATTCGGCAGCGCTNCGGAGNGAAATCAANACGATGGAGTCNTTTGAGCAGCTTNAGGAAGCAGTTCAAAATATTTTTTCGGAATAGGAAGCATTCCGACTGCATATCCTTTCCTATGGAAAAGGAAGAAAAGAACATTTTATACGCTACGATTGCAGAAGGAGAACAAGGCAGGAAAAAGGACCTGCTTCAAGGCGGACTTTCTATTAAGAAGTCGGGACGGAAATTTCCATACCTCTATTGGGATAGAAGAACCGTGACAGCCGGTCTTTGGGTTTATTCGGCATTTTTGCCACAGTTTGAAAAGAGACTGTTTGGCGAAAGAAAATGGGAACCGGAGACGGCAGAAAAGATTCTGGGAAAAACAGCAGAAAGAGCAGCCAGCCAATGGAGGTGCTATGAACAGATCTTAAGTCCGGCTCTGACAGGAAATCGTGAGGGGCTTCCGGTGGAAGTGATGGCAGTATGTCTGTATCGGTACCGGCCTTTTGATAAGATCTGCCTTTCGCTTCCGGAAGAACAAGACTATAATACGGAACAGGTGATGTGGCTTCTCCGCCCTTATCTTTCCAGAATCAGAAAGGCGGTTATCTGGGGACCGGAAAGTGAAAATGGATATCGAATCCGGGAAGAACTGTATCAGGAATTTGGATTGGTTTTGTCCGGAGGCGGAAAACCGGAGCCGGAAATGGTATGGTTGGATCTGCGGGAGGAAGAAGAGCGCAAAGCAGAAAAAGAAACGGGGAATCTGCGAGTAAAATATGTTAACCGTAGTCAGGCATGGAATTTTCTTGACACTACGGTAAAAAATGGGTATAATACGGAAGTTAATTAGGAGTATTTCTAATTGATTATGGAACAAAAATGTGTGGGAAAGGCGAAAGGCAATGGAAGAAAAGAAGAACATACTTACCTATGAAGGTCTTCGTAAATATGAGGATGAGCTTCATGAACTTAAGGTGGTAAAGAGACAAGAGGTTGCACAGAAAATTAAAGAGGCGAGGGAACAGGGTGATTTGTCCGAGAACGCAGAGTATGATGCAGCAAAGGATGAACAGCGTGATATCGAAGCAAGGATCGATGAACTGGAAAAGATCTTAAAGAACGCTGAGGTTGTTGTTGAGGACGAGGTGGATCTTGACAAGATCAATATCGGATGCTGTGTTAAGATTCGTGATTTAGAATATAATGAAGATTTAGAGTATAAGATTGTAGGTTCTACAGAAGCAAACAGCCTGAAAGGTAAGATTTCAAATGAATCTCCGGTAGGTAAAGCGCTGATCGGCGCAAAATGCGGAGAGATCGTTGAAGTTGAGACACAGGCAGGAGTAATCAGATACGAGGTTTTGGAGATTCAAAGATCCAATTGATAAGGAGTGTATAGCGTGGCAGTACAGCAGAATAATCAACCACAAAATAATAAAGGACAGCAAGGGCAGGATAATAATCAGGATATTAATCAGCTTCTTAAGATTAAAAGGGAGAAGCTTGCCGCACTTCAGGAGGCGGGAAAGGATCCCTTTCAAATCACCAAGTATGACGTGACAGCGCATAGCAGGGATGTGAAAGAAAATTATGAGCAGATGGAAGGCCAGACTGTATCAATTGCCGGACGTATCATGCAGAAACGTGTGATGGGAAAGGCGTCCTTCTGTAATATTCAGGATCTTAAGGGAGATATTCAAGTTTATGTAGCGCGGGACAGTGTAGGAGAAGAACCTTATGCTGATTTCAAGAAGCTTGACGTGGGTGATATCGTAGGAATCGTGGGGGAAGTGTTTAAAACAAAAACCGAAGAAATTTCTATCCATGCTTCCAAGGTGACGCTTCTTTCCAAGAGCCTGCAGATCCTGCCGGAGAAGTATCATGGTCTGACTAATACGGATATCCGCTATCGGCAGAGATATACGGATCTGATTATGAACGAAGAGGTGAAGGAAACCTTTGTAAAGAGGTCAAAGATTATTTCTGCGATTCGTAGATATTTGGATGATCAGGGCTTTATGGAGGTTGAGACGCCTATGCTGGTATCCAATGCAGGCGGTGCGGCAGCAAGACCTTTTGAGACCCATTTCAATGCTCTGGACGAGGATGTAAAGCTGCGTATTTCTCTGGAACTGTATTTAAAGAGACTGATTGTGGGCGGTCTGGAGCGTGTTTATGAGATTGGCCGTGTGTTTCGGAATGAAGGACTGGACACCAGGCATAATCCGGAATTTACACTGATGGAACTGTATCAGGCTTATACGGATTACAATGGAATGATGGATCTGACAGAGAATATGTTCCGCTATGTGGCACAGGAAGTCTGTGGGACAACCACAGTTCCCTATGGCGAGCATATGATCGATCTTGGCAAGCCTTTTGAGCGTTTGACCATGATTGATGCAGTTAAGAAATATACCGGTATTGACTTTGATCAGGTGCCGGATACAGAAGCGGCTAAGAAGCTGGCTGACGAGAAGGAGGTTCACTATGAGGACCGCCATACCAAGGGCGATATCCTGAATTTGTTCTTNGAAGAGTTTGTGGAGGAACATCTGGTTCAGCCTACCTTTGTTATGGATCATCCGGTTGAAATTTCTCCCCTTACCAAGAGAAAACCGGACAAGCCGGATTATGTGGANCGTTTTGANNTGTTTATNACNGGNNGNGANATGTGNAACGCNTANTCNGANNTNAACGATCCNATNGATCAGNGNGANCGTTTCAAGGCGCAGGAAGNNGCGNTGGCAGCAGGTGATGAGGAGGCAAACACNACCGATGAGGATTTCCTNAATGCACTGGAGATNGGAATGCCGCCTACCGGTGGTATCGGGTACGGAATTGACCGACTGGTGATGCTTCTTACGAACTCACCNGCAATCAGGGATGTATTGCTNTTCCCNACCATGAANAGTTTGGACAAAAAGCCCTCTGACANTGTAAAGACNGAGAAAANNCAGACAGNNCGCGNGGCGAAGCANAGCAGCATTTCCCGGGAACAGGCACTGGAACTGTTAAAGAAATATAATAANGAGCCNTTCCATATTCAGCANGCGCTGACGGTAGAAGGNGTGATGCGNTGGTATGCGAANGAANTGGGCTATGNGGAGGAAGAAGAATTCTGGGGCATTACCGGACTTCTCCATGATATTGACTTTGAACTTTATCCGGAGGAACACTGCAAGAAAGCTCCGGAGCTTCTGCGTGAGGCAGGGGTGAGCGAAGATATGATNTATGCGGTCTGCTCTCATGGATATGGAATCTGTAGTGAGGAAGAGCCGAAGCTTGAGATGGAAAAAGTGCTCTTTGCAGCAGATGAGCTTACCGGTTTGATCTGGTCCTGCGCTTTGATGCGTCCGTCTAAGAGCACCATGGACATGGAAGTCAAGAGCCTGAAAAAGAAGTTTAAGGATAAGAAATTTGCGGCAGGCTGTTCNAGAGACATTATNTCNCAAGGNGCAGAGATGCTCGGCTGGGANCTGGATGATCTNTTNGANAAGACNATTCAGGCCATGAGAAGCTGNGAAGCGGATGTNGCAGAGGCGATGGAGAAAAACTAGAANAGAATATCAANNATAATCATNATAAAGAAAGNACTGAACGGTACATAATGCTGTTTGGTTCTTTTTNTGCATNATCATATAGNNGATTTGTTTNNGNNTTCTTTTTNNNAATTNCATACTCATTGAAAATAAGTCTGCNAATATACATTGTAANTGGNTGGCAATTATTTTAAAATCAATCTGTGAGNGANTCATATGCAGCCGGTATATGATTCNGCCAGAAGACAGGGATATGAGGTNTGGAATAGAAGTTAGTAGAAGGTTAGCATTAAAAATCTTTCTTGATAGTTAGGGAANAATTTGATAATATNATTATTAAATTGTTCCCTAACAAGGAGAAANGTTATGAGCAGTCANTTTGAAGAAATCCAGGAACTCCTCAGCCAAAGAGCGGATTATAATGCCAGGTTAGCATTACTTCCATATGACGGGACACCTGAGGTGAAAGAAGTAAAAGATGGAAAATATCTATATGTCAGGAANCGTGTAGGAAGCCGTTTGACATCGACATATGTTGATGTCTACTCGGAAGAATTGCATCAGNTGCTTCTTANAGATGCGANAGAAGCAAGAGAACTGCGTAAGAACATCAGAAAAGTTGATAAGAAGCTTGCNACNCTTGGNTTCTCTGNAAATGAGCTTTCGCCGAGAGTNTTGCAAAATCTTGATTTNGCAAGAGNCAATATGAAAGCTAATATATATGATCAGGCGGTGCTGGAAGGTGTGGCAACATCATTTCCGCAAACAGAAGAAATAATTGAAAACGGAATNGTATTNGGANTGACGGCGGCAGATGTGCAGAAAATTTTAAATTTAAAGCATTCCTGGGAGTTTATTTTGGATAANGACGTTATTCAGAGTGAATCAAATTATTATTTNCTGTGCCATATTGCGAGGCTGGTAAANGAGGGNTTTTTTGAAAATGGCGGCAGGATCAGAGGAATTCCTGTCACTATTGGTGGTTGTTCATATGTGCCGCCAATTCCAGTGGAGNCTATTGTAAAAGAGCGAATTGATGAAATCCTGAAATCNGGTAAAGNCGCAATAGATATTGCCATTGAATTAAGNCTGTATTCGATGAGAACGCAGGTGTTTATAGACGGAAATAAAAGAGCNTCAATCATATNTGCGAATCATTATCTTATAGCACATGGGGAAGGTTTTTTGGTGATACCGGGAGAATGGGTNCCGGAATTTAAAAANTTNCTTGTNGCATTTTATGAATCAGCTGACATGACAGAGATTGCATCTTTTATGAAAACNAAATGTTGGAAAAACTTTTAACAGNNTCAGNTTAGTAAGCNGTCTGTTGTTNTGATTAATCAAAAAGGAGCCTTATTATGACAGAAATCGAAGCAATCAAAGCACGTCATTCCGTGCGCAATTATGAGAAGAAGAAAATTGAACCGGAAAAGCAGCAGCAGTTAAAGTCCAAAATAGAAGAACTGAATGCTTCCGGAAATCTGCATTTACAGTTTATAGAAGATGCGGGAAATACCTATAACAAGCTTTTGAACAAAGCAATGGGTCTTTCCAGCGCGCCCAGCGTGATCGCCTGTGTGGGAGCTGATGACGAGACACTGGAAGAGCGGATTGGATATTATGGGGAACAGTTGGTGCTCTTTGCGCAGAAGCTTGGATTAAATACCTGCTGGGCTGGCACGTTCAATCGTAAGAATATTGGTGCCAGCGTTGGAGCAGGCGAGAGATTAGTGATTTCTATTGCCATCGGATATGGAGCAACACAGGGGAATCAAAGAAAGTCAAAAACTGCAGACCAGGTGACTAGTGGGGGAGAGGAGAGACCGGACTGGTTTCAATACGGTGTTGAGATGGCACTTCTGGCACCGACGGCAATTAATCAGCAGAAGTTTGAGATTCAATATCTGACGGATGGCACAGTGAATATTCGGGATAAAGGCGGTGTTTTCAGTAAGGTGGACTTGGGAATCGTGAAGTATCATTTTCAGGTTGGTGCGGAAGCTATGCGGTAACTGTTAAAAAAGGAGAAATCAGATGGAATATAAAGNNAATACAGATCTGAAATTTCAAAGNGCAGNNCANGNGGATAANGCNGANATANTGGAATTATATCNTTCTCTGGTGGGAACGGAATGCTGCGCATGGACCATGGATTACCCGGGGGAAGAAGATATCGAAGGAGATCTTACAAGAGATGGACTTTTTTGCTTGAAAAACGCAGAGGGTAGAATTGTCGGCGCGATATCCATTGATCAGGATGAAGCGGTTGAAGGTCTGTCCTGCTGGACAAAGGAACTAATGCCGGCAGCGGAATTGTCCAGACTGGGTGTGCGAATCGAGTATCAGAATCGGGGAATAGCCAGAATGCTTTTGCAATGTGGGATGGAGGAATTGAAACGGCAGGGAAAGAAGAGTGTACATTTTCTGGTCTGTAAGACCAANGANAAGGCAATCAGATCNTANAATAAGCTGGACTTTAATNTTGTAGGTGAATGTGANATGTATGGGGAAGAATGGTGGTGTTACGAGCATGGACTTTGAAAACCTGCTGTCTTTTCTTGTGGAAATAGCAGATTTTTTTGTAAGTCTGCGGGAGGGGGAAATCATGGATTTTTTTGCGAAACGGTTGAAAAAGAACCGGAAAGACGGCGCAGAAAGCATAACAAAGACTTACGATAAAGAGGCAAGCAGACCGGTTTTAAAGTGCAGTATCTGCAANGGAGAACAGGTGGCGGGCTTTAAAGACATTCACACCGGTAAATTCGAGGAGGTCATGCTGATNCGTGATCAGAAGGATCTGGATTTGTTTATGAAACAGTATGGAATAAAGGAGATTACGAAAGAGTACTGAGATTTACAGCGGTGAAATTGATAGAGGCATGGGGCAGTACGGAATGCCATGGGCACATAAAAGGAGAAAACGGCGATGGAGCACTTGCGTTGTGTAGTGGAGCGAATTACATATCGGAACGAAGAGAACGGCTACACAGTTATCAAGTGNAGGGTAAAGAATTATTCGGATCTGGTGACGGTAGTGGGAGCTATGCCGGACGTACATGTGGGTTCCGTTTTGTCTTTGGAAGGATTCTGGAAAATAGACAGTAAATACGGCAGACAGTTTTCNGCGGAGAAATGGGAGGAAACGCTGCCCGCTACCGTCTATGGTATTGAAAAGTATTTGGGAAGCGGTCTGATCAAAGGGGTTGGACCAAAGTTTGCGAAGCGGATTGTGCAGAAGTTCGGAAAGGATACTCTTGATGTNATCGAGGAGCAGCCGGATCTGNTGATTGAAGTGGAGGGAATCGGGCAAATTCGTGTGGAACGGATCAAGAATAGCTGGCAGGAACAGAAAGAGATCAAAAACATTATGCTCTTTTTACAGGGGCACGAGGTCAGCACCAGTCATGCCACTAAGATTTTTAAAACCTATGGACGGGAAAGCATTGCGGTGGTGAAGGAAAATCCCTATCGGCTGGCGGATGATATCTGGGGAATCGGATTTAANACNGCNGATACCATTGCGGCGAAGCTGGGAATTGAGAAGGATCGCTTTATCCGNCTTCGAAGCGGTATTCTTTATACCTTAAATAAGCTTNCGGAAANCGGTCACTGCTTTGCGGAGAGGGAGCAGCTGATCGATACGGCGGTGAAGCTGCTGGATGTGGAGTCGCCGGAATTGGAGATCACTTTGGACGAAATGCTCCGCACGGAGGACGTGATCCGGGATGAAGAGGCAATTTATCTGCCACCCTTTTATTTCTCAGAGGCGGGCTGCGCAAAACGTCTGTTAAATCTGTTGGGAGCAAGTAAAGCGACAGACAGGGATGTGGATTTGGTAATGGAAAAGGTGGTTCGGCAGACAGAGATTTCTTATGACGAGATCCAGCTGGAAGCCATACGAACAGCATTTGTATCTAAGGTGATGGTTCTCACAGGAGGACCGGGAACCGGAAAGACCACCACCACATTGGGGATTATTTCCGCTTATCGGGAGTCCGNCGCACAGGTGATTCTGGCGGCACCCACCGGAAGAGCGGCAAAACGAATGTCGGAGGCGGCGGGAATGGAGGCAAAGACCATTCACCGATTGTTAGAGTACAAGCCTCCGGAAGGCTATCAGTGTAATGAAGAAAATCCGCTGAAGGGAGATGTACTGATTTTGGATGAATGCTCCATGATCGACATTATGCTGATGTACAATCTGCTGAAAGCGGTTCCGGAGCANATGACGCTGATCATGGTGGGGGATACGGATCAGCTCCCCAGCGTAGGNGCGGGAAATGTGTTAAAAGATATTATTGAGTCAGGATGCGTTCCGGTGGTTAGGCTTNGCCGGATTTTTCGGCAGGCNCAGGGCAGCAGGATCATTATGAACGCCCACAGGATNAATAAGGGNGAACCCATTGATATGCGGGGAGGAAAGGATTCGGATTTCTTTTTTGCCGGGGAGGAAACCAACGAGGGGATCGTGGAACGGTTGGTAAAATACTGTACCGTGAATCTGCCAAAATACTATCATGCGGATGCACTGCGGGATATTCAGGTTTTAACGCCTATGCAGCGGGGCGTGGCAGGAGCGGCAAACTTAAATCAGATCCTTCAGCAGGCTATGAATCCGGAAGGACCGGCTCTCCGGCGGGGCGGNACNTGGTATCGGATCCGTGACAAGGTTATGCAGATACGGAATGATTACGACAAAGAAGTGTTCAATGGGGATATCGGAACGATCATAAAGGTAGATTTGGAGGATAGGGAGCTTGCCGTAGATTTTGACGGCAGGGAAATCGTCTACGACGTGACGGAGCTGGACGAACTGACGCTTGCCTATGCAACTACGATTCACAAGGCACAGGGCTCGGAGTATCCTATTGTGGTAATGCCTTTTTCCATGAGTCATTTTGTGATGCTTCAGAGAAATCTCCTTTACACGGGAGTTACCCGTGCGAAAAAGATTCTGGTGTTGATNGGGGAAAAGAAAGCGGTGTATTATGCCATCAAAAATGAAAAGACCACGGAGCGGAATACGAAGCTGGCAAAGAGACTTGGCAATGTGATTGAGTAAAGCTTTGACAATATAGTTGACGAATTGACAATAATTATCATATAATTAATTGCATTGAGAAATATTTGTGAACGGTTGTTCATATCTGTATGTTAGGACTACAGTAAAACAATAAAATTTACAGGGCGAGGTGTGACTCATTGAAAAAGCTTAATGAAGGACTGGTTTTTACGGACAGCAAATGTACAGGATGCAACAGGTGCATTTCAACCTGTCCGGTGCTTGGAGCGAATATTGCAGCGGAAGAAAATGGAAGGAACCGCGTAATGGTAGACGGAGATGCCTGCGTGCATTGTGGTGCCTGTATTGATGCCTGTAGACATGGTGCTAGAAAATTTCAGGATGATACGGATGAATTTTTGGATGCTCTGAAGCGGGGGGAAAAGATCAGTATATTAGTAGCGCCGGCTTTTATTGCTAATTATCCCGGACAGTACAAGCAGGTTCTTGGGTATTTAAAGAGTCTTGGCGCTAATCACATTATCAGTATCAGCTTCGGCGCGGATATCACCACATGGGGGTATTTGAATTATATTACCAAATATCATTTTGAGGGCGGAATTTCCCAACCCTGTCCGGCAATTGTGGATTATATTGAAATGTATGTGCCGGAACTGGTTCCGAAGCTTGTGCCGGTTCATAGTCCTTTGATGTGCGGTGCAATCTATGTGAAAAAGTACATGAAGGTTACGGACAAGCTGGCTTTTATTAGTCCTTGTATAGCGAAAAAGTCAGAAATTTCAAGACCGCAGAATAAAAATTATGTTTCTTATAACGTTACTTTTGACCATCTGATGAAAAAGCTTTCTGGTGTCAGTCTTGCCGGCTATGATGCTTCTGATGAGATTGAGTATGGTTTGGGAAGCGTTTATCCCCAGCCCGGGGGCTTAAGAGAAAACGTAGAGCATTTCTTAGGCAAAGATGTGATGGTGCGGCAGATAGAGGGAGAAAAGCATGCCTATCATTTTCTGGAGGTTTATGCAGAGAGAGTAAAGAGCGGTAAAAAGCTTCCTTTTATGGTAGATGCTTTAAACTGCGCGGGAGGATGTATTTACGGAACCGCGACTGATCCTGCTAATGCAGATAACGATGATATTTTATTTGAAATACATAAACAGAGGTGCGCGGATCACAGCGCGAGCAAAAAAGACCCTTGGAACACCCAAATAGATTATGCGGCCCGGCTTAAGCAGTTCAATGAACAGTTTAAGGATTTGAAACTGGAAGATTTCATATGTACATATACCAACAGAGACAACAGGATAAAGCCTATTGACAGAACACAATTAGAGAAGATATTTGTTTCCATGAATAAGAATACGGAAGAAGAGCGTAACATTAATTGCAGTGCCTGTGGATACGACAGCTGCCGGACAATGGCAGCGGCAATTGCAAGCGGTGTCAACAAGCCTGAAAATTGTGTTCATTTTGTAAAGGGTGAGCTAGAGGTAGAAAAGGAGGCTATGGGGCGCCTGACGCAGCAGCTTCAGGAAAGACAGGAACTGAAGGAAAGGCAGTATCAGGAGATCGTTGAGGAGTTTGAACGAATCAAGCATGCAATGAAGGAGTTGGCGGCTGGTAATAAAACCTCTGCGGACGATACCGATGAGCTGGCTCATGCAGTAGAAGAGATTGCGCAGTTCAGCAGTACGCTGAAGGAATCCGTTTCTAAGGTTACCAAATCGGTTCATGGGTATGACGAGATCAACGAGGCGATCATTAAGATTTCCAACCAGACCAATATGCTGGCACTGAATGCGGGAATTGAAGCGGCCAGAAGCGGGGAAGCAGGAAGAGGCTTTGCGGTAATCGCAAATCGGGTCAGAGATCTTTCCGTGCAGACTAAAGGAGCTATCGAGGATGGCAGAACCCAGAGCGATACCATCATTCCGGCTATGGAGGAGCTGAATGGAGAATCTGAGAAATTTGTAGAGAACATTTCCAGAATCAATGAAAAGCTGTCAGATCTTGCTACGGGCAGCAAAGAGATTGCAGCGAAGACGATTGAGATTGAAGAACTGGTAGAGCGGATCTCGGGACAAATGGATGAGGCAATTAAAAGTTGATATGAAAAAGCCGGCTGATGAAGCCGGCTTTTGTGTTATTTGCACGGAAGGCATAAGCCGTGCTGGAATGCCTGCATTCCAATTTGGCGCTGCCCGCGAAAGTGAGAAACTCACAAAGTGTGTTTCCCATCATTTCGTTCCAAAGATACGATCGCCTGCATCGCCAAGTCCCGGACAGATGTAAGCGTGTTCGTTCAGGCATCGGTCAAGATGTCCTACATAAACCTGAATATCGGGATGCGCTTCGGTCAGCCGTTTGAGTCCTTCCGGAGCAGCGATGATACACATAAATTTAATGTTCCTTCCGCCGTGCTGTTTAATAAAGTCAACGGCTTCCGCACCGGAACCGCCGGTAGCAAGCATGGGATCCAGAACAACAATGGTTCTCTGGTCGATGGGTTCAGGAAGCTTGCAGTAGTATTCGTGAGGCTCATGAGTCTCAGGATCTCTATACAGACCGATATGCCCTACCTTTGCGGAGGGAACTAAAGCGAGAATACCGCCTACCATTCCAAGACCTGCACGAAGGATAGGAACTACTGCCATCTTCTTGCCGGAGATGACGGGTGTCATACAGGTTTCAATGGGGGTCCTGATTTCCACTTCTTCCAAAGGAAGATCCCGAAGCGCTTCATACCCCATCAGCATTGCAATTTCCTCGATCAGTTTACGAAATTCGTTTGTGCCGGTGCTCTCATCGCGCAGGCGGGAGATCTTGTGCTGAATCAGGGGATGATTTAACACAAATACATTTTCCATGTCTTGTAAATGTTCCATAAGAATCCTCCTCAAATTTTCTTTTGTTATTCTATATAAAATTTTAGTGCAAGAAGGACATGAAGTCAACTGCCTGACNGAAATTTATCTTGTAATTNCCTNCNGAAAACAGTATACTATTGANTTGATAAAGTTAANGANGNGTTTNNAAAAATTACATGAGGAGGAGANTGCGATGTTGAAGCAGCAGGAAGCNATCCGGGATGCNAAGACGCTTGGGATTCCNAAGATGTTNATNNTNGGATTGCAGCANATGTTCGCCATGTTTGGCGCAACGATTTTAGTACCGATTTTNGTAAATGTTTATTTTGANGGAGAAGGACTTTCGATTCAGGTAACCTTGATCTGTGCAGGGCTTGGAACTTTNTTTTTCCATCTTTGTTCGAANCTGAAGGTNCCTGCGTTCTTAGGTTCTTCTTTNGCTTTTTTNGGNGGNTTCCAGACGGTNGCNCAGCTGGATACCGGNATTTTNGCAGGAATGACCATGGGCGAAAAGCTGCCTTATGCCTGCGGAGGTATCGTTGTNGCAGGCGNGTTATATTTGGCTCCTGGCNCTGGTNATTAANTTGATNGGNATCAAGAAGGTTATGAAGTTNCTTCCGCCNGTTGTTACNGGACCGATCATNATNTGNATNGGNCTTTCCCTGGCGCCTTCAGCAGTTTCTAATGCATCAACCAACTGGCTGCTTGCGATTATCGCTCTCGGAACGATCATCATTTTTAATATCTGGGGAAAAGGGATGTTCAAGATTATTCCTATCTTAATGGGAGTTGTGATTTCTTATGTGGCAGCACTGATTTTAAATGCTGTNGGAATGACCAATGCGGATGGAAGTGCAATTCTTAATTTTGCAGGTGTACAGTCTGCAGGGTGGGTAGGACTTCCGCCTTTCAGGCTCTGCAAGTTTGATCTCACGGCAATTCTGGTGATGGCGCCTATCGCACTGGCTACCATGATGGAACATATTGGAGACATGTCGGCGATCTCGGCAACAGTAGGTGAGAATTTTATTGAGGATCCGGGNTTTCACAGAACCCTGATAGGCGATGGCGTTGCAACAGCGCTGGCAGCACTGGTNGGCGGACCGGCAAACACTACATATGGTGAGAATACCGGCGTGTTGGAATTGAGTAAAGTATATGATCCNAAGGTAATTCGTCTGGCTGCAGTTTATGCAGTTGTGCTCAGCTTTATCCCAAAGATGGCAGAGATTATCGGTTCCATTCCTTCTGCGATCATCGGAGGCGTAAGCTTTATGCTTTATGGTATGATTTCCGCTATCGGTGTCAGAAATGTGGTAGAAAACAGAGTTGATTTTACCAAATCAAGAAATCTGATTATTGCGGCGGTGATTTTGGTCAGCGGTCTTGGCTTTTCGGGCGGACTGACTTTCCATGTGGGCGGAACGGCTATTACACTGACAGGACTTGCAATTGCAGCTCTTGCAGGAATTATCTTAAACGCGGTGCTTCCGGGAAATGATTATGTATTCGGAAATAATCCGGAAGGTGATCAGACCCGCGGGGTGGATATGAAACCNAATTTTAAAGAATAAAAACATACTTCAGATCCGGCTTTCTGNTTTTTGAAAGCCGGATTTTTCAATTTCCCCTAAAGTCTTTTGAAAATTATCCGATACAAATAGTGTAAATAAAAATTGTCCACGGAAGGAGGATTAATATGCGTATAGAGGCTTATACACAGGTGCAGCAGATGTACAATACCAAGAAGGCTGCGAATGTGAAATCCAAAAGCAATGTCAATTTTTCGGATCAGCTGCAGATTTCCAGCATCGGAAAGGACATTCAGAGCGCAAAGCAGGCTGTAGCGGGTGCCAGTGATATCAGGGAAGAGGTAACGGCTCCGATCAAGGCCAGGATTCAGGCAGGTACTTACGAGGTAAGTGCAGAGAGTTTTGCAGACAAATTGATGCAGAAATTTGAAGAAATGAGGTAATCCCGTGGCAAGTTTAATGGAAAATCTGATTGAAGTACTGGAACTTGAAAGCTCAGAATACGAAAACTTGCTGGGATTATCCATGAAGAAGACGCCGGTCATTGTAGCCGGAAATATGGAAGAGTTAGCGAAAGTCACGGATGAAGAACAGGACGCTGTCAGCAGAATCAACAGACTGGAACAAAAGAGACAGGAAGTATTTGCTGATATCGCCAATGTAATTAACAAGGATGTTAACACGCTGATGCTTACGGATCTGATTGAGATATTAAGTAACAGGCCGGAAGAACAGCAGAAGCTGGCCAGAGTTCACGACAAGCTCAAGAGTGCCGTTTACGAAGTGAAAAGAGTCAATGAACAAAACAGGATATTGATTGAAAATGCACTTGAGATGGTTGAGTTTGATATGAATATGTTACAGGCAATGAAGATGGCACCGGAAACAGCTAATTATAATAAGGGAGCTTACAATACCGGCACGCATATGAGCGCGGAAACTGCCGGATTTGATGCCAAGCAATAGAAATAACAGCTATTGTCACAAAATAGTCCTTGGAAATTATGAGGTGATACTATGTCTTTAATGGGAAGTTTGTATATCGGTGCAAGTGGATTGCAGACAAGTCAGAATGCACTTAATACCACTGCGCATAATATGTCTAATATCGACACTACCGGGTTTGTCAGGCAACAGGTACAGCAAGGCACCCGTATATATAAAACCATTTCAACAAGCGGCGCTGCGATTGCTTATACGCAGACCGGTCTTGGTGTAAATTACACGAATGTAAAGCAGATCAGAGATTATTTCCTGGATAGAACTTATCGCCGCGAATCGGGGCGGAGCGCTTTTTATGATACCTGGNNCTCAACNGTNGAAGAGGTNGAAGANCTCTTTCAGGAGCTTGAGGGCGAGGCGTTTGGCGACTCCATTGAGAANTTGTGGAAGTCCATACAGGAGCTTTCCAAGCATCCGGAGAACTCAGTGAATCAGGGNGCGTTTGTACAGCGCTGTAATGAGTTCATAAGCCGTGCNAAGTCGGTGTACACCGGACTTTGTGAATATCAGGATAATNTGAATTATAAGATCGCAAGAGAAGTAGATACTATGAACGCTTACGCACAGCGCATAAGCGAATTGAATAAAGAAATTTTAAAGATTGAATCCGGTAAANTAGAACATGCCAANGATNTGAAGGATGANAGAAACCAGTTNATNGANGAGCTTGCGGCGATGGCAAACATTGAGTGCAAGGAAGACGCGCTCGGCAATGCCATTATNAAGCTGGAAGGTAAAGATTTTGTAAAAGATGATTCCTATAATAAGATTGAATTATTTGAAGACCCGACGACAGGTTTTTATACGCCNTTCTGGTCACATCTGGTAGAGCANGATNATACNGGCAAGCTGATTGCGGATAGTCTTGATGATATTCAGGGAGCAGAGCTTTTCCGAACGGATCAGGAAATTTCCACAGCAGCCAACACAGATATCGGTGCACTGAAGGCTATGATTTTTGCGAGAGGTGACCATAGAGCCACTTACGAGGATCTGGATCCGGCGGTCTATGACTTAAAAACTTCCTCATCCATTCTGATGAATGTTCAGGCGGAGTTTGATCAGTTGATCAATAAGATTGCAGAAGGAATCAACCAGATTTTTGCGGATGCGGCACAGAGGGCAACTGATGAGCAGGGACCGGGATCCACGTACATGCGGGACACCAATATAACAAATCCTGATGGAACACATCCGCCTTACAAGATTTTTGACACAGTTACGGGATCGACTACATTTACCATAGAAAACCTGACCATAAACAGTGTGATCAAGCAGGCGCCTTCTTTGCTTGGAATGGTAAAGGAAGACGCAGAGATTGATCAGGAAACGGCAGACGCACTGAAAGCGCTTTTTGAAACAGAGTCGCTTACTTTAAATCCCAATGTAAAAACACCTACCAATTTTATTAATTACTACAACAACCTGATCATTCAGGTGGGTAATACGGGAGATGTTCTTCGGGGAATCAGTGAGAATCAGCAGCTTACCGTGGATAATACGTATGCGGCAAGAGAGCAGGTACATGGAGTTTCTTCCGACGAAGAATTAAGTAATATGATCATGTTCCAGAATGCGTACAATGCATCCAGCAGATATATCAATGTGATCAGTGAATTGTTAGAGCACATCATCAATACGATGGGCAGATAGAAAGGGAGGAAGACGAATGCCGTCACAATTTTTTGGATTGACAATTGCAGGTTCAGGACTTCGGGCCTCCAATGCAGCTTTAAATACAACAGCAAATAATATTGCCAATGCGCAGACTGTCGGCTACAGTCGTCAGACGGTGACCCAACAGGCNTATACGGCACTTCGTACATTTACTACTTATGGATGTGCGGGAGCTGGTGTTGAGACNATTGCAATTGAAAGAGTACGTGATAATTTTTATGACGTGAAATANTGGAATAATAACAGTAAGTACGGTGAGTTTGCCGCAAAGCAGTATTATATGCGTACAATTGAAGACTATTTCAATGATGACGGCACCAGCGGATTTGTGACTGTATTCAACAAATTCAGCGCAGCGCTCCAGTCTGTCACCACCAATGCAAGCGGTGATACCGCCAAGATGCAGTTCATCGCCACGGCAAAGTCCCTGACAGATTACTTCAATAATATGTATGGCAATCTACAGGAGTTGCAGAAGGATGTGAATCTTGAGATCAAGCAGAATGTGGATCGCATCAACGCTATTGCAGAGAAATTATCGACTTTAAACAAGCAGATTAATGTGGTTGAGCTTTCAGGAACGACAGCAAATGAACTGCGGGATCAGAGAGAACTTTTGATCGATGAACTGTCCGAGATCGTTGATGTAGAGGCAGAGGAAATGCCCATCCATGACCCCAATGATCCAAACCGGGTAACGAATATAAATCGTTATGTGGTGCGTATCGCAGGCGGACAGCTTCTGGTAGACGGCAATGATTATCGTTCACTGGAGTATGTGGCGAGAGCGGAAGATGAGAAGATTAACCAGACAGATGTGGATGGTCTGTATCGGATCATGTGGAGTAATGGAAATGAGTTAAAGCTTTCCAGTTCGCTGATCGGCGGTAAGTTAAAGGGATTGATCGACATGCGTGACGGTAAGAACAGCTCCAATTTTTATGGTACGGTCACGGAGGCGGATGCAGATNCCAACAGTGTCAAAATTAAGGTTACCCCGGAGTTTTTAAAGAATATGAAGGATTGTTCTTTATCGGATACCGGCGGTGAAATTGTTATTAACAATGTACGCTATTATTTTAAAAGCTGGGAGTATGACGGGAATGATACTTATACCTTTGAACTGGATCCTGACCGTATGGAGGCAGGAGCTGGTATTCCTAAACAAGGAGATACTGCAAGGGTAGGTTCCGATATCAAATATCAGGGTATTCCTTATTATATGGAGCAGATGAATGCCTGGATCAGAGGGTTTGCAGAAAAGGTAAATGAGATCTTTACAACCGGATTAGATGCAAATGAACAGCACGGTTGTATATTCTTTACGGGATTTTCAGGAGATGGTACGGAGTATAAAGAGGCGGATCTTATGAATACCGAAAAAGGTTATTACTATTTAACCGCTGGAAACCTTACCATTAACTCCGAACTGCTTAACAATGCTTCCCGTTTGGGAACCAGAAGCGCAAATTCGGAAACTGGTGAGGTTGAGGAATTTGGACAGATTACAGAACTGATTACGCTTCTTAACAGCAAAGAAAAGTTCAGCTTCCGTAACGGCAGCGCGAATCAGATGCTGGAGCTTATACTGGCGGATGTGGCATTGAATGCCAGTGAAGCAAATACTTTTTATAATACGTACCGGGGGCTGCAGACCAGTATTGACAATCAANGATGTTCCATTTCCGGCGTAGATGAAGATGAGGAAGCGGTGAGCCTGGTTAAATATCAGAATTCTTACACACTGGCTTCCAAGATGATACAGACATTGACAGAGGTTTATGACCAGTTGATTTTGCGCACCGGAGTATAATTAGGAGGGGAAACCGCATGAGAATGACAAATAAAATTATGCAGAATAATTCTCTGTATAATATCAATAATAATAAATTGTTACAGGATAAACTCAGCACGCAGATGTCCACTCAAAAGAAGATCACCAGACCTTCGGATGATCCGGTCATTGCAATCCGTGCGCTTCGGCTGCGCACCAATGTATCGGAATTGACACAGTTCTATGAGAAAAATGCGCCGGATGCAGACAGCTGGCTGACAGTTACAGGAAAGTCATTAAGCACGGTTGCGGATGTCCTGACAGAAATGTCCAGAGAGGCAAATAAAGCTTCCAATAAGGNAAAGGGTGTGGAAGATNTGCAGATTATCCTCGAGCAGCTGAAATCTTTAAAGGATGAGTTCTATTCCAACGGAAATATGGACTCNGCAGGTCGTTATATCTTTACCGGATATCGTACCACAACACCGTTGTCCTTTACGGAGGAGGTGGAGGATCAGCCAGAGCACTATCCTAGTTATGACATCACAGAGCAGACAAAGATTGATGCCTTTGACACCATTAACTACACGAATGTAGGCGGGCTTGGAGGATTAAACAAGTATAACTATGAAGAAGGCAAATTTGATGACATTGTCGAGCAGGATGTAAAGAATGGCGATATCCACAGGCTGAGGCTTTCTTATGATAATNTGAAGAGTGGCGCAGATGTCAAGATAGAGGTTATGGATANTGATGGTAAAGCCGCTGAAACGTTTACTCCTANAGAAGTTTCCCTTACTGCATCGCCGTCTCCTTATGATCAGCTTCTTGATGCAAATGATGGAGGGACTGATNTGGCAATTTTTATACCGGAGACAGGAGAAATACTGCTCAGTGATTCTGTTTATTCCAAACTTGAAAAAGCTGTCGGTAATGTGAATACAGATGGAAGTAAAACAGAAGTTCGTGTTTCTTACACAAAAGATGAGTGGAAGAAAGGTGATCTCCGGCCTGAACATTACTTTGCCTGCAAAGGGACTACCAAAGATGCCTCCGGTAACGATAAAACTGTTTCTTACAATCAGGATTACCTAAAAGATGGAAAGAGCAAGTCTTCTATCGAATATGACGTAGGCTATAATCAGAAGATAGAGATCAACACGACGGCAGACGAAGTGTTTACTCACAGTCTGGATCGGGATATGGATGACCTGGATAGGGCGCTTGGAGAACTTGACAAGATAAATGCCACTATGGAAGATTTAAAAGAGCTTGTGAAGGAGTTTGAGGCAAATAATACCCCGGAAACAGATCCGGATTATGTCAGAACCAAGAACCTGTATGATGCGGCGAAAAAGTCCTACGATTATATGCGTGAAAATGTTCATAAGATGTTTGAAAAAACCATTTCAGATACACAGGGATATTTGGATGACACGAATGTGGCCATAACTGATAACGCAACCAGAAGCCAGAGACTGGATCTGATCAGTAATCGTCTGATGGATCAAAAGACGACATTTCAGACTCTGCAGTCTGAAAATGAGGATGCGGATATTGCAGAAGTGGCAATCCAGCTTACCAGTACAGAGCTGACCTATAATGCGGCTTTAATGGCAACCGGTAAGATCATGCAGACATCTTTGATGAACTATATTTAAATATAGCGTAATAATACGCGGATAGGAGAGGGTATGAAAATAAACACAAAAATATTTGGAGAAATTGAAATTGCGGATGAAAAGATTATTCATTTCCCTTCCGGGATTGTAGGATTCCCGTATCTGGAGGATTTTGCGTTGGTACATGATGAGGAGAAAGGAAGCAGATCGATTCATTGGCTTCAGTCTGTACAGGAGCCGGCCTTTGCCCTTCCGGTTATGGATCCGCTTATTGTCTGCCCGGACTATGATCCGGAGATTGACGATGAGCTGTTAAAACCCATCGGACACTTTGGACCGGAGGAGATGCTGGTACTTGTCACGGTGACGGTTCCCCGTGATCTGACGAAAATGAGTGTAAACTTACGCGGTCCTATTATCATCAATTCGGCAGAAAAGAAAGCATGTCAGGTAATTGTTGAGGGTGACGGCTATGAGGTGAAGTATCCCATTTATGAGATTTTAAACGCAAAGAAAGCAGGTGAGTAAATGTTAGCTTTATCCAGAAAAAAAGGCGAAGCTCTTATTATAAATAACAATATTGAGGTTACGGTGCTGGAGATCAAAGGCGATCAGGTAAAGCTGGGCATCAGCGCACCTAAGGAGGTTCCGGTGCACCGGAAAGAGGTATATGTTCAGATTCAGGAGGCGAATACGGAAGCTGTCAATATGGACGGAATGGAAGCGTTAAAGAATCTGCTGGGGCAGTAGGCTGAGCAGATATCAGAGAAACTTTCTGAGAAAATTTCTGAGAAAGTTTCTGAGAATATTTTAGAGCGATTAATATCAGAGCAGACCTTGCGGTCTGCTCTTTTAAAAAAATTATGAATTTCCTATAAATTTTTTTGTAATTTCTCCGATATATAGATGGAAGACAGGTAAACTCTATAGTTTCATGCTCAAATATTTCATATCACATGGAGGTGATTAAAATGTCGATTGAACCATTAAGTAGTGCCATGACATATCAGGCACAAACAACGCAGCAGGCAAAGCCTGTGCAAAAGACAGTTGTAGAGAACACGGAAGTTGCTACACCGGAGCAGACTAATGCTTATGATGCAACGACTGCCAAAGTNGCAGCGGCAGAAAAGCAGGACAGTCAGAGCGGACAGGACAGCAGTCAAAGCAATACGGCGAATCAGCAGGCAGCAAATGAGCAGATTAAAAAGGCCGTTGAAAACATGAATAAGAATCTGTCCAATTCAGAGGCGATTTTCGGAATCCACGATGCAACTAACAGAGTAACAATCAAAATTGTGGACAAGGAAACGAAGGAAGTAATTAAAGAGATTCCTCCTGAGAAGACCTTGGATATGATTGCAAAGGCGTGGGAATTGGCAGGTATTTTAGTGGATGAGAAGAGATAGGAGGTAATGTATGGCAATGCGGGTATCCGGCATGATGTCCGGTATGGATACGGAAAGTATCGTTCAACAGCTAGTAGCAGCAAGGCAGACCAAGGTCGATTCCTTGAAAAAGAAACAGACCAGCTTGGAGTGGAAGCAGGATGCGTGGAAAGAGTTAAACAATAAGATTTTAAAACTGTATAACGGAACGATAGGAACTCTCAAATATAAAAGTTCTTATTCAAAAAAGACAACAGCAGTGTCCAACAGTAATCTGGTAAGCGTAATCACAGATGACAGCGCTATGGACAGTGTTCAAAATCTTAAGATCAGTCAGCTTGCAAAGGTAGGTTNTATGACCGGCGCACAGCTTACGGGGACGGATGGCAGCAAGCTCACTTCCGGCAGTAAGGTTACCGAAAGTTTGGNAATTGAAGCAGGCAGCAAGTTTGAGGTTGCAACCAAAGGTAAAACAACGGAGATTACCATTGACGAGAATACTACGATGAATTCCCTGGTAAATCAGCTCAAGGCTGCCGGTGTGAATGCGAACTTTGACGCAGAACAGCAGCGTCTGTACATTGGTGCAACCGAGACAGGTAAAAACGCAGACTTTACGATTACGGCTTCAAATTCAGATGGAACGACTGCATTGAATAAACTGGGAATTCTCAACTATGATGAGAATACCATGGCTGCATACAAGAAATATGCAGATATGAGTGATGATGCCATTCAGAGTCTGATCGATTCCAGAGTGGAAGCGCGCAGAGCCGCATATATGAAAGACCGCGATGCTCTNAAGGCATCCAATGAGAAACTGGTAGAAAAGAGAAATAAGCTGTTAGAAGAGTTTGAGAAGGATGAGAATGTTAAAGATTTGGATCTGGAGAACTCGGATGCGGATAGCAGAAAAGCCAGTATGGATGAGATTAATGAGCGCTTAGAGGAATTGGCCAACAAAGAAAAGGAAGACGGTGTTACTTTAACCGAAGAAGANATCGCAGAACGGAACAAGTTAAAGAGCCAGTTATCTGCTATTAAAAGCTATGATAATAATGAAGCTTCCATAACAAAGAATAATGAGAAGATTGCTGCAATTGATGAGTATGTGGATGAAAACGGGGTTGTGGCTGAGAAGTTAACGGATGAAGAAAAGACCGCGGTTGAAAATAAGATTGCAGAAGCCAAAGCTATGTTTAACGATGATGGTACGCCTAAATCCGGTCTACAGGGAAGCGGCGCTATAAAGCAGGCTGGTCAGGACAGTGAAATCGAGTTAAATGGTGTAAAGTATATCTCTGACAGCAATACGATTAAGNTAAACGGTCTTACCATTACCTGCAATGGCGAAACAGCAGGGAATGAATCTATTACATTGACCACAAAGAATGATACCAGCGGTATCTACGATATGGTCAAGAAGTTCATTACGGAGTACAGCGCGCTTATTAATGAAATGGATAAGCTTTATAATGCGGATTCCGCGAAGGGTTATGAGCCGCTGACGGATGAAGAGAAAGAGGCTATGTCTGAATCAGAGATAGAAAAGTGGGAAACCAAGGTTAAAGANAGTCTTCTCAGAAGAGATTCTACGCTTAACTCCGTATCCAGCGCTCTGAAAGAAATTATGATGTCCGGGTACACAGTGAACGGCAAAACAATGTATTTGTCTGATTTTGGTATTGAGACTCTCGGATACTTCGAGGCAGCTGACAATGAAAAGAATGCTTATCACATTTATGGTGACGAGGATGATACCGCGGTAATGAACAAGACTAACACGCTGATGGCAATGATCACCTCTGATCCGGATGCGGTNTCTTCTTTCTTTTCANAGTTGACCCAGAAATTGTCGGATAAACTGTTTGATATGATGAAAACATCGGAATCCAGCAGTTTCAACAAGATTTATGACGATAAGAAGATGAAAGAGGACTACGATAGTTATACCTCAAAGATTGCTCAGGCAGAGAAGAAACTGCAGGATTATGAGGATAAGTGGTATAAGAAGTTTTCTAAGATGGAAACAGCAATGGCAAAAATGCAGTCGAATTCCTCTGCAGTTATGAGTTTATTAGGAGGCTGATAGTATGGCATCATCCAATGCTTATGCACAGTATAATAATAGTAAGATATTAACAGCATCACCGGCAGAATTGACGTTAATGCTGTATGAGGGGGCAATCAAGTTTTGCAATATTGCCATTTCGGCAGTAGAACAGAAGGATACCCCTAAAGCTCACACGAATATTGTTAAGACACAGAGAATCGTGGAACATTTTCGGTTGACTCTGGATATGAAATATCCTGTTGCTCAGGATTTTGAGCGAGTATATTTGTATTTGGAACAAAGGCTGATTGCAGCCAACATCAAAAAGGATGCTGAGATATTGAATGAAGTTCTTGGACACTTGCGTTCTATGCGGGATACATGGAAGGAAGTCATGCGTATTAACAAGGAGAAGGGGGCTTTATGATCAATAATTATCTGAATATACTGGAAGATAGTCTGAAAAAGAAGATAGATGTGNTGAAGCGTATCGGTGAGGTGAATGATGCCCAGACAGAAGTTTTAAAAGAGGAATCTGTTGATCTGGAGTCATTTGACCGGTTAGTGGATGAGAAGGATAGGTATATTGACGAGCTGACNAANCTGGATGAGGGNTTTGANNCNCTCTATGATAATGTCAAGCANGAACTGGNNGGAAACAGACAGAAATATGCAGAGCAGATNAGGAGGCTTCAGGAGCTTATCACGCAGATTACAGACAAGAGTGTATCNATTCAGGCGCAGGAAGCAAGAAATAAAGCATTGGTTGAGAAGTGTTTTAAAAGGGAACGTCAGAAATTGGGAAATTCCAGAAAAAAATCTCAGGCGGTCTATGGCTATTATCAGAATATGAGCAATATAAAGGATGTCCAGCCTCAGTTTATGGACAAAAAGAAATAAACAGTTAGATTGGCCGGTTTGAAAGGGATTTCAAGCCGGCTGATTTTTAATATTTTTATAGATTTGTATCTAAAGAATTTTCATAACTGTCCGATATATTTAACAGTAATACAAAACAAATTGTTTACTGAAGTAAACAAATAACCTTGTTTTCGGATGCGTACGAATTCGAAAGCAAGGTTTTTTCATTGTAAGAGAAATTGCAGAAACAAAAATTTTTGAATTTTATTGTAAAAAGATAGTACTTTAGTATGGAATGAAACAAAGTTTATATTTTTTTGAGTGACTTAAAAAAACGGGTATGCTATACTATACTATATTCAATAGATGATGTTTTATGCCAACATTTATTAAAGGGAGGTTGACAAAAATGACTAAGGCAGAAATATTGAAACAGGAAATTTTAAAGCAGTATAAGAGCGTAAGACAATTTGCATTGGAAATGGAGATTCCCTATAGTACGCTGGTTACTGCGCTGGACAGAGGTATTGAAGGTATGGCATATGGCACGGTTATCCGTATGTGTGATAAACTGAGCCTGAACCCCGTAGATTTCTCTACGCTGGAAAAGGGTGAAGTTCTGGGCGAAAAGATTTTGGAAAACAGGGTTATGCAGTATTATATCCAGCTTAACAAGAAGGGACGTAAGAGAATTCTCGAAATGATGGAAGATTATGTTCAGCTTGATAAGTACAGGGAGCTGTAATCGTGGCGGAAAGACATTTTGACTATTTGGTCGTGGGGGCCGGGCTGTTTGGCTCGGTTTTTTCACGTGAAATGACGCAGAACGGAAAGAGCTGTCTGGTGATTGACCGGAGAGAGGCTGTNGCAGGTAATATCTATACCAGCGAGGTGAGGGGGATTCATGTGCATGAATATGGAGCACATATTTTTCACACCTCAAATCGTGAGATATGGGAATACATAAATCAATTTGCACAGTTTAATCATTTTGTGAATTCGCCGATGGCTATTTACAAGGGAGAAATTTTCAATCTACCTTTTAATATGAACACCTTCAGCCGACTTTGGGGGGTAAAGACTCCTGCTGAGGCGAAGGCAGTGATTGACAGACAGATTGNATTGCCTCCGAAAGAAGGTGCGTTGAATCTGGAGCAGCAGGCATTGGCGCTGGCAGGACGCGATGTCTATGAGAAGCTGATCAAAGGATACACTGAAAAGCAGTGGGGAAGAGATTGCAGAGAGCTTCCTTCCTTTATTATCAAACGGATTCCATTACGCTATACATATGATAATAATTATTTTGCAGATCCTTATCAGGGTATCCCTGTAGGAGGGTATACGTCTATCATTAAAAAGCTTCTTGAGGGAGCGGAGGTACTCTTGAATATGGATTACCGGGAGTTTTACGACCGGCAGGAAGAGGCTCGTCGGGAAGGCAGCGATTTTGTATCATGGTCAAAGGTGCTGTATACGGGAATGATTGATGAGTATTTTGATTTTTGCCTGGGGAATCTGGCATATCGTTCCTTACGCTTTGAAAAGGAGGACATGCCGGAAGTCGATAACTATCAGGGAAATGCTGTGATCAATTACACGGAACGGGAAATTCCCTATACGCGGATTATTGAGCATAAGCATTTCGAGTTTGGCGCAGGTGATGGAACTGTTATTACCAGAGAATATCCGGCAGCTTGGGAACCGGGAATGGAGCCGTACTATCCGATAAATGATGAAGCAAATAATCAATTATTTGTCAGATACCAGGAACTGGCGCAAAAAGAACATAATGTGATTTTTGGCGGAAGGCTGGGACAATATCGTTATTATGATATGGACAAAGTGATTGAAGCGGCACTTCTTTTGGCAGAACGTGAGATTGGCAAAACATAAGAACTCATAAAAAGTATATAAATTAAAGTTCATGAGACGGGATAAATTAATAAAATGAAATCAGCCCTACAGATTATTTCTGTAGGGCTTTGCGTATTCATTAATCTTAGCAGTAACTGTTAAACATCATTCCGCTATAATTACTTGTTATATAAGGTGTTGCAAAATTGCGACCAACACGACTGGGATCTTTGTATGCTACAAGTGTTTTATCCACATACTCCATTGGATTCAAACAAATCTGATTTGTCTTTCGAACAATGGAATTTGTAAAGTCCCGGATAGATGAAATTTGTTCAAGAGGATCACCGTTAAGGATATTTTTTTGGAAAACGGTGTTATCTAAGGTGAGTTCTCCATCTTGTTCAAAGCCGAAACCAAGCTGCTTAAGCCCGGGCTGATAAAAACGCGTCATGCTGGACATTTCTCCGAGAAGTTTGCTGCTCTTGGGGTGCCGATCCAGATATTCGGATGCTGCACGTATAAAGGAATTATAACCGCTTACTAAGTTTCCGATATTCTCTGTAAGAGAATCCAGATCCGTTTTCAGACCAACAGTAGCACTTTGACCTTCCTCACCGCTGATTCCGTTAAGTGTCAGTTCATACATCTTGCCGACTGTAAAATGATTAGTGGACGAGGTGCGTTTTTCCCCATCAATCATAAATTCTGCATTGGAAGGGAGCCTTGACATAAAACCTAATCCGAGATAATCAATACTGCCGCTTTTTTTGGTGGTCTGGTCATCGGATATGTGGAAAATAAAATTCTGATTATCCTTTAAACCGGTGGCTGTAGAGGTTAAGCGAAGAGAACTGTTCCCTTCATCATCCTCCAAAACATCGGCGGTAATGCCGATCTCCGCATTTGAAATCAAACGGGACAGACGATCCTGCAATTCACGATTGGTTTCACCCTCATGAATGTTATATTGAAATTCGTAACTTAAGTCATTAATCGTAAGGTCAAAGGAATAAGAATCAGGCGCTAATGCGATTTTTTCATCGGAAGGAAGAAAACTTCCCAAATTTACCTGATTAGCAGCTAACGCAGTTACTTCTATATTAAAGGAAGGAACATTGCCGTCTGCAGGAACATCACCTATAAAAGAAGCGCTTACGATATCCTCATTGCTGGAAAATGCTGCTTTTTTGTTGAACATTTTTGATTCATCAAGTCCGCCTAAAGAAGCAATGGTATTTCGCAGCAATCTGGCGTTCTCTTTTAATCCCACAGCAAATGCACGGGATTCTCTGCTTGTATCCAGAATATACAGAGGAGATTCTTTATTTAGTTTGACAATGGAATTATAAACATTACGAAGCTCACTCTTCTTATGTGTATCGTACTTGGAAGTACTTCTGGGCGCGTAAGTAGTCAGATAATGGTTATAAACTGAATTAAGCGCTGCACTATATGCCATAGACCAGCCCCTCCTTTCTTCCATGAATTCTACGCTGCCGCCAATGCCGTTTGGCGGGGAAAATTTTACAATTTTCCGTAGTAGGGCATAAATATCGAGTTTTGTAAGTCTATATTAGCACGAAAGAGGGAAGATTTCAAGAAGATTTCATAGATATTTTATAGAATTTTCCAAGATTTTTTCTGAAATTTATATGCAAAATTAGTTGACTGTAAGAAAAGGATATGTTAT
>JAAVAA010000041.1 GCA_014804285.1 Lachnospiraceae bacterium | reverse complement strand
TCCTAAGCGTCTTTCCTGTCTTTCTTCTTTTCTCTTTTGACGCATAATCTGATCAAACATAACTTTTCTTCCCTGTACATCGTTTTTGATAATCCGATTATACAAGGCAGTTGCATCATAGTTGTATCATTTTTGCATCATAGTTGCATCATTTTAATATTTTCTTTGTTTTGAGCTGACATGCATATGTTTAGATACCGATATTATGCATCTGCCAACCGCAACCGTATAACATTCCAGGATGCTTCTTTCAAAACCGTCCGTAAAATTCCGCCTTCCAGTGAAACATCTGTATCCGCCTCCGGCCGCACTTTCTCCTCTGTCAGAGAATTTTCCGCTTTCAGGTCACCGTTCACAAGTACCAATTTTTCCAAAACACAAAGTTCACCGAAGCTTCTAACATCAACCGTCAGCTCCTGAGCTTCCGACAGATTTCTGTTCACCGCAAAAATTGTCAGTTCTGAATTTTCTTCATTATATACGACAGCATTGACCACATCAGTTATTTCTCCGTGGCAGCTTGTCTCATGAGTTCCGGTATCCGTCACGGTTTTCAAAACCGTTCCTCTCCCATACAGAGAAGCATGCAGAAACGGATAATAGATTGTCTGCCGCCATACGCCGCCCTCTTCCGTCATAATCGGCGCAATCACATTCACAAGCTGCGCAAGACAGGCAATCTTCACTCTGTCCGCATGATTTAAAAGAGTTATCAGCATCAATCCTACCATCAAAGCATCCTCGAACGTATAATGATCCTCCAAAAGATGCGGCCCCGTCTGCCACGGGTGATTTCTTGTGATGTCTTCCTCCTGTGCTTTGGAATGGAACCATACATTCCACTCATCAAAGCTTAAATACATGGTTTTTCTGCTTCTCTTTTTGGCTTTTACATAGTCGCATACCGCGACAACGGTATGAATAAACTCTTCCATATCATCGGACTGCGCCAGATAATCCGCCGTGTCATTCTTTTCATTTCCATAATACTGGTGCAGAGAAAGATAATCCACATAATCATAATTTTCGTCAAGCGTCACCGCCTCCCACTGCGGAAAGGTCGGCATATCCTTAAAGGAGCTGCCGCAGGAAACCAACTCTATGCCGGGATCAATCAACTTCATTGCTTTGGCCGTCTCCGCGGAAATGCGCCCATACTCTTCCATCGTCTTTCTGCCGAGCTGCCAGGGACCGTCCATCTCATTACCCAGACACCACAGCTTGATATTGTATGGTTCCTTTATGCCATGTCCGATACGCATATCGCTATACTTCGTGCCGGAAGGATGGTTGCAATATTCTAACAGATTACAAGCATCCGCCGTTCCTCTTGTGCCCAGATTGACCGCCATCATGATAGCGGCATCTGCCTTTTTTGTCCATCTCGCGAACTCGTCAAGACCGAACGTATTGGGTTCCAGAGTTCTCCACGCCAGATCAAGTCTTTTATTTCTGCTTTCCAAAGGCCCCACGCTGTCTTCCCAGAAAAAATTGGACACAAAATTGCCTCCGGGATAGCGGATAATCGGCACACCAAGTTCTTTCACAAGCGCAAGTACGTCCTTTCGGAACCCATCCCCATCTGCCGATGGATGTCCCGGCTCATAAATTCCGCCGTAGACTGCCCGCCCGAGATGCTCAATAAAAGAGCCGAATACCCTGTCATCTACGGGAGCAACCCTATAAGCTTTATCAATAATAATTTTCGTTTTTCGCATATATAATCCTTTCTTATTCCGGTTTTGCAACTTTATTCACGGATTCCCTGACAATCAGCCGACAATCCATATAATGTGCGCTTTCTGATTTCTCCTGCTCCTTTTTCTGCAATGCTTCCAGAATCAATTCGCTCGCTTTATAGCCGATATCATGAAGCGGAAGTCCCATTGTCGTGAGCGGCGGCTTTCCGTAACTGGCCATCTCACGATTATCAAATCCAACCACCGCAATATCGCTTCCTATCTGAATTCCAAGTTCATTCAGCCTGTCATAAGTACCGCCCGCCATGAAATCGTTCATACAGAAAATTGCCGTGCAGCCCGCATTCAGCAAAACGTCCGTATGCTTATAACCGCTCTCCCTGTCCCATTCCCCGTAAAGCACAAGCCCCGGGTCGTAGAGAATACCGCCTGTAAACAGCGCGCGCTGATAACCTTCCAAACGTGACTGTGTGTGCACGCTCTCCTTCTTTCCCGCTATCACACCGATATTTTTATGACCGCAGTCAATCAGATAATTCACAAGTTCTTCCGCCCCCTGTAAATCATTGACCACAACAGATGGGATCTCCACCTTATTCGTAAAGCCGTAAGCCACTGCCACGGGAAGCGGCATGCCCTCGGGTATCACATCGATCAGCCTCTCATGGGCAGATACATAGATGATTCCCTCCACCTGTTTTGCACGGAGTTTGTCAATCACTCTGTGCACCTCTTCTCTGTGCCTGTTATCGCGGTAATACCGGTCTTCGTATTTCTTATATAAACGCAAATTTACCAGAAGAATCTGGTAGTCTTCTTTCTCGCAGCACTCCGTAATGCCGTCTATAATATCAGGCATATCAAAAACTGTCATATCCTCTGCAATGACACCGATACTTCTGGTACTTTTCATTTTCAGATTTTTCGCCACATAGTTCGGCGTATAATTCAATTCTTCAATAACTTTCCGGACAGTTCTTTTTGTCTCCTCGCTGACCCGCCCTTTGCCGTTGATCACGTTGGAAACTGTTGCAACGGAAACGTTGCTTGCTTTCGCTATTTCTTTTATGGTCGGCATGCAAATAACCTCTATTTCAGTTGTACATTTTACTGCTACAAGCATAGTTTAACATGCTTTTTCCGACTGAACAAGGGATTCGTTTCCATAAAATAAGCCCGATGCGGGTTTCAATATCAAATCCTTTATCCCGCTTTCGGGAGCCGGTCATCCGGCTCCCTCCTTATCTCGAAAGTATTATCGCATAGAAATTTCCTTGCAGTTTATGATCAATTTTTCATACCAGTCATAACAATACCCTCAACAAAGTATCGCTGACCAATCAAATAAATAATAACACCGGGCGTGAACGCCATGCAGGTAGCACACATAATTTTGGCCCAGTCCGCTTTCAAACCGCCACGAAACATAGAAAGCCCTATTGCAATGGTATACTTGTTCGGATCATCTATGTAAATGGTCTGTTGAAGCAGATCGTTCCAGAGTGTTATAAACAGGAACATGGCCACCACGATCATAGCAGGCCGTATAGCGGGAACCAAAATCTTGATTAAAATCTGCATATAGGAAGCTCCATCTATGGTTGCCGCCTCATCCAATTCCCTGGGGATAGTAGAAATAAACTGCCTGATCAAAAAAATATTAAATGCGCCGCCGCCGCAAAAATAAGGCAATATCAGCGGCAAAAAAGTACCGCCGAGATGAAGTATCCGCGTCCACATAAGATACAATGGGATCAGCGTAACCATATTAGGCAAAAGCATGGACCCCACGCATAGCGTAAACAAAAGCTTTTTCCCTTTAAATCTCAAACGGGAAAAGGCATATCCCGCAAGCGTTGCTGTCACCGTTCCCCCCAGCACAGCGGGAATGATAATCTTAGCCGTATTTGCCAGATACAAACTAAACGGATAGGACTTTAACGTCTCAACATAGTTTGAAAAGAGCCATCTCGAAGGGAAAAACTTAGGCGGCCATGCATAAAGCTCAGCATTGGTCATCAGGCTGGATCGGAAGATCCACCATATTGGCAGCATAGCCCCCGCTGCCATCAGCACGACCAATATTAAGGAGATAAGGTTCATAATCTTTTCATTACGTTTTTTATTCTGTGTCATTTTTTATCTCCCTCCTCATAAAATACCCAAGTGCCGCTGGTTGCAAAGACAATGCTTGTAAAAATCGCTATGATAATGAAAAAGACAAACGATATAGCGCAGGCATATCCTATCTGATTGTCCTTGAAAGCATAACGATACATCAGGTAGGTAATAAATGTAGTAGAATTGCCCGGTCCGCCGCTTGTCAACGACAGAGCAGGCGTCACCACCTGCATATTGGTTATCAGGCTCATGAGCAGATTGTAAAAAATGATGGGACTCATCGAAGGTACAGTGATATTGACAAACCGCTGCCATCCGTTAGCCCCGTCTATCTGTGCCGCCTCATGATAAACTGCCGGAACATTCTGAAGTCCCGCCAAAAATATAACAATAAGATTGCCGGAAAGCCATACGGCTATCAAAGCAAGCGAAGGCAAAACCATAGTCGAATCGCTTAAAAACATCACATTATTGATACCGAAGGATTTCAGGATATAGTTAAACAATCCGAAGTTTGTCTCATAAAGCCAGGACCAGCCGATATACACTGCCGCAGCAGGCAGTACATATGGAAGATAAAAAACTGCACGAAAAAAGCCTCTCGCAGGTATTTTTCTGTTTAACAGCATAGCCACAATCAAAGAATATACCATACTTCCCAGGACGGACAGCAGGGTGAATATAATCGTAACTTTAATAGAATCCACAAAATATGCATCAACAGTAAACAGCCGGATATAGTTTTTTATTCCATTGAAATGCGGCTCGGATATGCCTTTCCAACTAAAAAAGCTGATAATAAAAACAACCAGCAGCGGAATATATGTTAGAAAGATAAGGCCCACAATGGAAGGCGCCATACACAGATACGCTACCAGTTGTTCTTTCTTTCCCCGATCGGATCTCTTTGACCTGCCAGCAGATTTTGCCATGATATCACCTCATTTCTCAAAACTTTTGAAAAACTCCCGGCCGGTCATAGGACACAGCCGGGAATATATTGACTTTTTCTTTTCTTCTAACTAAATGACTTAGAATCCTTCACGTGCTGCTACCAGCGCATCATAATTGGACTCTATTGCTTCCTTAGCCGTTGTCTTTCCGGTCCATACATCACCTAAAATAGAACCAAGAAGCGTATTGAAGTCGTCTGTGTTCGGCGTATAATTCCAAGAAGTACCGACAGCGTAATCATTCACGTAATCTACCAGAACACCCTTTGCTTCCTCATATTCAGGGAAATTCGGGTTCTTCAGCCACTTGTCAGTCAGCTCACCGCCTTCATAGTAGGAACCCAGAACCGGTGCCCAGATGCCTGTGGAAATAAGTGCATCCCAGTTATTCTCTTCCTTAGAATACCAGCGAATCCATTCCATAGCCTCCTCGGGATGTTTTGTCTGATTGAATACAACATTGGGACCACCCGTTGCAATCGTAACCTTATTTTTCATGTAAGGAAGAACGCCCAGACCGTAGTTAAGACCTTCTTCACGGGCAGATGCCAGACAGGTGCCTATATTCCATACACCGTTAGTTGTCATAGCACACGTTCCTGCTATCAGAGAACGCTGTACACCATCATCCGTCAAACCTGTGGAGAGAGGCGCGCAGTGATGTACCAGATAAAGATCTGCAACAGCCTGAATTGCTTCAATTGCAGCTTCCTCGTTAATTGTAACCTTTGAGCCGTCATCGTTGTAGAAGCCGGAACCGTTAGAACGGCACCAAACCTCCAACTGCCATGTCAGATTCTCTACCATACAGCCGTACTGTACAATATTATCAGGATCAAAATCCGGATCTTTGGCATTCTTGCCGTTTGCATCCAGTGTCAAAGTCTTTGCCACATCTACGAACTCATCCCAGGTGTAAGCTTCATCCGCATTAGCTGAAGGATAAGGCAGTCCTGCCGCATCAAACATATCTTTGTTGTAAAACAGTTCGAGCGTATTGTTAGCAACAGCATAAGCTACAGGTTTGCCGTCAGATGTAAATGTTGCAGAACCCAAAGGCTTGGGATCATCCGGACCATACATGTCTGTCAGATCAAGCAGCAGCCCCTCGTTAGCCCATTTCAAGGTAGCAGCTTCACTCATTAAAGCGGTATCCGGAAGGTTTCCGCCGGTTGCCATAGTATTGAGCTTCTCCATATAGGTTTCCCAAGGAATAGCCATACATTCCACAACAATGTGATCCTGCTCGGCATTGAAGATATCAGCCACTGCCTGAGTGTTTTTTGCTTCTTCCTCAGCGCCCCAGAAGCAGTAGGTAATATGAACTTTTCCATCATCCCCAGCAGGTGCCGCCGCATCATCGGCGGAAGTTTCATTGTCTGCAACAGGTGCTTCTTCTGTAGGTGCCTGATTATCAGATGCCTTGTTGTCAGCTCCGCTGCTGCCGCAGGCAACAAGTCCAAGCAGCATCCCCATTGCGATCATCAACGATAGTGCCTTTTTCATTTTTAATTTCCTCCTTATAAAAGATTTATTTATTGGCATTTGTTACATGCCAAAACCCATTAATTTTACTGGGTTTTCTTACTTCTTTATGATAAATCCGCCAGCAATTTCACTGACTCCTACAGGATTTTAACTTTCTGCCATACCAGCATTTCGCCTTCTCCCCTGTTATTCCACATACAGTACGGAATTGCTTTGCATGTTACCTTTTCTGTTTCATAAGCCAATCTGCCGTACAAACTGCCATCTGTAACGACATTTTTTACCCGAAGTCCCTGATAGGTGAGCGTCGGCACTTCGCCGACCAGATTTTCCATCGGCGGCATTTCCTTCACTGCTGCATCCGCGTCCACATAAATCTGGGAAAGCAGTCTGCCGTTGTCTATTTCCTCCAGACAGTATACCATCGGTCCTCTGACAAGCGCTGTCTTGCCGTTGTCTTCCTTCACCTCGGGGTTCGCGCATATCCAGTGAGGAGAAATCGCAAAGCGGAGAGTAAACTCGGCTGAGCCTGCGGGAAGTTCTAAAACGAGGTAGCCGCCTGCGTCCTGTCCGCAGTTTTTCAAAGATGAATCACTTACTTCCCAGCCTTCGGCATATTTCGGAATCCGGATCTTTAATTTACCTCCGTTTTCCGTGACCGCTTTGATTTGCACCCTGCCGTTTTGCAGCAGCTCTGACTCCATTTCCACCCTGATACTTCCCTGCTGTAACTGCGTTTCCATATCAGAAGATATAAACTGGTTAATATAGATGCTATCTTTTCCTTGGGCGTAAATATATTGCCCAAGCGATGCAAGCGTTCTTCCCAAATTAGGCGGACAGCAGGCTACATTGTACCATTTCTGCCGCTTGCATTTCACATGATCCATATAAGTATGCTCTGTACAGAACTGCGGCACCACCTCAAGTGGATTTACATAAAAATATCTGTCGCCTCTGATATTGATCCCTGCGAGAACTGTATTATACAGTGCCTGTTCCACCACATCATAATAAGCTGCGTCTCCTGTTGCCATAGCCAGCCTCTGTCCCACCATCATCAGTCCCACTGACGCACATGTTTCTGAATAATTTGTGGCATTTGGCAGATCAAAATCTGTTGTGAAACGCTCCCTGAACCCGCTGCTACCGATACCGCCTGTAATATACATACGTCTCTTTGTGGCACTCTCCCATATCCGCATGCAGGCCGCCAAAAGCTCCTCATCTTGGCACTCCTTTGCAATATCTGCCATAGCTGCGCACATATACATGACACGAACCGCATGACCGACTGCTTCTGTTTGTTCTTTCACAGGCATATCTGCCTGATAATATGCCAAATCACAGTTCTTCAATTCAGGGAAAAATTCAGGTCCTTTCCGTCCTGCTATCTCTCCCGCTAAATAATTTGGCTCTTTTCCTCTCTCTTCAATAAAATATTTTGCTGTCTCAAAATATTCTTTCTTCCCGGTCACCCGGTACAGTTTCACAAGTGCAAGCTCAATCTCCTGATGACCCGGACACCCCCGCATCTGATCTTCGCCTGTTCCAAACCGCCTGCAGATCAAATCCGCATTTTTTTCGGCAATCCGCAAAATCTTTTCTTTCCCAGTGGCCCCATAATAGGCAACAGCAGCCTCAATCATGTGCCCGGCCGTATACAATTCATGCCCTTCCGCCAGATTTTTCCACTTTCTGTCCGGCGCATTCACCGTAAAATATGTATTTAAATACCCGTCCTTTTCCTGCGCCCTGCTAATCAGCTCAATCACTTCGTCAGCAAGTTTTTCGTATTCTTTTCCCTGACCACCTGCAATCGCATAAGCTACCATCTCCAGCCACTTATACAAATCCGTATCCTGAAAAACAACACCCCGCCGTTCATCTTCTATCTCTCCGGCCGCAATACGGAAATTCCTGATACAATAGGTAGGCTCTGCATCTTCCAGCGTATCATTCAATATCTTCCATAGATGCGGTATCATCACTTCGCTGACTTTTTTCACATACTCCCCAAAAAGCTTATCTGTTATATGAATATGCCTCAAATCCGGAGATTCCAAATTTCTTTCCATTTCCGTCCTCACTTCCGCATACGCTACACTTGCTGCTTAGTCTGCTTCTTTATACATCACATATTTATTATATAGTTAAACGTTTTATCTCTTTGTAAGACAATCATACTACTTTATTTATGCGCTTGTAAACTGTTTTTTATATTTTTTGTACTATACCACAAATATATCATTACTTTTTGTGCATATTTACTAATTCACTTTTCTCTATAACCTTTATTAAACGTTTTATCATATATTATCAATTTTAGTTTATAAAATTAGTTTATGCCCGGTTGTTAAGTTTTAGTACTATATTTTGGGGAAAAAAATCCACTTCCTTTTCCGTTAATTATTTCCGGCGGGAAGTGGACAGAGCTGTTTATATCAGAATATGGATGGGATGATATGGTTAAATTTTTTAACGAAGCTGTCTCTATCTGCAACCACGTCAAAAAAAGGAATTGCACTTTCGAAATATCTCATTTTAATTTTTTGCCTGATACAATGTGAAAAACGAGATATTCATTATTTTTCTGTTTGTCATACTGGTATACAAGAGAATAACCCCTCTGCACTATATTGAATTCGACATTCAATAAATCTATACTATGCAAAATACTTCTCAAATACGTATATTTATATTCTTTGCTCCCTGCTATTTGGGTTGATGAGATCGGCTGAATAACAAAATGGACCTCCCAATTAGGGTTTGGATGTTCCAGAACACAGATATCCTTATCTCTATAAAAGACGTTTTCAACTTGCTCTTGTACAGAGTATTCATTCACAATTTCATGATTAGTAAACATATGAAAATGTACCTGCTGAACCTCTTGTCTTTTTCCTCCATTAGCAGCAATCACAAATGAATCATTATACTCAGGCCGCATCACACATATGTCCTTCGTAGCCTCCCAAGTCTTCACAAAATAATTACTAAAGCTATCTAACGCCATTTGCTGTAAATTCTTAACTGCTCTTTTAGGCGAAATAATAATATGATTTTCATACGAGGGCCTAGGATGATAGAACGCAATTATTTCCTTGCTGCTGTATACTTTCTTCACAGGTATAGCCCAACTACAGTGCTGAAATGCATTTCCTACAACTTTACCCATAAAGGGGCCTTTCGCAATTTTGAACAGTAACCTTTTAACTTTGTTATCTTGATTCATATTAATCACCTTTTCCTTCGCCCTTATCCGCAGCTCTTTCGTCCAAATGTGTCTATTCAAAAATCCCTACACCTTAAACCTTTTTCACTCTCAGATTAACAGGCTTTTTAGCTTTTGTCAGGCTGCTGTCCGTCATGGGCTCTCCACTGGCACTCCAGCATTTGCATATTTGTAAATATTGCCTTGAAGGAAGATTCCTCCGGTGAGCAGGCATAAATACCGAACTGAATTTTTCCATTCCCTTTCTGCATATGGCAGATTCTCATCTGATTAAAGGTTGTTCCATCTGTGGAGCATTCAATACAATAATCATCTTCCCGGCGGCTAAAACGATACCACATATATTTTACGGAAGCATCAATAACTGTAGTAGCCCAGTCAGAATATCCTCCATTTGTTACAACACTGCCTAAATGCTGGTAGTCTTCATTCTCATATTCGACAGATGCTTTTAACCAGTTTTCACTGTCGAGATACATCACAATGCCGCATTGGTCAAATCTATGACTGCTCTCGGTAAATTCTGTTTTCACAACAAAACTAAAATACTTCTCTTCCGTTTCCATTTGAAACACCGGAGCATTATCATTTTGAAAATGATAGTATGTCCTTTGCCATAAATCCGTGTGCTGTTTGGTGATGATTTCAACCCTGTTGTCTGTGATTTTGCACTCCTGTGGTTCTCTTGTCCATTTAAACCCTTTCATGTCCATAATCAATTACCTCCGAGTCATTGTTTTCCAGGTAGCTCAATAATCAAGCTCCTTCTGCCCTGCTTATCTATAACGCTTTACTTCAAGCTTTGTTCCTTATAAAATTTCTGCAAGACATAAAAAGCCGGCTTTTTATATTTTTTGTCGGCAGAGCACAGCCCTTTTCGATTATAATAGTTCTGAATAAAGCTGGTTCTTCTCGGACACCTGAAATCATATAAGATCCATGGGGTCATTCCCTTAATATAGTCTATTTCCCGCAAAACTGCAATTTGACGCTCATATACATATGCCTGACACTCTTCCGTTCCCTTATCCGTCGCGGTTCCATGATGACCCTCTAACGCATCTGCACCGAACTCCGTGATAATCACCGGTTTATCAGGTCTGCTGTTAGCCATAAGCTGGGGCAGTTTTTCAAAATCCGGCGTATACCAGCCGCAATATTCATTAATACCAATCACATCCAAATGCTCGATCAGCCGGTCTGCAATTACATTTTTTTCGCTGTCAACGAGACAGGCCGCGGACACCAGCCGGTTTCCGCCCTCTTCATGCGCACACTCGGCAAGGCCGCTCATGAATTTCAGCCGCTCATCCGTATCGGCATTCTCATTGCCCACAGACCATATGATCACGCTTGCCCGGTTCCAATCACGTTTTAGCAATTCTCTCATCTGGTTCCTGGCATCTTCGTATGTCTTTTCCCTCTCAAACCGGATTGCCCAATACACGGGAATTTCTTCCCAGAGAAGTATTCCCATCTCATCTGCCAGCTTTGCCATCCTTTCATTATGGGGATAATGCGCAATCCTCATAAAATTACAGCCCAGCTCTTTTGCCAGCAAGATATTTTCCATTCTTTCGGAATCGGTCAACGCCTTTCCGTTTTCTACGCTTTCCTCATGGCAGCTGATTCCGCGCAGAAAAATTGGTTTTCCGTTTAGGAGTATTTCCCCATTGCTTACTTTGATCTCCCGAAATCCCACTCTATCGCTGATAAAGTCCTCCATACAGGATACTGTAACCTCATACAACTTCGGTTCATCCGGCGACCATAACCCGGGGCTGGTCTCTATTACAAGAGAACCAATTCCCTCCCTGACAGAAATCTGCGATTTAATCCCCAGCTCTTCAATACGCAGCTCTGCCATGCAGGTAAGCGCCTCCGACAACTTCAACTCTGCCCGTATTTTCCCAAATGTTCCATCAGGAACAAGTGCAATCTGAAAATCCCTGATATATACCTTGGGAAGATAAATCAGCTCAATATCCCGATATACTCCCCCATAGTTAAACCAATCTGTATTCTCAGTCGGAACCTGCGTCTCCCTTCTGGTACTGTCAACTACAATCAAGATTCTGTTTTCTGCTTTTAAAACATCGGTGATCTCAAAAAAGCCCGGTGTGGAACCGCCTCTGTGCATGCCCATATAGGTTCCGTTCACAAAAACACGGCACAGATAATTTGCCGCCCCGACCTTAAGAATTACTCTTTCCTCCCCATCTCCATAATAGGAAAATTTTCTGGTAAATACCATGCTTCCATCATATAACAAAAACTTTTCTTCCAATGTATTCCAACAGCATGGCAAATGCATCACCGGCCACTGGTCAAAGGAATAATCCACCGGAAGCGTATATCCGTTTTCATCAAAATATTTCTCTTTGAACCATTGCTGTCTTAAACAGGTATCATACTGATCCACCGCATACTGCCATTCCCCGTTCAGTAATACTTTCTTCCTTCCGGAGTCAAATACCATTGTATCTGCAGTCGCCTGTATTCCCTCATACTGCTGGGTATAATCTTCCAGATGAATATCTGACATATATATTTTCGGTTTTTCCATGCTCTTTTCCTCCATTTAAACATATTTTCTGTATTGGCATAAACAGTACCGTCTGTCTTACTAAGATTTTAACAGGTGTTTGGACAGGAGACCAGTATATTTTGTAATTCAGGTACTATTTCGGGACCAAACCACTGGTAATTCCCCCTTGTCTTTTCTATTGAAATCTGCTATTCTAAACATAATTTGATATCTGCTGCCGGACAGTTCGTAAATTCCATCTGTTTGCGCAGCGGTTCTTACCAAAAATAAATATGATAGGGGAGAAACAAAATGGAAAAACAAATTTCAACAGGTTTAAAAGTTTGGCTGTGGGTTGTCATCGTTTTTAACGGACTGGGTGCAATCAGTAATTTAACATCAATAGGTCAAAGCCCACTTGCCTCAATCATCGGCATCTTACTCGAAGCTGCTTTAATTTATTCTTGTGTGCTGATTATGTTCAAAACAAAAAAGCTTGGCTTTAAACTGATGTGTATCGTTGCAGGGGTAAATGCCCTGTATTCTGTCGTAAGCGTTATCCTTGTCGCGGTTGTAGCCGGTGCTGTTGTGGGAAGCGCTTCCATTGGCCTTGCAAGCGGTTTGGTAGGCGCTGTGTTGGCAGTTATTTTGGCTGCGATCTGTCCGCTGATTACATATTTATTAATGAAGTCCCAGTGGGATATGTTTGAATAAATTTGCCTGGGAATTTGCCCATGAATCAATTTCATTGATTCATGGGTCTTTTTTTGTCCTCTATCTTTTCAATTGAATCTTGAATGAATTCGTGGTATCTTTAAGGTGAATCAAATCTGACCTAAAAAGTGTCAAATACGTGGTAATTACTGTAATACTTGTGGAGGGGAGTGACTTCAGTGAAATCATGGTATCGCCGTGGAATGGCTGTAGCTGTTTTATGTGCGGTTGGACTTGCCGTTGCGTTGATGGCTCAGCTATATTTTCGATTTATGTCTCAGCAGATTTACGAAGAATGTGCTGACCATCTTGTGGAAGTTTACAGCCAGGTCAATCATAATTTTGTTTCCTTCTTGGAGAAAAACTGGGGAAATCTTGATGATTGGGTACATCATATCCAGATAGAGAATGAAGAAGGGGTTTTAACGTTCCTCCATGGCAGACAGCAAAACTGGAAGTTTTCCCAATTCTACTTTCTTTCTTCTGATGGTCAGGGCCTCACGCCAGAGGGTACGCTGGAGCAATTTGAACTGGAAAGTGCCAGTAATGCGCTCTTCCATAAACAGGAACGCACCATGTTCATGGAAACCTTGTCCTCCGGGCAGGCGGTCACTCTGTTCGCCATCCCCGTTGAAAGAGGAACCTATCGTAATTTTGACTACGATGCTATCGCCGTGAGTTACTCAAATGCNGATATTNNCNCNTCTTTGAATGTAAATGCTTTTTCTGACCAGTCTATGTGCCTTGTCGTCCATACTGANGGAAGTGTGCTTTTATCCACACAGCCAAGCGGCAGTGCTTTTGGAAATTACNTCTCCTATCTGAATGCCGGTTCCGACCTTGGNTCTGAGAAATTAGATGATATCCGCCATGACTGGGAAAACGGCATTTCCGGNGTGGTNCGCTGCGANATTGGCGGCATNAGCCATTATATCTCNTACCAGCCTGTAGGCTANGAGTCNTGTNTCCTGCTGGGNGTGGTTCCNGAATCGGCGGCNTCNGCCAATTTNCTGGAAATTCAAAAAGCAACTGTNGATGTTCTGACCAAGGTGGCTGTGCTGCTGGGACTCCTGATCGTCGTNTGGATCATCCTTGGCTACCAGCAGAAAACNAAAAAAAGCAATCTGGAGCTNCGTTACCGGGAGCGGATGTTCGATATGCTTTCCAACAATGTGGATGACATTTTCCTCATGCTGGACAGCAGGACAATGAATGTTGATTATCTCAGTCCAAATGTGGAACGTCTTCTGGGAATTCCTCAGGACAGGCTATTAGAAAATGTTCATCTACTGGAAGACAGCCTTGTCAGCAAAGGCAGCAGTCTCACAATAGAAGAGCTAAAGGCCATCCCCATCCACGGCAGCCAGTATTGGGAACGGGAACATATCCATCAAGCCGCCGGTGAACGGCGCTGGTTTTATGAGACTGTATATCATGAGAATATTCAGGGCATGGAAAAATTCGTAGTGGTCATGTCTGACCGTACCAGAGAGCGGAACATGAGCCGGAACCTGGAGGAAGCCTTGGCCGCCGCAAAAAGCGCCAACGAAGCCAAGAGCCACTTTCTTTCCAATATGTCCCACGACATCCGTACGCCCATGAACGCCATTGTGGGTTTTGCAGTTCTGCTTGCCAAGGAAGCCGGCAACGAAGAAAAAGTACGGGAATATACCCGGAAGATTTCCGCCTCCAGCCAGCATCTGCTCAGCCTGATCAATGATGTACTGGATATGAGTAAGATTGAAAGCGGAAAAACATCTTTAAATATTGCCGTATTTCACCTTCCTGAGTTGATGGAAGAGCTGTACACTATCCTTCTGCCCCAGGCAAAGGCAAAGAACCAGAGCTTTGAGTTCCGTACCAAAGGCCGTCCCGCAGAGCGCTTATTGGGTGACAAGCTGCGGCTCAATCAGATACTGATCAATCTCCTGTCCAATGCCATTAAATACACCCAGGAAGGCGGGGAGATTATATGTACGGTGGAAGAACTGCCCAAGGTCTCACCCCAGTTTTCCAAACTGCGCTTTGTGGTAGCGGATAATGGAATGGGCATGAGTGAGGAATTTGTAAAAACCGTATTTGACCCTTTCTCACGGGAAGTTAACTCCACCACCAGCGGCATACAGGGAACCGGTCTGGGTATGGCCATCACCAAAAATCTGGTAGAGCTGATGGGCGGAGTCATTGTTGTGACCAGCCGGCAGGGAGAGGGAAGTATATTTACTGTAGACCTGTCATTTGCTCTGCCTGAAAAGGTCGGCGGAGAGAATCTCTGGGCAAGCCGTGGAATCTCACGAGTCCTTGTCGTGGACGATGAAGAAGAAATCTGCCTGGATGTCCAAGTGATGATGCGGGAGATTGGAGTGGACGTATCTTATGAGACAGAAGGTCCGGCAGCAGTGGAGACTGTGGTTCAGGCCAAGGCAAAGGACGAGGGATTCCATGTAATCCTGCTTGACTGGATGATGCCGGGGCAAAGCGGGGTGGAAACCGTCCGACAGATTCGGAAACGGATGCCGGAAAACATCCCTATTGTAGTGATGACCTCCTATGATTGGGGCGATATTGAGGATGAGGCACGAGCGGCAGGCGTTGATGCCTTTATGCCTAAGCCTTTCTTTGTTTCTACCTTCCAGCAAACACTGGAAAACTTATACGCCGCTCGTGAAAAAGACGAAGGNTCCTCAGACATGAAGGACATTCTGAATGGACTGCTGTTTCTGGTAGCGGAAGACAANGANCTGAANGCNGAGATCCTGTTTGAGATGATGAACATGGAAGGNGCCCGGTGTGAGCTNGCAGTCAANGGACAGGAGGCCGTAGAAATGTTCCTGCACTCTGANCCGGAGCATTACGACATGATCCTGATGGATGTACAAATGCCGGTGNTGAATGGGTATGAGGCCACACGGAAGATTCGNNCCTGCTCTCANCCCAGGGCAGAGAGCATTCCCATTGTAGCGATGACCGCCAATGCNTTTGCCGAGGATGTGCAAAACGCCCTNGNTGCCGGNATGAACGGNCATCTNTCTAAGCCCATTGATATGGATGCGGTAAAAACCCTGTTAGGCCGTNTGCGCAATGANCAAGACCTGCAGGTTACTGCCGCNCCGNCNCANAAAGAAAACNAAGGAAGTANTTGAATATGAAAAAAAGATTACCAGCTCTGTTTTTAGTGATATTGTTTCTGCTCACAGCNTGCAGTCCGNCANCCGGAAACGNACAGGANGATGGAAAAGTTACNCTCACAATNATGGGCAAAAAAACAGATATGGAAAAAGACTATATNCAGCGNATATTTCAGCTTTACGAACANAGCGGCAGATGTCACCTTCGTATCATNGGTATAGACGATGCAGATNTAANCTATGACACTGCCATACAAGANGCCTTTTCCTCCGGNGAAGCTCCGGACATTCTTTTCCAGTTTAATNATCCCGGATTGAACACNCTNAATATGAAGGATCAGTTTGTCCATCTGGAGNNCGAAGAATGGGTGTCAGACCTTACCGACGACGCTAAGGCATACTGTCAGGACAGCGAAGGACATCTTCTGGGTCTGCCCTTTTGGGAAAACTCTGTCTCCGGCTGCTANTACAANAAGACCATCCTTGACTCNTTAGGTCTGCGTCCTGCCGCTACACAGNCAGAGTTTGATGCCCTGTGNCAAGCCCTGAAGTCNATCGGNTACACTCCNCTGTGCTGGTCTTTCCGCAGCTGTCACTGGAACTATCAGTTCGCTCTGGATCCTNTCTTTGCCGATAACCCGGAGCTTCTGGTCCGCTTGAATAAAAATGANATTNCCTANGCCGATATTCCNGCNGTATGNGATATGGTGAACTGGCTCGCCGGTGCNGAGGAAAATGGCTGGTTTGGAGAAGNCTATGCCGACCGGAANTGGGAAGATTTGAGCCATGCCATGGCTTCCGGCGAGTGTGTTATGATCAATATTTGGGATACCTGGTTTGATACCGACCTGGAAAANGNCGGAACTTATTCAAAAGAGGANTTTGCCCTCATGCCNGTGTTCATGAATACAGAGCCCTCCGGCACCTATGAAGGCGGAAACCTGAATATGATGATGGTCAACAAACAAGGCAGTCATGNGGAGGAGGCNCTGGATTTTTTGTCTTTCTGCGCCCAAAGTGAAAATTATAACAAGGCTTTTGACGGCATTTCCACTGTGAGCTGCTTTAAGGGTCAAACCACTAATATACAGTCAGACATGGTCACGAATGCGCTGGGTTCCATCTCCCTTCATGAACGGGCCAGTACGGCAAATCCAAAAATTATCGGCTATACTCAACAAGACATGGGTACGGCAGTGCAGAAGCTGTTCCAGGGTGAGGTGGATGCTGATGGCTGCGTGGCTCTGATGGACGAATACCGGATTGCTGCAGCCCGGGAGTCGGGCGCTGAGGGATTTTAAATATTAATACTACTGGGACATTTCAAGTCCACAAAAATCCCCTTTTTGTCAGGTTCTCCACTTACTTACCTGTCGTATATTGATTTCTGTCAAATTTGTCTGCTCCATAGCAATCCTCTTTTCAAAATTCTTATATGAGTATCAAATAGCAATCGAGTAGGAGGAATTTCTCTTAATTGAGAAATTCCGACCTCTCACACCACCGTGCGTACCGTTCGGTACACGGCGGTTCAACCAACTTAACAAGTAACACACCTTTCGGTGTAGTAATCTAACATTGAGACTAATCCAAATGAGGTTAGTCTCTTGATGCTTATTGCTTTCTGTACCCACCCATTATGGGCAAGCCGAGCATATTTATCTCCGCAGTAAGCTATTTTAAATGCCGCCCACCTTGGTACATCAAGTTTTATCAGATTCTTTGCTCTGTTTTGTGGAGTTTTCCAGTGTTTCCATATACACATGCGCATCCGATAACGAATGTTACTGTCTAATTTCCCACATAAGCTTTTCATACTTCCTATCTTGAAGTAGTTAATCCACCCTCGAATGAGTTCATTGAGTTTCTGCACCTTATAGGAATTACTTACTCCCCAACTTCTGCATGTAAGCTGCTTCATTCTTGCTTTAAACTTCGTTATTGATTTTGCATGTGGTTTTGCCTTAAATTGGTGTGCTTTACTGTCAAAGTAAAATCCAAATCCAAGGTATTTAAGACCACTTGGTCTGTCTACCTTACTCTTTGTCATGTTTACTTTTAACCCCAGTTTCTCTTCAATAAATTTCGTGAGGTTTCTCATTACTCTCTTTGCTGACATTTCGCTTCCAACCATAACGATACAGTCATCTGCGTATCTGACAAAGTTCAATCCTCTTTGCCCCATTTCTTTGTCCAGTTCATTCAGCATGATGTTTGCCAGAAGTGGCGATAGATTTCCGCCTTGCGGAGTTCCTATCACCGATTCCTTGTACTCTTCATCTACCATAATTCCGCTGACTAGAAACTTTCTAATGATTGAGATTACATCTCCGTCCTTGATTGTTTTTCCGATTAAGGTCATCAGCTTATCATGGTTTACTGTGTCGAAGAACTTCTCCAAATCAATGTCAACAACCCAATCCCAGCCGTCATTCATCATATTCAATGCTGTGATGATTGCTTGCTGTGCACATCTGTTCGGTCTGAATCCATAACTATGGTCATGAAACTGTTCCTCATAGATTGGTGTTAGTACCTGTGCAATGGCTTGTTGTATGACTCTGTCTGTTACTGTTGGTACTCCTAGGTTTCTGGCACCGCCATCAGGCTTTGGTATCTCCACTCTTCGTACTGGTTGAGGTTTATACTTTCTCGTCCTCAATTGTTCCCTGATGATTTCGCCGTTCTTTTCAAGATGCTCTTTGAGTTCTGTGTATTTCATTCCGTCTACACCCTCTGCGCCTTTATTTCGTACGACTTGCAGATATGCCTGATTAAGGTTATCCGTTGACAGTATCTGCTCCATTAGACTACTTGTGTCCATGCGTTCTTTCCTTTCTGTCTCGCTTGAATTAACCACCCTTTACCCGATTGGTTACGGCAGATGTTGTCTCTTCTGCAATCGAGACTCTACTAAAACTGATTGATTGTTTGCCCCTTTGCTCCATTTCCATTACAGAAATTTCTTCACTACTATGGGCTCTGCTGACTTCTCACAGTTCGTTGTTACTAGGCTAATGAAACCTTTGTGAGACCTCCACGCTTAAGGTGCGCGCTCTTTCCCTCCATGTATCCGCCACATTTACTCTGCTACTACAAATGTGATAGTTATTAGACTTCGTTGCTATTTGCCAACTTATCTCTCGCAGCCTAGCCTTATATGTGATTTCTGTCCGTCGGATCAGAGGTTTGCTTACAGCTTCCTTCAGATTCTACCTCACAGTAGACACCCTTGCTGTTCGGCTATACACTTCCCACTATCTGGGCGTGTTCGGGACTTTCACCCGTTAGAGCGCGCCCATGGCGCGCAAACAAAT
>JAAVAA010000040.1 GCA_014804285.1 Lachnospiraceae bacterium | reverse complement strand
TTATTATATCATATATTACTATATAATACTATCATACAATACAAAATATTTGACATAAAAAAAGCAGGTACTTTGCGGCCTGCAGGGTATTTTTATATTATTTAACTGTCAAACTTCCGCTCTATTTCAAACTATTTTTTCACAGTATGCAAAATCGTAAATTCTTCCCAATCGCTAAAAAAACTGTTTGCGCTTATAATACATTATATTTTCAAAAATTGAAAGGAGAGCAAACTGACATGAAAAAGAAATATAACTATTGGATTGGTGATAGCAAATATCGAGCTGGCAAATATGATTACTCTGAATACCAAGTTGCAAAGCAAGAATTAAAAGCTGCGCAAAATAATAATTGTATCCCTCTCCCATTATCCCTTAGCAGAAGCCATGACCGTGGTTTTTGTTTCGGACTCAACAGCAATAGCGATCCAACACAATATGTTGGCTTTTCACAAGGTACAGAAGGAAATATTCTTATTGCCGGAGGCAATGGCAGCGGAAAAAGTACCGGTATTATTAAGCCAACCTTAGCTACTTGGTCTGGTGCAATTTGCGCTACCGATATCAAAGGCGAATTATGTGATTATTATGCAAAATTATATGCTAGAGGTATTGCTAAACGCCCATATATAATTTTTAATCCTTTTAAATATTCCACCTCTTATGACCCATTTTATTGTTTACGCCAAGATGAAGATGGGAATTTAACTAACAGAATATGGGAGATTGTTAGGGCAAATATACCAGACATTCCAAATGATAATCAGCCTTTTTGGTCCGAAAGCGAGCAAGGAATATTAGCAGCAGCTATTCATTATTATTATAAACTTGGTTTGAATTTCAGTGATACGCTGATTGCCATTGTTTCTACAAGCACAACCGATTTGATAAAAAAAATTAAACAAAACAATGAAGATATCTCAAAAATGTATCTTGGCGAAATGTTGGAAATGAAATCTGAGACACTAGCAAATTTTGACAGGGGCATACGTAACAAGCTAATGCTATTCGCTGCCGACCCATATATCAATAATGCATTTCGAGTAACTCAAAATGAGACTGACTATTTTACTTGGCAAGATCTGGATAAATATAATATTTTTATACAAATTCCAGAAGAACAGATTGAACAGTGGAGCGGTGCAATTAATTTAATGTACACACAACTGATTCGGCATTTGGAACGTCGTCCAGATAAATACAGCTTTGAAGGCGTAAATAATATACCAACATTGCTACTGATGGACGAATTTGCAAGATTCGGTAAACTCCCATTAATGACAGACGCAATATCTACACTGCGAAGCCGGAATGTTAATATCTGCATTGTTATTCAAAGTCTCGCGCAACTTGACAAAATTTATGGCGAAAATGATAGAAGAATTATTCTAGACAATTGTCAATTCCAAGCTATTTTACACGCAAATGATGCTGAGACTCAGCAATATTTTAGTTCTCTGATTGGAACTCAAAAGGGTATACAAGAAAGCTTTGGTGAATCTTGGGACGATGAATTGAACGACGTACGTTATAATCGGCAAATAAGTGAAACTCTGGAATATAGAATTCCTCCTCATGAGTTTTCGTCTTTGAACGATGTTTTGTTACTATCACCCTTTGGATTTTGCCGCATTAACAAAATCCAAGCAAGCTGCAACCTATTTGATCAGCCATATAAACCTAATTCTTCTATTATATATGCAACCGTAATGGAGCATCCGGATAGATTACAGATAGCGAATACAGTTGAACCAGTCTGCACATGCATTGTTCAAAAGACACCAGAAATAATGCCAAAAGAAATTAAAGAATTACCAACTATTGAAGAAAGGATAAGAGCAGTGAAAGACCTAATTGAAACGCTTGAACGACAGAAACGGATAACAGATAGAAATAATCGAGAAGCTCAAGAGAAAAAAAGAAAGCGACAATGTTACCTTATCGGTAATCTTGTCAGTAACTATTTCCCAGAAATTTTATGTTTGGAATCAGATGGAACAGATGAAACTACCATTTCACTTAATTTCCTTGAATCGTTTTTATTAGTTCTATCAGAAGATAAAGAATTGATGGAACAATTAAATCAAAAAGCTAAAAATAGAGCACAATCTAATGAGACATGTGTAAGTGGACAGGAAGAAAAGACAACCAAATGATATTACAAGAGCATTGAAAGGAGTGGAATTTGAATATGGCAAATTACCATCTAGAAGTTGGTATTATCAGTCGTAGGAAAAACCGTTCGGTAGTAAAATCTGTCAACTATATCAGCGGAAGGAAACTACATGATGGGTACAATAACAAAACTTATTATAACAGAAGAAAAGATCTCTTACTATTTGAAATTTTTCTTCCAGATAAAGCCCCTCTTAAATTTTATGATTTACAATTCCTTTGTGACGAAATTGATAAAGCGGAGTCTCGATATGATGCTCGCACTGCACGTGAATTTAAGGGATCACTACCAAATGAATTATCACTTCATGAACAAAAGCGAATAGTCAGTGAATATGTGCAAAGTAATTTCATTTCGCAAGGTTTATGTGCGATCACAGCCATTCATGAAGGTAGAAACGAAATTGATCCCAAGCGGAACAATCCACATGTCCACATCATTGTGCCAACCAGAACTATTGATCAAAATGGTTTTAGTAAAAAAAAGGATAGAAAATGGGACAAAAAGGAGTACCTTGATATTTGGCGCGCTGAATGGGCGAATGTACAGAACCGGGCATATGAACGAAATGGATTAGATATACACGTGAGCCACGAAAGTCTTGAAATACAAGGTATATACAACCGAGAACCTACCATTCATCTGAGTCGAATTGATTATCAAAAGGAACAACGGGGAGAAAAGACAGCTGCTGGCAATAAAAAGCGATTAATTAAGTCACGTAATGAAGACCGTATCCGCCAAAAGCAATTAGTGCAAAGCCCTAATCGGGAAATGGAGTTATCCAGATAATGTAGTTATAGTCTTAAAGGCAGCTGTTCCGTATGTCTCTCCATTACAATAATATATTATTATAGCAGGATACTAAAAACGGTAAATTGATATTTCTTGTGCGTCTATTTTAAGAACTGTATTCATAAAATGGACAAAGGCTATTAAGAGAGGAGGCGCACCGCTATGAAAAAACAAAAATTGAACTATCGATTTCATAACCCCAATCCAGCGGATGTGACCGCCGATTACATATTGAAGATATTTATTGAGGTAAATGAAAAAAAAGTTGAGCAGGCAATAAGATCATCAGCCGGAGAATTGAAGATCGAAAACTCAAAAGAATGCCCCGTATAATAGGGGCATTCTTTTGGCATGAATATTCTCACTCTTACCTTTTTACTTTCAATTTAACATTACAGCATATCCTTTATCTCATCTTCTAACGTATAATAATTAGGTATTGGCAGGAGCCTCCCACTTTCGCGGATTACGCTTATCAGATTTCCCAAAAAGAGCCTCGTTAATTTCTAAAGCTTTTATTATTCGCCTCTCGCGATCAGCTTTAAGCTTCTTTTCTTCCTGAATCCATACTTTGTTCGGCTCATGATAATGTAATATATTATAATGCTTGCTAATAAAATCTGAAATATCATCATAGTCATCCGATACAAATTGGCAATGATATTTAAAAAGTTCATATACCTTCGCCCTAATAAAGTAGTACTTTTGCCATTTATCTTCATACATAGGCTCATTATATAATTTATTTTTCTGCCACACTTCCTCAAGCATAAGCATTGGGCTATAATACTCTATCCTAGGGGCAAATTCCAACGAATCATTTTTATTAATCACATCACAAACACAGGGATGAAATCGTTTGACTAAAATATGATGTTTGGAAATAACTGGCATATTTATATCCCCAAGTCTTACTGCAAGCTTATAAATAAAATCTATTCGTTTATATTTCTCAAGAGCATAAAAATCTAACGATTTTAAAAAATAATCTTTACTATTGGCTGTTGGTTGCATAAAGACTTCATTTACATAACCGTCGTATGTATCAAAAAAATTTACCAAAGCCTTATGACTATAATTTCCATTACTACTAAAACTCCTATCATATTGTTTGCATGTGATCAATTTTCCATTACCATTGTAAAAAATTTGATCCCACTGTACCTTAGATTTCTTCCGAATTTCTTGTCTTTTCCCATTCGAAAATGGTGTGCTCAATTGTCCATAATCTTCGAAATATACGTCGGGATTGACACCCATCTCCATTATTTCTTCTCTCAATCCTTGACTATTTTTAACTGCTATGTCCTTTTTTAATGCATTAGAAATACATTTTCTCACCGCTTCGATTCTTAGATTAGCTTCTGTCTGGTCACCGCTCCAACTATACTGACTTTGATAAATGCTATATTGTCGCAATGTCATTAACGGACTATCTTTACGATATTTATAATATAAAATATCAAATATTAATTGTTCAATAAGAAGTTCCCTTTCCTCAGCTTGAATATTAATTTGAAATGGCAAATCCATTATCTTTGCATTAGATAAAACACTATTATCAAGATCTATACCTATATTGTATGTTCCATAACGATTAATAATCTCTTCTTCACAGCATAAAAGTTCATCAAACTTTCTTTTTAATTCATTAATAGAACACAATTTTTGTTTCCTTTTTTTATTTGAGGAAACAATTCCCCCAGCTTTTTCACTAGCCAAAATTTCTTTATCCATTTTTACATAAGATATGATCATGGGATGACCGCTTTTAGGAAAAATGTCAAAGAACTCTCCATTGACCATTATCGGTCTTAAAACTTCATTTTTATAACACATAGCTTAACCTTTCTCATTCTAAATACATCCTTAATTATACTATATACAAAAATTTATTTATTTTCTATTCCCTAATGAAAAATAATTTTCCAAAGCCTTATTGATTATCTCCTCAATTTCATTTGCAGTTTATTTCGGTTTAAAGTGTTTTGATAAAAACTGCTCACTTAACCTGATAGATTCAAATCCAAAACCAAGATTAGTAGAACTAAATATTTCATTGATAGAATCCTTAGTTAACTTTCCATTTTTCGTTTTCTCTATGAGCATATTTGCCTGCTTAATACTGATTTTTTACCCCCAGCAAGAATCTTTTCAACCATTTTATGATCGCTAATTTTCAAGCTTTCGCTACCCATTCCGCTTCTACACGATTATGACCTGAAAGAATCTCATATTTCCCTTCTTCAGTTGCAGGACGAACAACGATAAGAACTATTACACCATTAACATGTACACTCTCAACCATATCCATGAAGCGTTGTCCTTCATATAACATAAATGGATGATACTTAAATGGAATTAATGTTTTCAAATCATGAATATCAACTTTTGAAATGCTTCTTGAAACAGGTTTCTTTTTAGTGATCCGTTCAATACATAACAGTTCTTCTTTATCAATTGTTCGCAAATATACTCAAAGGCGTTAGTTTGAAAATATTTTGGTACTCATTGCCAGCGTCAGAAATTTCGCCAAACCAGATTAACCTATGGCGATTCATACCAACATATTTTCAAACTAACGCCACAAAACGTACTCTCTTCTTTTTCAAAACAATATCTGATATGAGAATGAAGCAAATTCAAAATTAATCACATGCTTCTAAAACAAAAACTAAATCATCTTATTCTCATAATCTTGTAACTCATGAAAAATATTATCTACAAAGACTCTATCTTTTTCTACTCTGTATAGCATAAAATATCTGTGAGATATAAAGTTGATCCGTCTATACCCAAGATCTTTCAAATGCTGATTCTCACACATCTTTAAACTTTCTGCCACACGAGCCAAAATTGCTATGGCTGATTCAAAATCATCTATCAAATTACATGCTGCCTGTTGATTCTTCTTTTCAAACAAAAGATAATGCACGAACTTATCCATATCTGCTTCTGCATCTTCTGTAATGATCACTTTATAATCCATACTTCCCCCTCAGATCAGAAATCACTTTATCTGCTTCACGGTATCTCCCTTCCTCACAATGCTCTCTGGAACGCTTTAGCTTTGCCAGCATTTCCTCTTCTGTCATTGCCTCATATGGATTATATTCTGCCCTGCTGTTTTTCCTGATTTCAAAAGGAAATCCGTTATTTGCAACTGCCTGTGTTAAAAACATCCTGATCGCAGTTGTTGTATCAGTACCAAGATCTTTAAACAGCATATCTGATTTCTTTTTTAACTCATCATCCACCCTCACCTGAATTGTACTTGCCATAATAATCTCCTTTGCCAAATATCTCTTTTGGGATTACTAGTCCATACTTCATATCCCATATAATTTTCATCTTCTACATCAATTATAGTGCTAAACCATTACCAAATCAATACATATGAATTATTCTATACAAAACAGGTATTAATAATTGCAAAATGTAAAAAAAGAAGAACAGAATTGCTCCGTCCTTCTTTCAGTTATATGATTTTTTCCATCTCCATTCGAAGCCTGATCCCATCCTCCATGCACTGCACCAGTATGATTGTTTGCTGCTATTGCCTGATCAAACACTCTTTTCTGCTCTGTTGTAAGATTCACTTCTTCTAACATAGCAAAGATTTCCTTCTGCTGTAGCAATGCTTTCTGCTAATCTTGATCCTTATTCAGAACTTCATCCAGCTCATCACCAGTCCTATATGCGGCAATGATTTCCAGTAATCCATTTTTATCCATATATTTCACCGCTCTTCATTTGTACCCATCTTTAGATTTCTATAAAGAGTAGATTTCTTAACTCCTGTCAGTTCCTCAATCTCCTTAATTGAATACTGTCCTGTCCGATACAACTTAACAGCTTTCTTAATAATATTAGGATCTGTTTTTGGTCTCCCTCCCATTCTGCCCCTAGCTCTGGCTGAGCGCAATCCCTCACGAGTTCTATCGGCTATCACATCACGCTCAAACTGGGCTATTGCACTCATTAGGGTAAACAAAAGCTTCCCTGTAGAAGTACTCGTATCAATGGCTTCTTTCAGAGACACGAGATGGACACCCTTGCTCTGGAATAATTCCGTCAGTTCAATCAAATCTTTGGTACTTCTCCCAAGACGTGACAATGATTCTATTACAACAGTATCCCCCTCTGTCATCCGATCCAGCATCTTATCCAGTTCTGGACGGTTCTTTTTTGTACCAGTCATTTTTTCATTGTAAATATGATCAACACCATATTTTTTAAGGGCATCAATCTGTCTGTCAAGATTCTGGGCTTCTGTAGATACCCTTGCATATCCGAATATATAATTTTTCATAACCCATTCCTTCCTATATAAATGATGTTTCCAAAACGTATAAGATATAAGACTTTGATTTTGGAACGGATTCTGGAACGAAACCACCCACAAAACCATCTATTTTAAGCAGATTCTCCAACCTATAAAATCAGTTCCATTAATGGTCGTTTTTGAACTGATTACTCTGTTTATCTTAGCTACACATAAAAAAGCAGGATACCTTGCATAATAAGATTTCCTGCTTCTCATACCATATTAATATTATCTTTAACTATACTGGCTGTAGTTCCTGTTCCTTCTGCAATTCCAAAATAGTCTCTTCTGGCAGCCGGGAGTATTTGATGATCTTTTCTATCGGCTCATGGTTCTCTATCATTTCTTTAGCTGTTTCAATCTTTTCATCATACCGTGCTTCTTGTCCAGCCTCATATCGTTCACTTTCCACGTAAGAGCGCATGATTTCTTCTTCATCATATAATACCATCATTATATCCACAACCTCGCTTTCCTTCTTACTCAGGTATCCTGTAAGCACATTCCGGTCTTTGCAGATACGGATTGCTTCCGTAATAGCTTCCTTTTTCCGACCATGTAACTTTATCTGCTCATTACATATTTGGGTAAACAAAACATACTGATTGATGATATCCCCTTCTTTGCCATCATATATCATCTTTACTTTCACGTCAATGCAACAGTCCTGACCACCAAAAAATTCCTGAGAAAGGGAAACCTCAGATGGTCTTGTTTTCCTGTCACCTGTAAAGATCACATAGAGTTCAGGCATTGGCAGCTTCACCTTCTTGCTCTTATAAAGGTTCTGTTTTGTCCTTCCCAAATATTCATGCCAGGTCTGCACCATATACATCAAACCTCTGACTATGATATTCATTGTCCATGTGGTCTGTGCTTCCACAAGGATCATCAGTTTATCACCCACCACGAACCCAAGGTCATTATAAATATTATCAGTCAAAACATTTTTGATTGTAATATCCGTCAGTTTATCCTCTGTAACATCATTATCCTCCGGATGAAGGGCTTTATACAATTGCAGCAAATATTTTTTATCTTGGAACAGATCTGTAAATACACTGTCCTTGACTGTACGCTTCACAATTTCTGTCTTTTCCTGTTTCATGTTTCCTATCGTTTCAATATTGATTTTTTCCAATCTTCTCACCTACCTTAAAATACATCTTCTCGTATTCATAATATCATAAAACATCATTTTTTCATAGAATTTTTACCCATCAGAGCATTGATTTAAACTAGAAATCACGTAATATCCTGTTCCAAATCAAAGTCGCTATACTTTTCATCCCTTGCCATATTAAGTTCCTTTTTTAAGTCGAAATCCTCCGGCAGCCTTTTTTCCATGCTTAGGATACCTACAAGCGCCATTTGGGCTTTTCTCTTGTCATTCTCTTTATCCATATCCACCGCCATCCCTCTATCTTCTTATGATTTTAGGTTATTATACCTTACCATATGCCGACACACAATCCGTTTTTCCTTAAAAATCCCTGTAGTAACACCATTCACCAAATTCCTCAATATCGTCTCATTTCCATGCTACACTCCCTAAGCCAATGCTATGTACCTGATTATACGACTGCCATATGCCATGTCCAGCACATCCGGTATGCAGTCTGCCATACATTGGTACTTATCCCTCAACGGTTCTTCCAACAGTACCATCCCACCGTCCACTTCCGGTATATCAACATTAAGTTCATGCTGTGCATAGTAAATGTAATCCACATACCCATTTTCAATATCTTCCCATAAAAGATTATCACCACACCCTTCGGCAATACGGATGACCTGCCTTTTTTCTGGGATAAATATGAATATGTCACTATATCTCCCATAATCCTGATCCACCATAGCAAACCTCCCTACTTTGTCCCTTGTTACAGGCTGGGAAAATAATAATCTCCCCAGCCTTTCCACTATGGGTCATGGTCTCATCCTGATCTCGCCTGTTTTTCCATCATAAAAATAGCAGTGGTCAACAAGCCGCTCTTCCTTAAGCACCTCTAGTTCATTGATCTCTGCCACCATCTGGTCTAATTCCTCAGCACAGTATTTCTCAGTAGAAACAAAGATTGTCTCATGCACTGATGAAGGTAAGATATACATATCCCTGCCCTTGGCAAATTCATTTACCAGATCCTTGTCCAAGATCCCTGCAGCCCCATACAGTTTAGATGAATTTGACAAAATATACATACCTGTTCCCATTGGTTTTTCCGCATCGTCCAGCAGGGAAATTTCTCTCACAACATCATCCATGTCCTGGAAGTAGTAACCATCATTCTTTAAATTTTCCATGGCAGCATCATAAAGCTCCTGCCTGCTGATTCCATAATCCTCTAACAGCTCCGTAGTGATCTTCACAATGCTGTCTCCGCCACCAGTCATTTCCCTACGGATGACAAATATCACCGCAAGGTCCAGCATCGGGAATACTACAAGTTTAGGCAGCAGGTCTATATTCTTCTCCATTGACAACAGAGCCGGGTATACGTTCCTTCTGGTGGTCTCCCAGCTCGGGATGCTTTCCACGAACTGCTGCAGACCTTCCAGATTCTTACTCTTTTCATGTGCCTCCCACAATGCCTCTGCACAGGCAGCGATATCCATTTCCCCCTCAACATATTCATCATAAAGAAGAGCAATCCTGAAAATAGCTGATGCTGTTATGCCATCCCCAGCTTCTTTGACCCGGAAACTTACGCCTTCATAATCTGCACCGTTAGTCTTCTTTACCTTTAATAATGTTATTTCCATCCCATCCCCATGCGTTTCTCTCAATTCCTTTAAAACTTCTTCCTTGAACTCATCATAATCCATTGCTTTCCTCCTTTACGCCGCTGACTTTGTCTTTGACAGTGCAGCCATCACTTTTTTGTATAATTCCTCACCCATTGTCTCCGGTGTCTGTATCTTATACCGCTCCTTGACATCTTCCATCGCAACACCAGTCCTTCCAAGCTCCGCCTTTAAAGAATCCATCTGCTCCTTGGAAAGGCGGCTTTCCTGTAAAACTTTATTCTGGTTCTGCTTTGGCGACTCTTTTTCCTTCTTATTCCCAGTATCCGCTTTTGCTTTCAGTTCATAGACCGCCGACCCTTTATCATTTACGATAACAAGGCTGGATATTTCCCTGTCACTGTTATACCCAATGGACTTGACCTCAAAATGGTCATAACAGCATAATTTGCCGCCTTTTTCCTGTATAGATACTTTTCCGGCAGGTATCCATACGAAAGGGGCAGAATACAGTTCCCTTCCGATCCCCCAGTTAAAGCAAGCCCTCTTAAAGCTGTCCGATGCCTGCGATTTCTCCTTTTCTGTATAACCAGTAGTTCCGACATCCTGTTTCGATACCCATTCTCCAGTATCTTTATTTAAAATTTCTACTGTACAATAGAGATTACCATCAATACACTGATGGCTTCTCTTCCATCCGAAAGGACCAAATGTCTCATCAAGGATGCGCTGGTCCACCCTTGCATCTTTGTAGAGCAAAAGGCTCAGGCCTCTTTCATTGATCATGGACACCCTGCATTCGATCTCATCCGCCTTAAGCAGCCTGATCAGATTTTTCTCCATTTTTCTCTCCCTTCCTTTTTATGCCACTTTTACTACAAACTTCCTGCAATGGGAAACCTTACCATAATCCGCATAGATCTCTGGTATTTCCTCTTTGATCCGCCCTGTGTCCAGCTTCGTGGAATCAACGTTCTTCCATGAGACACGAAAATGTTCACTGTTTGCATATTCGTTATCCTGCATGAACAGCTTCACTTCCTGTTCGATCTGTTTCTGTTCTTCCTGTAATTCAGAAATAAAACCAAGGAGCTCCTCACGTCTTCTCAGTTTTTCATCAAACCCTACCAGCTTAATTATGCTTTCCTTTTTCGCCGTATGGAAATACTGCTGGATCACCTCATCACAAGCCTTGCTTCCATCCGGTGGCGGGATAGTTCCCGAGATGACATGGTTATTCCAAAAATTATCCTCTATGGCTATCAGACGCTCCACCAATGCATCATCCCATTCTAATTTCCGGTATGTAAATTCCCTGCCTAAGATGACCGCCGCTATGTACCATGTGCGTTTCCCAGTGACCGCCATATAATGGTAACACTGCATAATATAATGAAGCGGAATATTACCATCTGCCCATTTGTCCGCATTATAAGCGCTGGCTGTCTTGCATTCCAGACCTGCATCCTCCCCGACTACAAATCGGTCAACATCTGCGATCATGAACGGATGCTCCACGCTCCGATACATATAATTTGATTTCCTCACCTTTAATCCTGTCGCTTCAGTAAATCTCTGTGCAACATAATCCTCAAGGTCATGCCCGATTCTGATTGCTTCATTTTCCTGAGCCTCAACTTCATCACTGGTCTTATCTTTAAAAACCTTCATTGCACTGCTGTAAGGGTTTACGCCACAGATTGCACCTGCATCAGAACCCCCGATGCCAGTTTTCCTTAGATGAAGCCATCCAGTATGATCTACTCCTGCCAATGGTATTTTTTCAAACATAATATGCCTCCTTTTTTCACCACAAAGATAATGAGGATAGTGAAAGACCAGAACAGTCTCCACTATCCCCATACCTCTGTCATTTTTATTTCTTTTTCCTTTCCATATATGCTGTCTGGTACAGAAATTCTTGTTTTGTGATGCATATATTTCCCAGTTCTTGTTTCGTGATATGCTATTTCCCTTTCCGTTTCCATAAGGCCAAAAGGTTTTAGACCTTTCAATATATACACCAAACACTTCACGATCAGTAATCTCCATCAGCACTGCATATACTTTTCCATTGCATCTGCTGGTCAGGCAGCCTTCACAAGCTGGTATGCCTTGTCGATCAATGGGTTTCCGTCAACCGTACGTGCAAACAGGTTCTCATTATAATTTGCAGTCCTGCGTAAAGGTGCGCTGTGTGTCGCAAAGTCTGACACCGCATTAATGAACCTGTATGCATTGTTCCCCACTTTCTGCAGGTCAGGTGCATCATAATACCGCTTCATCATATCCTGGCGAAGTCGCTGGGTGTTCTTAACCTGCATTGCAGTAGGCTCTTCCTCCATTGGTAATAAAAGTTCAACATATTCCTTCACCTGTGCGTCTGTCACTTTCTGCCTACGGAGCTGCTCAAATTCAACGCCCAGATTATCCATGTACTTTTCTGTCATGAAGAGCGTATCCTTTGCTTCCTGTATCTTGTCCTGCACATTCCCTGTATGGATCATAGAAAAACTCCTTTTTGCTGTGTCTAATGCTAAATTGAGCGTATTATTGCAGACTACTCTTACCGGGGTAATGGCTACCTTTACAGAGCTTGAACCATCATGGGTGTTGGAAAAAACAAGATAGGGGCTGACCCTTTCCCCTGCGATGATATATTCTTTCGGAAGCTTTGCGAGAAGCCATACCCTTTTGCCATTCTGTAATGATCCAGCAGTCTCATAGCGGACACCCTGTCCGAGTAGTCCATCAGTAAAACTAAATGCATCCACGTTTTGTACTACCCTGTAGCGGTCGGATACCACACCCAGCACTTTCCTGTCAGAATCCCTTATATTTAATTTATACCCCTCCACTTTCTCTTTTGAACTAGTATAGATCGGCTCCTGCACCACATTCCAGCCCAGCCCTGCAAGCCGGAGTGCATCTGCTGATGCTGGTGCTTCCATAACAATAGTGCCAAGCCCATGCCATGGTTTTTCCCTTACCGAAAACATCTGTTCAATCATATGTGCCATTTCAAATCTCTCCTTATCACTTTCATTTTTCTGATTAACGCAACGGAATAATAAATAAACAATGGATTTCCACATGGAAATCCTCTTACTAAGTCATTTATTCTGTTACGCTTCCTTTTTTGTCTTGTTAATGGTATCAAATAATTTGACAACAGACATGGCTGCGGCAACCAGTGCCGAAATTATTTTTAAAATACTTTCTACTACTTTTGTTTTCCCCATTAGTTCCCTCCTTCCCTTTTACATTCATCACATCATAGACTACCGTTGGCTATCTGTCATCTAGCACTATTTATAGAATATATCTTTTTATACACATCATATACGGTGTAAAAAAACTTGTTCATGTTTATGTGGAAGCTATATGAATGAGGTAAGGTATCTGACAATATAGTCAGTTCTTTTTTTAATTTTCTTTTTCGGAATTGTGTACCCAATAAAAATAGATTATGATTTTTCTGACCGATCAGAATTAAAGCAAGAAAATGAATTTAATTGAAAATAAATGTAAATCGAGATAATGTTTACCTGACAGACGATATTTATGAACACTTAAAACGTACCAGATGAATAATGCAACATATATAAAATTAATTGTTATGCTGAAAAAGATTAATATTTTCCTAATGTATTCGATAACAATGTGGTATGGATTTTAACAACAGAACATTATAAGAGAATGTATGTTTTCATATTTTACCCTACCAAATCCTCAATTGGGTTATAGTATTTCTTTGATGCTGATTCCTTTGCCCCGTGTCACATAAGCAATTAGGTGAGTGTTCATCAAGAACATCTCACCCATTTCCCAATTTTATATTCTAATTAACCATACTGTCTAAAGTTAGGCGTGTCTACAGAGCCACTATATATTATTGTTCCATCATTTTTATCAATTACATAATAATAAGAAGAACCATAAGATTCTATTGAAAGAACTATTCTATCATTAATTTCCTGAGCTTGAATAAATGAATATTCTGGAATATCATCATTGGCATCTGCTCTCCACAAAACATTTCCGTCTAGCCCCATATACATAAATGCGTCTGCTTTTTTATCAGAAATTGTTAATACACCATTCTCGAATTTTCTTATGTCAAGCTTGTCTCCAATATATGTACTTGCAAATGTGTCTTCCCCAGTTTCAGTATTAATTACATAGAATTCATTATTTGCTACAAGATATATATTATTTTTTGTAACATCATATGAAGCTGATGATGTGTTTTCAAACTCTCTTTTCCATATCTTATTCAAATTATTGTCATAATACTCAAGAGTGAGAGTTTCCATCCCTCCATCATACATAAATAAATAAAAATGCTTGAAATCACCTGAAAATGACAATTCATAATTATCATGAACTGCATCAGTCATTGTTCCATAACGTTCATTGAAGAAATACTTTGAGAACTTAGCATTCGACTGATTATCTAATTCACATACATAACATGGACCATTATAATTCTCTATATCAGAACCGTAGTAATCTTCAGATTCAACACCATAGTCGGCTGGTTCATCATTTCGTATCGTTATATTATCGCCAAAAATACATTTTGCAATTTCTTTCACTTGTAATTTGTCAAATCTTGAGGGTGTCTCAACATACCACCAACCTGCTTCATCATTAGGATCATACATATAAGCCTTATATACATTAATATTAGGGACAGTAATACTCTCGCCATCTACAGTTTCCGTTGTAACCCCAAGATATCGGCCATTAATCTGAATGATATCGCCCTCAATAAATCTACTATCACCAGTAGTTCCAGAAATAATCATTCTACGTGATGGCATAGCAAATGTCTCACCAGTGTACTCATATGCCAATTCATTTGAATTATTTATTAGATACACAAGTAATTTATAATCATCACCCTCATACGAAATAACCTTATCAATATATACATAACTCTGAATAAGAGAACCATCAAATATCTTATTATACCGCTGTAAAGCCTCGATGCTATTTACAAACAAATAATCTTTATTAAAGTATTCGGCTACCAGTTTTTCTGTATTACTTAAATCTCCTTTTGCTGTGTCAAACTTTATATTTTTCAAGCCAATGTCGGTATCATTTTCAGTAGTACTTACCTTGTATGCAGCCTCTTTTCTTTCTTTTTCAATTGTTTTCTCTTCTGCATCATTGACATCTAACTCACCATTAATTTCGACATAATGATCTGGACATAAGCCATTTTTGTATACTTGTTCAGTGCAACCATCAACTGAACATTCATACAATTCCGATTTATCATCTCCACAGGCTAATAATGATATAGCCACTCCTATTGCTAGAATTAAACATATTATTTTTTTTGACATCTTTCTTCTTCCTCCTAATATAATAAGTTTGTAGGTAAAAGTCATTGCTTATGAACTAACTTATTCTTTTTTATGTGTATAGTGGTAAGGACATCTAAGAATAACTCCCTTCAACCTAATTCGCATCTGTATATCAATAGTTGCATATAAATATTGGTAATCCTGTGGCATGATACCAAGCAGAGTCTGATGTTCGAAAGCATTGCCTATTCTCTATAAGTACATCTATTTCTCTGTGTAATAACATCAATTTCCATTATCCCCTCTCCTATTCGTTTCTCATATCCTTTCGGATATTCTGATCTTCAATACTAACTTTGAAATTATCTAAGAGAATAAGTTCAAAAATTTAAATAGCTTTTTATATTTCAATAGCATAATTACCACCGATAAAGGTAGAAAAATTGTACCAATTTTCAAACTAGAAATAACTATACTGTGAACTTCCATGAATGGACTTATACCCACATAATAATCTTCTTTAAAAATTAAAAATGAAATCAGTCTCAACATCAAACATGCTATGCCGGTATAAAAAAGCAAGCTAATTACACGTTCAATTTTTTTACCAGTAAAATATGTGATGTGGTGCAATATAATATATACTATTCCCACTAGCATTACAGCACAGCAGGCAAAATAACTTAATTCTCCCCAAAATGTCCAATCAAGGATATGTAGTACTATTCCAATAATTAGAAATACCATACTAATTTTAAAGAAGAAGTTAAATTTTTTATGTTGCTTTTTATAGGTTACCACCATAATATTTTCTCCTCACTGTAACATAATTTCTATGCCAGTTTTAGACTATGCTGATTTAATCTCTACCAAAAATATTTCTTTATCGCAATATAGCATTTACAAAATTATTATCCAGTCTATACTTTTCATTATTTATATGATGCTGCTCTTGTTTCATCTACATTATTTCAGCCTACATCTCCTGTTCTTCTTTTTTCATCTGCATCTCTCGTTCTTCCTTTTTCATTTTCAACATTTCAGACTGCACTTGCAACATAGCTGCCTTCATTCTCATTTCATCTGCCGATACAGAATGCCTTTTATCAAGTTCTTCATCGCTCATATTATTAATTTGCTTTGCGGTTTGCTCCCCTACTTTAGCAATAAGATCGCTCGTTCCATTAATAAATTTATCTAACTTATCAAAAAATCCCATATATCTGTCCCTTCTTCCATAATTTAGGGAATAGCACATTGGCATGCCAATCAAGTCATTCCTTATCTTTAGATTGATCTTAACCCAATTTCTGTTTCTTTCTCCACATCTACTCTATAATTGATTTGTGTTTAACTAGCACATTATCATTGCTAACCTCTATAATTTTATATTTTGACATATCCTTCGTTAGCAATTTTCCCGCAACACTTGCTACAAAAAGTGGAGTGCAGAGGAGACCAAGTACCATTCCAGCATTAGCAAGCGCATTTCCTGTATTATTATGTCTAATATTTCCTGCAACTTCGTTTGCACAATCTCCTCTGATATAAATGGTTCCATATCCAGCTTTTATTGCATTCTTTAAAGCCTCCTCCGTCGTTACGACAATATCCTCGTTTAGTTTGTCTTCTTTCATGTTTGTAAATAATCTCCTTCTTAATTTTATAGATATAATCCAAATAGAAAAGTATTATATTGAGTAATATCAACAATTACCAAACTCAAAAATACTCAATCTTTGACTTATCTTTTATCCAGATTATTCTAGAGCTTTTTAAGTCTAAACTTGATTTTCAATTACCTTAATATGTATAACTTGTATTTTACACCTGCTTTTATTCATATTCCAAATGCATTACCATCATACTCATACTAAACGGCAGTATTGACAAACTTCATCTTGGCATTTCCAATTCAATTTTTAAAGTTCACATCTTTGTGAAACCTTAGGGGTGATGAACAGATGTCTTTTTCCCTCTTCTTTTTTATTTACCGACAGAATACGTTATAACTATATTTACAAATTATTAGCTTACTGCCAGCAGACATTTTTCAATTTAGCTTTCCTATTGTATTATTCCAGCTCATTTTTCCTTCACTGTTTACTTAATATCCCTTCAATAAATTTCACAGTATATTCTACAATTATAACAATTTTGACACGTTTCCACCTGTCTGCTTCAACCTTGCATATCATCCTCACACACTTTTATTACTTTTCATTCTTTATAAAGATATCATAAACACCTCTTATAGTCAATACTGATACCCCTTTTAGTTGGTTCTTAATTTCAAATAATCCCAATAAAATATAAATGGGGTGATCACATGGACTATAAGAGGTTAGGCGAAAGAATAAGAGAAGAACGCCGGCGTCTAAACCTTACACAAGCCCAGCTTGCAGAAGACATTGACATATCAGATACCTATATGGGTGCCATTGAGCGCGGGGAACGCAGCCTCACGCTTGACACCCTTATAAGGCTTGTCAACAGGCTTGGTGTTACTGTCGATTACATGCTGTCTGATTCCGTATCCGATAATGATTCCAATATTATGGAACAATTCAAGCAGATCATTGACCGCCAGCCATTGGAACGCAAACAAATGGCAATTAATGTTTTGCGGGCTATCTTTTCTTATTTTGAAAAAGATGCCAATTAGCAGTTTATTCTAATTCTAATTTACCGGCACGGAGATTCCTCACAAAGTCAACATCCTCAAGCAGCCGTTTTATGGCTATATTGACAAGCAGCCCGGTAGATACGGAATATTCAGCTGACAAGGTATGAAGCCTGTCATACAGCATGGGGTCTGTAATCTGGACTGCGAAATCTTCTCCAAAATTGCTTTCACCATTGGTATTTTTTTCTTCAATAATCATTTCTAAAATCTCCTTTGCAAAATAAGTACTTCTTTAGGCTGATTGCACAGGGGTTTTATTGTATTGCCCTGTTTAATTAAATAAGTCAGATATAAAATTCTTCCATATCATCCAGCCTTAAGCAAGCCAATCTGGCTTCCGGGATTCCACTGCCGCATCCACAATCAATGTCAATGAACCCACCAGCATGTTCAATCTTAAAATGTTCCCCAACTCTATCCAAGCCATCAATATAGCTGTTGATTTCTTCATCCGTATCCCCATGGAGCAGTACCACCGGGGTATGCCCAATGACTAAGGTACTGTCCGTAAACGGATTGGGGGTATCTAGATCAGGCCTTGCCCATACTTGATCTTTCTCACCATCTGCTGGGAATCCATGCACCAGATGAAAATTCTGCCCATTTACTCTAATCTCCATGGAAACAGGCAGATTAACAAGAAATGCAACCATCCGATCCCTCTCTTCGACATTAAGTGCCATCAGGGCGTTGTATGTTGCTGCTCCACTGTTCCACATCCACAGGTCCATTTTTTTCCACCTTGATAGTCCGTCTGTAGCAAGAATTGCTTCAACAGCCATCAGCTCATGATTCCCTAAAAGCATATGGACATTAGGGCGTTCCATGATATCCCTAAGTATTTTGACTCCGTCCAGCCCTCTGTCAATCACATCCCCAATGACATAAAGCTCATCCTCATCTGACAGTTGAATTAGTTTCAACATACCCTCATACTTATCAAAGTTTCCGTGGATGTCTGAAATTACATACGTCATATAACCTCTCCTTTCTTCATGAAGCCCTACGGCATCACCGCACAGGTAATACTTTTGTTCCATGGTAAAAATATATCTATAGGCATCTCCTATGATTCCGTTTCCTATAAAGGATATCTTATCCCTGCCAATTGCTTATCCTAATTAATATTATAATGGGAATTTTCCCCAAAAGTTCCCCCTACCAGCAGACATTTTAGGAAATTTATATTGCCTAATACATGTAATTATTAAAAACTGAAACTTGCCACATCATATAGAGTTCTGTATAATCAAGTAAATAATAACTGGGGAAAGGAGATGTGACATGAATCAAAATAAAATTTGGGGTAAAAATATTTATCCTGACCCAAACTTCTTTCGGGGAGAAGTCTCAAGTGCTGCATTAAATAGTGAACTAAAAATTGTTAAAAATATTAATTCTTATCTAAAGAAAAATAGGAAAAATATGATTCCACGCAATCTGCCCACACATCTGAAAATGCTGTTAGATATGAAAGGGCTTAAAAAGGCTGACGTTGCCCGGGAATCACAGCTCGACCGGAAATATGTATACCAGATATTTGACGGCACCAAAACACCATCGCGTGACAAACTGATTGCCATAGCCTTTGGTCTGCATCTTTCCGATGAGGAAACACAGACAATGTTGAAATTATCTGGAAACCGGGAACTATATGTGAGGGATGAACGTGATGCCATCATTTTATTTTCCCTACAGCGGGATATGAATATCATAGAGACCAATGGATTACTATATGACCATGGCTTTAAGCTTTTAGGCAGTTTGGATGATTGACTGGCAATACTATTGATATGTTCATTGATATATCCCCCAGCATCATCTCATTTTATAGAAATAAATCTTCATTGTTTTTTCACTAAATGCTTTGCATATTCTACATTTACTTGCAGATATACAATTTTTTTCTTCGAAAAATCCTAAAATTACAGAATCCGCAACAGGTCACTTGCACTTAATAACAGATATGCAGCAGACACTCCATTTAGAGTGCCTGCCATATCGCCCCCTCAACATCCTATACCCTAACTGATCAAGTCAAGAACACCGCTAAGCCCATCTGGTAATTCTTCACAAGCCTCTGGTAATATTGTTTCCCTTTGTTCATTCTGCACAGTACTCAACTGCTGTACTGGGATATTACCAGAGCCAATTCCTGCAAGTAATGCACCAACCAGCTTCATCCCCTGCACTTGAACTTCTTCCCGGACTGCCACAAGCATCTGGTTATGGAACTCCTGCCTGTCTGCTATCTTAATGTTTAGGCTGAAGTATTCTTCAAGGACTTTCTTCACATAAGCAGTCAAGGAAGCTGAATCATCTGCTCCCTCCGACAGCTTTAAATATAATTCCTTATCCGCCCTATTATCCATATTGAACCGGATAAATATAGATTTCTGTTTTCCATCCATTACCCCACCTGCTTCCCTTCTATCTGCCTGGCAAGAAATTCATATCCCTTTGCATTGGCACATAAATCACAGTCGTAAGCTGTATGCCCACGGTATTTCCCTGCATAATCCTTTGCTATCCGCGCACCACCGCCAACATAGATGATGTTGATATAATCAAGGTCGTAACTACGCTCTGCAAGTTCCAATTCGAGGGAATGGATTTTTTCTCGCAGCATACCCCTGATCAGTTCCGCATATGCCGCTGGAAGGTTACTGTCCTCTTTCAGGGCAACCTTCATGACTTCATGTTCTGGTATCTCTTTCCCTGTCTGGACTTTCATTTCATGCTGGATCTCTTTCATCCATTTCACCATAGCTTTTTCAATTGTGATAGATCTACTCTCTACTGGAAGCCCATCCTGCACATACACAACATCCGTGGTCTTACTGCCAATATCTACGATCAGGTAATCTCCCTTCATGTTGCCAAGCCTTGATGCAATAGCCGAATAACATTGTGGACATACAATCACTTTCACTATATTGACAGAATACTCCTCACCCTCATATGAAAAGTCCTGCACCTTATGCTGGCTGTAATAATCTATCAGCTTAAGCTTATCCCTTCCATAATTTGAAAAAGGTAATCCTACTGCAAGCACCACATCCGCATTTCGGATTCCTTCTTTCCTTAATTCCATTGCAATACCCGCCATCGTCCGAAGCCTTGCAGCATCATCCGAGAGTTTGTCATCTGTAATAGCAGACCTTCCCTCACCTACTTTAAAAAATTCCCCATCGTAAAACAGGGAATTTTCTTTCAGCGTTGGTTCTACACTTCCGAGCATATGTACGCCATTATCAAATATGAAATTTGCTGTTTTTCCAAGCTGGTATCCATCATCAAACCCGACCACACAAGTTCCATTACTTAACCTGACCATTACCAATCCTCTCCTTCCCCGTACTTATAATTCCATTTATCATATATTACCACCTTTCATTGCTGCAATTCCCCGAAGAAACCCCTGCTCAAATACTGCATATTTTGTCTCATCCAGACACGAACAAAAGGTATCTATTGCATTACTCAATTTCCCTTCTGGAACATACTCTTTGAGGATATCTTCCACCTTGTCCATCTTATTGATCTTCCCTACTGCTAATGTAGAATATTCACTTTTGATGTTCTCATCCAGTTTTCCGCTAATACATTGTTTCCTTCCTTTTGTGAGTAATTCCACTGCATAATTGAATCCAAAGATAAATCCCTGCTGTTCGTTCACTATACCAAACTCTGAAACGGTTCTCTCTAATTCCATCCACTGCCTGTATGATTCTTCATCATCGGAACTGAGAAGGTTGTTCATGACATATGTTTTTAATTTCTTTCTTGCTTCTTCTGTCTCCGGCAGATCACCATACGCCTCATCATCCATCAAACTGTTGTAGATTTTTTCAATCATACTTATTCCCATCTTTTTAAAACCTCCTGTTAAAAGAAATAAATCCCCATGCCATTGCTGGCACAGGACCTATTTATAGTATCATGGTAAGAATATATATTTACATACTTTCCTTATCCAATAAGATAATCGGAGTTCTGTACATTGTTTTGACTTGTGTCCAAAAGGTTGATAATATATAACCATAAAAAGGGGGAAATGGATATGTGCAGAGAATCCAAAGATATTGAGTTTGAGAAATTGATTCCTTTTAAAGGTGACCAGAAATATATGCATGAAGAGGATTGGATGCAGCAGTTGGCAGACTGTATCAAAAGAGCCGGTCTGATGGATTCAGTTATTGTTCGCCCTGTAGATAATGGAAAATATGAAGTCCTTTGTGGTCATAACCGCATTAAAGCACTAGAAATGTTAGGATGTACGGTCATTCATGCAGACATAAGAAATGGGTTGTCTGATGAAGATGCAACAAAAATATATTCTAACAGTAACCTTAGGCAACAGCCTTTTTCAGCGTGTAGCTATGCGCAAAGGTTTGAGACCGTAAAATACTATAAAAAAATAATGGAAATGAACTCCCGCCAAGGGAAACGTACGGATCTAGAGGAGAAAGCCGCTGCGAAAAGCGAAAAAACTTGTGTCCAACCTGTGTCCAATTCAGAAGTTAAGGAAGATACTTGCGCCCAACTTGTGTCTAATTTTACCAGAAGTTCCAGACGCCCCACTAACAGAGATGAAGCAGCCCACAGTCTTGGTATTTCTACATCTACCCTGAGTAAGTACATACGTATCATAAAACTCCCTGATAATCTTCTTCAATCTATTGCAAACCTACTTGATGAAAAAAGAATAACTTTTGAAGCGGCATATGTCATTTCCGGCATGAGAAATGCAGAAATAAAAATTCTAATTGGAGGAATAAATAATCATACAAATAAGAAACTCAATCTGGACAAGTTAAAAAAATTACTCAAAAAAAATACTGAAAAATCTGACGACACACTGCATCCATTCTCAAAAAAAGCAATTCTGGATGTATTTACTAATTGACTTTACTTAAGTTTTAAACAGCTAACACATACTCAATATTATCAAAAACTACTGGTTCTAAAAATATACGTTTTTAAAATCAATTAAATTCCGTGAAACAATATAAAACGCTGAAAACCATAATCACAGGCTTTCAGCATTTCTATTATCTACTTAAATTTTCTAAATTACCTCTGCTTCTTATCTTTATGATAATAAACAGGATTTTTCTCCCTAATTGCCAACATGATTTCAATAATTGCACTCATCCCTCTGTCCTTACCATTCTTCCCTGCAAATTATTTTATGCTTATTAACATTTCTCTAAGTTCTTGTAAATCATTGTAAATAATTTCCCATACAAGCATAAAATTTACACCTTCATAATCATGTACAATTCGATTTCTCAAACCATATATCTGACTCCATGGAATTTCTTTGTGAATCACCCGATATTCATTGTCAACCTTACCAGCCAATTCACCTAATTGGCTCAAATTGAATATACAGGCTTCCATTATTACTTCCTGCTTTATAAAAGTATCGTATTCCATACCCTTCGTATATTTTAATACTTTTTCAATATATCCCAGCATTTTTCCGATAATCACATCATTTTTCATACATTAATACTCCCGTTCTTTGAATTTCCAAATCAATTTTAGATCCTTTTTCTACATGAGTAATGTCGAAAATATCCACATCTTTATCTACGGCTGCTCGAATATCTTCTATCAGTCCAACAAAACCAAGCCCTTTAAGACCACTGTCTACCAGCAAATCAATATCACTTTCTTTTGTTGCCAAGCCTTTTCCATAAGAACCAAAGAGAACCGCTCTCCTTATGCTATTATTTATAAAAATTGGTATCAGCCTTTCTTTAAGCTGGCTAATAGTATACACAGTATCCGACATATTCCAAATATCCTTTCGCTTTTTCTCATTTTATCCTATTCAGTCTTTAATTACAACAGAAACAGTATAGTAAAAGGTCATTGACTAAATACTTATATTCTGATATGTTAATTGCATGGCATAATATTTTAAATTCGAAACATTGTTTATATGTGTTTATTCCTATTTATGTAAGTGAATATCAGTAAACACCCGAAAACAAAGAATCTAATTTAATCTATCATGCCTGACAATATTACTCTGCCACGCAGAAGTATTTTTGTCAGGCTATTATTATGCCTTTTAGTACAAAACAAATACTAGGAGGTATTTTTATGGACAAAAAGGATTTAACATTTATCCAAGATCAAATCGGCTACAATTTTCAAAATACTGATTTGTTACAACAAGCATTCATTAGACGCTCTTATTCAAAAGAAAACGGCGGAGAGAACAACGAGATATTAGAGTTTATTGGTGACAAGGTGCTGGATCTTATCGTGGTAAAACTACTGACAGAAAAACATGGTTATTTTATCAGTGATTACGAGGACTTTAATCCGAATGAAGAATTTGATGAGTTTGTATGTAGTAAAAATGAAGCTGAATTAACAGAACTCAAGAAAAAATTAGTTCAAAAGAAAACACTTGCAGACAGAATCAATGTCTTGGATCTTGCCGACTATCTCATTATGGGAAACGGTGACATCCAAAGCAATGTAAATAACTCACTTTCTGTTAAAGAAGATCTGTTTGAGGCAATTATCGGTGCAGTGGCATTGGATTCTAATTGGGACATGGAAATTCTTCAGGATGTTGTTCAAATAATGCTTGATCCCGACAGTTATTTTGAAGAAGATATGGATAACAATTATGTTGAGTTTATACAGGAGTGGGCCTTAAAAAAGTATGGAATAGTTCCATGGTATCATTTTGAAAAGGCTTCACAAGCAGTATGGTATGTCCCTTTTGACGGCATTTCGTCCTCTTACGATGGCAATCCCGAATCAAAACATACATGCCTGTTAAAACTAGGCGAGCTAAACACAATTTTCAGAAGTTTTGGCACCTCAAAAAATGAAGCCCGAAAAGCAGTATGCGCATTGGCTTATAAAGAATTAGAACGAAACAACATGCTATTATCTATTCGTGATGAAATTCCAAATCCAAATATAAACGATGCCATCGGTCAACTGGAAACACTAGCAAGAAGAGGATATTTTTCAATCCCCTTTTATGAATTTGAACAAGAATATGATACCAATGGAAACCCTATCTGGAAATGCACTTGTCGCATAATAGATATCACAACATGCTTTTGTGCAAAATCATCTTCTAAGAAATATGCCAAGAAACAGGCTGCATTTCAAATGCTTAAATATACTTTATTAAAATAAACTCAATACTTTTTTAATAACTGGCAGTCCTTTTTAACACGACTGCCAGTTTCTTTAATAATATCTTTCCCTATTTCACTAGCCACGCAAACCGTTCTATTTTGTTACTACCATATGTACCGTACTCTTACTGATTCCAAACTGCTTTGCGCTCTGTCTTACTGTTGCGTTATTTTCAATAATATAATTAGCAATATCGATTGCTCGCTCCTCGATATAATCTTTCAAAGGAAACCCCTCAGAATGCTTTTTTACATTCTATGAAGTATTCTAAGGGGTTATGACTGTTTGAATTTTAAACTTCTTTGTCTTCACCCTTTTCCTACTTATTTACTATTTTGTGTTTTTTTCATTTGAATTTCTCAGAAAAATGTGCAAAATTCAATTGTAAACATCAGAAAAATGTGCAATACTAATATTAGTCGCTTTAAAAGGGAGGGGAATTCATTTGAACCGCAATGCTATTCAAGACTTGATTAATTGGAAATCCAGCAAAGAAAGAAAGCCTATGGTGTTAAAAGGCGCGCGTCAGGTCGGCAAAACATGGCTTATGAAAGAATTTGGCCAGAACTGCTATGACAGCTTTGTCTACTTCAACTTTGACGAAGAGGATGAATTGAAATCCATCTTTGAGACAAACAAAAATCCTCACCGGATTATCGATCTTCTTTCTATGATTGCCGGAGTTAAAATCCTTCCAGGCGAAACACTTATTATTTTTGATGAAATTCAAGAATGCCCAGAGGCACTGAATACGCTTAAATATTTCAAGGAGAAAGCCAATGACTACCACGTCATTGCAGCAGGCAGCCTGCTTGGAACACTCCTTGCAAAGCCGAAATCTTATCCGGTTGGCATGGTAAATCTGCTCGACATCTTTCCACTGACCTTTGATGAGTTTCTAGCTGCGGTTGATCCGCCCCTTTATGACTACTATTCAAATATACAGAAAGAGCAGCTGATTGAAGATATTTTTCACAATCGCCTTCTTGAAGCATACAACTACTATCTTATCATCGGTGGTATGCCGGAATGTGTTGCTTCATGGGTTGAGTACAAAGATCCGGCGAAAATATCCCAAATACAGCATGAGCTTATTGAAGTCTATGAAAATGACTTTTCAAAACACAACGGTAAAGTAAACAGCGGACGTATTCTCATGGTCTTCCGCAGTATTGTCACGCAGCTCGCCAAACCCAACGAGAAGTTCATGTACGGTGCTGTCCGCGAAGGCGGCAGGGCACGTGATTTTGAAGAAGCTATTGAATGGCTTGTCTCAGCCGGTATGCTTAACCGTGTTTACAATGTCTCCAAAATGGAACATCCCCTTTCAGCCTTTGACAAATTAGATCAGTTTAAACTTTTTGTATTTGATACCGGACTCCTCAAGCACATGGCCGGTATTGACAACAGCGCTATCCTTTTGAAATCTGACTACCAATTCAAAGGGTCTCTGACTGAAAATTATTGTCTGCAGCAGCTTCGAGGGCAGTTCGAAATTGCCCCCCGCTATTTCTCTGATAAGAATCATGAAATAGATTTCGTCCTGCAATATGGATCTGAGATTATCCCAATTGAAGTAAAGGGCGGGGAAGACAAATCCGCCCCGTCCTTCAAAAAATATATTGCCGACCACCATCCCGAACACGCGCTGCGTTTCTCAAAACGCGGTTATCGAAAGGATGGGGATATTACAAATCTTCCTTTGTACCTTGTCCGGAGAACTAAGGAACTGCTTTGATGCGCACACCCTTCTTTCTATCCTCCTCCAGCAGCTTTTCAAATTCTTCCCGACAGACAGGACGTGAATAATGGTATCCCTGCAGCAGCGTAGCATTCAGTCCTCCCACGATATCCGCTACTTTACTGTTCTCCACACCTTCTATAATAGAATGATATCCTAAGCGCCTGCACATTTCCAACAGACTGTCAACAATCACATAATCCATGTCGTGCCCCGGCTGCGCAAGCTCCCTGATAAAGGAATGCTCCACTTTAATATAGTCCACAGGCAGCCATTTTAACATCTCCATAGAAGCATACGCCGTCCCAAAATCGTCCAACGCTATTTTAAAGCCCTGTTCACGCAGCCTGCCAAACACGGCCGCAAGCTCTTTGGGGGCTTCTACATGGCAGCTTTCCGTAAGCTCTATAATGATATATTTCGGATTTACCCCGTACTTTTCCACACAGGAAATCGCTCTTTCCTCAAAGGCATCGTCTATAAACTGCTGATAAGATACATTAAAGCTTACCTGCAGCTCTCCGTATCTATCACGCCATGCAGCCTGCTGACTGATTGCCTGTTCCATAACCCAGGAACCTACTTCATTAATATCACCGTAATCCTCTAAAACCTTAATAAACTCCATGGGATAAGAATCTTTAATTCTTTCTCCCTTCCAGCGCAGAAGACATTCACAGCCCGCAATCGTTCCGGTATCCGGATTGATAAACGGCTGAAAGAACAATTCAAACCCTTTAAAATCATTTTTGATGCACTGCTTTAAATCCTCCCGCAGAACCAGTCCTCTCTCATGTTTTCCGGCAATCTCGTCCGAAAAAAATACCATGCTGCCTCTCTGGTTATTCTTGGCATACTCCAGCGAGTGCTCCAGTTTATTAATTAGAACTTCCCTGTTATCCGCATCCTGGGGAAAGAAAACTCCGCCAGCCGATACAGAAATTCCTACTTTCCGCCCGTCTTCCAGTTTCACAATATCCGTTTCCCGGCATATTCTCTCATAAAAATCCATCACTTCCTGCAGATCAGATTCAAAAGCAATTACAAGGAATTCATCTCCGCTGAATCGAAGCACTTTCCATCCGGATTTACATAAACCGTTTATCTCCCTAGAAAATTTTACTAAAATTTCATCCCCAATGTTATATCCGTAGTTGCTTATAATTTTTCGAAACCCATCTATACCGATCAGCAGAGCGATTCCGGTCTGTGAAGCAAAGTCAAAATAGTGCGTCGCATGCGTTGTCAAAAGTCCGGTCAAAGAATCGTATTTGCTCTGCCCATCTATTCTTGTCATAAGTCCCGCAAAAATAATTGGATTTCCTTCCGCATCCTTGATCACACTGCCTTTACATTCCACCCACACATATGCGCCCAATGCATTCCGCGCCCTGTATTGACAGTCATGATATTTCTTTTTGCCGGAAAATACACCTGTGATATCCTCCATATAAACCTTCAAGTCATCCGGATGTATATGTTGTCCCCAAACATCCCCCGCGTTTTCCAGATACTCCCCTTCCAGCCCGAAATAATCCACGGCAGCCCTGGACCAGCGCGAAATATCCGTCTTCATATCGCATACATAGATGTATACATTATCAGATGCCGACGCAAACGCTTCAAATAATTCATTATTGAAAATATCACTCACGCTATCACCTTCCGATCTTCCTTAATCCAGCCTTACGACCTGGTTCTTTCCGGCTTCTTTTGCCATATAAAGAGCCTTGTCTACCCTGCTGTAAAGTGCGTCAGCATTTTCATCCTTTGCCTGCGTTACTCCAATACTGACTGTTTGGCATCCGGCAGTTTCATAAGATACCGAAGAAAACTCCTGGCGGATTTTTTCTGCCAAGGCTGCTGCATCATCCGCATTACTATCTGGCAGCAATATCATAAATTCTTCGCCGCCCCAACGACCAAGGCAGCTAGATGGTACCCCTATCGTTGTTTTCCTTAAGACATCAGCCAGTGCCTGAATCACATGGTCTCCCTCTTTATGCCCATAGACATCGTTTACCTTTTTAAAATTATCAATATCCAGCATAATCAAGGAAATACTGCTGCATATTCCCTGATTTCTGCGCTCTTCCAAAGCGTTGCGGATTTTTCTCTCAATTTCCGCACGGTTATAAAGCTTCGTTAACCCATCCGTAACAGAACTTACAGCAAGCCTCATATTCATTTCTTCTAACTCTGCAGTGGATGCTTCGATAAAGGAAACAAAACGTCTGATAATAGGTATCTTTTCGTTATTGTCATTGCCAATCTGTGCCTTGGCAATATTCACCTTTTTACCTGTCTTCGGGATATCTCCCTCCCGCATGGCAACAATTACAAGAGTCACGTTGAAATTAAGCATGTCGCCTTTCATGCGCAAAAACTCGCCATGTGTATAAAAACCCGTTGTAGGCGCAACGCTGTTAAACAAGATCGTCTCATCACTAATATTTTTGTCTCCCCAGAATGCTCTTCTGGCAGCACAGGAAAAAGTCTGTATCACTTCCGGACAAAAGTCTGCTATCTTTTGCCCATCCTCCCTGATACTGGTAAGAATGGTTTCCGGATCGCCATAAGCCAGCCTGACAATCGCATCCTCCTGCATGTCAGAGGACATCACAAGAGAATCATCATCATTGACCGCTAAAGGACAGCGCAGAATATCAACATCGCCATGTTCCAAAAAGAGCGGGAATTCCAGTGTATTGGAAAAAAACTTATCATTTTTGTTGATATTCAAAAATCTCCGGTAAACATCCAGGGCAGGTTTGCCGTCCAGCTCATACAAGATTTCTCTGTCCGCCTTTGTAACCCTGAATTTTCTTTTTAATGGCTTCCATCCCGAAATAAAAGTGCTGTATGTATGAAAATCCTCTCCGCCCAACAGCAGAAAGATGATACCATGCTCCAAAAAATCGTTTCCTTTGGAAAAGACAACCGCCGTATCATCGTCCATATCGGGGTTAAATGCACCGCCGCCAAATACCTGAATATCCTCCCGCAGCCGGCTCATTTCATTGCAAAACTCCATCATAGACATATCCATGATAGTGGCATGCATTTCTACTGCTTGAACCCACGGATTTGCTTCACAGCATTTCTTCAGTGCCGCCACATCCTGAGCCGCATTTTCCTCCGAAAAGGGAAGCTGGAGAATTTCTGCCTGGGTAGTCTCATGCTCAAAAATGGTACAGGTCAAAATAATTTTGATGTCTGACAATGCCCCATCCATAATATTGGCATTCGTTGTACATCCCAAATACAGCGCATCCGGCATTTCTCTATCCAGGCAATTGCAGATATGCCGGATATGTTCAAGCTCCATATCCTCCGAATATATTCGGAATATGGTAACATAACCCGAATGGGAAGTGCGCCATTGCTTAATCTCCGTAAGCTTTTCAAGAAATTCCTCATCATCTTTATAGAGAATTCGAAATTGTTTCATATCCTTCTCCTTCTTATTTATTCACTTCCATCAGACTTATCATTTAAACAATGTACTCAGAATACCTCTTCCCAGTGAAGCGCCCACGTTGCCGCCAATCCGCTTTCCAAAGGTTCCGCCGATGGATTTCCCGACACTATTTCCAACTTCTCTTCCAATACTTCCTGCGGCTGATCCTGCCACTCTTTTTACTGCGGATTTCACCTGCTTTTGCTTCGCTTCTTCCGCCTTTTTGGCTGCTGCTTCTTCCTTCTGACGCTGCTTTTCGGCTGCTGCCTCCTCGCGTAACCTTTGCTTTTCAGCTGCCGCTTCTTCCCTTTGACGCTGCTTTTCGGCCTCTGCCTGTTCTTTTTGCTGAAGCTTTAAAGCCTCCTGCTCTTCCGCTGCTTTTTGTCTCTCCTGTTGCTGTTGTTGCACGGTTCTTTCCAGCATTTCATAAGCGGAATCACGGTCTATCATCTGAGCATATCTGTTGTAAAGAAGACTGTCCGCCGTCTTTCTTTTGATCGTCTCCGCATCCAACGCCTCCATTTGACTCTGGGGCGGCAAAATATTACATTTCTTTACAATGGTAGGAATACCGTCTTCATCCAGTACAGAAACCAATGCCTCACCGATTCCAAGCTGTGTCAGCACTTCAAAGGTATTGAATGCAGGATTTTCCCGGAAGGACTGTGCAGCCGCCTTTGCCCCCTTCTGCTCTGCCGGTGTGTAGGCATGCAGTGCATGCTGAATCTTATTTCCAAGCTGACCCATGATACCATCCGGAATATCCTTGGGATTTTGAGTAATAAAGTAGATTCCCACTCCTTTGGAACGAATCAGTTTCACTACCTGTTCGATCTTCTCTAAGAGGCTTTTGGAAGCAGAATCAAACAAAAGATGTGCCTCGTCAAAGAAAAAGACCATCTTAGGCTTTTCCCTGTCACCGGCTTCCGGAAGGGACTCAAAAAGCTCCGACAGCATCCACAGCATAAAAGTAGAATACATGGTAGGATTATTGATCAGCTTCTCACATTCCAAAATCTGAATGGCTCCCTTACCGTTACAGTCCGTACAGAGCCAATCCGCAATGTTCAGCGCCGGCTCCCCAAAGAAAAGTTCCCCTCCCTCTGACTCAAGAGCTATCACAGCGCGCATTATGGCACCCAGACTCTGTTTGGGAAGATTGCCGTATCTCTCTCCATATTCCTTTGCGTTTTCTGATATGTACTGTATCATAGCGCGCAGATCCTTACTGTCTAACAGCAAAAGTCCCTCGTCATCCGCTATCTTAAAGATCACCGTCAGAATATCTGTCTGTGTTCCGTTCAGTTCCAGAATCCTTGCAAGAAGCAGGGGTCCCATCTCGGAAATGGTTGCTCGCAGAGGCAGTCCCAGTTCACCGTAAACATCCCAGAATGTAGTGGGATAAGAACGAAATGCAAATCCTTCCTCCATAAGACCCATGGCATCTATTCTCTTTTGCACATTTTCATTTGCCGTTCCACTCTGACAGATTCCTGCCAGATCTCCTTTAACATCTGCAAGGAATACCGGAACTCCGCAATCACTGAAGGACTCAGCCAGTACCTTTAAGGTTACGGTCTTTCCGGTTCCCGTTGCACCGGCAATCATCCCATGACGATTTGCCATCTTAGGATATATGTAAATTTTCTCATCTTCTGACTTTCCAATCCAAATTTTGTTCTCCTGATACATAAAAACCTCCCTGTCTGATTTGTTTGTTGTGACCTCTTTAGTATAACATAATTATCCATTAAAAAAATACATTTTTTCAAACAACATCTTTCCTGTTGTTGTACAGAAAATGCGTTCATACACATTTCGCATTGTCTGGATATCCATCTCCCCCTCATAAGCATTTACAAAAAAATCCGCCTCAATAAGAATCTGATAATCAGGTCCATCCACNTGATCATAAGTGTGATGATGCCCAATTAAAAAGCAAACCCTCTCCACTACCTCATTTTCCACGCCCAATCGTTCTAGTATTTCCTTTGCAATAACCGNGCCTTCTATCTCCTGATATTTTCCATCACAGCTTCCATACTTCCGCTCACTTTCCCGGATTCCAATATCATGCAATACCGCAGCAATTTCTAGAATGTACTGCTCCTTACATGGTAACTGCTCCCCTTCTCCAATCATCTTGGCAAATGAATATACCTTAAGGAAATGGTTGATCCTTTTTACATCCGGGCTGTCATATGCAACTGCTTCTCTCAAAATCGTCTCTACTGAAATCATCAAACTACCTCCTCATNTAGCTCNTGCCGACATTATAATCCTGNATNGNACGCATAAATTTTACCATATGTTCCGCAAAACGTCAGTCACTTTTTATGTGTTTGTGATATAATAACCGCAGAAGAAAAACAAGCGGCTGCGAAGCAGACATTTGTTTTTCTGCGGTTATTAACGAGCAAACGTCCGATGAAGTCGGACATAGAGCGCTGTAAGCGCGGGTTTGCGAGTTTAGATGATATAATAACCGTTAGCCCACTACCATAACCCGGAGGTATATCNATGAAACTTCTNATCAAACAACGTGTATTTTCNTGGACNGATTCTTATGATGTTTACGATGAAAACGAAAACGTCAAATATNTTGTNGAAGCCAAATTTGCAACATTAGGGCATCAGCTCTGTGTACACAATCNATCCAAAAAGATAATCGGNATCATTCATCAGAAAATNCTGTCCTTTCGCCCTACTTTTGAGATAGAAGCCGGAGGAAAAATATTAGGAACCATCAAAAAGAAATTTTCCCTCCTCGCCCCGGAATATGATGTTGATTATAAAGGATGGCATGCGGAAGGGATGGACTTGGGACTTGGATACTATGTGTTCAGTGGAAGTGATATTGTGGGCAAGATCACCAAAGANCCGTTTCATTGGGGAGATACTTATGTGCTGGATTTCAACGATCCTTCGGATGAACTGGACGGATTGTTGTTGGTGATCGCCATTGATGCTGCTAATTGCAGACGCCGACTTTATCATAATTGATGAATTGCTAAAGCTAAATTGTGATCTCCTGAGCTTGACTTTTTCTCCATTACTGCTATACTAAGAAATCGGAAATCCCAAACGGCTTTCCAATTTTACAACGTCAGTTCGAGACCTTCCTGACGAAAAACAAAACTAAAGGAGAATTTCATATGAAAAANTCAAACGCAAGAATCTTATTTCTGACTCATGCGGCTCTTATTGCCGCCCTCTATGTAGTACTTACCTACATTGCCTTCTGGCTGGGTATTTCCTCAGGTGCCGTTCAGGTACGTTTTTCCGAAGCCCTAACTATTTTACCTTACTTTACCCCCGCCGCCGTTCCCGGGCTATTTGTAGGCTGCCTTCTTTCCAACCTGTTAACAGGAGCTGCCATTCCCGATATTGTGTTCGGCAGTNTTGCTACCTTGCTCGGGGCACTGCTCACTGCAAAATTCCGCCGAAACAAATGGTTTGCACCGATTCCGCCTATTTTNGCCAATGCAGTTATTATTCCGCCGGTGCTTTTGTTTGCTTACGGCATCAAGCCTTTATGGTTTTCCTATATTACAGTTACTCTGGGCGAAATCATCTCCTGCGGTGTTCTCGGTATGCTGCTTCTTTTTGCGCTGGAAAANTCCATGAAACGATTCTTTGCAGAGCAGCCTTTTGCTTATACGGTAAAGTGAAAACAAGGGAACTGAAGTCATTTCAGCTATCGCCATAGAAAGCTGAAACGACTCAGTCCCCCTCCTCAACTTCTCTTGATTGTCACATTCCCACTTCCCGCACTGGAAGTGATCCGACAGACCGGTGCATCGCCAATCTGTCCCGTCACCTGATTACCCTTCTTATTATAATCTAGGTATTCGTCATAATCTGTATGGATATTTCCGCTTCCCGTGTTGACCTGTAAGGAAAANGAAGTCCTTTCCGGAAGTTCCAATCGCTGATTTCCGCTTCCTGTCTGAAGAGAAATATCTCCTGTCACTTCCTTGGCGCTTACTTTTAAATTCCCACTTCCCGCTTCTGCTTCACAGGAACCGGACAGCTGTTCAATGGTAATGTTTCCGCTACCCGCCTCCGCTGTAACTGCTCCTTCTATCTCCTTTGCCGTAATGTTNCCGCTTCCGGTATGCAAAGAAGCATCTCCTTTCAACTCGTCCACGCGGAGATTTCCGCTGTTTGCATAGACAATAATCTTATCCGCTTTGGTGTTTTTCCAGTTAATATTACCACTTCCGGCCTGTATACTTGCTGTTTGAGTTACTATGGAGAAGTTTTCCTGTGCACGAATATTTCCGGAACCGGTATGCAGCTCCAGTTCCTGAATGCCCTGAGCGGGCAGATAAATTTCAATCCGCTCATTTGCTCCTCTCCAGAAGAGAAGACTCGTCAAGTTCCAGGTCCATCTTCCTCCGGTCACCACCGCTTTGTTATCCTCAAACTCAACCGTTGCTTTTGCATCGCTGCGTCCGCTGCTTAAATATTCCTTAATGACAATTTTATCCTCCTGCCATACGTAAACATCAAGATTCTTGCTTCCGTAATCTGCCAAAAGGCTGTCTGCCTGCGAAAGAGGAATTTCTATTGTATTTCGCAGTTCTGCTCCCGTAGCCATNAGNGANCCTCCNTTTTGTACATAAAANATAGAAAACANTGCNACCANTCCGGCCAGCACNACCACCACNNCAGNNCTGATAATNAANNCAGGTTTATTATTCATNGTCTTCTTCCTCCTCNCTTCTCCTGTCCCGNATCCAGGANNNAAGAGANTANTATAAAGGAATTGTCAAAAAGACCACCCAGCCGGGATGCCACAGATATCCAAAAAATCCAAGACAAAGAAACACCAGCGTGGCAAATATGGGATAAGCAAAGCAATTTGGGTTCTTTTTATATATAGCCTCAACCAGAGAATGCCAGATGGGAATAAAAAGGAAGAGCAGCCACCCCGGATGCCATGCATTCCACATCACACTGATCACAAAATACAAAACCGTGATCACTACCCACATAGGAAAATGATGGCGATGTGAAAACCATTCTTTATCATATTTCTGTCCGATATCTAAAATCTTACCGTCACCAAAGCTTTCCTGCTCTGTATACTCTTCCCGGNCAGATGGGTTCTCATCNTCAGGTTGTTCAGGCTCCGGTCTCGGGATCTCATCCTCTGTCTTAAGTAGTTCGTCTAANGAAACACCATAAAGCCTTGCCAGAAGAATCAGGTTGTCAGTATCNGGAGAAGCCTCCGCCCTTTCCCATTTACTGACTGCCTGTCTGCTGATTCCCAGCTTTTCCGCCAATGCCTCCTGAGAAAGATTGTTCGCCTTTCTCAAATTTACAAGTCGATTTGCAATTTCAATATTCATCTATAGCCTCCTTTTGACCACAACAGAGTGAAAGATTTACCTTTCACNCTTGTCTCTTCTCTCTTTCCGCCTCATAAGGGCTGTTTTTCGGCCTGCCTTATAAAACGATTATAGGGGCTTTCAGATAGTTGCGCTAGAAACTCTGGTTTGAAACGGCCGCAACTATTGGTTGCTACTATTGGTTGCTGCTATTAATTAGGCTAAAATACGCCATTTTACGGCTGTTTTATTTTTCTTCTTTTATATAAGTAATGAACCGGTTTCCATTCTGTTCGAACCATGCTGTAGAATCATTCATTCCCACTTTGTAGACAGTTCCTGTCTCCGGATTCATGATAACCGTATTTTTTTCATTAAAACCGATAATCAATACCGCCGATCCGTCTTCCATCATTGCAAGTACCGGAATATCCTTGTTCACATAGTACAATACCGAATCCAGCGTGCAGCCGGTCAGGTCAAGTATCTGTTTGTCTTCTAAGCTTTCCTTCAATATTGTAAGTACCGAATCACCTCTGCGAAGCATATATTCCGAATTTCTGACAATTCCTTCATAGGCAAGAATGGTATCAAGGCACACCGCCAGAGAATTTCTCTCTTCACTCATCTGATCGCCCTGGATNGCCATGATCTGATTGCGAAGACTTCGGTTCCCCTTTTTCCAGATNTAGCTTCCATCTTCCGCCACCACGATACCGGAAATACTGTCNGCAAGCTTNANTGCCCCTCCGGCNTCTGTACTTACTGTTTCNAANCCAAATTTTCCATACACATAATACTTTTCCGTTTTCTCTGAACTGTCTGATAAAGTAATACTTCTTCCGCCCTCAAACAAAACCTCTTTGGGNGTTAAATGCATCAGAGAATCNGTCTCNATCTTATTCTTCAGAGAAATCTGCGCAAGCTTNTCATATTTNTCTACNGCTACAATNTCTATTGTGTTNTGTGTCTGNGATTCGCTCTCGGAATTCATGATCTGATCCTCAACCGTCTCNACAAAACTGCCATCCTCTTGCTTTACAACTCTNTCCAGTATGATTTGATTTCCCTGCACCTGNCCGGATACCACATAAATATTTTCCTGTTTATACTCCTTCAGCACACCGACCGTTTCATTCTCAATGCGGATCACATACATGGGAATAATCAAATTTCCGGTATAATCCTCCTGAATATCTCCTTCCCTCGCAATGCCATAGATCAAATCCTCCTCCATAAACCCAATNGGAATGATCCNCTCACCNCTTCCTGCGCGGATGGTCTTCTGACTGCCGGAGACCAGATTCATCAGCACCAGCTCTCTGCTCTTTTGCCTCTCATCCATTTTCTGCCATACTACCATACGNTTGCTGTCGGATACCTTATAGTTTTCCTCTGTCAGGTCTTCTACCATGATCTCACTGCTTCGGTTCACAATATCAATACCGTACATCCGNTTTTCCCACATCAGATACAGCTTCCCGTTCTTATTGATATAAGCAAGCTGATCCACCTCTTCCATCAGAATNGACTGNGGTTGTGTGCAAGGAATATAGATCATCTCCTCCACCGTGTTTACACTGCTGTCATAAAAAGAAACGGATATNCCTACCTGNCCTTCGTGCCTGCCCCGGTTCATATAACCATACACTAAGAAAATNACATTTCCTCCTTCATCTATATTCAGGATCTTAATCTNATGACCGTCATAAAGAGTTCTGGAGTCCATATTTTCCTCATCNTAAAATCCAAACAAAAGCGCCAGCTTATTGTCCGTAAGATTGTAACTGTAAAGGCGATTNCCTGTCACAAAGGATATGACATTTCCGCCGTCGCTCTCCTTAAGAGGCGTATCCTCTCCGGTAATTCCCAGCATAATCTTATTATTGGCATAAGCTTTCCCTTTCTCATCAAAAATCTGGTTCATGGTGCGCTCATAATCCANNANNTAAATNCGNTCCTCGGTATAACGGATNCGNTAATACTCTTTGACCCGGTAATAACAGGTCTCTCCTCCATAAGGCATGGATACGTAATATTCCATGACAAAATTACCGGTCTCCGGTCCCAGATCCTTGATCGTGATCTCTGTCCCGGTCACCCTCTTAACATCCAGNTCNCCCCATGTCACCTGCTGAAAGCTGCTGTGGATGGTCACCCGTCCNAAGGTGGTATTATCTCCCTCCGNATTNGATTCCAGATACTTCGTCAATTCCTTTGCTGCNTCTTTATCAAAGGTTTTGGNNGAAAAATCCATGATATANTCTAATTTGTCCGCCACATAATATTCTTCCGGATTGATAATTCTGGTGTAATACCGGATCTGCTCTCCTCCTCTTACGGTAAGAATCAGCACCAACAGATATTCCCGGTTGTTTTCAATCAAGTCCTTGATTCCAAAGGAGACCTTGACCTGATCTTCTGATTGTTCATATTCCTCAATTGTCGTATCCTCTATCAATCTGCTNCCATCTACGCTCCTGACCTCAAAGCGTATTCCGTCTACCCGGGTTCCATANGTATCAATATCTAAATTNACCTTCCGNCCCGAAACAAGAGGGGTGAGNCTCTCCCNCATCTGNCTNACCTCCATNGCCTCCTGATACCCNTGCAGCACATTAATGCGGAATCCNCCATAGTTCATAGCAATCACAGGAAAAGAAGCCGCCTCCATTTCTGTGGTCATATCGGCGTTTCCCTTATTCATAAAATTACTTATTAAAAACAGAGCCGAAAAGAATACGATAACAACAACGGCTCCCTTTATTAACGTTTTTCTCATTTTCTTCATTTTAAATTCCTGTCCTCATTCTCAAACAGCTTTTGAAGCGTGGTCTTTACCTCCACGGCCTCTGTCAGTTTCTCAATTGATGTTCTCCCGGGAGAAGGGCTTTCCTTCTTAACTGCTCTTATCAGTATATTCTTCGGTGTATGCTCCATATCAATAAATTCCAGTACCTGGGTGTCATATCCTGCTTCTTCCAACAGATTAGCCCTCACGGCATCCGTCAAAATGGCAGAAAGCCGTTCTTTTAATAATCCGTATTTCAAAACCGGCAATAGCAGCTCACTGTCGATCTGTCTGTTTACCTCATGCTGACAGCAGGGAACCGCAAACAAAACCTTCGCGTTCCAGTCCAATGCTTTCTTAATTGCATAATCTGTGGCCGTGTCACAGGCATGGAGAGAAACCACCATATCTACTTGATCTACTCCTTCAAAGGTTCGGATATCCCCCTGGTAAAAATGGAGCTTTTCNTAACCATAGCTCTTTGCCAGACGGTTGCATTTTNCGATCACATCCGCTTTCAGATCCAGNCCGGTAATCATGGTATCTATTCCNTTCAGCTCATGAAGATANTAATACAGNGCAAATGTCAGATAGGACTTTCCACATCCAAAATCAATGATGTGAACNGTCTCCTCCTTATCCAGTGTNGGCANAATATCTTCAACAAATTCCAGATATCGGTTAATCTGTTTAAATTTGTCATAACGGGAGCGCACAATCATACCNTCTCTGGTCTGNACACCCAGATCCACCAGAAAAGGAACCGGNGTCCCNTCCTGCAANAGATACTNTTTTGTCCGATTATGCGACATATCCGGTAANANCTTTGNANCTTCACTCTGCCTGCTGCATTTNACGGTGATNNTGCCNTTTTTGCTNACCAGCGCNGTCAGCNTGCCNTCCANACTCATGGCTTCCAACTGNCGNAACTCCTCCTGNATATAATGNATAATGCGCTCCTGCATTTCCTCTTTACNGAAGTTTTCGTGAAATACCTGGGTNCCTCTTGTGATAGTTTCCTGAAAATTTATTTTTCCTTTTANCAGAACGGGGCGNACTTTCACCTTTGAAGCCTGCTCNCTGTTCCGGGGATTACTGATAATAATCTGATACAGCCTGTCCGACAAAAAATCNGAAAGNCTGCTATTTAATTCTTCCATAAANTAAACGTATCCTTTTCTTCTTNCTGTTCAAANACAGTACGCTTTCAGCACTGTTTTGTCAAACACAAATATAGCCATAACTTTGCGTCATGACTATATTTTACTTATTTACCTGCAAAACCACAACTAAAACTTTATGAATCAGAACCTGAGAATTCCCCTTCTGGAATTATGTCTTCTCTTATAGATCTCATAAAATAAAAGAATCTGCACCAGATCGCCCATCCATTCCCATTTTTCCGGCGGCACTTCCGTTTCNGGGTTATCCTTTTCCTCTTCCCTTTTAATTCTNTCGAGAATGTCCTTTGAAAGCTTATAAAGCTGCCACTTGTCAGGATATTCATCATAGATCATGCTTCCCTCATAGTCCAGCCTATCCAAAATCCCCGCAATGACCTTCTGATATCTTTTGGCTTCTGCGGGATACATCTGCTGAAGATACTCCAGATCCCGGATAATGGAATCTTCCTCCTGATAATACATGGGAAGCGGATAAGTCATATAAAAGGGCAGAATTTTACGTTCATACATAGTAATAACTTCCTTCTGTCTTTACTGCTATCATATGCGCTTCCGCTCTTATCCGTGAAATACCTCCGCCAGCTTTCTTGCTTTTTTTACATCTTCTCCGTCACACATCCCTGATCCATAGCGCGCTTTTTCATACAAACCGGCAAATGCAAGAGCCTCGCTTTTCTGTTCCCCAAATAATTTCAGGCACCACTCTCTCGGAGTTCCCGACATTGGAAATGATTCCCTGCTTTTCTCATCCAAAGAGGCCANCCTCTTTTCCATAGTCCGCCGGTAAATACGCCGTATCCGTTCTTCCGGTGACAATNCTCTTTTTNCACGNTNAANCAGGNCANNGTCATTTCCTGTTCTGCTGCTTTTTTTNTTTCTTTTAATCTTTTCNATCTGATCGGTATGTGNCTCATCTTCNAAAAGNCGCAGCTTCATCCTTTGGGCAAATCTCTCCCTTATCAGCCTTACAATGCCCAAAACCGTCATAACAATGANCACGGCAGCCGCTCCCAGCGCCANTACTCCCAGCATCATCTCAAGAATCTTCANAATAAGCGGCGGNTCGACNGCTTCGCCTGCGTCCCAGGGCATNGCTCCCGGNGCCNCATAACTTGGGGAAATTACGCTTTCCTCCATCTCTCCTTTCATAAACAACGAAAGCAAAAAAGTAAGAAAACCAATGATAGCTCTGTGTATAGCCTCTCCTACGCGATTCATCCATTCTCTGTCCCCGCATAAAAGCATAACGGTTCCTGCTGCTAACGCAAATCCTCCCGCCAAAAGTGCAGAAGAACGAAAAACATGATTTACCGGAATATTTTCTGTAGTACGATTGTTAATTTCTATATAATGAAGAAACTGTCGCAAGAAATAGTACAGAAAATATCCGGTCGTAAATCCTGCCGCTGTATAACAAAGTAATTCTGCACATGCTCCTTCTCCCTGTCTTTGATCGATCAGATACAAAACCCATATGACCGCCCCAAATACCGGCGGAAAAACCGCTTCCATTCCCATCCTTCCGCCCTGCATTTTTTTCCCAAAGCTTGATACTGCCAGAAAAAAGACAGCCAGAAACAGCCATATTTTCTGGAAAATACCTCCCTCATAAAAAAATAATACAAACGCGCAGGGAAGCGCATGTGCAAAAAGAAAGAGAAAGAATTTACGGAATTTTTCTCTTATCACGTAAAAGGCCACCGGCAATAACACAATCGCAAATTGCTCCGCCTTATTTGCCGCCGTTTTGGCAAAATCCGTCAAAAATATCGTTCCCACCGCAAAAACGATGAGATAATTTAAAATTTCNGNCAACANATTNTTNGCAATTTCCAGCTTTCGGTTCATGAAGGCTCCTCCACCAAAATAATCCTGTGTTCCGGAATTTTTCCNCCNCTNTTCNCCTGAATGTTCTTCTCCCTAACAATCTTTTTTACCGGACAGATCCATACAAAATCATCCCCCGCTTCCTCACGATAATTTACAATCTCTTCAACAAAATCCTCATGCTGATCCGGCGAAATGAAAATGGTATAAAGAGAATGGTCTTCATACATTCTTTCCCTCATGCAGTTTCCGAACTTTACNGTTCCTTCCTCTGTATTAAGTCTTGCAAATGCCTTGTTGATCATCTCCATACATGCCGGATGNGTCAGTTCTTCCATGGAAAGNANTTGTCCGGTAAGNCANTCCGGCGCATTGGCAAAAATGCTGATCCGAATCCCTCCTCTGAGCAGCTCTTCGCAAAGTCCGGCGCAGAGACTGATGCTCATCTCCAAAAGCTCCTGTCTTCGCAAAATGCTATGATCCTCCAGATTCATAAAAATCCTTACNTTACTCACTGCCGTATGNTCTCTTTCCCTCACTTTTAGTTCATCCGTTTTCGCAGTGGCTTTCCAGNTGATCCGTTTCATCTCATCACCGGGGGTATACTCCCTAATTCCACGAAAGGTAAAGGGATCTTCCAGTTCATATCTTTTTGCGGCAATTTCTCCGTTGATTTTCCGAAATGCCGGATCTGCCGCTTTTGTCTCCAATACTTTCGGAATCACATGTACAATAGCATTACTTGTCCGGTCTGCCATCATTTCCTCAGAAAAAAAGAGATCNGCCCCTACCAGATTGATTCCGTCAATTCCATAATATCCCCTTCTCGGACAGTTGATCTTGTGGGTTCTGGTAATTCTTTGATACGGCATTACCGAAAAAAGGTCATTNCGATAATATTTATCCGTAACATTACCGTTCTGACCGTCAGAAAATTCCAGATANCTGGAGCACTGAAACTTAACTTTCAGAGAGGATAAGGGCAGCCCTTTCTTATTTTCCACCATCTCCAAAAGATTGACCTGTTCACCNGCACACACCATCTCCTTNTCAAAGGAAAGCTTAACCTCCACTCCCCGGCTCCACCATCGCGCATATAAGATTCTCTGTAGGAAAAAAAGAATTCCTCCCATCAGCATTGTAAAAAGGATGACCATTTTTTCACCTTCCTGTCACATGGAAAAGCTTTCTGACGGAACANCCGTCTCATTTAATATTTCACAAATCAGCTCCTGNGCTTCCTGATCAGTCTGATATCCGTANCTGAGCTTTAACCGATGGGCCAGCACGGGAACCGCCAGTCTCTTCACATCATCCGGTATACAGTAGGTTCTTCCCATAAGAACCGCATATGCTCTCACNGCNCCCAAAAGAGCCAGNGTTCCCCGGGNACTTACTCCCATGATCACCTGNTTCTTTTCTCTTGTGGCTGCTACNATCTCNATCATATATTTTTCCAGTTCCGGNTGGACATAAACCTNCTTTACTGCCTCTCTCATCTCAGAAAGCTGCACNGGATTCANAACNGGNTTTAAGGTTTCAATGGGATCCTCCTTCATNAACCGCTCCATAATGGCAAGCTCTTGTTCNCTGTCCGGCAGTCCCAGAGAAAGCTTCAGCATAAAGCGGTCAAGCTGAGCCTCCGGAAGTGGNAANGTTCCTGCGCTTTCAACGGGNTTCTGAGTCGCTATAACAAAAAAGGGAGTNCTCAGCTTAAGNCTNTCACCGTCAATNGTGACCTGNCTCTCTTCCATACACTCCAGAAGCCCCGACTGTGTTCTGGGTGTCGCCCGGTTNATCTCATCCGCCAACAGTATATTGGTAAACACCGGTCCTTTGCGAAGCTCAAATTCTCCTGCCTTACGGTTATAAACATTCATGCCGGTCACATCTCCCGGAAGCAGATCCGGTGTGAACTGTATTCGCGCAAATTTCCCCTCAAAAGAAGCTGCCAGAGATCTTGCAAGCTTTGTTTTTCCTGTTCCCGGCACATCCTGAAGGAGTACATGACCGTCCGCCAGAAAAGCACAGAGCAAAAGCTCTATAACATCTTCCTTTCCCACTATGACTTTACTGATATTATCAATAAGATCCTTTCCGATTTTTTTCGCCTGTTCTATGTTCACCTTATTTCTCCCTTTTCTCTGACCTTTCATCTGGTATTCCTGATATAACCATGCTAGATATACCATTTTACATGAAACATGAATAAAGAGGTACATATTTGCATACATACCTCTTTCCTGTTATTTATCAATTACGTGAATACGGGCAAGGGCTCTTTGTAATGCCGTTTCCGCCCGAAGCAGATCTGTCTCCGGCGTTTTGGAGCTCAGCCGCTCCTGCGCCCGCGTTCTGGCCGCTTCCGCTCTGCCTAAATCAATTTCATGGGGCCACTCAATAATCTCAGCCATGACGATCACTTCATCCTGAAGGATCTCTGCAAATCCTGCATGAAGCGCCGCCTCCTTGGTTTCTTCCGCCTCTGTGATCGTCAGAATACCGGGGCTGATAATTACGGTGGTGGGCACATGTCTTTTGTATACACCGATCTCACCCTCTGTGGTATTAAATTCCACCATGGAAACCTGATTTTCGTAAAAAACCCGGTCAGGGGTAATGATCTTCAGTGTAAATAAATTATTCTCTGCCATCTGCACCCTCCATCACTATTTTACACGGGCAAGTACATCGTCAATACTTCCTGCGTTAAGGAAATAGCTTTCGGGAATATCATCATGCTTACCTTCCAGAATCTCCTTAAATCCACGGATTGTCTCGCTGATCGGAACATATTTACCTTCCAGACCGGTAAACTGTCCTGCCACGAAGAACGGCTGGGATAAGAATCTTTGAACCTTTCTCGCACGGGAAACTACCAGCTTATCACCCTCTGACAATTCGTCCATACCCAAAATTGCAATGATATCCTGCAGCTCTTTATATCTCTGGAGAATCTCCTGAACTCCTCTGGCTGTCTGATAATGCTCCTCACCCAAAATTCTGGGATCCAANATTCTCGAAGTGGACTCAAGAGGATCTACNGCCGGATAAATTCCCAGCTCAACAATGGATCTGGAAAGAACCGTGGTTGCATCCANNTGGGCAAACGTAGTNGCCGGTGCAGGGTCCGTCAAGTCATCCGCAGGCACATATACTGCCTGTACCGANGTGATGGAACCATTCTTGGTGGANGTGATACGCTCCTGAAGAGCGCCCATCTCNGTCTGCAGCGTAGGCTGATAACCTACTGCCGAAGGCATACGTCCAAGAAGTGCGGACACCTCAGAACCTGCCTGTGTGAAACGGAAAATATTATCGATGAACAGAAGNACATCCTTTCCGCCCTTATCACGGAAATACTCTGCCATNGTAAGNCCTGAAAGACCAACCCTCATTCTNGCTCCGGGGGGCTCATTCATCTGNCCGAANACCATGGTGGTCTTATCAATAACTCCTGACTCGATCATTTCGTGGTAAAGGTCATTTCCTTCTCTCGTTCTCTCTCCAACACCCGTAAATACTGAATAGCCGCCGTGCTCCGTTGCAATATTACGGATCANCTCCTGNATCAATACGGTCTTACCAACACCTGCNCCTCCGAAAAGNCCNATCTTTCCNCCNTTCTGNTAAGGNCANAGAAGGTCNACNACCTTNATACCNGTNTCNAGNAGNTCCTGCTGTGTTGACTGNTCCACNAATTCNGGTGCNGGCCTGTGGATAGGCTCAAGACTTACCCCTTCCGGTGCCGGTTTNTTATCAATGGGTTCACCCAGTACGTTAAACATACGTCCTAACGTATTCTCACCAACAGGAACACTNATCGGTGCGCCTGTTGCAATTGCTTCCATNCCTCTTACCAGTCCATCCGTTGATCCCATGGCAATACATCTGACCGTATCATCACCCAGATGCTGCGCAACCTCAACNGTAAGCTGACCGCCGTCTTTTAAAGGAATCTTAATTGCTTCATTGATTTCCGGCAGCCTGCCATCTGTAAANTTAATATCCAGAACGGCACTGATAATCTGTGTAATNTTACCCGAGCAGAGNTTTCCGCTCGTATTTACATCTGCCATTTCTCCTCCATTCCAACCCGGNGGATTCCGGGTTTATATTTTATCTAAATTCGCTATTTCATTCCGCAACNTNTCAGATTGAGACTCGNAANNTCGTGCNTCGCNCCTACGANATCGCATTTGCTCCGGCAATGATCTCTGTCAGCTCCTGTGTAATGGAGCCNTGACGTGCCCTGTTATAAAGCAGGGTCAAATGATCGATCATTTCCTCTGCATTGCTGGTCGCAGAATCCATTGCCTGCATTCTGGCGCCGTTCTCACTTGCTACCGCTTCGATCATTGCACCATAAATCAGACTTGTTATATATTTGGGAATCAGCATATTNAGTGCTTCTTCATCATCCGGCTCAAAGTTCATCAGNGCTTTCTCATCTCCGGCATTCTCTTCCGCNGCCTCTGAGGTAATGCTTTCCTGTTCTCCAATCTCCACCGGCAAAAGCTTTAAAAGTGTGGGAACATGAACCACCGTATTTTTGAAACCGGTATAAGCAAGATAGATTTCGCTGATCTCACCCTTTGCAAAAGCATCTAAAACTTCTTTACAGATCACCATGGCATCTGCATAAACAGGTTCCTCGATCACATCGGAATAATCCGCNTTGATCTCGTACTTTCTCTGCANTGCCTCTCTGCCCTTCTTTCCGATTGCATAGATCATCAGATCCTCGTCTGCAAGCTCTCCTCTCGTGATGAGCTTGATCACATTCGAATTATATCCTCCTGCCAGACCGCGGTTTGATGTAATGACAATCACAGCCTTTTTCCCGGTTTCTCCGGCNTTTAAATATTTATGATCCAGATTTCCGGTTTTGCTTAAAATAGAGTTTATCGTATCAAACATGTAGTGGAAATAGGACTGTGACTTTTCGGCATTCTGCTTGGCTCTCTGGAGCTTTACCGTAGAGACAAGCTTCATGGCTTTGGTAATCTGTTGAGTGCTCTGTATACTGCCTTTGCGCCTTTTTATGTCTCTCATTGAGGCCATAACACTACCCTATCCTTTCCTTATTTCAAAAACATCGCTTTAAACTCTGTGATTGCCTTCTTTAAGGTTTCCTCTACAGATTCGGAAATCACNTTTTCCTCTGCAATGCTGGAAGCAACCTGCGGATACTTAGTATCCAAATATTCAAACAATTCCTTCTCAAAACGGGTAATATCCTCTGTAGGAACGTCAAGTAAATACTTGTTAGTCGCCGCATAGATGATAATTACCTGATACTGCACCGGCATAGGCTGGTACTGAGGCTGTTTTAAGATTTCCTTGATTCTTTCACCCTGTGCAAGCTTTTCCTTTGTATCCGCATCCAGTTCGGAACCAAACTGGGAGAAAGCTGCCAGCTCTCTGTACTGTGCAAGCTCCACACGGATAGGTGCTGCGATTTTCTTCATCGCCTTGATCTGTGCCGCACCACCTACACGGGATACAGACAAACCTGCGTTTACGGCAGGNCGGAAACCAGAATTGAACATTTCTGTTTCCAGATANATCTGNCCNTCGGTGATGGAAATAACATTAGTAGGAATGTATGCAGATACATCACCTGCCTGTGTCTCGATGATCGGAAGNGCTGTCAGCGAACCTCCGCCGTACTCTTCACTCATTCTGGCTGCACGTTCAAGNAGTCTGGAATGAAGATAAAATACATCACCCGGATANGCNTCACGTCCGGGNGGACGCTTAAGCAGCAACGAGAGTGTACGATATGCAGCAGCATGCTTACTTAAATCATCATAAACCACCAATACATCCTGCCCGTTTTCCATCCACTCTTCACCAATGG